>NZ_JAFEUC010000002.1:0-724421 GCF_016901255.1 Micromonospora humida
TCTCACCGAGGCCGCGGACCTCAGTCGTACGCCGGTCGACGTCACCGCGGTCCTGGACCACCTGGTCGCCGAGGCCGACACGGCCGCGCCGACGAGCATCGGCTTCCCCGGCGCGGTCGACCTAGACCATCGGGAGGTGATGGCCCGCCTCGGTCACCGCCTGTGGAACAACATCGGCGACCCCACCGACACCGGCGGCACCGCCCACACCCGGATCCTCGAACAAGCCGTCATCGCCTGGCTCGCCGACACCCTCCACATGCCCGCCCACGACCGGTGGGGCTACGTCACCACCGGCGGCACCGAAGGCAACCTCTCCGCCCTCCACGCCGCCCGCCGCCGCCTCCCCACCGCCCGCATCTACTACTCCACCGCCGCCCACTACTCCATCCCGAAGATCATCGAGATGCTCGGAGCACGGGGTGTAGTGGTCAACGCTGGCGCGGACGGGGAGATGGACTACGACCACCTCGCCGTGCGGGTACGTCGGCACCGGCGGTGGCCGGCGATCGTGGTGGCCACCGCCGGCACCACCATGACCGAAGCCGTCGACGACACCACTCACATCCACACCATCCTCGACGAACACGACGTGCCCAGCCGGCACGTGCACGTCGACGCCGCCCTGTCCGGCATCCCCCTCGCCCTCGACGGGCAGCTGCGCCTGGACGACGACAGCGGCATCGGCAGCATCACCGTGTCGGGGCACAAGTTCCTCGGGGTGCCGACGCCGTGCGGGGTGGTCCTCATCCGCGACAGCCTCCGCCGCGAAGGCGCCCCGGTCACCTACACCGCAACCCTCGACTCCACCGTCACCGGATCACGCTGCGGACTCGCCGCCGCACTGCTCTGGCACGCCATCGCCACCCACGGCCGGGAAGGACACCGATGGCGGGTCAGCGAAGCACGCCGCCTCGCCGCCTACACCGTCGACCAGCTCACCACCGCCGGCTGGCCCGCCTGGCGACACCCCCACGCCTTCACCGTCGTCCTCCCCACCCCACCCACCCCGGTACGGGCGAAGTGGCTCCTCGCCACCGACGCCGACGTCAGCCACCTCATCTGCATGCCCGGCATCACCCACGGCCAGATCGACGCCTTCATCGCCGACCTCACCGACGCCACCGCGCCGGATTCAGACCCAGGCCCGGATCACCCACACCTGCCGAGGCCCATCCCCCGACCCCGGCGAACGTCTCCACCCACCGCCGGCATCGGCACCCCCTGACCGCTGCCTGCCACCCCGCCGCCCCGGCTCTCCCGAGCCCCGGCTTGCCCGAGCCCCGGCTTGCCCGCGTCCCGGCTTGCCCGCGTCGCGGCGCACCTGCTCACCGCAGTCCGAACCTGTCCGCTGACCCACCACCAGCAGGACGTCATCGACGCCGCCGCCGCACTCGTGCCCCGCATCACCGCGCCCGCCACCACCCCACGCCCTGACCACCAGCCGGCCTGGTGATCGCTACAGCCGGCCCGCAAACGCCCTGCTTGCTTCCCTGCCCGTTCGTCTTGCCGAGGGACTGACCTTCCTGATGGCTCTGCCCCGCACCTACACCTCCGACGTCATCGCCGACGCCGTACGCCAGGTCGAAGCCGCCCGCGCCGCCGGACGACGCGGCCCGATCAGCGCCGTCGCCCGGGAACTCCACCTCGACCGCCGGCTCCTGCAAACCTGGGTCACCAAAGCCCGCACCCACGCCACCGCAACACCACCCCCCACCACACCGAACACACACACCAGCGACGATCCGGTCCTGTTGCCCGACGGGCTGTTGCACTGCCGGTTCTGCCGACGCCCCATGACGGCGGTGTTCACCTGGGCTGGTCTCGTCTATGACTGTCCACCACCCTGCCGCCGACCTGTACTGAACGCGACAGCAGTCGCCAACGCCGTTGGGCTGGTGGTCCTGCGGCACGCCGCGCACCTCGTACCCGCGCTCACCCACCCCAAGGCGGCGAGTAACGCCGCCGGCCACGCCGACCGGCTGATCACCCGGATCACCGCCGGCAGCCACCCCACCGACCTGCGCATCACCTGGCCCACCACCCGCCCACCCCGACCGGTCCCGCCCGGACACCTCCACCTCGCCCGCAAACTCACCGGCACCGATCCGCAGCGTGCCCGCACCATCCTGCGGAACATCCTCGCCGGCATCGACCCCACCACCACCGCCACCGAGGCCGTTCACGCCGACGCCGCACACCTGCTCGCCCCACTACTGCACGGCCAGGCGGCAATCCGCTGGGCCGACTACGCCCACCGCAGCCTCACCCACCTCCACGGCCCCACCCACCCGCACACCCTGACCGCCGCCCACACTCTCGCCACCGCCCACCGGCAGGTAGGCCACCACCAGCGCGCCTACCACCTCCTGCGGGAACTCGCCGACCACCTGGCCGCCACCACCGGACCCGACGCGCACCCCACCCTCGCCGTCCGCGCCACGACCGCCCTCGTCCTACACGACCTCGGCCACCACCACGCCGCCCAGACCCTCCTCACCGACACCATCGACCGCCACCACCGCGCCCACCCTGGGCATCCCGCCACCGCCCGCATGACCGCACACCTCGACCAGCTACGGCACCACCACACCACCCACCACGACAACAGCAGCCCAGGAGCAGCAGTGAACCTTCCCGCCCCGGTGCGGGCATGACCGCCCCGGACACGGCCGCAAGCGGCAATGCGGGCGGACAGCGACCCGATGCCCTCGACCGGCGATCCCTGCTGGCGGAGGCGTTGCCGCCGCTGCGCGGATATCAGCAGGAAGCAGTCGAGGCCATCGTTGAGGGTGCCGCCCGCGACGGCAGGGGACAGGTCATCGCCGCCTGCGGGACCGGAAAGACACTGATCGCCGCACACGCGGCAGTACGGTGCTGCCCACAGGGCCTGGTGGTGATCGTGTGTCCGTCACTGGCCCTGGTCGGTCAGACCCTGCGGGTGTGGCGGCCCCTCGGCGCCTACACGGCGGCGGTGTGCAGCGACGACTCCGTCGCCGACGTCGCCGGCCACACCGACCCCACGAGCTGCCCCGTACTGGCCGACCCCGACGAGATCACCGCATGGCTCCACCACGCCCCGCACGGGCGGATGCGGCTGCTCGCGGTGACCAACACCTCCGCCGACCGGGTCGGTGCCGCGCTCCTGGTGGCCGGTGTGACGGCCGACCTGGTGATCATCGACGAAGCACACCGCACCGCCGGTCTCGTCGGCAAGACGTTCGCCCGCATCCACGACGACACCCACCTGCCCGCCACCATCCGGGTGAACATGACCGCGACACCCCGCATCATCACCCCCGGCCGCCGTCACGGAGAGCCGCACGAGGCGTTATCAATGGACGACCCGAGCGTGTTCGGACCCGTATGGCACCGGTACCCGTTCGGCCAGGCCATCACCGACGGCTGGCTCGACGACTTCCGCATCGTCGTCGTCGGCATCCGCACCCACGACGCCCTACAGGTGCTTCAAGACGTCGACGACGACCGGGTCACCGCCATCGGCGAAGCCCCACTACGCACCGCCGTCGTGCAGACCGCCCTGCTGCGTGCCGCCGCCGAGTTCGGACTCCGCCGGGTCCTCGTGTTCACCCCCCGCGTGGCCGACAGCAGAGAGTTCGCCTCCACCCTCGCACGGACCGCCGCCCGCCTCCCTGCCGCCGAACAGCCGAAAGGCCGGCTGACCACCGGCCACGTCGACGGCCAGCAAAACCTACGCCAACGACAGATCCACCTCGACCGCCTCGCCGAACCCCCCGACGACGGATGGACCGTCATCTCCTCCGCCCGCGCCCTCACCGAAGGCATCGACGTCCCCGCCGTCGACGCCGTCGTCCTCACCCGACCCATGCGCTCCACCGTCCAGACCGTCCAAACCGTCGGACGAGCACTCCGCCGCAACCCCCGAGGCACCGGCATCGCCACCATCCTCGTCCCCCTGCTACTCCCCGACGACCCCACCCGGCTACCGCACGCCGACGACGAATGGATGGCCGCCCTGCAGGTGCTGTGGGCGATGCGCGCCCACGACGACACCCTCGCCACCGACCTCGACACCCGCCACCACCACGCCCGCACCGGCAGCCGACACCCACAACTACCCGAACGGGTCCTCCTACGCATGCCCGACGGCTACCTCACCGACAGCCTCCTGCGGGACATCACCATCCGCATCCTCAACCACGCCACCACCGGCAGAACACCCACCCACCCCACCGCCGACTGGACCGCAGGCATCACCGCCGCCCACGCCTTCCGACACCGCGAAGGCCACCTCGACGTACCCCGCTACCACCGCGAAAGCGACATCGACCTCGGCAGCTTCATCCACAACTGCCGAGGCCGCCACCGACGCGGCGAACTCACCCCCGACCAGATCCTCACCCTCGAACAGCTCGGCATCACCTGGCGAGTCTTCGACGCCCGCTGGCAACGACACCTCGCCGCATTCACCACCTTTCACCACCGCGAAGGACACCTCCGGGTGCCTCGCCACCACCGCGAAGGCGACATCAACCTCGGCAGCATCGCCCACAACCTCCGCAACCAACGCAAACGCGACCTCGTACCCCGCGACCGCATCGACGCCCTCGACGCCCTGGGCTTCCCCTGGACGCACTCCACAGTGATGCCGCCGGCATCACCAGCCACCGCCCGAAACACCGCACCCGGGAGCAGCCGATGAGCGTGGAACTCGACCTGTCCCTGTTCAACTTCCAAGCCGGCGGACTCCAACCCGACGGCTCCTACAACTTCACACCCCTGGCCCGTGCCTTCCTCGACGGACCCCACCCTGACCTGCTGATGCTCTGCGAAGCGAAGTTCTGGCATGCCCGGGGCAGGCGACCGCTGCACACCGCGATGGCACACCTCGCCGAGGTGACCGGCCGCCCCTACGTCGGTGAGCTGCACACCGGAGCACTCGCCACCGCGGTCATCTACGACCCGCGTGTACTCCGCCTCGACGCCGCAGAAGAACCCGAGTTCCCCGACAAACGCAACCTCACCCGATTCAGCCTCCGCGCCGACCCCACCTACCGCCTCCACGTCTACGTCGAACACTGGCCCTACGCCGACCCAGAACAACGCCTGGCCCGCGCCCGCCTCCTCGCCACCTCCGGCACCAGCCCCACCCCCACCCTGATCGCCGGAGACCTCAACTCCACCAGCTCCGGCCCCCACCTACCCACACCCGACTGGACCTGCATCCCCACCAGCACCCGCGACCACAAAGCCCACCACCACAACGGAACCTGGCACGCCGACACCCGCGCCATCGACCGACTCATCGGCACCTGGAACACCACCACCAACCACCGCGTCAACAGCGCCGGCTACCACCACCTCGCCGAACTCGACCCCCACACACCCACCTCACTCCCACCCACCACCAACGGCCCCCACGGCCTACACATCGACTACCTCCTCGCCAACCACGCCCTCCTCACCACCGCCACCGTCGTACCCGGCACCTACCAAATCCACATCCCACCCGACAACAACCCCACCACCTGGCCCTCCGACCACCGCCGCATCAGCTGCACCCTACGCATACACCCCACCCACACCACCAAGGCAAAGCGCTGACGGCCGTACTACCAGTCCGCGGGCCGATGGGGCCGGCTACTTGATCAAAATCCAGATGGTCCCGGACCGACGCGACATCAGAAATAACCAGCGGGTGCTGCAGATCGGCGCTGATACCGGCGACACCCTAGCCCGCCCGGCCCAACCCGTCAGCCGGCACGGATCCGTCACCCCTGTCGAAGCCGGCACCAGTCGCTTCACCCCGGCCGATGTCACCGACGTTCGCAGCGCACCTGAACCGAGCCTTCCCGTCCAACCAAGCGGAAGCTGCGACTACATCATCGTGCGGAACACGGCGCGCACGGTGATTCGATCAGGCTGCTTTGGTGCCAGCGCACCAACCTCTCTTGGTCCCACCTACGGAGATCCAACATCACTCACCCATCGGTGGCGCGCGATGGGGTGTTGGGTGCGGCGCGGCAGGTCGCCTCTGCGAGGCAAGCAGCTATACAGACCGACCCACGCTGCTGCGCCTCTGCCGCTGAGCAGAGGGTGGGCGCACACTGCTGCGGTATGGGTCGGCTTGCCGCTGCTTCGGGCGCGGTGTCGGCAGGTTGGACAGGTTGGCTACATCACAAACGTGCTGGTGGGTGGGGACAGAATGCGTTGGAAGCAGATGAGCATTGATTCCATTGCTCCTGGAAGAAGGTGGGGCAGGGGGTCAGAAAAAGTTCGTATATGTGGTTGTTGGGTAGCGGTAACTCTGGCTCGGCGGCCCGGGTGGAGGCGCGTGGGAAACGTGTAGTGTCGGCTTCCTGACCTGTGGGAATCGCACAGGGTGTCCGTTGCGGTCCGGGGATGGTTGAGCAACATGGTTGCGTGTCCGGTAGCATGATCATCTGGTCGGCAATGGAAGCGACACGCGGCCAGAAATGTGTTTTTCGCAACACGAATCCCTTGTGTCATCTGCTTCGTTGATACGGAGGTATTGTCCCCCTCGGACAAGGAGTTTATTGTGTCCTCCCTGGACCCTTTTGCGTCCCAGCATCCGTCCGCTGTGAAAGACGTCCTCGTGAGCCTTTCCTTGCGAGGCTTCACTTTCGAGAGTGCGTCAAAGTACTGGTACGTCATCTGCCCATGTGGGAATCATGCCCGCCAAGCTCATTACCGGCCTTTCTTCCCCGGGCGTTATGCGCAGGAATTGCTGACATGGGCTAACAAGCTAGAGTGCGGGCGGCCCGATAGCGATAAGAGGATCGAGGTGTCACAGTGCGGGTCCGCATCACCTGGCATGTCGTCACCCGGGATCGAGGCGAAGACAGGGTGCCCGCAGAAGTGCTGCGTCAGAAAGCCGCGCGCCTCATGGAGGTGCTCATCACCCAAGAAGAAGATGGGCAACTCCACAATGTGGCCGTCGAAATTGATGCGATTGAGTCGTCGATCACCGCGGATGCGATACTGCCGGCGAAGAACGGTGACATCGCCGCCGGCAACCTAAGATCAATCGGATTGATGGCCCTCGGTCATCCACCACATAGCGGCGCTTCCGACCAGCAGATGCTTGATGTCAAAGAAGTTCACTGCATGGTGGAAGCAAGCGAATAAGACCAGACACGCCCTCCGCCGACTGGCCGTCCCTTCCTCCGACGGCGGTCCGCGCCGACAAGCGCGCCGCGTCAAGTAGGAATCCAAGAGGCCATATAAACGACCAGCAGCTTCGGTTAGCGTTCCACCAATGTTGCTCTGCTAGTCGGCGGAGGGCGAGCGGCTGTGATGCCGCCCGTACACCGGTGACAAGTTGCGATCTCTCCAGGTGTGATGCGCGACCAGCTACAGCCCGCTGCACCTGGTCCCGGCCGAGGCGTTGCGATCCCTGTTCGACGCCGGCCCGGCCGCAACCCTATATCGGGAAGCTACGGAGGAGTCCCAGGTACGCGGTGATTCTCGGCTACGAGCTGGCCGGATTGAGCAGGGCCTACGATGTCCGTTCGACCCCCGGAATCCCTGCGCGAGTTTGCATGCCGTCGCTAATCCCTGCGACCCGAAGTCAAAGACCGGCCGCTGCCGGCAGTTGGCCGAGGATCGGCACCGCGCGGAACGCCTCCGCGTGTGCGGAGTTGATCCGTCGGCCGTGCAGCCTTCCGAGGGCCTCTGCCATCGGGCCGAAGTGATCGATGATCGGTTGGGATGCGTGCGCTCGAAGGGCACTGATCTTGGCGGGCCAATGGGCGCTGACGTCGATGATGGTTGGAAGGTGGAGGGGGTGCCCTTCCTGGTCGAGGTTGTTGTAGCCGTCACTGTGGTAGGCCCGTTTCGGGTGGCCGGTGGCGATGACGACGTCGGGTAGGGCGCTGAGGACTGCCTCGGCGCATTGGCGATGTTCGGGATGGATGTCGCTGGCCGGGTGGGTGATCAGCACATCGGGGCGGACTTCCCTGAGCATGGTGGCGACGATCGAGACGGAGAGTTGCTCCATCAGGTAGAGGCCAGCCCCGAGGATGCTTGCGCCAGCTGCGGCCTCGGCGTCGCGGACCGCATCGCGGTGAGGGACCGCGATGATGGCCGCACCTCCGTCGTGGACATGGCGGGCGATGGTGCCTCCTGCCCAGAGTTCGGCGTCGTCTGGGTGCGCCATGACGGTGAGTAGGACGGAGGCGGGCGTCACCACAGGCCGAGTTCCTCGACGACGGCGGCCGGTGCGGGCAGGAGTTGATTCGGCTTTCCGGTCGGGGTGACGGGGACGTCCAGTTCGTGGTTGAGGCGGATCATGTCGCGCCACTTGCGAGCGATGTCGAGCTGTTCGCGTACGAGGCGGCCACGGCCGGTGTCTAGCCGGCCAGTGCCCGGCAGGTCGTCAAGGGTGACGCCACCGGCGAGGAGAGTGGCGGCGGTCCTGGCGCCGATCCCGTGGACGCCCGGAATGTTGTCGGCGGGGTCGCCGGTGAGCGCGCGGAAGTCGGCCCACTGGGCGGGTGCGACCTGGTGGCGGGCGAAGACTTCGGCTGGGCCGATATAGCGCTTGCCGGGGTGCATCTTGGTGTTGAGGACGCGGACGCGGTCGGTGACGAGTTGGTAGTAGTCGCGGTCGCGGGACATGATCACGATCTGGCGCGGTGGCGGGGTGGTGTGGACGAGCGTGGCGATGACATCGTCTGCTTCGGCGTGGTCGAGTTCGGTCCAGACGATGCCGTGCTGGTCGAGGCCACGCTTGACATCGGGCAGGAATTGGATCGGGGCCAGGGACGCCTCATCGGTGGGCCGTTGGGCCTTGTAGGCGGGGTCGATTTCCTTGCGGTCGCTGCCGCCGTACTGGCCGTCGAAGACGACGATGACCTCGGGCTGCTCGGTGAGGTCTTCACGGATGGCAACGCGGAGCAGGGCGAAGAACGCGAACACGCCAGTGAGCAGGCGGGTCTTGTCGCGGGAGCGGATTTCGGCGGGGAAGCCGAAGGTGGCACCCCAGAGCAGGTTGTGCCCGTCGATGAGCAGGAGTGGACAGGGCTCGGGGGCAGATGGCAGGACGGAGCCGCCCATCAGCTCACCACCTTCAAGAGTTGGTTAGCGACAAGGGCGGGCCAATAGTCCCGCGAGCGGTAGTACGCGGCCCGTGATGCTGCGGCGTAGCCTACCGGGTCGGCCAGCAGGTGCTGGGCGGCACGCCACAGGTTCTCTGGGCGGGGCTGGTACGGCACGACGACGCCGCCGTCGCCGATCAGGCTGGGCAGGTTCCCGACGTCGTAGGCGACGACCGGGGTGCCCGCAGCCATGGCTTCCAGTGCGACGAGGCCGAAGGTTTCGGCGTGGGACGGCACGATCACCACGCTGGCGCCGCCGAGCCAGGTCGACACCTCGTGCCAGGCCAGGCCGTGCCGGAGTGCCACGCCGGGTGTCTCGGCGGCCAAGGCCCGGCACCTGAGGTGTACCTGTTCCTGGCTGCCGGCGGCCACCTCGAACGGTGCGTCGGAGAGCGCGACCTCGATGGGCCGGTCGAATCCGGTGATCGAGTCGAGCAGTTCGGCTATGCCCTTCTCCGGTCCGAGCCGGGCAAGGACGCGAATGGGGCCGGTGGCCCAGAGCTGGTAGCGGTCGTCAGGGGATTGTGGTCCGGGCAGGGTGAGCAGGGTGTTCGGTACCACGCTCCACCCGCTGCTGTCGTAGCCGCGGGCCGCAGCCTCGTTCAGCACCGTGGCCGAGGGCGCGATGACGGCGTCGGGGTTGCGGGACAGCGCCGCTTGCAGGTCTGCGTCGTGGCCGACTACGTGTGCGGCGAGGACGTTGCGGATGCCCGGGTAGGTCGGCATGATCCGGCCGAGGCCCCACAGGGCGTCGACGTAGACGACCGAGTGCACCTGGCGCTGCCGGAACAGCCGCCCAAGCTCCTCGCCGATCGTTGCGGCGGAGGCGTCGATCGCCGCGCGCAGGGTGGCGTCGTCGCAGGGAAACCGCACGTCGAGGCTGCGCAGTCGCTCGATGGGCACGTTGTGGTAGATCGATGGCGCGGCCGGGTCGGCGGTGACGATGACCGCTCCGGCTTGGATGTCCTGGAGGCCGGCGGCGTGCGCGATGACCGCGCGCTCCATCCCGGCCGGCACATCGGGTCGCCAGGAGACGAGGACGAACGCGATGGTCATGCGGTCTCGACCTGGCTCGGGGCCGGCAGGTCCTCGACCGTCGCGGCGGCGGGTGGCCGTTCCCAGGGAAACAGGACCCAGTCGTCGACGGTCCAGACCCACAGGTCCGGATTGAGGGCGCTCCCGGCGTTGCGGCACAACGCCACGGTGCGCAGGGTGACGTCCGGGCCGAGGTATGCAGCGAGCTCGGGCAGGAGGGCGGCGAAGGTGGCACCCGTACCGCAGATGTCGTCAACGACCAGGACTGTGCCGGTCAGGTCGTGCGCGGCCAGTCGTCTGGTGAGGGGGCCGAGGTCGTAGGTGACAATTCCGGTCGCTTCGGTGTAGGTGGCATCGGTGGGGTTGTGCTTGGCATTGACCTGGTGGGTCGGCAGGCGGAGGAAGTCGCTGATGGCTCGTGCCGGTGCGAGGCCGCCGTTGGCGATACCGATGGTGGCGGTGATCGGCCGGTACCGCTGCCGGGCGGCGTCGGCGAGCACCTCGATCGCCCAGTCGTAGGCGTCGGCCGGGATGCGGAGGAGCCGTCGGTGGCGGAACTGGCGTGGCTGAACAGGTGGCCGGTGCGCTGGTTGGGGGGTCACGCGGTGCCGTCCGGGGTGGTGAGGACGAGGTCGGCGGTGCTGCGCAGAGGGCGTAGGCCGCCGATGTTCATGGCGGTGCTGTCGTTACGCCAGACTCGGCCATCAGCACGGATGACGGTGAAGTTGCCGGCGAGATCGCGGGTGCGCAGTCGCATGTTGATCCTCTCGGGAACGTTCAGCGCGCTGAACAGCGTCAGGGCCTCGTCATCGCTGAGCAGTTCGTCGGGCAGAGCGGAACCAGCGCCGATGGGTAGCATCTGCAGGGCACTGAAACCGCAGGCTCCGAGTCCGGCGGCGAGGTCCACCATCTCTTGCAGATAGCCGGCAGTGCGGCGCATGAGCACGGTCTGGATCTGTACGGGGATGCCAAGCGCGACGGCGGTCTGGATGCCTTCGACGGCTTTGGCGAAGCTGAGCGGTCCTCGGATGGCGTCGTGGCGGTCCGCGTCGGGGCCGTCGAGGCTGACCCGGACGGCGTCCGTGTGCTCGGCCAGTTCGGCGGCGCGGCGGGTCAGGTGCCAACCGTTGGTGGTGATGGACGCGGCGCTGCGGTCCCCGCTCCGAATGATGTCCAGCAGCTTGGGCAGGTCTCGCAGTAGCAGTGGCTCACCGCCGGAGATATCGACGCCGAGGACGTCGGTATTGGCAAGGACGTGGGCAACCCGGTGCCGTTCAGTGGTGTCCGCCTCTTCCACCGTGGTGTCGTCGAGGCACTGCGGGCAGTGCAGGTTGCACCGAACGATCGGCGACCAGCAGATGCTGTCTGGGGTTGACCGGTTGAGGTCGCCGAGGGCAACAGGCGGCCAGCCGGTCACCGTGGCCTGGGCCAGGGTGATCCGGCCGTTGCCGATGGGGGTGGGTGCGCGGTGTGTCATCCCGGATGCGGGGTCATGGATGAGGTCGCCGTCAGCGGCGAAGGTTCGCATCATCGCAGGGGCTCTGCCTTCCGCAGGAGAGTTTCGGCGCGCTCGGCCAAGTCCGCGGCGCGGGCGGTGGGTGCGGGCTGCTCGCAGAGCTGCCGGTAGAGGGCGATCCGGGGTGCTACACCAGCGAGCTTGGCTTTCCACACGGCGGCGGGATCGGGTGGGTCGATGTGCCAGCCTCGGGCTTGCCGCAGCGGGATGACGAGGCAACCGTGGCTGATGAGCGCAGCGCCGAGGTGGGTGTCTTCGGCGCCCCAGCCATCTGCCCCGAACCCGTCGGCGAAGCCGCCGACCTCCAGCACCGCGCGCCGAGGTGCGGCGACGAGGGAGGTGACGACCATGCGGGGCAGGTCCCAGTCGTAGTACGTGCGACCGTGACCGAGGTCAAGGAACTCCCGGGTGTCCTCAAGCGGCCGGCCGACGAACACCTTTGGGTAGACCTGGCCGGTGTAGAACATCGGCACACCTGCCGGTGGGGTCCATCGCACCCGGTGATCCGCATCCAGGTCGGGCTCACCGGGCGGCACGAGCGGGTAGCCGTTGGCGTCGGGCCGGTACGGGATGTTGTGCCGGAAGCCGACGAGGACGGTGTCCTGCCGGGCGCGGGCAGCGATGTCGGCCAGGACGTGATCCCGCACGACCACGTCGGCGTCGAGGAACACGATCGTGTCGCCGGTGGCGAGGTGCACGCCGACGTTCCGGGCCGCTCCCGCCCCAGCGCGGGCGTGCAGGCGGACGGCCCGGTCAATGCGCGGATGCGCGGCGAGCAGCTCGGTGGTGGCGTCGGTGGACGCGTCGTCGACCACGATCACCTCGACGGACGCCGCAGTGCGCTGCTCGGCAAGCGCGTCGAGGACCGGCGGCAGACTGTAGGCGGTGTTGCAGGCGGGGATGACCACGCTGATCCGGGCTCCGTCGCTGAGTTGCGGCGGGGTCGGGGCATGCCAGTCCAGGCCGGTGCGGTCGGTGAAGGCCGTGGTGACGTGGCGGTGGTCGTTGCCGGTGGCGGCGATCGCCTCGTTGAGGGTGGCGGGCACGCTCACCACCCCCACGCGTCCAGGATCGCGGCGGCCTCTGGCCAACCGCCCGCATGGTCGGCGATCCAGTGGATACACGGCCGCCGGCTGTCGGAGAGGAGATCGGCGAGCAGCACCAGGTAGAGCGGTTCGGCGACCACGAGGATGTCGTCGGGGGTGTGGTCGCTGAACAGGTCGGGTTGCAGCTGTGCCCAGACGCGCGGGCGCAGCTCGGCGGCGCGGGCCGGGTCGAGAGGGCGGTCGTAGGTGTGCAGACGGGTGTCGGCGGTGACGAGGCCGTGCGCGGCGGACAGGAAGCGGACCCGGCTGCGCTGGCGCGGCAGGTGACCGACCCGGGAGCGCAGGTCTGGGACACAGCCACCGTCATAGAGGTCGAGGGCAGGCAGCGGCGTGGTCGTTGGCGTCTTCTCCGCGGAGCAGCCGACGATGACCAGCTCCGCCGGATGGGTGTGGGCCGTATCGGCGGAATTGGTGAGGGCGTCGACGGGATGGGCCAGTCGCAGGCGTCGGAGATTCATGGGATGCGCACCGGCCTCACGGAGATGCCAGAGCTGCGGCGTTCGACGGGCACTGCGTTGAGGAAGGTGGTGTGGGCATACAGCGGCGGCGAGGCGTACGAACCACCCCGGATGATCTTTCCCTGGCCCATGGCGGTACTGCTGGTCCATTCCCAGACGTTGCCCGCCAGCCCCAACACGCCCTGGGGCGTGGCACCCGCCGGGTGCCGTCGGACCGGCTGGGGAGCACATGGTGACTGTCCGGCACCCGTGAGCAGGGCATAGTCAGGGGTCCACGGTTCGTCGCCCCACGGGTACAGGCGGCGACTCGATCCGGCGGCGATCCACTCCCACTCCAGCGACGTGGGCAGGCGCCCGCCAGCTTCGGCGGCGAGCCGGACGGCATCGTCGTAGCTGATGCCGGTGACCGGCAGGTCGGTGTCGCCGAGGCCGCACTGCTTGACGGTGAGCGGCGTCTCCGCGACGAGGAGCGCCGGCACGGGGCGGGGTTTACGGGCGTCGCCGTAAAGGCAGGTACCGGCAGGGACGTGTACCCAGCGCACGGCACCGACGACTGCGGGCAGTCCGGTCGGTGTGACGGTCATCGGTGGGTTCCCTTCATCCGTCGATGAGGAACAGGTCTTCGGTGTTCGCCTGGTGCGGCGGCCGGACGCGGCTCTTGCGCGGGTGCGGTTGCAACTGCACCGTGGCGAGGGCGGCGCTGAGGGCGTCGAACGCGACGATCGCGCCGGGCTCGTCCGCCGCGAAGATCAGGTAGTTGTCGGCGAAGCGCACAGCCGGCCAGTCGGTGAGCAGTGCGTCAACCTGGGATAGGCGCAGGTGAAACAGCACCGGCCACAGGCCGCTGCCCGGGACGAGCGGCCCCGGCAACGCCTCGACGGCGCGGCGGAACAGACGCAGGAACGAACCGTCGGCCACGTAGACGGCGAGCCAGTCCACGAACTGTTCGGTGCTGCCGCCCGTCGAGGCGCCGGCCACATCGACATCGACGACCCACTGCCGTCCCGCCGCCAGATGCTGCTCGGCTTGGCGCAGGGCGGTGACCCGGTTGCGGCGCGGCCGGTACGCCGATACCCAGTCCGCCAAGACGTAGTGCTCGAGGATCGGCTCCACCGCGCGGCGCATTGCCCGGTGCACGATGCGGTCCTCGACCGTCGGGATAACCGCGGGGAACACCTTGCCCGTGTAGGACGTGATCTCCACATGCCGTAACGGGCCCGGCTCCCACGTCCCCGTCCGCAGCCGGCCGGACAGGTCACCGAGACGCGCTCGCAGACCACTGCGGTAGCCGGCCCAGGTAAGCCCGTCAGCACCCGGTGCGGCAGCGCGACGCATGCACAGCCGCGCCGCCGCCACCAGATGCGGCAGGTCTACCAGGAAGGGCATGAGTGAGTGCGCTGGGGCCTGCACAGGTGAGGCGGGTTGGGCTATCGTGGGGTTCGCTTGGACGGCAGGAACGATCCCGCCGCCGACGATCGCAGGGCCGCTCCCCAACACGCGCGGCTGGTCACGGCGGGAACGACGGCCCCGTCCAAGCCCATCCAGCAGGTGTGAGCCCGGTGCTTCAGCGGCCACGGGTGTCCTCCCACAGCAACACGTGCAGGCGGCTGCTCAGGTGCCAGCCTCTTGCTATGACCGCGTCCGCGAGGTCCCGCATCCCGCCCAAGACTTCCTTGCTGTTGGTGCCTTCGGGCATCACCCACACCGGGTCCAGCCCGAACCGCTCCTGCAACCGGGCGATCTCGTGCAACTCCGCTGCGCAGGTGGCCACGAACTTGAACACGGCCCGCCCCGAGGCCACCAGCGCGGAAAGTGCGGCCGGGTTGATGCGCCGCCGACTGTCCCTCGCCCCGGCGAAGCCGGGCAGCTTCGGAGACACGTTGAACGAGGCCGTCGACGCGACCAGATCCGTCAGGGGAACGACCGTGCCGTTGGTCTCGATCTCTACCCGTCGCCCCGCCTCGCTGACCGCCTCCACCACAGGCAGCAGCCGATCCTGCTGCAACAGCGGCTCGCCGCCGGTGATGACCAGCAGCCGCGTCGGCTGCGCCAACACCCACCTGACGACATCTTCGGCGGTGCGCTGGGTTGTGTGCGCGCGCAGATCAAAGCGGGAGACATCCCAGGTGTACGGGGTATCGCAGCGTGGGCAGGACAGGTTGCACCGCGACAGACGCAGGAACACCGCCTGCTGACCGGCGCTCGGACCCTCGCCCTGCAAGGTCGGGCCGAACGTCTCCGCGACAAGCAACGGCAACACCGGCGAACGGGTCGTGGCTAGCGGCACGGCGGGCGTGGCCGGCGCGGTCATGACAGGCCCGGCCCGTACTCGGCGAACGTGGATGCCGTCTCCGACACCCGGACCTTCTCCACCCGCACGGGGGTCGGGAGCCGCAGGTGGTCCCGGCACCACCGGTAGAAGTAGGCGGCGAGGTGCTCGCTCGTCGGCGGCGCGCCCAGGACGGCGTTGAGGTCGCGGTGGTCGAAGTGGTCGCGGACATGCGCGCCGAACGGGCCGAGTTCGGCGAAGTCCACGACGAACCCTGGCCGGGTCAGCTCACCATCGGTGATGAGGTGCACCTCGACGGTGTAGCTGTGCCCATGAACGCGCGCGCACTGGTGGCCTTCAGGCAGGTCGGGCAGCGAGTGCGCGGCCTCGAACCGGAACTGCTTGCCGATGCGGTGCATCAACTCACCTCCGGTGTGGTGACGTACGCGGTCGGGTCCGTCACGCCGGCTACCTCGAACGCCTCGCGCCGCTCGACGCAGGTGCCACAGGTTCCGCAGTGTCGTTGCCCGCCCTTGTAGCAGGACCAGGTAGCGGCGAACGGCACGCCCATGACGTCACCGAGTCGGGCGATGTCGGCTTTCGACCAGCCGATGAACGGCGCGACGACGCGAAAGCCTGCGGGCAGGAATCCTTCGTTCGCTATCCGGGCAGCTGACTCGTAGGCGGCCAGGAACGCCGGGCGGCAGTCGGGGTAGATCGGGTGGTCACCGGCGTGGGCACCGAACCCGACCGCATCCGCACCGGCGGAGACGGCGCGCGCCACGGCCACATCGAGCATGATCGCGTTGCGGTTGGGCACGACCGTGGCGCGCATCGACGCGTCGGTGTAGTGCCCGTCCGGTACATCCACGCGGACGTCAGTGAGGGCCGATCCCGACAGCACACCGACGATGCCTGTCAGGTCAACCACGTCGTGTGGCACGCGCAGGGCCTCAGCGGTCCGTGCCGCGTAGCCCAGCTCGCGGCGATGTCGCTGCCCGTAGTCGTACGACAGCAGCGTCACCGCTGACCCGGCGCGATGCAGGGCATAGGCCAGAACCGTGCTGTCCATGCCACCGGAGACGATGACGACGACGTGCGTGGGCACCGGAGTGACCAGCGGCAGTGCGAGGGTGTTCACGGCCGCGACCTCAGCCCGGCCACACTGAGAAACTCCGACCGCAGCGTGGCGTCGCGTTCCAGCGCGCCGCGCCACGTCGAGGTCACCGTCGAGGCACCCCGCGCCTTCGCACCTCGGAGAGTCATGCAGAGGTGCTCAGCCTCGACGAACACCCCGATGCCACCGTGGTCCGGGACGACCCGCTGCAGTCCGTCGGCGATCTGCTGCGTGACGTTCTCTTGGACCTGAACGCCGCGTGTGGTGTGCTCGACCAGCCGCGCCAGTTTCGACAACCCCAACAGCCGAGCACCCGGGAGATATCCGACGGTCGCCGAGCCGACGAACGGCAGCAGGTGATGAGCGCAGATCGCGGCGAACGCCACATCCTGCACGATGACGAAGCCCTGGTGCTTTGCCTCGTTGAGGAAGTCTGTCGCCTCGAACGGCGTCGGCGTCAGCATCTCGCCGTACGACAGCACCAACCGTTCCGCCGTCCGCCGAAGGTGCTCTACGTGGGTGTCGACGCCGAGCGCGACCAGCATCTGCTCAGCCGCGGCAACCGCAGTAGCGACGTCTGCGCCCACCACCTGAACGGGCGCAGTTGGACGTGTTTCGATCACCGTCATGTGCCAACTCCTTGGTGTGAAGGTCCGAGCTGTAGCGCTGCGGAGTCCAAACATGGGTTCACATGCGAGGCTTGCTGCTTCGGTTGGAAGATGACGCCGCTGAGGTCGCCTGGAAGTAGCAATCGGTGCAGTCGTGTCAGGTCGGAGGTGACCGGCTGACGCCGGAGCAGATCGCCTGTTCAGGAAAACCGAATGACCAGAGTAAATCGACGATCGTTGTGTTGTCTCGCTGTTGTCTTCTGGTCGGGATCGAGTGGTTTCCGCAGTTGAGCGGGCATCTTGCCGGCTGCTTCGGGTTAGAGTGACGGCGATGACCGGGGAGGCAGGATGACGCGAGCGCCATCGCCACGGAGCCAACTCTTGGTGCATCCGCTGAGCTATGTTCGAGAACAGCGAAGCTGGACGCAGCAAGACCTTGTCAACGTCATCGCGCGCCGCCTGAACACCGCCGCACGGCGGGAGAAGGCGTGGCGCTGGGAGCGATGGGGCGTGGTGCCGGATGAAGATACACAGCTCGCACTGGCCGACGAGCTTGGCGTCGATCGGCAGACAGTCAAAGCGCTCGGATGGCCTCATTGGCTCCCGACCGGCCCGACGATCAGTACCGCAACACCGTGGACGTTCGATGGAGCAGTGGACCTGCTTGACGATACTGCGGGGCCAGCGGTGCTAGATCGCCGAGGATTTCTGATCATGCATGCCGGGTTGGCTGTTGCGATAGCCGAGCGGTGGCTTGCGGCCGAGTCTCCCAGAATCAACGCGGCGCTCCAGGGAGGCCGCGTCGACGCGGATCTTCTTGACTGCTTTGAACAGCGACTACCGGCGCTGCGCCGCATGGACGCCAGTCTTGGCGGCGGGAGCGTGCGTTCCCTGGTTGACGCGGAGCTTCGCCTGGTCACGGATCTCCTGCGCCAAAGTAGCTACTCGGAGGCGTCCGCCAACCGGCTTTTGACAGTCGCCGCCGAACTGGGTCGGATCGCCGGCTGGGCAAGTTTCGACGCGGGCTTCCACGCTGCCGCCGAACGCTACTGGTTGGCCGCCCTCCACGCTGCACACTCCGCATCCGACCGCGCGGCCGGTGCCAACATCCTGAAGTGCATGAGCCTGCAACGAGTCGACACGGAACGCCCCACCGAGGCGCTTCGCCTTGCCGACGCTGCGTGGGCTGGGGCGAAGAACGCGCCCGCGCGGGTACGAGCGATGCTTACTACTCGCCTGGCTCGCGCCCATGCGGTGCTCGGTGAATCGGTCGCGTGCGAACGACGGCTGGCAGAAGCCGACACGGAAATGTCCCGTGCCGATGATCAAACCAGTCCCGCGTGGGCCAGCTACTTCGATCACGCGGAGTACTCGGCCCAGGTTGCCGCGTGCTACCTCCTCCTGCAACGGCATCAGGCAAGCGACCAATGGCTTCAGCAGACGCTCGCTCTCCAACCCGCCGAGCGCAGCCGAGACCGCGCAACCTACCTGATCTGGCGCGCCGACTCCGTTTTCAACCTCGGAGACATCGACCATGCGTGCGCCCTGGTGGCCGAGGCAGCCCCCGACGTCGCCGCCAGCCGCTCGGTGCGCAACCACCGCCGACTACTGGACATCCGCGGTCGCCTGACGGTCCATCGACACCCCGCCGTAACCGCGCTGGACGAGCGCGTACGTACTCTGCTCGCATGAGTGAGGCCAGGCGCGTCGCTGTGATCACCGGCTCCAACCGTGGGCTCGGGAAGGCCATCGCCCGGGGCATAGCCCGGACCGGCGCCCACGTGGTCGTCACGGCTCGCACCGAAGAAGCCGCCGTGCGGGCCGCTGACGAACTATCCGCGGAGGGACTTTCCGCATCCGGCCATCAGCTCGACATCGCCGACCCAGCCAGCGTCGCTCGCGCGATGGCCGACGTGGGCTACCAGTACGGCCGGCTGGACATCCTGGTAAACAACGCCGGCATCGCCATCGACCGTGGCCAGGCGGCGGCCAGCGCCGACATCGAGAAGGTGCGAGCAACCCTGGACACCAACATCATGGGAACCTGGCGCTGCTGCACTTCGGCCATCCCGGAGATGAGGAAGAACAAATACGGCAGGATCGTCAACGTATCCAGCCACATGGGCACCTTTGGCGAGATGGGACCGGGCAGCGTTTCCTATCGGGTGTCAAAGGTGGGAGTGAATGCCCTGACCTGCATTCTTGCGGCTGAGTTGAAGGACGACGGCATTCTGGTGAATGCCGCCTCACCGGGAAAGGTCGACACCCGCCTAGCCTACGGAAAGGCCAACTGTACGCCAGATGAGGCTGCGGATACCTTCGTGTGGCTTGCCACACTGCCCTCGGATGGCCCCACCGGGATGCTCTTCTTCCAGCGACGGCCCTTGGAGTGGTAGCCCGCAGTGCCGAACACGATCCTGAATCGATTCATCGTTGAACCGAGTCGAGGAGGGTAGGGCGCCCTCGTACCGATTCCGGTACGAGGGCGCTTTGTTTCTGCGCCTAGGATTCAGCGGTATCGACCTTGGCGTCTATGCGCGATTGTCGAAGTCCTTCAAGAACGGTAAGTTCCAGAACTTCGAGGGGAGTTCCGGCCGCAGGACCGTCGGCTCTAATGTCAATATTCACTTCTAGTGATGCGCCTACTGGGCCCTTCGCCGTACCCTGGTAAATCCCGGCCCTGGTCTGCGCCTTCGCAGGGAGGGGCGAAGCATCGTGAGCGACATTTCCGCACGGAGCTGCGCCGCCGGAGGCTGGAAGCCAACCTCTCCCTGCAACAGCTCGCCGAGCTGGTCCCCTGCGACCATGGGTACCTGAGCAAAATCGAGAACGGCCACCGACGGCCCGGCCCGGACATGACGGCCAGCCTGGAACAGGCCCTCAGCGCCAACGGCGCGTTGTTTGCCCTGGCGGGCGAAGAACAGGAAGGCGGTGAGGACATGCGGCGGCGAAGGGTACTTCAGGCCCTCAGCGCGGCCGGCATGGCGGTAGCTGGCTGGCCCCTCCCCTCGGCGGAAACGCCCCGCAGGATCGGCATGCAACATGTCGCAGACATCGCCGACACCACCGCCGTCTACCGAGGCTGGGTGTCCCGCCACGGCGGAGCCGCCGTTCAACAGCCGGCCGCGCAGTTGCTCGATCGGGCCGCCGCCATGCACACCGCTGCCTCCGAGCCGAAGGTCCGCACCGCGCTGCTCGTCGCGATCGCCGACCTCGGCGCCTACGTCGCCCGCGACATCGGAGATCACCGCAGCGCAGACGAGCACGCCTGGCTGGCCCTGTCCGCCGCCACCGCCGCCGGCAACACCGCGCTGGGCGGCCACACTGTGGTCCGGATGGCAGGCCACAACATCGAGCTGCGCCACCCCGAGAAGACGTTGTCGCTGCTGGACGCAGCCGCGAAGCGGGCCGGTGACCTGTTCACCCCGGGCGACCGCGCCAACCAGTCGTGTATCCGTGCCTGGGCGTACGCGCAGGTCGGTGACGCCGACATGGTGCGTCGTGCCGTGGGCAACGCTGAGGACGCGTTCACGCGTGTCGACAACACGGGCACGCCGAATTGGGCAGCGCAGCACGTGACCGAGGCGGAGCTCTACAGCCTCTCCGGTGCCGCCTACACCGACCTGGCCCGTACCAACCACTGGTACGCCGACGCGGCCATCGAACGACTCAACGAAGCCCTGGACCTCCGCGGTGTGTCTCTGGCCCGCAGCCGCGTCCTCGACCAGCTCAGCCTGGCCGAAGCGCTGCTGTACGCCGGCGAGTTCGACGAAGCCGGTCGCATCGCGCTCGCAGAGGCGGAGGTAGCCGGGACATCCGATCCGGGAGGGCTCTCTCTACGCTTCGCCGGGTTGA
The DNA here is from genome assembly GCF_016901255.1 of Micromonospora humida. Taxonomy (NCBI): domain Bacteria; kingdom Bacillati; phylum Actinomycetota; class Actinomycetes; order Micromonosporales; family Micromonosporaceae; genus Micromonospora; species Micromonospora humida. Next base: position 21,066 of record NZ_JAFEUC010000002.1, read on the forward strand.
CCCGCCGTATGCAGGCCCACGCCAGCAAGGCGGCGTCTGTGACTGAGTTCGTCACGGCGCAGGGATCTGTGAAACGAATGTGAGACAGAGCCTAGATAGTGCGTTGCGCGGGCCGTCCGCTCGGGCGACTAAGATCCCCCGCGTACGTCCGACGCGGCAGGGCGGGTCCGGCAAGTGCCTACCGGGCATGCCCGAAGCTGGTGAGTAGCAGGAACATCGCGCGACCTTCGGATCGCCGCCCTTTGACTAGCAAGGACACCCCGACTGATGGCAGTGACTCAGCAGGAGATCGAGAACCGGCTGTGGGACGCCGCCGACGAACTGCGCGTGGCGATGCCCGAAGCGCAGTACTCCTCGGTCGTCTTCCCGCTGATGTTCTGGAAGTACCTGTCGGACACCTGGGAACACCACCACCAGGAGTTCCTGGACGACAACAAGGACCAGCTGAGCGACCTCTCTGCCGAGGAAGCCCATGAGATCGAGTACCGCGACTACCAGTCGTTCGAGATTCCTTTTATCCATCCCGGCACCGTCCAGCAGCGTCGCGCCTCCTGGTCGTCCATCCTCGCCACTGTTACCCAGCCTGGCCTCGGTAAACGTGTCCGCGCCGCTCTGCAGGCCATCGAGACGGCCAATCCTGACAAGTTCTCCCGGCTGTTCGGGTCCATGGCATGGACCTCGGAAGAGGTGCTGTCGGGTGAAGTGTTGGCGGCAGTGATGCAGGCGATGGACCGCACCCCGAAGATGCACGAGGGCAACATGTCCCACGACGTGCTCGGTGGGGCGTACGAGTACCTGCTGAAGCGGTTCTCCGACGGGTCCGGCACCCGCGCCGGCCAGTTCTTCACCCCACGTGAGGTCGTCGAGCTGATCGTCGAAGTCCTGGCTCCCAGAAGCCACGAGTCGGTATATGACCCGACCTGCGGGTCGGGCGGCATGCTCATCGCCTCCGCGAACCTCCTAAAAGCTCACGGCGGGCGTGGCTATACGCTCCGCCTGTACGGGCAGGAGGCCGTAGCAGACACTGCGGGTGTGGCACGTATGAACCTCTTTATGCACAACCTCACCCAGTTTCAGGTCGAGGTCGGCGACACTCTGAAGGACCCCCGCTTCACGAAGCCGGACGGGTCCATCGCACAGTTCGATGTGATCCTCGCCAACCCACCCTACAGCCTGAAGTGGAAACCCTGGACCAAAGACCCGCGCGCCATCGGTGGTGTCGCCCCGCAGTCGTCGGCCGATTGGGCGTTCGTGCAGCACATGATCGCGTCGATGAACCCGGAGAAGGGGCGGGTCGGCGTCGTCTTGCCCCACGGCGTCCTCTTTCGAGGCGGCCAGGAAGCCGCCATCCGCCAGCGCGTCCTGAACGACGACCTGCTCGAAGCGGTCATTGGCTTGCCTCCCAACCTTTTCTACAGCACCACCATTCCTACGGCGATCCTGGTGCTCCGGGCGCCTGGTACCAAGTCCTTAGAGCGGCAGGACGGTGTGCTGTTCATCGACGCATCCAAGCGGTTTACCAAGGCCAAGAACCGCAACATCCTCACTGAGGCCAACATCGCTGACGTCGTGACTATCTACCACTCCAGCTTCCACGCTGCCGGCAACCCGGCGAACCTCGACGGAGAGACCGGCCTCTCGGCGCGCTTTGTCCCCAGCACGGAAATCGTGGCGAACGGGTATGACCTCAATGTCGGCCGCTACATCAAGCAGGTTGCCGCTGAGGCCGAAGACATTGGCACCCTCATCGAGGCCTATAACCTTGCGCGAGCCAAACGGCAGAAGGCTGAGCAGCAAATGCTCGCCGTCCTTGCGAGCGCTGGAATAAAGGGATTCGATGAGTGAGCTGACGAGCGGCGCTCCGGCATTTGCCGCGCAGGGGGATTGGGCCCGCGCACCGCTCTCGCGGTTCCTCTCGCTCAACGTGGAAGTCGTCGATGTGGATCCGGAGAAGACTTATCCGACCGTCGGAGTCTTAAATAGAGGGAGGGGGCTGCTCTACCGCGAACCGATGGCAGGAAGCGCTACGGCCTACAAGCAGCTTAACCGCATCGGCCCCGACGTGCTTGTCTATAGTCGGCTCAAGGCATTCGAAGGTGCAATCACGGTTACTCCCAATGACCTGCCGGAATCATTCGCGTCTCAGGAGTTCCCCACCTTCGCACTCACGTCAGGTGCGGACGCCAACTTTTTCCGTATCCTCACCACGATGCAGAATATGTGGGACGCCCTCCAAGAGGTATCGAAGGGAATGGGTGGAAGACGCGAGCGGGTGAAACCTGCAGATCTCCTCAATATCGTTATGGATATCCCTCCGCTGCCTATTCAGCGGTGGATTGTTAAAATTGTCCGTGCGGTAGATGAGCAGATTGCCGCACTCGACAATGAGGCTGAGGCTGCGATGCGGGTCCGCGACGGGCTGTTGGGCGAGTTCACAGCTGTCGCTCCTAGTGGCACGAAGCCGCTTGGGGCACTATGTGCTGCGATCGGCTCAGGGCCCTCTTGGGCAGCCAAGGATGAGTCCTCGGTTCCGTCAGAAGGAGCGTGGACGGTCGTGAAGATCACCAATACGAAGCCTAATGGCTCCTTCGATTTAAGTGAACTCGCCTATGTGAAGGGGTTGCCGGCCCGCACAAGGGTCATCGGTCCGACGACTTTGGTCATGATTCGCACCAACGGAAACCGCACGCGGATCGGCAACGTCTACCTCCCGCCGGAGGAAGTGTATGGTGCGGCGGTGTCTGCCTTTCAGTTCATCCTGGATGCTACTGATGTTCAGACGAGGGATTATCTGTACCTCGTGCTACGCAGCCCGAGAGTTCAGAACAAAATGAGTGGCGCTGCCAGCGGTAGTACTGGGCTTGGGAATCTCGCTGCTCGGTGGCTGAAGACGCTCAACATTCCCTGGCCCGATGCTGAGGTGCGCAAGGTTCAGGTTGAAACGGTGAAGGCCGTCGACGCCAAGATTGCAGCGATTCGCGCCGAGGTCGACTGCCTCCGAAGCGTCCGTGGTGCACTGCTATCGGGGATCTTGAACCGCACTATCGACATAGAGCCGGCCGAGTTGGGGGTCTGAGCGGTGGCGAAGGGCATTCGAGAGCGCGAGTTCCAGAACCTGATGATCGAGTGGTCCCTCCCGATGGGGTGGGGCTTCGCGGCAGGAAGGTCGCTTCCGCGTGAGACGACACAGACGGTGGTCGTCAGCCAACTGCGGGACGCTATCGTCCGACTCAACCCGGAGGTGATCGACGGGTTCGACGTGGACGCGGTGGTCGAGGAGATCATCGCCACGGTCAACGCTGTTGAAGGCGGGCTTGTCCGGGCCAATGAGCAGGTGTTATGCCTGCTGCGCGGGCATAAGGAGTTCCGAGACGCCGACGGCGTATGGCACGCCCTGAGGGTCATCGACGTCGAGCACCCGACCGCCAACACGCTGGTCGTGTCGGACGAGGTGACCATCACCGTCCCCGGGAAGACCTCCCGCCGGTTCGACCTCGTGTACTGGGTCAATGGACTGCCGCTGGTCGTGGTCGAGGTCAAGTCACCGACCGCGAAGTCTGGGTGGGCTAAGGCTGCGCGCGAGATCAACGATGTGTACGCCGCCGAGTACCCGTGGTTCTTCACCCCGAACGTCTTCGCCGTCGCTTCCGACGGGCTGAAGCTGCGATTCGGCGCCGTTGGTGCGCCCCTGAACCTGTGGCAGCCGTTCCGGTCCACCGCCGACGACGAGAACCTGTCCGGGCAGGCTGACGTGCAGCGTTCCGTGGAGCTGCTACTCAACCCGGCGACCGTACTGGACATGCTCGCCAACTTTGCTCTGTTCGACACCGCGGGGGGTGGGGTGGATAAGAAGTACCTGCCCCGCTACCCGCAGCGGGAAGCCGCCCACCTGATCCACCAGCGAGTCCTGGCCGGCGGCCAGAAGGGCCTGATCTGGCACCACCAAGGCAGCGGGAAGACCCTGCTGATGGTGTTCGCCGCCTCGCTGCTGCTGGCCGACTCCCGGACCGACTCACCCACGATCATTCTGCTCTCGGACCGGACCGATCTCGTGCGGCAGACCTCCGGGGTGTTCACCTCCGCGATGGGAGACGCCTACTTCCACCAGCCGAAGACCAGTCAGGACTTGCGGTCCCTGCTCGCCGACGACGTGCGCGGGGTCATCTCCACGACCGTGCACAAGTTCGCCGAAGCCGGCAGGAACCTGTCGAAGCGGGACAACATCATCGTGCTGGTCGACGAGGCGCACCGGACCCAGTCCGCCAAGTCGACGTCCCTGGCCGGGCAGATGCGCGCCGCTATCCCTCAGGCGAAGTTTTTCGGCATGACCGGCACCCCTCTGCGGAACCTCGCCACCGACACCTTCGCCCTCTTCGGTGACGAGGCCGACCCGGGGCGAGTGCTACACCGGTATTCGGTGTCCCGGTCGCTGCGGGACGAGGCGACCGTCCCGGTCATGCTGGACCCGCACCCGGTGTCCTTCGAGATGAACGACCAGGAGTTGCAGGCCGAGTTCGACCAGTTCGCCGACGACTTCGACCTCGACGACCCCGACCGTGAGGCACTGTCTCGCAAGTTCGGGCGCCTGACCTCGGTGTTCGCCAACCCCAACCGTATCCACGCGGTCTGCCAGGACATCGTGGACCACTACCTGACTGGTGCCTACCGCAACGGCATGAAGGCTCAAGTCGTGGCCTACAACCGTGAGCTGGCCGTGGCATACACCGACAAGATCAACGAGCTGCTGGCCGGCTTCGCGGCATCGCAGGTACTCGCCGAAGTGGGCAAACACGACCGAATCACGGCCGAGGTGAACATCTCCGTCTCGGACTCCAAGGACGAAGACCCGGCCATGCGGCCATACCGGCTCTCGGAGGCCGAGGAAGAGGGGCAAAAGCGGCGGTTCCTCACCCCGGACGACCCACTCTGCTTCCTGGTGGTGACCGCGAAGCTGATGACGGGATTCGACGCCCCCAACGAGGGCGTCCTCTACCTGGACAAGCCGCTGAAAGCCCACACCCTGTTCCAGACGATCACTCGCCCGAACCGCACCTGGGTGTCACCGACCGGGTTCGTGAAGACCTCCGGCGTGGTCGTGGACTACATCGGGCTGGCCGAAGAGGTCCAACGGGCCGTCGTCGACCCCACCCCGGAAGGGTCCGGCAAGGGCGGCGGATTCGTCACCGACGTGTCCGAGCTGGTCGCCGAGTTCCGCACCACCTTCGCCCGCATCGAAGACCTCCTCGCCGACGTGGACGACCTAGACCTCACGGTCCACGGATATGAGTCCGTGCGAGCCATCAACGTCTTCCTGAACGCTAACCCCGGCTCCGCCGAGGTTTTCAGCAGGGACTACCGCCTGCTGGCCCGCCTGTACTCCCTCATCAGCAGCGACAAGCGGATCGCCAAGTACCGGGACGGCTTTGGGCTGTTCGGGTCCGTGTACATGACCCTGTTCAAGAGGTCCTCTGACGAGGAGCGAAAGGAACGGCTGGCCGAGCTGGGGCCGATGGTCCTGGAGATCATCAACGCCCACGTCCATTCCTTCGCCGTGGTCGCCTCCCAGGAGGAACCCCTTGTCCTTGACGCCCAGGGCATCGCCATCCTCAAGGAGCTGATGGCCCTCGTCCGCTCCAAGCCTGGCAAGGACGACGGTGAAGACGAGAAGCCGCCGTCCGCAGCGGAGATCCTGGACCGGATCAAGGCCGCCCTCGACAAGGGAGTTGAACCCGGGTCTGCGAAGTACACCGCCCTCGCGGAACGAATCAGGCTCCTGCGGGACCGGATCATCCAGACCGCCCAGGACGCCCTGGACTTTCTCTCGGAGGCACTCTGGATCGCCCGCGCCATTGTCAACGCCGGGAAGCATCCTGAAGAAGCTGTCGTACTGGACGATGACCACGTGGGCGTCCTGTCACGGATTATCCACGACCACGCACCCGCCGGCCTCACCATCACGGAAAGGAACCTGGCCGAGGAGATCGACCAAGTGGTCACTCGCACCCTCGCCCAGTCGTGGGACAACGCCGACGCCCGCAACCGAGGCGTCCGCCGTGCTACCGCTGCGGTCTTCCGCCGGTACATGCTGAAGCCAGTGGGGGAGCCGTATGACTCCACCGTCGCGTACATCGAAGCCCACTACCTAGTTGATTGATGAATGCGTGGAGCCACGGCACATCTGGCGGGCCGCCGACAAGCACGAAAGGGGTTGGCGTGTCCCCCCGAGGGCAGAGGCAGGCCCGGCTGAACTACGAGCCCTTCCCAGAGGTAGTCCACCGGGACTGGGTCTGACGCCTACCTGGCGAAGGTTCCTAAAAATTCTGGAGGATCCGATGGGTTATGTCGCGATATCGTGGATCGGCGTCTCGCCGAGATGGGTTGGATGTTGGCCCTGCTCGATGAGGCGGTCGACGAGGGCTCTCCCGGCGGGAGTGAAGGGGCCGGCGAGACTGAGCCCAGGCCAGCGTTGAGCCAATGCTGGCCATACATCGGTGACGGCCGCTCTGCCGCGTTCGTAGGGATGCAGGTAGACCCAGGTAGCGCGGGGCACGGGCTGAGGCAGACCTTCGTAGAACGCGGTTGGATCGATACCGATCGCGCCAGCGATAAGGCTGCCGTAGGCGATGAGAAACCGACGGGTTGGGATCAGGACGACGACGCCGTCTGGCTCCCCGGCGTCGTAGGGGGCGAAGTCATAGCCAGTCTCACGGCGAAACTGTACTGCCATCTGCGCCGCAGCGCGCCGCAACGCGATCGGGCTGCTCGGATCGACGACGATGCTGCCGCCAAGGCGGTCGGCTTTGGCCAGCTGAGCGTCGGGCAGGTAGGGCATTCGGACCGTAGTGCGTCTGATGACCTCTGCTGCACCTGGATCCTGGTACCCCACGCTCGCCTCCATCGCGTATCGAAGAATCGAGAAGAAACGGTCCTCGAAGAGTATCGACTGCATCGGCTGCGCCGTCGCCGGATGCCGGCTTCAGGCGCGGCTGTCTCGGTCGTCGGTGGAGCTTCCCCGGCCGCGCTGCCGGTTCAGCCAATCCGTTCGAGCCGGCGGCGTTCGACGGCCGGGGGAAGTGTCATGCCCCGCGCCGTCCGACCCGCCGATATCCCGCATGATCGGGTGGCGATCCGCTTCGGGCAGCTCCAGCAGCGACGATGACAATGCGCCGGGACGGCGTCCCGCTGTCAACGCCGGCTCAACCTCTTCAAGCGGAGCGGACTGGTACTGGTGGGCGGCCTGGCTACGCCTGACGCCGGCGAGCCTGTGGTGGCGGCTGGGGATGAACGGACGCTACTTCGCCGCGTACCGAAGCGCCGACCTGGAGTTGGTTTACCAGACGTCCGGGCGTGACCGTCGCTTCGCTCCACGAGGACGATGCGGAGACGAACACCCGGCCTGCGAGGAGGAACCCCAGTACCGGCCCGGTCTTCGGCTGGAGTTCAGCCAACACCACAGACTCCTTGGTGATCGGGTCTCCCCAGTGCCGTAGCACAGTCAGTCCCAGCGCAATCGGACTGACCGGCACGTCCGCCTTGTGCTTCGCGTCGCGCGCTGCGAGCAGTTCGGCCCGCAGTCGATCCGCTGGTTCGCCTTCGGGAACGCCGGCTTTGATGCACAGCGCGAGGTACATCGACTTGAGCAGCGCCAGGCGGCAGCGATTCTGATTCGGTGGCGAGACTTCCAGAGTTACATCACCGCCAGCCGCCAGGATCTCGCCGACGGCAGGATCGCAGCGTCCTTCCGGCAGGAGGACGAACTGTCCGTCGGATGTCCAGCGTCTCAGCAGTCGGCTCGTCTGCCGCCTGCCGGGGACCGCGTCCGATTGGAAGGACGACGTCGACCAGGCTTCGTCGAACCAGTCGACCAGGTCGGCTTCCAGGAGAGTCCCGAGGCTGTTGTTGCACTGAGCGCAGGTCAGGGTCATCCGCGTACCGCCGAGCCGCTGTGGTGGTACGTGCTCCTGTGTCGTCGCCGGGTCACCGCAGATGGGGCAGTCATCGAACATGCGCGGGCGCAGCACCTCGATCAGCCGCAGCGGCGCCGTCTCAGTCGACCCCGGCGGTTCGATCCCAAAGCTCAGCGGGCCGCCGTTCGCGCGATTCACCGACATTGCCTCGGGTGGCCGTTTACGCAAGGAGCCACCCCCGCCCCGGCCGTGCTACGTGAGGGAGCCTCACAGAACCGAGCCGATCGCCGCCGTGACCTGGTCTAGGCCATGCTGCGCCAGCTGCCGCGCTTCCTCTGTCGCTGCCTCCTTCGCGATCGGGAACAGAAAGCCCTTGAGCATGGCAACGCCGCGACGAAGCTTGCCCGGCTCGGGCTGCTCCTGCTGCATCTCGGCGAGGACCTCGTTCGCCGCGGCCTCGATGTCCTGCTGATCCCGCGGCGTTAGCCCGTAGCCGGGAAGCTGCTGAAGGATCGCCACCACCGCTTCCACGAGCGGCTGGAACTCCGGCGAGACCTGCTCCGCGATGTTCTGCTGCTGCGTCACATCGCGGTTGCCCCACGAGAACTGGCCACCCTGAGAAACGCCATGGAACACCGGTCCGTGGTTGATCGTCGGGCCGTATCCCTTCTGGTCGCGCAGGTAGTCCGCCACATTACCCTCCCAGTCAATCGCGCAGTCGATGCCGTCAGCGGTGATCTCCGCCCGCACGGGACCGCGAAGCTGGTCGACCTCGGTCCCCTTGATCAACCCCTTGGCGGATAGGTACTCAGCCGCTTCCTGGATCTCGACGTCCGTGAATCGGACGCCCTCCCAGACCGACCTGTCGTCCTTGCCGAACTCCCCGGTGATCGGCATGTGCACCTGGGCGATTCGCTGCCGGTAGAACCAGTTCAGCAGACTCGACCGGCACGCGCGCGCCCGCAGCGCAGGGTCGGCCCGACGGTGCCGCTGCTCTCGCACATAGGCGATCCCGAAGGCGGTGAGGATGCCGCAGGGGTCGCCCATGCCCGAGCCCTTGTCACTGAGGAGCCCTTCGTCGCGGCAGTACCAGAGCAGCGTGTACGCGCCATCGAGATCCAGGCCGACGCTCTCAGCGAACTCCATGATGGGCACATTTTCGGTGGAGGTGCCGTTCGCCTTGTCGTACACCCAATCCAGGAGCTGATCATGAAATGCGGCAGCGTCTCCCATAGCTGATCCTCCTTACCGCCGGTAAGAGATTGCGCACACGCTACACACGGCCACCGACATGCAACGTGCGTGACGACCCGGTTCGGCCCGAATCGCGGTAGGGCAGCCGCGTCGGGATGGGTGTCACCTCCGACCGGTACAACTAACCCATGGCTAACGAGCAGGCCATGTTCAAGGCCAATCTCATGAGCGTGCGCAGACCGGCTGCGCCTGTGTCGAAGTACGGTTTGAGCAGTTTGTCTGCCGTCACCTTGGTGGGAAAATGGCGGCTACGTCGTCTGCGGTGATGAGCCGTCCACGAGAGGGTGCGAGTAGCTTGCCCAGCCAACCATCCTCCTGAGGCAGGAGCGCCTCGATCCTCGTCCGAGCCGCACCGCGTGCTTCGGCGTTGTTGTCGCCGCACAACGCGTCGTACTGACGAAGGCGGTCGGCGAGAATGTCGTAAAGCCGTACGGCCGCGCCGTGGTTAACCAACACGGTTTTGTCATAAGCCGCTTCGGCGGCGTCGTCCTTGGTGGTAGTGGCGGGAGTTAGTAGGCAGCCGAACACGCGGGTCTTCGCCGATCGCCTGGTCGCGACCTCGATCTGGCCAAGCAATTGGTTTACGTCGTCGCGCATCAGCGGCTTGGGTTCGCCCTTCCGGACAGTTTTTACCTCCCAGACGCGGCGCTCGGCACGCTTGACGGTGGACCAGGTCCAGCGGCAGTCCGTCGCGCTCTGCTCGGTCTTGGGCGGGCGTTCTCCGCTGGCCCCGGCGAGGCGAGCGAGCCTGATCAGGGCTTCGCACTGTTGGTCGTGGTTGCCGGTGAGCAGGGCTCGTCCATCGGAAAGGACGCGATCAAGTCGGGAACCGGTCTCGCGGCGCCACTCATCCCAGGCGAGAAAGAACCGGTCGGTGTCGTCGGCGGTCTGTTCGTAGCCCTCGAGGTCGGCGACGGTTCGGGCTAGTCGGCGAAACCAGGTGGTGCGCGGGCCGCCATCGGTGGCGTCCTCGAGTGCCTTGCGTGCGGCGGCCAGGTCTTGAGGGCGTCCGCGATCGAAGTGGGCATGGGCTTCCACGTAGCGCCAGAATGCGCTGTGTTCGGTTTCCCCTGCCTTGGCCAGTTGAGCGGCAGCTTCACTCGCCTTCTTGGCCGCTCCTGCGTGGTCGCTGAGCCACAGGTCGGTCGCTGCGGAGACTTCCGCGTTGGCGCTGGAGACGTCGCTGGTTCCGCCGATGCTGCGGCCGGGCCGCGCCTTGCGGCGAGGACTCTTCGGCGCGGCGGTCTCCGTGGTGGTCGGGGCTTGTGTGGCTGGCTGCCAGAACGAGGTGCAGGCGTGCAGAGTGCCCTCCCAGCCTTGATCGTAGATCTCTAATGCGGTGCGGATTGTGGGTTCGGTGCCTGCGGGGATCGACTTGCGGACGGCAGGGTCGGCGAGCATTCGCGCGAAGCTTGGGTCGAGTCCGAGGTAGAGGGACCGGTCGGTCTTTTCGCGATTGGCGCGGCCCAGTGCTTGGGTGACGCGTTGGCCGACGCGGTGGCGCATGAAGCTGGCATCGCCGAGGTAGGCGACGACGAAGCGCTCGAACTCGCTGCTGGCCTGCGGAACGGTGGTGATGATGACTAGCTTGCACAGGTCACCTGCGAGGTCGAGCCCGTCGTAGCGGCCGGCGGTAATCAAATGCCCGTTGGCGGCGCGGCTCCAAGTGTCGACCATTGAGTCATCACCAGGGCGAAGACGGTAGACCTGCTGTCCGTGGGTGCTGAGCGCCTCCTGGAGGGTGTCAGCTTCGGCGTGGCTGGCACATAACCAGGCTGCACGACCGCCGGCTGCCTGGCTTTGGGTAAGAGCCCAGCCGAGGACGTGTTGGTCGAAGGCGGGTTCGGCACTGGGGTTGAGTACCAGCAGTCGCTCGCCCGTTGCGCCAGGCGGCAGTGGTGTGGCGGTGGTGAGACGGGTGATCGGCCTGCCTCCAATTCGGCGCTGGAGATCATCCATTGATCCCAGGGTGGCCGACAGGTAGATCCGCTGCTTGGCGCGGCTGTAGTGCGGGTTGAGCGTGGTCGGAGGGTGGTAGGGGCGGATCTCGATGCCGGAGGGGCCGATGAGGACGCCGCACTGGGTGAGGTGGTCACGGACCGTCGGCCAGACGTATCTCATCTCGTTCTTGATGTTGCCGTCCGTGACGAGCGGCGATGCCGCGATTGCGTCGTGCGTTTGGCTCACGATTGCGTTCCAGTCGCTGAAGGACAGCAGCTCAGGAGGGGTATCGGGCCGCGCGGTGCCGTCCAGCATTGCGCGTAGGCCGGGGTAGGCATCGGTGTGCGCCACCACAAGTTCGCAGACCGTCCGATAGAGCTGGCGGGCAGGGCCGAGCTTGTCAGGGATGCGCAAGGTTTGAAGCCCACTGAGGGGTTGCTCTGCGAGGTGAGCATCGTCGAAGATGACCAGGTCTGCGGCTCCGACCTTCGGATCGCTGTTGAAGTAGACCCAGTAGTTCATTACGCCGACGGCCTGGGCCTGGTGATAGTCGTCGAGCTTCGCGCCGCCGTAGTCCTTCGCGGCGAAGCGGACCACGTCCAGTCCGAGATCTTCGGCCTCCTCCTTAACCCGCTCGGCGAGCTGGCGGGTACCGGTCAAGTAGGCCACCGACCAACCGCGGTTGAGGGCATGATCGGCGATCAGCAGGGCCAGCAGAGTTTTGCCCTCGCCCGTAGGCATCTCGATGGCCAGGTCCGCAGTATCGAGGTGGTGGTCCGCGTAGGTGGTGAGAACCTGATGCTGACCGGGCCGTAGCTGGGTGAACCTCGCCGACCCGAAGTCGGCCAGGTTCTGCCCAAAGTCCAGCTCCGCCGCGTCGGCCACCGTTCACTCCTCACTCGGAAGGTATGAACTCTACGGCGCGGAGCGCTTCTTCGGCTGGGCCATTTCCGCCCGCCCGTACACCTGCGTAGCTACCGCCGTCAGACGACGTGCGGAGCAGCGGGTGGAGTCCGTGGTCTTGAGACGAACCCGGCGATCATGCCTGGCGGGCGTGCTTGTCGTCAGTGAGTACCTGCCGTGCATCACCGTGCGCGGTCGCGTTCTCGTACGGGCAATACGCGCCGCTCTTGATGGGCAAGTGCTCGAGCTGGTGGGCGGCGAGCATGTAGCGGAGCGGTGCCGATACACCCATGCCTGCGGGTGAGGCCACCAGGCTGACGAACTGGGCGAGGAGCCCGGCGCTGACGGACGCGGCGAGCGCTGCGACGTTCGGACTGCCTGTCCCGGTGTTGATCCCGGATTGGCGGATGTATTCGGGGTCGTCGAGGAGGCCGGCTCGATCGAGGCTGAGCTCGCTGACCCGGAGTTGCCCATTGCAGACCATGCAGGGTCGCCCGGGGACGAGTGCATGGGCTCGCCAAGTGCCGCTTCGCATCTCCCCGCTCGGCAGCGTATCTAGGGCGATGCCTCCGTCGATGACCGGGATGAGGTCGGCGTACGCGACGACGTTGAGGACGCCGCGAGGCCAGGGGCGGTCGACGCAGGAGAAGATGACGTCGTAGTCGAGGGCTGCGGCGAGCCCCTGCGGTGTCGTGATGCTCAGGTCGTGTACCGCCACCGTGAAGTTATGAGCGGTCGCGGCCTGTCGAGCGACACGGGCGGCGACCTCGGTCTTGCGCCGCCCGAGGCGTGCATCTTCGCGCGTGGCGCCGATCATGCGGTCGAGGTTGAGGTCTTCGACGACATCGATGTCCATTAAGCCAATGTGTTCGATGCCTGTGGCGGCGAGGCGTGCAGCCACGTCGAGTCCGACGCTGCCGACTCCGATGACGAGGACCTTGAGGCGTGCAATGCTCGCCTGGCGTCGTTCGCCCCACGCCGCGACCGTGCGGTGTTGGAAGGCGGTCGCCATCGGGCGGCGACGAGCCCTGTCGTTCCATGTCACATTGAGCCGCTCTCCGACGACGCGCACGGATTCGGCGGCGGTCGGCGCGGTTCGGTCATACCAAACTCGGGCTGACCACTCCTGTTCAGCGGCGGCGAGGGTCATCCCGAGGAGGGGCATGCCGGTGACTGCCCGGGCTACGCGTTCGTACTCGGACTCGGTGTTGTGGTCGGGGCCGCTGAGCCCTTGCCAGCCGCGTGCGCCTGGGTGCGAGTGGAGAAGGGCAATGCCCTCACCTCGCTCTCGTGCCTCGGTAGCGACCCGGACGACGTAGGCGCCGGTGAACTCGGCGTTGCCGTGCACGAATCGTTCGCCGTCGCGGGGGAGGACGACGTTGCGGATCAGTGCAGTTGTGCGCTCTGCGCCTGTTGACCAGACGTAGGTGGCGATGCAGACGTCTTCCTGGCCGTCTTCGCGGGTGAGGTGGTTGTCGAGTTCGGCTGCTACCTCTGCGGTCATGGCGATGGAGAGGTTCATGTGATTGCGTCCTTGATCACGCCGCGCACGTGTGCGAGCCAGTTGATGATGGGCGGCCGGTCGGTGCTCCAGGCGCCGATGTCACGGGAGTGGCGGAGCCAGCCGTCGAGACACTCGATGGTGTCGGTGTTGCTGGTCGCGAATCGCACCGTGCTCTCGAAGTGCAGCCAGTGCGGCGGTGCGGCGGGCCATCCGGCGAGCTCGACCACGCTGACCGCCGTGGGAACTTCCTTTCCCGCGAGCGCTCCGGCCACGGCGTACACCGAGTAGACGACGGCGGACCCTTGGACGCTGGCCTGGATTCCTTGGTCGGCGAGGTCGGCGATGAAGGCTGCGACCGGAGCGCTCAGTTCGGGAGACATCAGGCGACGGGGCTGCTCTGCTTGACGGAGATGAAGGTGTCGCCCTCCCGCAGGTCGAGGACCTTCTCGTCCTTGAAGACCTTCGGGTCCTGCCCAGGGCGGATGCGGGCGAGGTCGTACTCGCCGGGGTTGAGACCCGCGAGGCGAAGAAGAGCTGCGGCCTCCTGGTCATCGTCCTTGGTGAAGTAGCCGACTCCGTCGATCGTGAAGGTGATCTTGGTGCGCTGCTTGATGGAGATGAACGCGTCGCCATCCTTGAGGTCGAGGACCTTGGTGTCCTTAACGACCTTCGGCTCGCCACCCGGACGAAGGCGGGCGAGATCGTACTTCTCGGGGTCGCGCCCGGCGAGGCGAAGCAGGCTTGCCGCCTCCTGGTCGCCGTCGCGGGTCGTGTACTCCTTCCCGTCGATCGAGATCTGGAACTTCGTGTGGACGTCGGTGGCACTCATGGCCGCCTCCTCTCTGCCCGCGGTGCGAGCGGTCGCCGTGAACATCAACTGTATCAGCAAAGCGGCAGTGTCGACCTTGAGGGGCGTGTGGGTGTTTCACCGAAGCGTCACTCGGCGTTATGCTGAACCCATGCCTTGGACCTACCGAGCACGACGGAGATGAGCGACAAGGCCCTTCCTCGAGCCGCCGCCAGAGAGATCGAACGCCTCGACCTGGCGCGTCTTGGCGCCATGCTGCGCGAACGCCGGGGTTCGCTGTCCCTCCGCCAGGCTGCCGCAGACGCCAACGTGAGCTTCAGCACGTTCTCCCGGGTTGAGGGCGGGTCGCAGCCCGACCTCACGTCTTTCATGCTTCTGTGCGCGTGGCTCGGCGTACCTCCGAGCGACTTCTTCGCTCCCATCGCACCGCGTGAGCAAAGCAGCATCGACGCCGCGATCTCCCATCTGTCCTCTGACCCGCGACTCCCGCCGGCCGCCGCTGGGAAGATCGCCGACATGCTTCGAACTATGTACGACGCGCTTGCTCAGAACATCACCGGTCAGCCGGTTGTCGCCTGCCATCTGCGTGCAGCCAGCGTCCTTCGCCCCGGGGTTCCCGAGCGCCTGAACACAATGCTGAGCACGATGAACTCGGAGCTCGAACGACTGGTGGACTCGGGAAGACTTTGACTCTCAAGCACGGGTTCAAGGCGAACGCGGAACGAACGGCCAAGCGCTATCGCCAGGAACTTTCCCTCTCTGCGGCCGATCAGCTCGACCCGCGTGCCCTAGCACGCCATCTCAACGTGGCCATCGTCGACGCCGCAACGCTCGTGCCCTTGGCTGACCTCGAGGAACTGGAGCGCATCCAGGCGTACGCCTTCTCAGCGGCGACGTTCGAGGTGCGCGGCCGGAAGATCATCGTAGTCAATCCCATTCGCGGACGCGGCCGGCAGAACAGCGACATCGCCCACGAGCTCGCCCATATCATCCTGGAACACGACCTGTCCGAGGTCCGAGAGCTCGCTGGCATGCCTTTCAGAACCTGCAAACCGGACGAAGAGGAAGAAGCGACTGCGCTCGGCGGAACGCTCCTGCTTCCGCGCGACCTGCTCATCTCTGCCGCCCGCCGCGGGGCCAGCATCGACGCCATCGCTGAAGAGTACTCAGTCACCGTGGAGATGGCCCGGTTCCGGTACAACACGACTGGCGTTGCCAAGCAGTTCGCGACGGGTCGTTCACGCTGATGCGGTACGCGCAGCCGCGCCCCGGGAGGCGGCGTCCGGAACCCCACCAGGCTCTCCACCTTACTTAACAACTGGCTGTGCCTCTGGCCGAGGATCAGAGGGCTCAGCTTGTGGCACGCCCCCCGAGCGACATGCGATATAGGTAAGGTCCAGCGCCGGCGGAGCCGGACTAGCGGGCGGAAGGGAGCGAGGTCGTGGTGCAGGGAAGTGCCGAGGTCGTCGACGAGATTTTGAGGACCCTTGACCGGGAACTACCGGACATCGCAGCGCAGATCCGGGAGGAGATTACCCGAGGTCGCATGGTGAAGGGATCGAAGCTGCCCGAGAGTATCCGGCAGGATCGGCAAGATGCCCTCACGGCGCAGCGCCTCGGGCGCATCGGCAAGGACGAGCTTGCAGAAGTGCCGTACACCGACGACGAGAGCCTTGCCATACTCTGCGACACACTCCTCACGCTGGCGCACAGCTTGACAGCGAACCGGCGAGCGTTGCTCGGCTTGCTTGTCGATCACGGCGTCCACAGCGGTCACGTTACCTTCGCCCAGCCGGATGAGACGCGAACGGCCGAACCAAGCAGTCTGCAAGTCGAGGGGGAAGCCGGACGGGCAGAGGTGATGTTCGGTCGAGTAAAGAGCCTCATCGCACCGGCTCGTGAGGAGGTCGGTTCATGGCACTGACCAAAGAGGAACTGATCGCCGCAATCGAGGAGGCGATAGGCGCGCTGCGTACGGTATACACGGACGCGGCAAGGGAAGCTGATCTGTACGAGGCAGCCCTGCTCGCCGTCGCAACGGAGGCCGCTGAGGCTGCTGGAGGTGCCTGCCTGATCACCAACGACGGCGTCTCGACGGCCAGCAGCGCCGTCTTCCGCACGCAGCCCGGCAACCTGTACGCCGGAAATTTCACGTACGTGTTAGCGTCGTTCTCCGGAGGACGGCAGGTAGAGATTCACCTGGGCGTCTATGTCGCCGGGAAATCCGGCGTCCTGCATGAATGCGACGTGGCGGTTCTGGATCAGGAAGAAGCTGAGCGTAGCCGCGTCGGATCTGTGCACCCGCGCAGTCGTAACCTCGTTGCGGCGGTGGAGGCAAAACACTACTCGGCATCGCCGAGGCTACGAGTTGGTAGAGAATTTATCGGCCTTGCCTCCGAGATGGGACCGGGCAAGTGCACACTCGCCTTCCCCGCACCTGGAGGCAGCAACATCATGCCGTTGCTCGCCAAGCACCCGGGCGAATGTTTCGACGAGCTGATTCCAGGTACTCCTCCAGCTGATCTGATGCGTGGCCATATCACCCAGAAGATCAAAAACTGGATTAATCGTACGTAGAGCGGAATCGCGAGAGCTCGTCACCGTAGTCCTCACATCATCGTGATCCGCCGGAGAGGAAGATCGACTCCGCGCCGTCGGTCCCATCGCGGATCCCGCGCTGGAGCGGCAAGTGCATCCTCGATGGTGTCAGAGCTGTCCGGCTGGCGAACGTCAGCGACCGTGCCCCACTTAGTCCAGTTGGCCCCAGCCGGCTGTGGTTGCGCTGACACAAGAACCGCCCCCGTTTACCCCCCGAAAACCCCTGCGTACTGCTGGCCGGCGCTGACACATGATGATCACTTTGCTTTGGCGTTTGTGCAGGTCAACGCCAATTCTTGCCGTTTGATGACAAGTCGATAAGAGCGGTGGTCGGGGAGCGTAGGTCGACGGTTCGATTCCGTCAGGCGGCTCAGGGTGAGGCCCTGACCAGCGGGCTCGCTGGTCAGGGCCTCATTTTAATCGATGAGGTTTTCAATCGCCCCCCGAAAACCTCGGAGACGCCTACCGGCGACCAGGTTCAACGCGCCTGCCAGCGGGCGTGCAGGGTCTACTTGGCCCGCCGCTTCCCACGATCTTGAGGCGCAGGGCCAGTGATCTCCGGACCTGCCCCAAGCTGTTCGAGGATGTCGGAGCTGTCGGAGGCGAGGGCGGGCTTGACGATGTAGTGCTTGTTGGTGACCTGCTCGGTGGCGTGCGGCTCGCCTCGACCCGCCGGACGAGAATGCATAGGGTGCCCAGTATCTGGAGACGCCGGGTGCGGCTGCCGGCGCTCACGACACCGGCAGCCGCACCTCTCCTCAGACGCCGCCGTCGGGCCGGCGGTGCGCCGACCGGTTGATCAGAGCGGTGGCCAGATTGGTGAGGGCTGCGGCGAGGCTCAGTACGCCGCCGGCCAGGGGCAGGAACTGGAGCAGGTGCTGCATTTGGATCTCCTGGTCTCTTGCCTCGTGAAGAAGGCCGGCGCCGGCTTTCGTGGTGGACGGCTCCCAGTGCAGCGTGCGACGCTTCGGACTGGCCATGGTCTCGGAGGGACCCGGAAGCATGTCGGAGGACAGGGCGACGGTGGGCTGCGCGTCCGGCCGTCTTCCACGGCCCGTCCGACGCTCCAGTCGGAGGCTGGTGCCCACGTCAGTGCGGAGCAAAAGGGAACGGACACGACATGCCGATGCCTGGTGTCGACCCGACGACCGTACAAACCCCGGGGCAGCTGGCGGACTGCCTGGACGGCCTTCGCCGCCGCTGCGGCCTGTCATACCAACAGATGGAGAAGAGTGCCGCCGCACTCCCGCCGCGCGCCGACGGTAAGCATTGGGAACTGCTGGGCAAGAGCACGGTTGGTGAGATCGTCACAGGCAAGCGCCTGCCGTCCCGGGCCAAGCTGAACACATTCCTGGCGGTCTGCCGGGTGCCTGCTTCGGACCTGCCGCAGTGGCTGGCGGCCTGGGAGCGGGCCTCCACCGCCGAGCCGGATGGGCCCGGCGGCTCCGACGGTGCGGACCAGGAGGCGCTAGACGCCTACCTCCGGCGCGTCCAGAACTATTTCCAGCAGTTGAACCTCGAGATGCTGCTCACCATGGTGAACATCGAGGAGCGGTTGCGGGTGCCGCTGCAACGCCTGTTCACGCCTCCGACAGCCCGTGCCGACCCGCCGGTGATGGAGCTTCCTCGCGAATTCCGTCGGCGGCTGTTGCGCGGGGACGAAGCTGACCCGCAGGCAATGCCGCGCGACCTGGCCGCAGAGATGGTCAGCCCTGCCCGTGACGCACTCCTTCAGCAGCCGGCCCGGCCGGTGCTCGGGCTTCTCGCTGCTCCGGGCCATTCCGCAGTGGTACTCCTCGGCGATCCCGGCGCCGGGAAATCGACCATCGCCCGGTACGTGGTGCTGCGGTTGGCTCAGCTCGCCGGTGGTGGCGGTGCCGGGCCGATGCCGACACCGCTGGACAGCCTCTCGGGGACGCTGCCCCTGCTGGTGGAGCTGCGCCACTACACGGCAGGCAACGACGCCTCGTTCGTCGACTTCCTCGACCACCTTCATCACACCCAGGGTCTAGGTCTGCCGGAGACGGTGCTGACTAAGCTCCTGAATAGCGGCAGGCCGGTGCTCGTAATCTTCGACGGACTCGACGAGGTATTCGACCGGTACCGGCGCAACGCGGTGACGCGCGAGATTCGGGAGTTCGCCAACCGGTTCCCCCACGCCCGCCTGGTCGTGACGTCGCGGCCGGTCGGATACAACCGGCAGACCCTCGACGATGCCGGTTTCAAGCTCTACCAACTGCAGGACCTCGAGCCGGGGTCGATCGCCTCGTTCATCGCGGCGTGGTACCAGATCGCCTGCGCTGACGACCGGGCCGAGGCAGAGCGGCTCACCATCCGGATGACCTCGGCGGTGGACAGCTTCTCGGCGGTCAACGAGCTGGCCGGAAACCCGCTACTGCTGACCCTGCTGTGCATCATGGGCCGTCGGCGTGAGCTGCCACGTGACCGTGCCCACGTCTACGAGTTCGCGGTGTCACTCCTGGTGGAGCACTGGGAGGTGGAGGCACACAGCTTTCCCGACCGCGAGGGACTCCTCTACGAGGACAAGCTCGACCTCCTGCGAGTTCTGGCCCGCCTGATGTTGGCCGGTGAGGGGAGCATCGGCGGCAACCGCATCACCGAGCAGGACCTGCAGGGCGCGTTCGAGACCTATCTCGAAGTGGAGCGTGGGTACGACCCACCCGTCGCGCGCACCGCGGCGCACTCGATGATCAACCAGCTGCGGACCCGGAACTACATTCTTTCGCGCTTCGGCGCCGGGATGTACGGCTTCGTGCACCGGACCTTCCTCGAGTACCTGGCCGCCCTCGACATCGTGGGCCGATTCGACGACCGGTTGATGGACGAGGCGACGCTACTCGCGATCTTCGACGAGCACGGCGCAGATCCGGCGTGGTCGGAGGTGCTCCTGCTGGTGATCCGGATGAAGGAGCGGTTCGCGGAGGCGATCATCGAGAGACTCCTCAACGCTGACCAGGCTTGGCGCTTCGACAAGGCGCGACTCCCGGCGCGCAGTCTGCTGTGCATGCGGGCACTGCATGAGGTCCGCCCCAGCATGCGCCTCGTTCCGCAGATGAAGGCGGTCCTGACCCGCCTGTTCGAGATCTTGCTGGAGTTGGAGGCCAACCCGAACGGCGCTCTCCAGGCTGCGGTGCGGGACGCAACGCTCGCGACATTCGCGACGTTGGGCCACCGCTGGCAAGGCGCACGGCCCTTTCTCACCTGGTACTCGAACATTGGCAGATATCTGTCCGGGTCGGTGGCCGTGCTGGCCGCCGAGCTCGGCATGCGGCTGGCAAGCCAAGATGCTCTGTTGCGGGTGGTACAGATCGATCATGACCCGGTGGTGCGCGGCGCCGCGATAGCTGTCCTCGCGAGCCATCCGGAGAACGACGTCGCCGTCCACGCGGATCTGCTGCGGAGAGCTGGGACCGATCCCGCGGGCGACGTGCGCCGAAAGGTCATCGGCGCACTGGTCGCTCGGCGGGACGTCGGGGACGATGTGCGGGGGTTGCTGGAACAGCGTGCTGTCAACGACGCCGATCCGCTGGTCCGGCGGACCTGCGTGGAGTTGCTCAACGTTAGGTGGCCGGCGGACCCGGAGCTTCCCGTCATCGTGCGGCGACGGGCTGCGGACGACTCCGACCCGCGTGTTCGCGCCGCGGCGATGCGGGTGCTGGGCCAGTGGTGCGGCACTGGCGACCAGGAGATCGACGCCGATGTCCGTACGTGTCTCCGCACAGCCGGCGATGCTACGGTGCGACAGGCGGCGATCGACGGCATGACGACCGCCGGCGTGGGCCTCGCTTACTCGTACGACCTGATTGTCGAGAGAGCAATAGACGACCCTCATCGATCCGTACGGCAGGCGGCGGTCCAGGCCCTCGCGGCGTCCGCGGTGAACCGGGGCGACACACTGACGCTTCTGGCCGAGCGCATCGTCGCTGACACGGACGCGTCCGTCCGGCAGATCGCCCTGGAAGCTGTGGTGAAGGAGCGACCGCGGGCAGGCGATACGCGGAAGCTGCTTGCCCGGTGCGCCGTCCTGGACGATCATTGGCTCGTACGGCGAGCGGCGTTGCGGGCGCTGGCCAACATGTGGCCACACCATCCGGAGACGCTGCCGCTCCTGGCCGAACGAGCGAGCGCCGACGAGGATCAGGACGTCCGGGTCGTCGCGCTGCTCGGCCTCAGCTCACCGCATCACGACGCGGATGCCTTCGACCTCTTGGTGGCGGCGTACGAGACCGACACCAGCGACGCGGTACGCCGGGCTGTGGTGAGCATGCTCGCCGACACCGACCACGATGAAGCAACGGCCCGCGGCCACATCCTGCAGTGGGCAATGAGCGATGCCGACTGGTCAGTTCGTGAGCACGCGGTGATCACCGCGAACGTGCAATGGCCGAACCATCCCGACGTACGTAAGGTCATCCGTGACCTTGCCGTCGACGACCCGGATGAGGACGTCAGGCGGTCCGCGTTGTTCTGCGTCGCCGGTGCCCGGCCTTCATCGCCGGACCTCTTGTCGTTCATAGCAGAGCGAGCGTCATCCGACGACAGCGACACCGTCCGAATGACAGCCCTGGGCTGCATGGCCGATCAGTGGCGCGACCACCCGGACACGCGTCGTGCACTGCGCGCACACGCCGTCGGCGACCGGGATGCCGCGATCCGGCTGGCGGCACTCCGAGCCGTGGGCGCGACCTGGTCCGCCGATGCGGAGGTGCGTGACCTGGTCGCGACGGCTGCCCAGTGTGACCAGGACTGGGCGGTGCGTGAAGCTGCGGTCGTGCTCATAGCCGAGAGGTGGCCGGGGCGCGCGGAGACGGCTCCAATGCTCACCGAACGGGCGACTGCCGATCTTAGCGCGGAGGTCCGCCAAACAGCATTGCGGGCACTCGTCATGGCCTTTCCGGCTGATGCGGGCATGGCGGCGACCCTGGAAACCGCGGCTCGGTCGGATGGCAGTGCGACGGTACGCCGGGCCGCACTGCGGGGTCTCGCCGCCGCCAGCGCCGATGGGGCACGTGAGTTGGCGCTGAGGCTGACGGAGGACGATTCCCACTCTGCGGTGCGTATGGCGGGGGTGGAAGCGCTCGCCTACCACTGGGCCGACGACGATGCGGCTCGGACGGTGGTGGCGCAACGCGCGAGCGACGACCCGGATCCGGCGGTGCGGAACGCGGCTGATGCGGTCAGGAGGCTGGCGTCGTCATAGCGTCGCCGGGGATCCGGAACGGAGCGAGGCCGGGCATCGGAACCCCGCAGAGGACGGAACTGCCGGTCTGCGCGCCGGTGGTCCGGCCGCGCAGCGCGGAGGACAGGCCGAGGTCGTCCGCGATCTCCAGGATGTGGTCGCCTGCCATGTACGAGGGAGCCGACGAGGTGAGATTAGTTCGGATGACCTCCTCGGTGTACGACACGTACGGCCGGTGACGCGCGCTCATCATGCCGAAGTGGAAGACCAGGCGGGCCCGCTTGGTCTCCGCCGCGAACTTCTTCAGCGTCTCGGGACCGATCGACATGATCCGGTCGTCGTCGGCCAGGGCTTCCAGGCCCTCCGGCGTTACGCGTCGCGACTTGCCGTAGCCGGTTCGGTTCGCCACTAGATAATCGGTCGGCAGCGCAAGGTCGCTGAGATGGCGGTTAATGAGATCGGAGATGTCTCTCCCCGCGGCCACTTCGATCGGACGGTGCGTCTGCAGGAGCGACTCGAGGTCGGCGGCTGGTCCCGCGCCCAACGCGAAGCCAAGCTCGCGGTAGACCATGAGAGACGGCATGGGGCCCAAGAGCGCTCGGTCGAAGAGGCCGTTGGCGAGGAGTATGCAGGCGGTCGCGACATCCTGCGGACGTGAGCTGCCGACGTAGCAGATGCGGCCAAGTTTGCCGGCCTCCCTCAGGGCGCGGCTGTGCTCAACGAGCCGCACCAGGCTCTCGAGATCTTCCTGAAGGCCGAGCCCCACGGCACATGGTTTGCCGGCGGCCAACCCGACGTTGGAGGGGAGCATCCAGACGGCCGAGCGGAAGTCGTCGAGAACGAACACGTCGAACCGGTCCCGTAGCAGCGTCGGCAGCAGCGCGCGTTCGCACGCTTGCTGCCGGACCATCTCAGCCTCCGCGTCGCCGGGCGGCGCATAGTTGGTCGCAAAGGCGGTGTCTTCCCGGCTCACCTCGGCCAGATTGGGCAACAGCGTGACCGTGCCGGGCTCAAGGTCGGCGGACAGTGCGTCGTCCATCGCGTCGAAGCGGGCAACGCCTGTACCGGGCAAGACCCGCTCCATCGCCTGCCGGTGCCACTCGAGGCCCTGGGTGTTGCCGGGCTCCAGCACGCGGACCGAGTTACTGCCCTGCGTTCCCAGGATGAGTACAGTCGCGTCATTGTTGACCAGACGGCGAACTGTCCGGGCCAATCGCTCGATCTTGAAGTGCGACTCGCTGCTGGTCTGCCGCCGGGCCACGTCGATGTCGGCGGCAATCAGAACCCGGCGGCCCCGGACCTGGGAGCCGAGGCCGTCGAGAGTTTGCAGTGAACCGACCGGCGGCACGAAGGTGTCCCACCAGGCCGCAGGAGTGGTCTCGTGGTCAGGCATCGCGCCGGCCGCCGCAGCGTCTACAGCCGGTCGAAGACCGCAAGCTGGTACAGCGGGTCGTTGCGCTGGCCGTGGCCAACGAAGCTGGACCGAGGGCCCTCGGCGAAGCCGACCTCCCGGCAGAGGCGTGAGATGAGCTCGGGGGCGTCGGTACGTGCCCGGTCGTGATCCGGGTTGTTGCTCATGAGCTTGTCCACAGTGGTGATGAAGCGGCCGCCCGATTTGAGTACGCGCGCGACCTCGGTGATGAACGGCGCCGGGTCGTCGACGATGTGCAGAAGCCAGATCATGATCGCGTTGTCGATGGAGCCGTTCTCATACGGCATCGCCGTGGCGTCACTGAGGACAGTGGGTACCGTACCGCGGGACTCACACATCCGGATCATCTCGGGCGACGAGTCGATCACCGTCGTCGGATGGCCGAGCTTGACGAGAAAGTCCGCCACGATGCCAGTGCCTCCGCCGATGTCGAGGACCGGGACGCCGGCGGGAAGGAGCGCGTGCAGCGCCTCTGCCGCGGCGATGGCCCGCAGGTCTCCACCGCGGGTTGCGTCGTAGGTGCGCGCCTCTTCGTTGTAGTCGTGGTCGCGACGCTGGTTCACCATGGCTCCTCTATGCGACGACTCGGCTTCTTCGCGATAATGAACGCTTGCTTCAAGTCCAAGGAAACCACCGTACAGGCGACAGCGCGTTCGCTCGACCATTGGAGAGCGGCATGTCTCACGACTTGAACGGCGCCGGCCACGATGTGGCCGGTGTTCACCCGATTCAGCCGGTCATGCAGACGGGTGACCGCTCGCGAAACGAACGGTTCCGGATCAAGGGTGATCTGTCCGACTTGACGTCGTACCCTACGTTTCCGTTCCGCCCGCCTACGGTCGCGCAGGAACTGGAGCCGGAGCGCCCGGAACTCGGCCGGCCCGGGGATGAAGGGCCGGCGACGTGCGAGTTCTGCACGGCGGACGACAGCAGGTTCCTCTGGACGGATACCCACTGGCGCCTTCGCCTGCACTCTCCGAGCTCTCTGCCCGGAACCGTGATGTTGCATTCTCGGGACCATTGGGAGTCGCTCAGCGAGATGCCCGCCGAGTTGGCCTCCGAGTTCGGGATCCTCTGCGCTCGCATAGAAAGCGCGATCCTCAGCCTAGGCACGGTCGCCCGGGTGCATCTCTATCGGTCGGGCGACGGGCACGCCCATTTCCATACGTGGTTCTTCGCCCGGCCGCTGGGACGCCAGCAGTTCCGCGGCACCTTCCTCAGCACGTGGGCTCAGGTCCTGCAGCCTTGGCCGGACGATGAGGTACGGGCGGCCGGCGAGGCCGTGGCCCGCGCGCTGGCCGGCGACCAAGGGACACGCTAGAGCGAAGGCTTCGTAGCCGCTTGCCGGTAGAGCGCGAAGTCCGGTTCCCACACGTCCTCAATGACCTTGCAGGCGCCGGGATCGAGCCAGTCGTTCCAAGCGGGATGGCGGGTGCGGTTGAGCCGGGCCGGTCGCGGGACGACCGTCCCGGTCAAGCGGGTCAACTCGGCCCAGGTGTCGTCGAGGTCGTCGAGCGTCGTCAGATGCCCGACCAGCGGCTGTTGCGAGGCCGAACAGAGAAACGCCCACTGGCTTGCGCTGGCGCTAGCGGGCTGCCCGCGCCGGTCGGTCAGCAGCGAGTGCACTTGCCACACATCCCGCCCCGTTATCCGCCGGTCGTGGGGCACCGGGCGACTCAACCGGCGATAGTTGTATGTGAGCTGGGAGACGAACCAATCATGGGGATGCCGGACCACTCCGAAGGTGAACAGACCGTCCCACACACTCTGGCCGAGGTTCTCTCGAATCTCCGTGGCTGGCATATGGCGGGCCGTGTAGAAACCGGGCCTTTTCCGCGCATTTAGGTCGGGTCTCTCCTGAAACACCTCCAGGACGGACTCGATGCTGGTCGACGCCGCTTTGGGATTGGACACGAAAACGAAACCCCTCGAATATGAAACGATCACAACACGGTCGTCCTCCTGCCGGGCGCCCACACCGCTCGCGAGCGTTCGGCACGTAGCAAAGATCAGTATCCCGAGCGCCTGGATCGGGTATCGTGCCATTTTTCTGGATCGAAGTAACGTACTTGCTGGCCTCCCCGGTAGACCGCCCGGACGGCAAGAACGGCACGGATGTCACGGGTCGGATCACCGTCCACGGCGAGCAGATCCGCATCGGCGCCGGGAACGACGCGACCTTTGCGCGGCAGACCGCAGGCGGAGGCTGCGGTCGCGGTCGCTGCCCGCAACGCCTCGACCGGTGGAAAGCCGGCCTCGACCAGGCGGATGATCCCGAAGGGCAACAGCCGGTGTGGCTTCTGGTCTGATATGCCAGCGTCGCTGGCCAGCACTATCCGCACCCCCGCGCGCCTCATGTCGTCGGCGGCCCTCAGGGCTGCCGCCGTGCGAAGCCGGACGGCGGCGTCGAGTGGCGGACCTTCCGGCGAGAACCCGGTGGTAACGGTCACCGGCGTGCCGGCCGCTGCCAGCCGATCGATCAACCCGGGGTCGGGGCGGACGCCGTCCCGGGTGCGGAACGTCGCGTGCTCGATCGTGTCGACGCCGGCAGCCAGCGCGCGTTCGATGGCGCTCACGGCGTGCGCATGCGCCGCTACGGGCAGGCCGGAACGGTGCGCCTCGGTGACCACCATCCGCAGATCGTCCACGGTGTATTGCGCCTGCCACGATCGACTGCCCGGGGTGATCTCCCCGCCACTCGCCATGATCTTGATGACGTCCACACCACGGGCTACCCGGCTTCGAACCGCCTCGATCAGAGCCGATCGGCCAGTCACGGCCCCGCCGAGGAACCAGCAGTGGCCGCCCTCCGTGGTGATCGGCGGACCGGAGACCAGCAGTTGCGGGCCCGCCATCGGGTCACGAGCCGACTCGGCGCGCACGCCTACCGTCACGTAGTCGCGATCGCCGAGGTCCCGGACGGTGGTGATACCCCCGTCGAGACAGGCATTCGCGGCGCGGCGCGCGTTCGAGATCAGCTCATCGGCGGAGACGTCTACGGCGCCGACCGGATCCGGGTCACCCGGAAGGACGAGGTGGACATGGGCGTCGACCAGCCCGGGAAGGAGTGTGACGTGACCGAGGTCGGTGAGGGGCACTCCCACCGGTGCGATGCCGCGTTCGCGGACGGCGATGATCGCGCCGCCCGCCACCAGGAGGAGTGGGCGCTCAATTACGCGTTCTCCGTCGAAGAGGCGCGTGGCGCGCAGCGCCCACATCACCTGTCCACCACTGACAAGACATTCCTCAGCTGGGCGAGCAGGCCGGGCCACTCGCTTGCAAGCACGTCCGAGAAAGCAAGACGCACGAACGGCTGCACCGGTCCGAGTACCCTGCGTGGATAGAAGTCGTCCGCCGCCAAGCCGCCGATGCCTGCGTGGACCAGCCGCCGCCGCAGACCTTCGGTATCGCTGCTGAGCACAGCGAGGTGCGCGCCGCCCGTCGGCGGGACGAACGACAGGCCGAGTTCGCGCAGGAGAGCGATCAGTTCAGCGCGGCGTCGTGTCAGCAGCGCATGCCGCCGAGCGCGGATGTTCCCGTCGTGGCCCGAGCGCAGCAACGACGCCAGCCCGACCGGGCCATGCGGTCGTCCTCGTCCGGCCGGGACCGGCCATGGCCGCGTGAAGGGCCGGAGCGTTCTCGGCCAGCCGGCGAAACCGAGCTTGGCCGGCCATCCCAGCACCTTCGTCCAACTCCCGAGGTAGACGGTTCCCTCGGGATAGAAGGAGAGCAGTGACGGCCGGAGACCGTCGGTGGCATCCAGACCGCGGAACGGATCGTCCTCCACGAGCAGTGTCCGGGTGTCGGCCGCGTATCCTGCGATCGCGGCCATATACGCGGTCGAGAGGGTGGCGGCCAACGGATTGGCGTGCAGGGGATTGACCACGAACACCCGGGCATTCAGCCTCGGCGCCTCGAATGTGGCGTTCGACCAGTTCGACGGTTCGATCGTTATCGAGGTCGTGGTGTCCGCGAGCGCAGCGGCGACTCGCTGGTACGCCGGGAGGACGGTGCCGCGCTCGCCGGTCGGCACCTCCGTCAGCAGCCGGTCGATTACGGCGCCGCTGCCGGCCGTGTAGAACCAGTCGTGCGTTTCCAGAGCTTCAGGGCCGAGTTGCCGGGCCACGTGCGCGTGTAATTCCGCCGCAGTGTCGATGGGGAAGCCAGGATCATTCTCGGCGACTTGTTCATCTATCCACGAATGCCACTCCCGTGGTGCGTTACAGAGATCCATAGGCAACCGGCCTGCCATAATTTTCAGCCCGCTTCTTCGATTAGGCGTAGCCGCAGGTTCTCGAGATAACGATCACGCCGGGTATGGAGCTCCTCAGTGGCCAAGGGCCGGGCCCGCGTGGCGGACAGCCGAAGGTGCTTGTCCCGGAGCTTCGCCTGCGCAAACTGACTCTTTGAGAGCGTGATGGGATGACGGCAGTACACCGGCTCGTATCCGAAAGTCCGCATCTCGGCCGACGCGATTTCCTCGACATGTGTGACGAACTGCCGATGGCTCGGACTCTTGTGCCCACCGACCCGGTCCCTGGCGATCGGTTTGGCCAGCGTCTCCCACAGTGGTGACAGGCTGGCGGCTGTCACGGCATCCCTCGAGGAGTGGAAACGCAGTGCCGCGGATGTCCACGCGACACCCAACTCGCGGCAGATCGACTCGAATTGCGCCTCCGGGTCGACGACGACATCCTCGTAACGAACAGTGGTCCAATGAGCGCCCTTCGTCATGAGGTTCTCCCGCAGCTCTCGGATGGAACGCTGATCGTTAAGCCAGTGTTGGGCGATGACCCACGGGTCCTTTGGGCCGATCGGAGCCTTGCGGAACGAGAGCGCGACATCTCGCGGGTCCCTTACGAGATGCAGCACCCGAAGATCCGGCCGGGCAGTAATCAGCTCCAGCAGGTAGCGGTGGTTCTCAAGGCACTTGTTCACCCAGGCCGTGGACCCGGTCTGCAGTGCCAGCGCATCGTACATCGCGATGACGACATGGGACAGCGTCCGCCCAGTCGCGTGGCTCGCGATGGTCTTTCCGGTCAAGTCCGCCTCGGGCCAAGGAAGTGCGTTCAGCCGGACTAGCTGCGACATATCGTCGGCCAGTCGGAGCAGCTTGTCTGGCCCGTGCGGCGCGTAGTATCGGTACAGGTCGGCGAAATCGCGGTACTCGTGAGCTGAGGGAGGCGCGACCACTTCGTCGGTGCCGTTCAGAACCAGTCGGACGAGATTCGATCCGGACCGCTGGGTCCCAATCATCTGAATGCGATTCACTGGCTTGAGGGTCACCTGTCTGCTCCTTCGTTGAGCAGCAGGCGCAGATGTGCGGCCGACTCGGACGCCCGGGTTGGATTGATGTAGACACCGAACATCGTCTCGAGGACGCCCGGTCGCTTCAGACTGCCGTCGGGCTTGTGCAGAGGTAGGAGCTCGACCCGCAGGTGGTGGGTCGACAGGCGACTGCGCGGTGCCTGCATGACGGCCAGTAGATACTGTACTTCGCCCTGCGTCTGTGAGCGGTACGCGCCCAGTATCTCCCAGATCAATTGGGCGATGTCGGCGAGCTCGTCGCTGTTCGTCGCGCCGAGCGAAGGAGCATGGCGCCTGGTGTAGATAACGGTTTCGAACGGAAGCCGTGCCCACGGCGGCACCTCGGCGACTGCCGAAGGCAGCTCCCTGACGGTGTGACGGCCGCTGCGGCCGGCGCAGAGACGGCAGCCATCGGCGTCGTCCATGGAGATGTTGCGAGGCTCGAACTCGAGGCCGATCACCTGAGCGTGTGGATGTCCCACCGTCACGCCGAAATGGCCGCCGACCGCCTCGGTCGCGCACACCGCCTCGATGTTGCTGTTCGTCATCAATTGGTCGGACAGCAGTGCGATCTGCACCAGGAGATCCCGGCAGCGGCCTACGGACATCGTGCCGAGCCGCTGGTCGTGGTCCTTGGCGTATATCAGCACCGAGTGCTGGTTGACGCGCGGATGCTCTGGCCCGGTAATCGTTGGAACCATGGGATGCTTGCTGCGAACGACGCGGATTTGATCGGCGTCGTCCGGCGCGAAGACATCGCAAAACGGGCATTCGGAGTTCTTGCCCGCCCGCAGGTCCGTGTGGGCGGCGAGCGGCGCACGGCTGGGAACGGTGAGAATCCACTCGCGTTCGACCGGGTTCCAGGTTCGGAACGGTATTCCGTGTCCACCCTCCATGTGGCCCCCTGTGGTTCCGGTTTGCGAAGTCAGTATCAATCGACAGCAGCAACTCTATACCGGCGTAGGCTCGACGGGAGGAGCTGCTGCGCAGCTCGCTCCCCTTCGCGCCAGGCGAGATGCCGCCATCGACATCGAGGAACGCTGCATGATGCGCTTGAGTGGATTGGGTTGGGTCCGGTACCTACCTCCGCTCCCGTCAAACCGGATTTATCAGCTCAATGCGGTGGATTAGCCGTGCGTCGACGACGATTAGACCCGACGCGACCGAGGGCGACGATTTCAGACGGCATCATCTACCGCTGAGGTTGGGTCGCCAGTGTCGAGCCCGAC
The DNA here is from genome assembly GCF_016901255.1 of Micromonospora humida. Classification (NCBI taxonomy): domain Bacteria; kingdom Bacillati; phylum Actinomycetota; class Actinomycetes; order Micromonosporales; family Micromonosporaceae; genus Micromonospora; species Micromonospora humida. The sequence goes on from NZ_JAFEUC010000002.1 coordinate 51,149, forward strand.
GGCTTCAGCGAGGTTCGTTGACGGTCATTCGATGGCCGACTGCGGCGCGACCCACAAGATCACCGTAGTCGGGTACCGCGCCTACGTTCGCTGGGCGGCGGGGGCCGACGGCCTCCCGGCAACGGTCAGCGGTGCCCCCGTTTACCCCCCGAAAACTGCAGTCAAGGGTCAACTATCAATGACAGGAGCCGATAAGTTGGCGGCTGTGTCTGTCCAGGTCAGTGATGGGTTCCGACGATCAATGACAGGTTTGCGGCCGTGACGTTCGGTACCCGCGGGTTCGGGGTTCGAGTCCCTGGCGGCGCACCACAAAAAGGCCCTGACCAGCGTATAGCTGGGCAGGGCCTTGATGTTTACCTATGTAGTTTTGAACCGCCCCTTGAACCCCGGACGTCACCCGCACCCGGTGCGGACCCGGGTCGCCCGGTGTCGGTAACGGCTGCGGACGGTCCGGTCCGCACCCCAGCGGCGACCTTGCCCCGTGCCGGGCGGGGCCGTAGGTTGCATTGATGATCCCGAGTGGGGGGCCGTGCCCCGACCCTCCTTGCCACGGCGGCCCACGACCCGACGAGCTCAGTGGGATCGCCTACCTGCGAGGGCTCACGAGACGCGGGTTCATCACGAGCGTCGCGCTGGCGGCGTCGGGGGTGTCGGCCGCCTTCGCGTTGCTTCCCGACACCGCTCGGGCCGCCGGCAGCTATCAGCGGCCGTGCGGGAACGTCCGGATCTCCAGCTCGTGGCAGGACCACCGGAACCGCACGCCGCCCTCGGGGGAGCCGGGCACCGACTACGCGGTCGGCGCCGGAACTCCCGTGGTGGCTGCGGCGAACGGCACGATCCGTCTCGTGAAGACCGACACCTCCACCGCGACCGGACGCGTGGTGGGGATGGCCCACGACGACGGCAACTACACCCGGCACCTGCACCTGTCGCGGATCGCCGTCGTCACCGGCCAACGCGTGTCCCGCGGCCAGACGATCGCGTACTCCGGCTCGTCGGCGAACGGCAGCGAGTCCGGTGTGGGACCGCACGTGCACACCAGCCTCTGGCTGAACACCGGCTCTCCGACGAACTTCGGCGCGACCGTCGACTTCGAGAACCACGTCGGGGACGCCACCGACCCGAACCCACCGGACCAGGAGGTTGACGAAGTGTTCATCGCGAATGTGCGGGGCAGTTGGTATCTCGTCGTCCCGCAGGGCACCGCCAAGCCACGGGCGGTGGTCCTCGGAGGCGACAGCAACGCTGCGGCCTCCGGCCTGCCCGTCCTGAACTTCACCTGGGATCCGTCGATCAACGCGCTCCGGGCGGCGGTCGACGGCATCGGTTGATCTCCACCGGCGTCCACCGGTCGCCCGGCCGGAACCGGTTGGCGTGGTGTCGGCCGGTGGGGGTGATCAGCCGGATGTGTGGCCCGTGATCATGGATTAGCCGGTGGTGGACCTTCCGGCCGTGCCGGGGCCGGCGTGGAGGTCAGCGCTCCGGCGGGTGTTCGTCCTGGATCCATGCGCGCACCGCGGTCCGTTCCGCCTCCGACAACTCCATCCGGGCGTTGACCGTCAGCCGCAGTACGTTACCGGCGAACTCCGAGGCGAGGTGCGCCGCGTCGTGCCGTGCTTCCCGCCAGTCGACCCCGCTGTACTTCAGGCCGATGAGCACGAAGTGAATAGCGCTCCTGGTGACCGTGTGTCCCCGCCGGCCGCACGCCTCACGGATCACCTCCTCCGCCTGCGCCTGTGGTAGGGCGGGGTTGGCGCGGCCCTCGTCGGCGATCGACCGGAACAGGGCTCGGTAGGCGTCTGTGCCGATCAGCGGCGCTCCGACGACTCGGCTCACTCGTTCGGCGATCTCCGGCGCGCTTGCGGGCTTGACCAGTTCGTGTCTGGCCGGGTCGAGCAGCCAGCCGGGATGGCGCGGCTCCAGCACCAGGCTGTCGCTCTGGATCGTCGCCACGAACTGCTTGAATCCGCCCGCCCCGGCCCAGTTTGTTGTCGCCTCCCGTCCCAGGGCCTTGCGGACGTAGTGTGCTGCGGAGGCGAGGTCGACCGGTGTCGTCGACTGTGCCACGAGCTGCCGCACCGTCGCCTCGATGCGGTTTCGCACGCTGTCGCTGTGGTGGTTGGCCAGCGCAGCGGTGGTCGCGCGTGGTTGCGGCACGGGGGTGCGGACCTGCTCCACTTCGGCATGCGAGGGGCTCAGGCCCAGGGCTTCCTCGATGAACATGATGTCCGGAATCGCGAAGTCGCATACCGACTGCAGCGCGGCGGCGGTCGGCCCGCTCACCAGCATTGCCGAAGTCCGGTCGTGCTCCCGCAGCCGCATGAACACCGGGGTGAAATCCGCGTCGGTCGAGAGGACAACGAAGTCATCGAACCGGGTCGGGTGGGTGAGGGTGTCGAGGATGTCGAGCACCATGTGAATGTCGGCACTGTTCTTGCCCATGCTCGTCAGCGACGGGCAGTCCACGACCCGGAACCCGGCCCGGGTGAAGTACGAACGGAACTTGCCGGAATGGCTCGGCTCCAGGTAGCAGATCCGGCGTAGCAGCATCCGCGGGACTTCGTCGTCGTCGACCCGGAACGGGCCGAGATCCTGCTCCATCCACCGCACCCAGCGGCCCGGGTCGGTGGCGAACGCCGCAGCCGCGTCGGGGCTCGAGTTGCGCAGACCGATGTACACGTTCTCGAAGTCGACGAATAGCGCCGCACGGCGATACGAATCGAGCTGGGCTTCGGCCATGCGCTACCTCCGGGGATGTGAGCTGTTCGACCATAGACGGTCGAGGAGATGGCCGACGTCGACTGTTCGACCCCTGCGCGCGGTACGTCTGTGACCAGGGCCGCAGGCGGGTCTGCCCTGATCAACTAGCCTGGCGGGACGTACGCACCGAACCGGAGGACGAACCATGGCCCGTCCCTACCAGCCCGGACCGAAACAGTTCGTCTTCACCGCCGGTGACGGCGACGACCAGCAGGTCTCGGTGGGTGACCCCCAGGAGGCGTACCTGGCCTTCTCCGCGTTCTTCCGGGGGCGGGAGGCCGAGACCTACACCATCAGGGACGAAGAGGCGGGGCAGAGTGTGGTGCTCATGCCCCGTCAGGGGGTGATCTCCCGGATCAGGGGAGCGGACCAGCCCCGGGCGGAACATTTCCGGGCCGGCCGGGCCAACCGCTACCTGCCGAGCGCCATGCTGTTCTTCGAGAACGGCTACGCGGGCCTCGACCGCTTCGGTCAGTGGTTCTCCGACCTCTCCGCCCTCGACGTGTCGCCGGAGACCCGGGGTGCCGCCTTCGCCGCGACGATCACGACGGAAGAGGCGGCCCTCCAGGAGGTCGCCCGGATCTGGGCGGACTCCGGCTGTGTCGACCCGAGCGACCGGTACTACGTCTTCTTCCACACGCATGATGTCGACGAGGACCGGGCCGAACGGGCCACGGTGCTGAAACTGATCGAGTTTCTCGGTCTGGAGCGGGTCGACGCACCGGCCGGGGCCACCGGGGGTGAGGTGTGGGTGCGCACCGATCCGCGCCTCGAGGTCGAGTGTGCGCGGTGGTCGTGAGCGACGTCGTCTTCGCGCGTAGCGGCTGGCTTCCGCGGGTGATTCGCGAGGACGGCGAGCTGAGGCTGATGCTCGCCGCCGGGGCCGACGCCAACCACGAGCCCCGGACCTTCACGTTTCCGGTCGCCGCGGCCCATCTTGCGGTGATCCGGGAGGACCTGGCCCGACACCTGCTGCTGTGGAGCGCCGTACTGCCGCTGTGTGACGCGGCCGGAACCCGGGGCCGGCTCGACGAGAACGCCGCCGTCGCGCTCCTGGATCCGGTTCTGCTCGCCCCGCCCGCGGAGGTCGACGCGCTCTTCCGACGGATCGGGTGGGACCGGGGCCGGCTCGTCGCCCATGGGGCCGACCTCGATCTGCTTGACCGGGGTCAGCTCTGTGCGGCGCTGCGCCCGGCGACGGAGCGGGCGGACGAGAAGCGGGTTCAGGAGTACCACGCGGAACGTCGTCGCGCCGGGCGGGGCGTCGTCCTCGGGCCGCTCGACGCGCAGGTTCTGCGGTACACGGGCCAGTATCTGCACGGCGCGACCCTGCCGAGACGGCTGCCCGACGCCGTCGACCCCGCACTGTTGCCGGAGGTCCTGCGGGTGATCGCCACCGCCGAGCGGGCGGGTGCCGGGATGCGGATCGGTCTCGACCCGCGCCGGGGGAACCGGGCGACCGACAAGCGGGACTGGGATCGGCTGGCGTCGACGGTGGAGGCGGCCGTGCGTCGCGCGTACCCGGGGCTCGCCGACGACGCGGTGCGTACGGTGAGCTTCCTGATGTGCTCGGAGGCCGCGGACCGTGCCCGGAGTACGCCTGTCGACGATGACGACGGGACCGTCGGCGACCACGCCGACGCCGGCGGGGGTACGCGCAGGACGACCCTGTCGTTCACCGACGACAAGGGCGGACAGAAGACCTGGGTGCGGGACGGTTCGCGGTCCGCCTCCGCCGAGTTCTGGCAGTTCGTCGCCGATCGCTCCGCCGCGGACAACGAGGTGTTCACCATCGAGGACGAGGAACGCGGTGAGGGGGTCCAGTTGCACTTCTACGCGGACTCCCTCGCCCGGATCACGACGGTGCGCCTCGGTGACGGCGGGGCGGACCCGCAGTACCGGGTCGAGTACAGCCTGGTCGACGGGATCGGCGGGTACCGGACGCTGGTGAGCGCCTTCATCCGTGGTGGCTGCGCCGCGCTCGACCGGTACGGTCCCTGGATGGCGGATGTCGCCGAGTTCGAACGGGTGCGGCGTCAGCGCGACGACGCCCGGTAGCCCGACGGGAAGGCGGATGGTGGCGCAGTCACGGGTTCGCGTGCAGGGGGACCTCTACCACCCGGTGGTGCCGGCCGGTGCCGTCTACGTCGGGCGGCAGGGGTTCGGGTTGCGGCGTTCTCCGTGGGCCAATCCGTTCAGCCTTCGTGAGCACGGCCGGGCCGAGGCGTTGCGGCTGTACCGGCAGTGGCTGACCGGGCAGCCGGAGCTGGTGGAACGGGCGCGGCGGGAGCTGGCCGGGAAGCGGTTGGCGTGCTGGTGCCGGGCGGAGGACCCCTGCCATGCCGACGTGTTGACCGAGATCATCGGTTGACGCGTAGCCGGTACCGGGTGGCGGACCGGCGCGGTGCGTAGACGCCGCCGATGCTGAACGACTGCGGTCTCGCCGCCTGGTTGCCGACGTAGAAGGCCACGTCCCGGTCGGCGGCGCAGAGCTGGGTGAAGAACCTGTGTCGGAGCCGGTCTTCGGCCTCGGCGTCGGTGAGCTGCGTCAGGCGATGTTGCAGGGCGACGAACTCCCAGTCCCAGAGGGTCTGCCGGTGTCCTCGGCATCGGCGGTCCGCGCACCGGTAGCGGTAGGTGCCGGTGAATCGCGGCGCCTCCGGCGGGCTGCGCCTGGACGGCTCCAGCAGGTCGAGCTGGTTGAGGTAGCTGGCGATCTTTCTGCGGTCCTCCGGCGACCAGCCGTCCCGTCGTTCGACCTTCAGGCTGGCGACGTCGGCGACGCGGACCAGGGCGATCGACCGCGCGCCGTGGTCGTCACGGGCCCGTTCGTTGAGCCGGCACATGGAGTCCTCGACGAGCGGGTCGAGAAGGGTGCGCCGGGACCGCCCGCTGGCGAGGTGCTGCTCGGTGGTGATGGTGTCCACGATCGGCCGCCAGCTTTCGCGGCGTGGGTCCCGACGGGCCGGCAGCGCGTCGAGGTGGACGATGTCGTACGGGCGGAACCTGCTGTCGGCGGCGAGTTCGCGGAAGTGGATCGGGTAGAGCCGGATCCACCCCGTCCAGGGCGGGGCCAGGCTGAGCGCGCCGACGCAGACCGTCTCGCCGTAGCTGGTGGAGGGGTTGGGTGCCGTCTTCACGGTGATCAGGAGGCGGAGCGTCACCGGCCGGGTGAGGACCGGCCTCGGGGGTGGCGGCACGTCGGTGCTCGACCCCCACAGCGGAAGTTGTTCCAACGGAACCACCACCATCGCCCAGTGTGTCCGGGTGGACACGCGCAGCTACGTGAACAGCTTTGCATCGATGTCGATGAAATGCCACCCCGCTCGTCCGGCTATATCGAGATCGTCGGTCGTCGATGCAAGGAATCGATTGACTTGATAGTGGTGACCCGTAATGTGGGTGGGGGTTCGGCCTGGCGGCCGATCGGTGACAGGAGGCTCCGATGGGTGTGCGACGACGGCGTGAGCCACGACCGGCCATGGTGATCGGGCTGGCCGGATCCCTCGTGGTGGGTCTGCTGGCGACCCAGGCGGGTGTCGGCCCGGCCGCGGCCGCCACCGACGGGCCCGCCCTGACCGTGGACGTCTCTGCCGCCCGGCACCGGATCAGCCCCGACATCTACGGCATGAACGGCGGGGATCCCGCGCTCGTCGCCGAACTCGGCACGCCGGTGGCCCGCTGGGGTGGCAACGCGAGCAGCCGCTACAACTTCCGGAACCACACCTACAACACCGGCAGCGACTGGTATTTCGAGAACATCGTCGCCGGGCCGGACAACACGGTCGAGGCGTTCGTGCGGCGCAACCGGGAGCACGGCACGAAACAGGTGGTCGCCGTGCCGTTGATCGGCTGGGTGGCGAAGGACTCGCCCTCGTCGCACCCGTTCGCCTGCGGTTTTCCCGCCACCCGCTTCCCGGAGCAGGACTCGTTCGACCAGTGGGACCCCAACTGCGGCAACGGCCGGCACGCCGACGCGAACCTGACCGGCGCGGTCCCCACGGACACCTCGATCCCGGCCGGCCCGGCGTTCGCGGGCGAGATGGTGTCGCATCTCGTGAACCAGTTCGGCCCGGCGGCCCGGGGCGGCGTGTCGATCTACGAACTCGACAACGAGCCGGTCCTGTGGAACTCCACCCACCGCGACGTGCACCCCGAGCCGGTGAGCTACGACGAACTGGGCGGCAAGGGCACGGCGACCGCCGCGGCCATCAAGGCCGCCGACCCGCGTGCGGCGGTGCTCGGCCCGTCCGGCTGGGGCTACTGCGAGTGGGTGGCGTCCGGGCTGGACGGCTGCGCGCCCGGCGCGGACGCGGCGGCGCACGGCGGGCTCAACCTCTCCCAGTGGTACCTGAAGAACATGAAGGACTTCAGCGACGCCCACGGCGGCAGGCGCTTCCTCGACTACTTCGACCAGCACTACTACCCGCAGATCAGCGGCGGCAAGGACCCGGATTCCAACGCGCTGCGGCTGCGGTCCACCCGGTCCCTGTGGGACCCGACGTACGTCGACGAGTCGTGGATCGGCCCCGGCGGGGTGAACGCGCCGCCGTTGCAGTTCATCCGCCAGATGAAGGCGTGGGTCGCCCAGCACTACCCCGGCACGAAGGTCGCCATCACCGAATACAACTGGGGTGCGCTGGACGACATCAACGGCGCGCTCGCCCAGGCCGACGTGCTCGGCATCTTCGGGCGTGAGGGTCTGGACCTGGCCACCATCTGGGGCGAGCCGAAACCGACCGACCCCGGTGCGTACGCGTTCCGGATGTACCGCAACTACGACGGCGCCGGCGGCAGGTTCGGCGACGTGAGCGTGTCGGCGGCCAGCGGCGACCAGGGGCAGCTCGCGGTCTACGCCGCGCAACGCTCGTCCGACCGGGCGCTCACCGTCATGGTGGTCAACAAGACGGACCGGGACCTGACCTCCCGGACCGCGCTCGCCGGCTTCCGCGGCGGGGACCGGGTGCAGCGGTTCAGCTACGGCCCGGCCGACCTCACCTCGATCGTCCGGGGCGAGGACCTCCGGGTGCACCGGGGCGGCGTCAGCGCGACCTACCCGGCGAACTCGGTGACGCTGCTCGTTGTGCCGCAACGTCGGCACTGAGGCCGTGCGGCGACCCGGACAGCACCGACGGTGGGTGCCGTCGATCACGATTACGCATAGGCGGTTGACAATTGGTGGTTGCCTCCGCCGATTCCGACGCCTACGCTTCAGGCAGCATTCCGTGACCACGGGCAGGAGCGTGTGCGCGGGCGGCGGGAGTTCCCGGTGGCAGGGAGTGACCCCGCTCGCCTCGCACGTGGACCCTGCCGCCGTCGGTCACGGCATCTTCCCCAGGAACCCGCCAACGGTCGAACCGCCGGGAGCGCGCACGCCCTCCCGCCGGGTCGTTCCATGTTCGTACGGCGGGTTCACTGTCGCACCCCCGGGACGATTGTCCAGCGGACATGGCTGTGGGCGGCATGCGAAAGGACAGGTACGTGAACCCAGCCCTCTCCGCCGTGCGAAGGTCGCTGCTGGCAGGCGCGCTGCTCGTCGCGGCCGCCGTGCCGGCCGTTATCGCGCACCCGCTGTCGGCCTCGGCCGCCGTCCAGGCAACGTACTATGTCGCGCCGGACGGCAGTGACAGCAACCCGGGCACCCTCGAGTCCCCGTTCCGGACGATGCAACGCGCGCGGGACGTGGTGCGTACTGTTAACGCGAACATGGCCGGCGACATCCAGGTCTACCTGCGGGGCGGCCGGTATCCGGTGAGCAGCACCATCGAGTTCGGTGCGGCCGACTCCGGCAGCAACGGCTACCGGGTCAGCTATTCCGCCTACCCCGGCGAGACCCCGGTGCTCGACGGGGGTGTTCCGGTCACCGGGTGGACCCAGCACAGCGGGAACATCTGGAAGGCCCCGCTGGACCGGGCCAACAAGCTGCGCGCGCTGTACGTCAACGACAAGCGGGCCGTCATGGCGACGAAGACGGTCGGCTCGGCGGGCTGCTACGGGACGTACAACGTCACGGCCGGGCAGGCCGCGTGGGCCTGGGAGTCGGGCTCGCAGTGCGACGGCGCGAAGTACAACCTGAACGACTTCCCGGCCGTCGCCCGCAACGCCGAGGACATCGAGATCGAGACGGCGACCACCTGGACCACCGCCATCGTCGGGGTACGCCAGGTCACCTCCGACGGCGCGAACCGGGTGGCGCTGTTCCAGCAGCCGGGTGCCGCGATCGCCCAGGGCGCGTTCAACGGCAACGCCCAGAGCGGCGGCAGCCACAAGCTGATGAACGCCTACGAGTTCCTGGACGCGCCCGGCGAGTTCTTCTTCGACAAGGGCAGCAGGACGCTCTACTACTACAAGAGCAACGCCGAGAACATGACGACCGCGTCGGTGTTCGCGCCGAACAACGTGACCACCCTGGTGCGGGTCGCCGGCACCTCGACGAACAACCACGCCCGCAACATCACGTTCGCCGGGCTCACCGTGCAGCACTCCGACTGGAACCTGTTCACCGTCGCCGGTTCGTCGTTCAAGCAGGCGCAGCAGGGCAACCTCGGGGCGCAGGCGTACGCGAAGCGGAACTTCCACGACTACTACTACCGCAACGTCGACGTCACCCCGGGCATGATCCAGGTGGAGAACGCCGACGGCATCCTGTTCAGCCGCAACCGCTTCCAGCACAGCGGCGCCGACGGGGTCAACATGGTCAACGACGTGCAGAACAGCCAGTTGACCGGGAACTTCACCAACGACATCGCGGGTTCCGCGATCACCGTCGGCCACCCCCAGCACGTCTACATCGGCGACGGCACGTCGACCAACCGGGAGAAGTGGCTGCCGCAGGTCGAGGGGCTGCCGAAGAACATCGAGATCAAGAACAACTACCTGTACGACAGCGCGGTGCTGTTCAACGGGCACAGCCCCATCTCGGCGTACTTCGTGGACACCCTGACGATCCAGCGCAACCGGATCGAGAAGTCGCCGTGGTCGGGCATCACGCTCGGCTGGGGCTGGTGGAACTTCGACGGGTCATCGGGCTCGATCGCGCCGAACCGGCCCACCACGACGGCCCGGAACAACACCATCAGCTACAACCACATCATCGACACCGTGCAGCGGCTCAGCGACACCGCACCCATCTACACCCTCGGTGCCCAGCCGGGGACGACGATCACCAACAACTACCTGCAGGGTGTGCCGTCCGGGCACAAGTACGGCCTGCACCCGGACGAGGGTTCGGCGTACATCACGTTCCGGGACAACGTGCTGAGCGTGGACAAGAACATCACCTGGATGATCAACTCCGACGACTTCGGGCGCAAGCACGACCTGAGCATCACCCAGATCTACGGCCCGATCAACAAGGTGTCGAACAAGAACCTGCCGAACAGCACGGTCAACGACATCCTGGTTTCGTCCGACTACGTCTGGCCGGCTGCGGCGTACGGCATCGCGGCCAACTCCGGGCTGGAGGACGCGTACCGGGACATCGTCCCGGCGGCCAACCTCTCCCTGCCGAACTACGTGCTGCCCGCCAGCACCTTCGTCACCAGCGCCTCGGCGACCATCCCGATCCGCAGCACCGGCGACGCGGGAAAGACGGTCTGGCTGGCCCCGGCCGGCACGACCACCTTCACCGCCGGCCCGACGATGACCCGGGCGGCGGGCACCGCCACCTCCATCGCGGTGCCGACGAACCAGGGTGAGTACCGGCTGTTCGTGGTGGACGCCCAGGGCAACCGGTCGGCCGAGTCCAGCTCGCTGGTCCGCCAGCAGGGCACCGGCAGCGGCCAGCAGGGTGGCCGGCTGGTGGGCGGGCAGTCCGGCCGCTGCGTCGACGTGCCCAACGCCAGCACCACCAACGGCACCCAGGTGCAGTTGTGGGACTGCACGGGCGGCACCGGGCAGCAGTGGACGTACACCAGCGGCAAGCAGTTGACCACGAACGGCAACAAGTGCCTGGACGCGAACGGCGCGGGTACGACCAACGGCACCACGGTCATCATCTGGGACTGCCACGGCGGCACCAACCAGCAGTGGAACCTCAACGCCAACGGCACCCTGACCAACGCCCAGTCGGGGCTCTGTCTCGACGCGAACGGCGCGGCGACCGCCAACGGCACGAAGATCATCCTGTGGTCCTGCAACGGCGGGACCAACCAGCAGTGGAGCCTGCGCAACTGACCGGCGTCCCCGGGGCCGGGTCGACCCGGCCCCGGGGGAACCGCGCCGTGACCTGCGGTTCGCTGCCGTCGGGCGGCCGACCCCGGGTCGCAACCGACCCGACACGGCATTGACATATTTCACTGTTCGACCTAGGGTCTTGCCGAATCGATTCGACGTCCGGTGTCACTGCTCCGGGCCTCGGCCGGTGGCGTCCGGGCGCGACATGGACCACCGATCGGTTCGACGACCAGTCGGTCCCGCCGGGCAGCGGGACCATCGGCTGGCAGCCGCGGCGACGAGCCGGCCGGCGTCGTGGGCGCATCGTGCGTCTCCTGGTGTTCCGTCCTTGGCGGGTGCGGTCAGCGGGAGCGCGTCGGGCGCGACACGTCGGGATCGGCGTGGACCCCGTACCCCCGAACCAGTCCATGACGAGTGGCAGGAGCCCCCTCATGACAAGGCGCAGACCCATCCTTGGTTCCCTCGCGGCGGCGGCGGCCCTCGTCGTGACCGTGGGTGCGACGGCCCTCGCCGGCGGCCCGGGCACCACCGCCGCGGCGGCCGGTGTCTCGGCGGCCGCCGCGACCGCCGGGTGCGGCAAGGCACCCACGTTGACCAGCGGCCAGCGGTCCATCCAGAGCAGCGGCCAGAACCGCAGCTTCATCCTCCGGATCCCCGACAACTACGACCGCAACCACCAGTACCGGCTGATCTTCGGCTTCCACTGGAACGGCGGCACCGCCAACGACGTCGACGGGGGTGGGTCGGACGGGGCCGCCTGGTCCTACTACGGGCTGCGCCAGCAGGCGAACAACAGCACGATCTTCGTGGCTCCCCAGGGCAACGGCAACGGCTGGGCCAACCCCGGCGGCCAGGACGTCACCTTCGTCGACGACATGGTCCGGCTGATCGAGAACGACCTGTGCGTCGACACGACGCAGCTGTTCGCGCTGGGCTTCAGCTACGGCGGCGGGATGAGCTACTCGCTGGCCTGCTCCCGGGCGAACGTCTTCCGGGCCGTCGCGGTCTACTCCGGCGGACAGCTCAGCGGGTGCAGCGGCGGCGGTCAGCCGATCGCCTACATGGGCATCCACGGCATCGGGGACCCGGTGCTCAACGTCTCGGCCGGCCGGTCCCTGCGGGACACCTTCGTGCGCAACAACGGGTGTACGGCGCAGAGCCCGCCCGAGCCGCGCGCCGGCAGCCTGACCCACATCACCACCACCTACTCCGGCTGCCGCTCCGGCTACCCGGTCGTGTGGGCCGCGTTCGACGGCGGGCACACCCCGGGCCCGGTCGACGGTGGTGGCGACAGTGGCGTGCGGACCTGGACCAAGGGTGAGGTGTGGCGGTTCTTCACCCAGTTCGGCGGCACCACTCCGACGCCGACCCCGACGGTGACGCCGACCGGCAACCCGACCACCCCGCCCCCGACCACCCCGCCGCCGGGCGGCACGGGCGCGCTGCGCAACTCGTCCTCCGGGCGCTGCTTGGACGTCAACGGCGGCGCGCAGACCAACGGCTCGGCGGCGATCATCTGGGACTGCCACGGGCAGACCAACCAGAGCTGGACCTCGACGGCCGCCCAGGAGCTGCGGGTCTTCGGCGGCAAGTGCCTGGACGTCAACGGCGCGGCGACCGCCAACGGCAGCTCGGTGATCATCTGGGACTGCAACGGCCAGGCCAACCAGCGGTGGCGGTTCAACGCCGACGGCACGATCACCGCCGTCGGCTCGGGCCGCTGCCTGGACGTGGTCGGCAGTGGTACGGCCAACGGCACGCGTACCCAGATCTGGGACTGCAACGGCAGCGCAGGCCAACGGTGGAGCCGGACCTGAGCCGTTCGGACGTCAGCTACGGACAACGGTAGTACCAGGTCGCCCCGGCGGGACCTCGCATTGATGCGATTCAATGCATAGGCTCACTGCTGTACGAGGTGGGTCGAGGTGACCCGCCGGGGCGACGCTGCCTCCGCCGTGCAGAAATCGACGTTCGTCTGGGGAGAGAACAGAACATGATCGGACAACAGGACAGTCGGCTGTGGGCCCGCTGGCGACGGGCGGCCCGCACCGCCGGCGCCGCGGCAGCGGTCTCGCTCGGGGTCGCCGCGCTCGCGGTGGGCTTCTCGGCCGGTGCGGCGGTCGCGGGTACGGCCGTCGCGGAGCGGGGCGCGTCCAACGCCGCCCTCGCCGCCGCCACGGTCTCCCAGGTCGCCACCGGTGACCTGCACTCCTGCGCGATCCGCACCGACGGGACGCTCTGGTGCTGGGGGGACAACTTCGGCGGCAAGCTCGGTGACGGCACCACCACCAACCGCACCACCCCGGTGCAGGTCGGCACCGCCACCACCTGGTCGAAGGTCGACGCCGGCACCAGCAACACCTGCGCGATCCGCACCGACGGCACGCTGTGGTGCTGGGGCGGCAACTACAGCGGGCAGCTCGGTGACGGCACCACCACCAGCCGGAGCACCCCGGTGCAGGTCGGCACCGCCACCACCTGGGCCAGCGTCAGCGCGGGTGCCAACCACACCTGTGGCGTCCAGACCACGGGCACCCTGTGGTGCTGGGGCCTGAACCGCAACGCGCAGCTCGGCGTCGGCACGTCCCCCTCCCGGGCGACCAGCCCGGTGCAGGTGGGCACGGAGACCACCTGGGCGAGCGTCACCACCGGGTACGCGCACAGCTGCGGCGTGCGAACCGGTGGCACCCTGTGGTGCTGGGGCGACAGCACCGACGGGCAGCTCGGCGTCGGCATCCTCGGCTACCGGGCCACCCCGGCGCAGGTCGGCACCGCGACCTCGTGGGCGGGCGTGACGGCCGGGCACGCGCACACCTGCGCGAACCGTACCGACGGGACGCTGTGGTGCTGGGGCGAGAACGGGTACGGCCAGGTCGGCGCCGGCACCGGCGTGCAGACCAGCCCGATCCAGGTCGGCACCGCGACCACCTGGACGAAGGTGGACGCCAGCGTGGACTCGTCGTGCGCGCTGCGTACCGACGGGAGCCTGTGGTGCTGGGGCAACAACGGGTTCGGACAGTTGGGTGACGGCACCACCACCCACCGGTCCGCACCGCTGCGCGTCGGCACCCTGACCACGTGGACGCAGAACCTGTCCGTCAGCTACCACAGCTGCGGCGTGCGTACCGACGGGAGCCTGTGGTGCTGGGGCAACAACATGTCCGGGCAGTTGGGTGACGGCACCACCACCCACCGCTCGACCCCGGCGCAGCTGGTCCTGCCGGGCTGACCCGGACGCGCCACGCCGCCGACCCGCGCCGCCGCCGATCCGGCGACGGCCGGGTCGGCGGTGTGCCCGCCTCCTGCCGGTGCGGTGCTCCGCCGGCACATTCGTCTGATCATTACAAAAGTCCCCCGCCGGTGGTGGTTGCCGAAAGGCGGCTTGATCGGCGGTTTCACTCCACTGGCGACGTTGACCGGCGCGCGTTACGGTGCCTAACATGTGACGTCTGATCATCGATGATCAACGATGTCAGGGCCGCGTGGGTCACGGGCAGTGTCCCGTCCCGCGCCGGAGAGCTTCGGGGCCGGAGACCGGCTGGGGAGGCGAGTCAGATGTTCAGTTCAACAAGTCGTCGATGGAGTGTGGGTGGCGGCGGGGCACCGCGCGGACCATGGCACAGCGGATGGCGTCCCCGGCGGTGGGCCGCATCGTTGCTCGGGGCGACGGTCGCGGCGGCGGCCGTGCTCACCGGGTTCGCCTCGCCCGCCCAGGCGGCGACCGCGATCACGATCAACGGCGGGTCCGGCGGCCGGGCGCTGGACGGCATCGGCGCGGTCAGCGGTGGCGGCGGCAACAGCCGGCTGCTCGTCGACTACCCCGAGCCGCAGCGCAGCGACATCCTGGACTACCTGTTCAAGCCGGGCTACGGCGCGGCGATGCAGCTGATGAAGGTGGAGATCGGCGGCGACACCAACTCCACCTCCGGCGCCGAGCCCAGCCACGAGCACACCCGGGGCAGCATCAACTGCAACCGGGGCTACGAGTGGTGGATGATGGAGCAGGCCCGGGCCCGCAACCCCAACATCGCCCTGGTCGGCCTGGCCTGGGGCGCGCCCGGCTGGATCGGCAACGGCAACTTCTGGTCCACCGACTCGATCGACTACCTGGTGGCCTGGCTGGACTGCGCGGGCACCCACGGGTTGACCATCAACTACCTGGGCGGGTGGAACGAGAAGGGGTACAACGCCACCTGGTACAAGAACCTGCGCTCGACCCTCAACGCCCGCGGCTACAGCAACGTCAAGATCGTCGCCTCGGACGACTTCGGTTGGGGCGCGGCCGACGAGTCGCTGCGCGACCCGGCCTTCGGCAACGCCGTGCAGGTCTTCGGCAGCCACTACGTCTGTGGCTACCGCAGCGCCCAGACCAGCTGCCCCAGCTCCAACAACGCGGTGTCCACCGGCAAGTCGCTGTGGGCCAGCGAGAACGGCTCCGACGACTACAACGCGGGCGCGCAGGCGCTCGCCCGGGGCATCAACCGGGGCTACCTCGACGGTAAGATGACCGCGTACATCAACTGGCCGGTCATCGCCGCCATCACCCCGAACATCCCGTGGGCGACCACGGGCGTGGCGGTGGCCCAGCAGCCGTGGTCCGGCGCCTACTCGATCGGCAAGAACGCCTGGGTGATGGCGCAGACCACCCAGTTCACCGCACCGGGCTGGCGCTACCTCGACGCGTCGAGCGGGTACATCGGCGGCAACCGTAACAACGGCAGCTACGTCTCGCTGAAGTCCACCAACAACAGCGACTACAGCACCATCATCGAGACGATGGACGCCGGTGGCGCGCAGACCCTCGACTTCACCGTCACCGGCGGCCTGTCCACCGGCACGGTGCGGGTCTGGTCGACGAACGTACGCTCCAACAACACCGCCGACCACTTCGTGCGGGGCAGCGACATCACCCCGAGCGGCGGGCGCTTCTCGCTCACCGTCCAGCCCGGCTACGTCTACAGCATCACCACCACCAGCGGGCAGGGCAAGGGCACGGCGGCCAGCCCGGCGCAGGGCAACCTGAAGCTGCCGTACACCGACACCTTCGATTCGTACGCCACCGGCCGCGAGGCGCGGTACCTGATGGACCAGCAGGGCTCGTTCGAGATCGCCGGGTGCGCCGCCGGTCGCAGCGGGCAGTGCGTGCGGCAGATGTCCGAGCAGGCGCCGATCTACTGGACCTCCGGCCAGGCCGAGCCGTACACCCTGCTGGGCGACCTGACCTGGCGCAACTACACGGTCTCCTCCGACGTGCTGCTGGAGAAGTCCGGCTACGCGCAGCTCATCGGGCGCGGCAACACCTACAACCACCAGGGCCCGCAGAACATGAACGGGTACTACTTCCGGGTCACCGACGGCGGGGCCTGGTCGATCCGCAGCAACAACACCAGCGGCAACTGGCGCACCCTGGCCAGCGGCAACACCTCGGCGCTGGGCACCGGGCGGTGGCACAACCTGTCGTTCACGCTCAACGGCAGCACCCTGACCGCCGCCATCGACGGCACCACCGTCGGCACGGCCACCGACTCCACCTGGGTCGCCGGCCAGATCGGGTACGGCACCGGCCAGGGCGTCACCGCCCAGTTCGACAACCTCTCGGTGACCGCCGTCGGCTCCCCGGGCACCCCGACCGGTGAGATCCGGGGCGCGGGCTCGAACCGGTGCCTCGACGTCAACGGGGCCAGCCAGACCGACGGCGCGGTGGTGCAGATCTGGGACTGCAACGGCGGCGCCAACCAGCGCTGGTCGCTCACCTCGACCAACCAGCTCACCGTCTACGGCAACAAGTGCCTGGACGTGGCGAGCGCCGCGTCGGGGACCCGGGCCCGGATCTGGAGCTGCACCGGCGGCACCAACCAGCAGTGGCGGCTCAACGCCGACGGCACGATCGTCGGGGTCGCCTCGGGGCTGTGCCTGGACATCAACGGCGGGGCCACCGCCAACGGGTCCGCCGTCCAGCTCTGGACCTGCAACGGCGGCAGCAACCAGCAGTGGATACGCGGCTGAGCAGCCCCACCTGACGCAGCAAGCGGGCGGTCCCGGTGTCACCGGGACCGCCCGCCGTCGCGTGCGCTCAGGAACTGGTCGGGGTCAGGCCGTTCGACAGCTGACCGTGGGCCAGGTCCAGTTTCCGTTCGCCATGATGGTGATGCCGAAGTTGTTGCCGTTGCCGTTCGGCCTGGCGGTGACGGTGCCGCTCGTGCCGCTGACCGAGGCGTTCCAGCTGTTCTGGATGCTCTGGCCGCCGTTCAGCCCGAGACTGACCACCCAGTTGCTGGTGCCGCTGACCGCGACGTTCAGGTTGAACCGGTCACCCCACTGCTCGGCGGCCGAGAGCACCGCGGTGCAGTTGCCGCCGGCCGGCGGGGTGGTCGGGTTGCCGGTCGGCCCGCTGGTCGGGTTGCCGCTGCCACCCTCGCGGACGGTGATGTCGGAGCTGCCCTGGCTCTGGTAACCCTCGGTCGCCATGATCTGGTAGCTGTGGTTGGTGCCGAGGTTCAGGCCGGCGCGTGCCCAGGCGTCGAAGTGGTTGGCGGTGGTGATGGTGCCGCTGCTGCGCTTCTGCTGCCGGACGCTCCAGTACTGGTAGAACGTCTGGTTGCCGTCGATCGACGGGGCGTTGACCCGCAGGCTGCGCAGGATGTCGTAGGTGCCGCCGTCGGTGGTCACCGTGCCCATCCGGGTGGCGCCGCTGCTCGGGTTGTAGCTGCCGAAGTTCTCGACCACGTAGTACTCGATGAGCGGGTTGCGGGTCCAGCCGTACAGGGCGAGGTAGGTGTTGTTGTTACCCGGGTTGTAGCTGCCCGAGTAGCTGACCGTCCGCCGGTTGCCGGTGGCCCAGCCCTTGCCGCCGACCCAGTTGTTGGTGCTCCGGTCCCAGCTGCTGCTGTAGCGGCCGTCGGCGCGCAGCGTCATGCTGGCGTTGCCGCTGTCCTTCCAGAACGAGAAGAAGTAGCCGTTGTGCGTGCCGGTGAGGTTGGAGGTGAGGGTCCGGTCGTTCTCCGCGTACGCGTTGGGCGAGGCGATGAACGTGCCGGTGACGGCGAGCGCCGCGGCGCACGCGGCGCTGAGCAGCAGCCGCAGGCGACCGCTCCTTCGCGGTCGGGTCGAGGTGTCGCTCATGTACGTGTTCCTCCTCGTGACAGCTGGCGGACGCCAGCGACGCGGTACGACCCGGTGGACTGTCCGTGGCCAGGTGCGGCAGCCGGTCATACGGTGTGCCACCACGCGGTGGTGGGCCGGTCGTCCAGCAGAACCGGGGGGACGGGTCGCGGTGGGTGGTGTCGACAGCATCGAGTGCCGTCGATGGCGACGGTAGGGTGTCGGTACTCCACCTGTCAACAAGTTTCGGAAATCTTCCCGAAACATCGTCCTGAGCAGCGGTCGGACGCAAGGCGGATTTCGACGGTTTGACGTCGGCTGTCACCGAGATGGGCCCGCGAAGGGCATGTGTTAATTCGGCCGCGAACGGGCCGCCTCCCCTGTATACCCGAAACTTTCGGGAACCACCAGCCGGGCAGAACGCGAGACCGCCCGCCCACCGGCCCGGGGGTGCGGGCGGTGGACGGGCGGGTGGGGCGTCGGACGCTCAGATCACCATCGACGGCAGGGGCCAGCGGCGCAGCCGGTGCGGCAGCCACACCAGCAGCTCGCCGATCTTCGTGACCAGACCCTCCGCGCCGAAGTCCCGGGCGATGGCGAGGTCGACCTGCGTGACGGCGGCACCGTCCAACAACTGGTCGAGCACCGCCAGGTAGGCCGGATCGTCGATGGTCAGCAGGTTCAACCGACCGGAGCGGCGGTCCCGCACCTGGACGAACCCGGGACCCCGACGGTAGGTGCACTTGTCGAAGTAGAAACCCCTGGCCCAGGCGTCGAGCTGCGCGACCGGTTCACCCTCGCCGCCGGGCGCGGGGAGCAGCTCGACCGGTGCCCGCAGGTGGCTGTACGGGAGCCACTCGTCGGCCTCGACGCCGGGCAGCCGCAGCCGCCAGTCCACGGCGATGCCGTGGCTGGTCAGCTCCCGGACCAGCACCAGCCGGCGGACCGTGTCGACGGCCGTCGCGTCGTCCCCGGTGACCGTCAGGTCCACCGCGTCGGGAAGGTCGACCCGGCGCACCCCCTCGGCACGCCAGCGGGCGACCGCGTCCGCGGCCGGCTCGCGCAGCTCGGCCGGACCGATGGTCATACCGGGAATGGACAGGACGGCCGGATCGTGGTCCCGGGCGAGACCGACCAGGATGGGCCGCGGACCGGTGTCGGTGGTGGACACGTTTCCTCCCCTCAGACCGCGGTGAG
Source organism: Micromonospora humida (assembly GCF_016901255.1). NCBI lineage: Bacteria > Bacillati > Actinomycetota > Actinomycetes > Micromonosporales > Micromonosporaceae > Micromonospora > Micromonospora humida. The sequence continues at coordinate 70,382 of NZ_JAFEUC010000002.1, forward strand.
CACGGCCGGCTCGCCCGCCTCGGCGGCGGCCCTGGTCTCCGCGGCTGCACGTTCCAGGTGCAGGTGGTCGATGCGCAGCAGATCCTGGTTCATCGCCTGGGGGGCGATCTGGATGAACTGCCCCGCGTCCTCGTAGACCAGGCCGAGATCGCGCCAGCGCCGCAGCAACGCCGTAAGGACCGGCTCGTCGACCGACAGCCGCCGGCTCAACGCGGCGATGCCGTGCGGCTGGTCGAGCTGCCGGAAGACGGCCACCTCGACCGGGTCGGTCAGCCGCAGCACGTGCCAGTCGAAGTGCTTGCGCCGGCTGACCAGCACGATCTCGTCGCCGAGGTCGTGGTGGGTGAGCCGGCTGCGGGCGTACTCGTGCTGCCACTGCGTGACCGCCCGGTCCAGCCGGTCGGCCGTCTCGCCGTCGATGCCCTGCGGCGGGACGTCGAACAGGTACGCCAGGTCCATCAGCTCCGACTCGGGCAGGTCGTAGATCAGCCGGTACTGCGCCGCCGGCCGCAGGTCGGTGAAGCCGAGTTCGGGGCGGACGAAGAACGGGCTGAACCGCTCGATGGCGATCCGGGTGCTGCCGTCGGCCGGGCACAGGTGGTGCAGGGCCGGCATCTGCTCGATGACCGGCAGATAGTCGGCGTCGGTCTCGCCCGGGAACCCGTACAGGTAGTTCCAGGCGATGGTGATCCCGCTGGTCTCGGCGTCGCGCAGCATCCGGATGTTGAGGCAGCCGCTGACCCCCTTGTCCATCAGCTTGAGCACCCGGCTGCTCAGGCTCTCGATACCGGGCTGCACGCTGACCAGGCCGGCGTCGGCCAACGCCTGCACCTGCGGGCCCTTCATGTTCGACTTGATCTCGTACTGCAGGCGCAGGTCGTAGCCGGATTCGGTGAGCCGGGGCAGCAGCGAGGTCACGTAGCTCATGTCGAGGATGTTGTCCACGACGAACATGTCCAGCACCTGGTGCCGCTCGACCAGCTCGATGATCTCGTCGTAGAACCGGCCCGGGTGCTTGCTGCGGAACTGCATGAACGAACCGTTGAGGCCGCAGAACGTGCAGTGGTGCTTCTCGCCCCACCAGCAGCCCCGCGCGCCCTCGACGACCAGCCGGGGCTCGACCCAGTTGCGGGCCCGGGAGGCGGCCAGCCGCTCGAAGTAGCCCCCGTAGTCCGGGGCGACGATCTCGGCCGGCGGCAGCGGCTTGCTGCTCATCGGGTTCGCCACCGAACGACCGTCGGCGTCGGCCCAGCACAGGCCCTCGATGCCGGTCAGCGCGTCCGCCGGCACCGCACCGGCCGCCAGCGGCGTGGACAGCGCCGGCGGCGTCGCGTCGGCTGCCGGCAGGGTCGCGCCGATCGCGGCGAGCAGCCGGGGGAACACCGCCTCGCCCTCGCCACGGACCACGTAGTCGACGAACGCGAAGTTGCGGTGGATCGCGGCGCCCTGCTCGCCGTCGCAGTTCGCGCCGCCCATCACCGTACGGATGCCGGGCGCCCGCTTCTTGACCGCCCGGGCCGTGGCGAGCGCGGCGGCGTTCTGCTGGAACGTGGAGGTGAAGCCGACCACGTCGGGTTCCCGGGCGACGATCCGGTCGGCCAGCTCGGCGACGAACTCCGGCGCCAACCGGTGCAGCTCCAGGTTGAGCGCGAGTTCCCGCTCCGTCATCTGGGTCCGGACCCGGTCGGTGAACTCTTTCACCCGCCATTGCGGATCGTCGTACAGCGCGGAGGAGAAGACCCAGTCGCCGCAGCCGGCGAAATAGGTGAACAACGAGTAGTAGTAATAGTCGCTCAGTCCGAACTCCGTCCGGTCGACCACCCAGTCGACGAAGTCGAGATTCGCGTGGACGGCCTCCACCTCGGCATCCGGCAATTTCTGGCGGACACTGTTGGTGAGGATTCCAACCGCCAACGAGGGGACGTCTATGGAAGTCCAGGGCGTATTGACCAGCAGAACCCGCACGTGAACTCTCCTTTCTCGTGATGTCCGGGCACCGGATGACGGGGATACGGGGCGCGGGCCACCTGCCTGGGCGGATGGCCCACACCCCGTACGGCCGCTAGAAGCTGACCTTGACCGTGACCGTGACCGTGACGTTCGAGGCCCGAAGCTGGTCGCGGTTGCCGTTGATCGGGTCGTTCTCGACAACGTTCTTGCGCATGTCGTTCACCTCCTCTCCGTATCGCGGGGACAGGTCACGTGCCGGGGTCAGCCCACCGGTCGCGCCATCGCGAGCGCGACCGGGGTGCCTTCGTCCTGCACGCCGTCGAAGTGCCGCTGCATGAACAGCAGCACGGTCTGCATCAGAGCCAGGTGGCTCTGCGCGTCGAAGTCCTCGTGTCCGGCCCGCCGCCGGACCACCTGGTGCGGGACGCGACGCTCGGCCAGCAGCCGCGCGTAGCGCTCCACCGGCGCCGGCGGGCAGCGCACGTCACCTGTGGAGACGGCCAGCAGCACCGGTGCCCGGACCCGGTCGACGTAGGTGACCGGCGAGGAGCGGGCGTAGCGCTGCGGCACCTCGTCCGGGGTGCCGCCGAACAGCAGCACGTCCAGCGCCCGCAGCGCCGGGGTGGCCGCCTCGAACGCGGCGACGTAGTCGGCGACCGGGCTGATCGCGATCCCGAGCCGCCACAGTTCCGGTTGCCGACCGAGCGCGAGCAGGGTCAGGTAGCCACCCCACGAGGTGCCCCACAGGGCGGTGCGCCGGTCCTCGACGACCCCCTCGGCGACCAGGTGGGCGCGGACCGCGGCGAGGTCCTCCAACTGGGTGAGGCCGACCCCGGCGGAGAAGTCGTTGCGCCAGGCCGCGCCGTACCCGCTGGAGCCCCGGTAGTTGACCCGGACCACCGCGCAGCCGGTGCTGACCAGGATCTCGACCAGCGGGTCGTAGGCGTCGCGGGCGTGCTGGAACGGCCCGCCGTGGACCAGGAAGACGGCCGGCCGGGGGCCCTCCCGGTCGGCCGGGAGGGCCACCAGGGCGGGGATCGCGCCGCCCGGTCCGGGCACCCGGATCTCCTCGCGGCGGTAGTCCGCCGGTGCCGCGACCGCGTCCGGTCCGCCCGGATCGGGCCGGCCGCCGGGGGGTTCGGGCAGCTCCACCCCCCGCACGGAGCGCAGTTGCGGCGGGGTCACCGAGTCGGTCCACACGTACGCGACGTCACCGTCGGGCCAGACCGCGGCGTCCAGGACGCTGCCCGCCGGGGTGTCGACCACCGCCCGGGTGCGGGCGGCGAGGTCCACCTCGTGCAGCAGGCTACGGGCGTGCCGGTCCTGCCGGACGAGCAGCCGCTGCCCGTCGGGGAACCAGCCGGCGGTGATCTCGGTGTCGAAGCGGCACCACTCGTGCCGCACCACCCCCTCAGCGGCGGTCCACGTGGCCGGGAGGTAACCCCCCTCGTCCTCCACCACCAGCAGCAGCCGGGCCGGGTCGACGCCCGGTGCGAAGCCGAGCGCCCACACCCGACGGTCCGGCCCACCGGGGATGCCCGCCACCCGGGTGCCGTCGACGGTGAACACCGTGACCGCCGGATCGGTGGCGGCGTCGCCGCCGACCACCAGCAGCCGCCCGGCCGGGTCGAGGTCGACCAGGTAGGCGTAGCCGCCGACGTGGACGCGTTCGTCGACCCGACCGTCGCCGGTACGCAGGAAGATGGTCATCCCGCCGTCGTCGGAGAGGCCGACGGCGGTGGTGCCGTCGGCGGCCATCGCGATGCCGGCGTGCCGGCCGGGCAGCACCGACTGCAGCGCCTCGACCGACCGGTCGGGCCGGTCGAAATCGCAGGTCCGCCAGGTGCCCACGCCGCCGAGATCGTCGTCGAACCACCAGATGGTGGCCCCCGCCGGGTCGAGCGCCGCCCGGACCGTGCCGGCCGGCCGGTCGGTCACCTGCCGGGCGGTGCCGGCGGCCCGGTCCCAGGCCAGGATCTCGCAGCGGCCGTCGGCGTCGCCGACGTAGACGGCCCGGTGCGGCGCGTGTTCGGCGACGACCGGCAGCGCCGGGTAGAACAGCCGGTGGCCGCGACTCATCGGTGGGCCTCCTCGGGGTCGGAGCTGGCCCCGGCTTCGCCATCGGCGGCGGCGCTGCCGTCGGTGCCGGCCGTCGCGCCGGAGCCGGTGCGGAGCTGGCGCACGACGAGGGTGGTGTACGTGGCCAGCAGCGCCAGCGCGGCGGCGAACACCAGGGCGACCGTGGCGGGGCTGTACCAGGCGACCAGCACCCCGGCCAGCAGCGGTGCGGGCGTCTGGAGCACCTCGCCGACGGTGCCCATCACGGTGGCCACCCGACCCTGGAGCCCGTCGGGAGTCAACGCGATCACCCGGGACTGGAAGATCACCCCGAGCAGCGGGCTGAGCAGGAAGACCAGCCCGAACAGCAGGCCGTAGCTCCAGGTCTGCCGGGCCTGGGACATCGCGACGACCAGCCCGACCATGGCCCACGAGGCGAACACGATGACGGTGACCGGCCGGACCCGGCTGAAGACCATCGGGGCGGCCAGCGCGCCGGCGAGGCCGCCGACGCTGGCGATGGTGAGAATCAGGCCGATCGACGCGGCGGGTGCGCCCTGCCGGCCGGCCGTCAGGATGGCGTAGTAGACCAGCGCGCCGAAGGTGACGTTGATGCCGGCCGCCCAGATCGTCACGAACCGCAGGAACGGCTGCCGCCAGACGAACCGCAACCCCTCCCGCAGGTCGGTGCGGAACGAGGTGCGCTCCCTGCGTTCGGGGGTGAGGTCGGTGCGGATGGTGGCCACCAGACCCGCCGCGACCAGGTAGGACACCACGTCCGCCAGGAACGGCAGCCAGCGGGCGAGCTGGTAGAGCGCGCCGCCGAGCAGTGGGCCGACGATCCGGGCGGCGTTGTTGCGGGCCTCCAGCCGGGCCAGCGCCTTCTGGTCGTCGGCGGGCAGCAGCCGCCGGATCGCGCCGGAACCGGCGGCCTCGTAACCGCTCTGCGCGACCCCCTCGACGAACGCGGCGGCGGCCAGCAGCCCGAGGGTCGGCACGCCGGCCGCGACGGAGACGAGGATCGCGGTCATCGCGCCGGCCGCGACCAGCAGCGAGACGACCATCATGCGTTTGCGCGGCAGCCGGTCGGCCAGCACCCCCGCCACCGGCGCGGCGACGAGGCGACCGGTGAGGGCCAGCGCGCCCACCAGCCCGGCCGCCGCCGGTGACCGGGTCACGGCCAGGGTGAGCAGCGGGAGCACGATGCCGGTGGCCTGCGATCCGATCTGGTCGATCGCCCCGGCGATCCAGTAGCGGTGGAAATCGCCGCCCCGGTGGGAACTCTCGCCCGGCTGCACCGCTGCGGTGGGAGTGGCTGTCATGGCATCGGCCGCACAGTTTCCATGTTTTTCCCAAATCCGTGTGCGAGATCTTCCGGTACGAGTTCGCGTGATCCGGGTGACAATTTCGGCCCCCAATGGGGAGTGGGGTGCGTACGAGGCTAACAATGTCGTGTGCGGAAAGCAAGGATTCAAATACGGCCAGTTATGGCAGTTATTCGGTTGTGCGGATGATGGGCAGCTTGTGCGCCTCTGTCAAAGTATCTGCACTACCCGTCGAGCCTGCGGTCGGCGGATGGCGTCGGTTGTTTTCACCCCCGCCGGCATTTGTCGTGAATTAGTGACGTACGACGATGTCACAAGATGATGCCGCCGTGCCGGTTGACGATTCCGTGAATCCCGCTCCGGCCTGTCGACGGCGAACGGCCGGGTCGGTACGCGAGGCACGCGTACCGACCCGGCCGTCGGGTGGACCGGCGCACGGGGTCGCGCCGGTCCACCCTCCTCCGCCAGCCCCCGTTTCACCGGGGACCGGACCCGTCAGCCGAGGATCACACCCGAGGCGCCGACGCCGGCCATCCCGGAGATGATGTCCTCGTAGTACATCCGCCACGCGCAGACCCGGCCGGTGGGCCGGTAGCCGGTGCAGGCGGTCGCCGCGCCGCCGTCGTCGATGGCGGTGTTGGTGCCGGTGGCCCAGACCTGGAGGGTGTTCGCCGGGTTGACGATCTCCACCGGGCCGCCGCTGTCGCCCTGGCCGACCGCGTTGGTGCGGGTGGTGCTCTCCGCCTGGACCTGGCCGCAGACCGTGCCGAAGTCACGCACGTTGATGCACAGGTTCCGGGCCTTGACCTGGATCGAGCACCGGGTCCCGGAGTACGCCCCGGAGGTGCAGACGAAGTTGCCGACCTGGCTGGCCTGCGCGCCGATCACCTGGTTGCTGAACTCGCTGACCACCGCGCCGTTGGCGTCGGTGCTGTTGTTGAAGACCCGACCGCCCGAGGCGCCCGACAGCAGCAGGGTGTCGGTGCCGGCGTTGCGGGTGCCGACGATGCCCATCGACTGCCCGGTCGGGTCGGTCGCGGCGTTGTTGATGTTGCCGCAGTGGGCGGCGGAGAGCATCCGCGCCGACCCGCCCTGGAAGACCCCGAAGCCGGTCGAGCAGCCGCCACCGGTGGTGGCGTTGCGCCACGCGCCACCGCCCCACCACGGCGCGGTGTCGTCCCACCGGGTGGCGGGGGAGGCGGAGACCCCGGTCTGCACGGTCACCGGGACGCCGGCCATGCTGGCCGCGCCGAGCAGGCCGCTCTGGGTGCCGACGAGCAGGCCGGCGCCGTCGGCCCGCGGCCCGACCGTGGTGATCTTGTCACCGGCCGAGCGGCGCAGCTTGGCCGCCGCGACGTCCAGCTCCCGTCGGGTGTACGCGGCGGGCAGCACCTCGGTCGGCACGGTGGCCCGGCTGGTCGCCACCAGGCCGGCCGGTGCCTCGCCCTTCCAGAAGACCTGCAGCTTCCGGGCGGTGGGATCGGCGATCACACCGGCGAAACCGGACTTCGCGTCGCGCTGCGCGATCTTCGTGATCCGGGCGGCGGCGTTGTTCATCCGCTGCTGGAGTTCGAGCAGCTCCTTCCAGGAGGCGAAGCCGCCCGGCACCGGCGTGCTGTCGATGAACGAGCCGGCGGCGGTCGCCTTGCCCCCGGCGGCGGGAGCGGGCGCGGCGGTGGCCGGTGCGGTGGCCACCCCCGCGACGAGCATGGTGACGCCGAACGCCGCGGCGGCGGCCCGACGCAGCAGCCCGGTCGACCGCAGCACGGTCGGTTGTGGACGAGACATACGTACCCCTTCCCCAGGGTTTCTTGGTGCGGGCCTCGACCCGCCCTGGGGACATTGGCAGGTGCCGGTGGTGTCCGGCAGTGCATCCTGGACACCACCGGACACCCCCGGACAGCGCCGGACGGAAGGGGGACGGACGCCGGGCGGCAGCGGCAGGCGAAACCGGACCGACATGGAACTGTCATACATCGGCGGTCGCCTACCCGACGCTGTGCCGCCGGTCATACCCTCCCCCTGTCGGCAATCCGGGGCGACGGATGGCCGGGGGGTGGAGGCCGTATGACCGACCAACGGGTCCCTTCGGGCGCTCGGCAGCCGATGGCCGGGACAGTCCGTTCGGCGTCCCCGATGTCCCCACTGGACACCGGGATGAACACCGTTGCGGAACTGGCCGCCCTGCTGCGGCAGCTCCGCCGCCGGGAGGCCCGGCAACAGGGCGAGACCCCGCTGACCTACCGCCAGCTCGCGGCGAAGACCGGCTGGTCGCGGGGGGTGATCGGGGAGTACTTCGCCGGGAACATCCTGCCCCCGCCGGAGCGTTTCGACACCCTGATCCGGTTGCTCGGGGCCAGCCCCGCCGAGCAGGGGGCACTGGCCACCGCGCGGGACCGGGTCGAGGAGCGTCGCCGGCTCGCCAGCCCGGAACACCCGTCCACCGGCCGGGCCGGTCGCGCGGTCGTCCGCCCCCGGGGCACCGGTAGCCGGGCCGGGGGCGCGCCGGCCCGGCTACCGGTGCCCCGCCAACTGCCCCCGGCGCTGCCCGGGTTCGTCGGGCGCGCCGCGCAGCTCGCCCAGCTCGACGCGGGCTGCGCCGACCACGGCACGCCCGGCGGTGGCCAGTCGACCACCACGATGACGCTGTCGGGTACGGCCGGTGTCGGCAAGACGACCCTGGCGGTGTACTGGGCCCACCGGGTCGCCGACCGCTTCCCCGACGGGCAGCTCTACGTCGACCTGCGCGGATTCGACGCCACCGGCGCGGTGGTCACACCCGCCGAGGCGGTACGGGGCTTCCTGGAGGCCCTGGAGGTGCCGCCCGAGCGGATCCCCACCCACCTGCCCGCCCAGGTGGGGCTCTACCGCAGCCTGCTCGCCGGCCGGCGGATGCTGGTGCTGCTGGACAACGCCCGCGACGTCGAGCAGGTACGGCCGCTGCTGGCCGGCAGTCCCGGCTGCCTGTTCCTGGTCACCAGCCGCAACCGGCTGGCCGGGCTGATCACCGCCGAGGGGGCCCGGCAGATCGCCGTCGACCTGCTCAGCACCGCCGAGGCGTGGCAGCTGCTGGCCCGGCGGCTCGGCCCGGACCGGTTGACCGTCGAACCGCAAGCGGTCGACGAGATGATCGAACGCTGCGTACGGCTGCCGCTGGCGCTGGCCGTGCTCGCCGCGCGCGGGGCGGCGCACCCCACGTTCCCGCTGGCCACCATCGTCGACGAGCTACGCGAGTCGCCGCGCCTGCTCGACTCCTTCGACGGTGGGGACACCGGGACGGACGTGCAGTCGGTCTTCTCCTGGTCGTACCGGAACCTGACCCCGGCGGCGGCGCGACTGTTCCGGCTGTTCGGCTCGCACCCGGGGCCGGACATCGGGATCGCCGCGGCGGCCAGCCTGGCCGGCCTGCCCCGCAGCCAGGTGACCCGGCTGCTGGCCGAACTGGCCCACGCCCACCTGGTCACCGAACACGCGCCCGGCCGGTTCACCGCGCACGACCTGCTGCGGGCGTACGCGGGCGAGCTGGCCGAGAGCCTCGACCCCGCCGAGGAGCGGCAGTCGGCGGTCCGGCGTGGACTCGACCACTACCTGCACACCGCGCACACGGCGGCGCTGCTGTTGCAACCCGGTCGGGACCCGGTGACGCTGGCCGCCGTCCCGCCCGGGGTGACGCCCGAGGAGCTGACCGCCCACGGTCCGGCCCTGGCCTGGTTCACCACCGAGTATCCGGTGCTGTTGGCGGCGGTCTCGCACGCGAGGCGTGCCGGGTTCGACGGCCATGCCTGGCAACTGGCCTGGACCCTGGTGGATTTCCTCCAGCGCCGGGGGAACTGGCTGGACCTGGCCGCCGCCCAGCAGGCCGCCCTGGCCGGGGCGCAGCAGGCGGGGGACCGGGTGGGGCAGGCGAACGCCCACCGTGACCTGGCCCGGGTGCTCTGCCGCTTGGGTCGGCTGGACGAGGCGGTCGCGCACTACCGGGAGGCGCTGATCCTGTTCGGCGCGTTGGGCGACCACACCGGGCAGGCGCGCACCCACCGGGCGTTCGGGGCGATGTTCGACGGGCTCGGCCGGTACGCCGAGGCGCTGGAGCACGGGCAGCGGGCGCTGGCGCTCTACCGGGCCGCCGGACACCTGGCCGGGGAGGCCAGCGCCCGCAACGGGGTCGGCTGGGCGCACGCCCAACTCGGCCAGTACGGGCCGGCGCTGGAGCACTGCTCCCAGGCGCTGACGCTGCTGCGCCCGACCGGCGACCGGCACGGCGAGGCGAACACCTGGGACAGCCTGGGCTTCATCCACGACCGGCTGGGCCAGCACCGGCGGGCGATCCGCTGCTACGGTCGGGCGCTGGCGCTGTACCGGCGCATCGGTGACCGGTACGACGAGGCCGACACCCTGACCCGGCTCGGTGAGACCCGGCAGGCGGCGGGGGACGTCCACGGTGCCCTGCGGACCTGGCGGCGGGCGCTGGACATCTTCGACGACCTCGGTCACCCGGACGCCGCCCGGGTCCGGGAGCGGCTGGCCCGGGCGATGACCGGGAGCGCGGCCGGGGACTGACGACCCGACGCCACCCGGCACCGGCGGCGGGGACCGGCCGGTGCCAGGTGGCCCGGGGTCAACCCGTCGTGCAGCTCGGCACCGGGACGCCGGGGCCGCCGGTGGACGAGCCGAGGAACCCGAACGAGGTGCTGGCGCCGGCGGCGAGTGTGCCGTTGTAGGCGACGTTACGGGCGGTCACCGTCGCGCCCTGGCTGGTCACGGTCGCGTTCCAGGCCTGGGTGACCCGCTCGCCGTTGGCGTACGCCCAGGTCACGGTCCAGTTGCTGATCGCCGAGGTGCCGGCGGTGACCCGTACCTCGCCCTGGAACCCGCCGGTCCACTGGCCGGTCACGGTGTACGTCGCGGTGCAGCGGGCGGTGCCCGGGGGTGGGGTGGTGGTGGGCGGCGGCGGGGTCGTCGTCGGCGGTGGGGTGGTGGTGGGCGGCGGGGTGGTCGGGGCGGGTGACGTGGGCGACGGGGGCGGGGTGGTGACCGGGCCGCCCCAGCCGGCGGTGGAGTCCAACCAGGCCGCCCGGCGCAGCATCCAGTCCCGCATGGCCTGGACCTGACCCTGCCAGGTGGACGCGGTCGGGGTGTAGAAGGGGCCGACCATCGGCGCGGTCAGGTTCGGCCAGCGCTGGAAGTTGCGCTGCGCGGCGTTGGTCAACGGCGCGGCCAACGCGGTGATCCGGGTCTGCAGGGCGGTGTCGGCGAGCGGGCCCCGGCGCAGCGTCTGCCAGCGGGACCGGAGCTGGTTGACGAAGGCCGGATCGCGTACGAGTTGCGGGAACCAGTCGTTGGCCAGCGGTTGCCGGGTCTGTTGGTACTGCCAGCCGGCGATCTGGTCGTTGCCGAAGTAGCCGCCGACGCCGAAGGTGAGGTCGTAGTCCCACAGCGGGCCGGCGAAGATCTTGGTGTCCCGGTCCTTGTAGAAGTACGCGCTGCGGATGTAGGAGTCCATCTCCCGGCTGAGTTCGTTGAGGACCATCTGGTCCACGAACGAGTCGACGTCGATGTACTTCCGGTAGCCGGTGACCGGGTCGGCGGAGTTCGGTGCCCGCAGCACGTCGTGGAATTCCTGCACGTAGCCCCGCAGCCAGTCCCGCTGGGGCGCCTGCAACGGTGACGGGTCCCGCACCTCCAGGTAGTTCCAGCAGGTCGCCGCCGCACCGGTGCAGGTCAGCGTCGGTTCCTCGGCGGCCAGCCACTCGAAGCTCCAGATGTACCCGCCCTGGATCTTGGGCAGGGTCAGGTCGTCCTCGTCGAGCTGCTTGAGGTCGAGCCGGTTCTTGGCGTTCTTGATCGTCTCGACCAGCATGTAGACGCCCATGTAGTCACCGGCGGCCACCGGGGCGGCGTCGGTGTTGAGATAGAACTCCACGAACCGGTACCGCGGTGCCGGCATGCCCATCTCGCGCCCGAGATCGTAGACGAGCGCCTCCCGGATCAACGCCTTGTCGCTGAACGGGCCGCGCAGCACCCAGTCGGAGTCGGCCGGCATGCCCAGCACCGGGTAGTCGGCGTCGTCGTTGTCGTTGCCCCGCAGTTCGACGCGGTACGGCGTCTTCTCGAACGACGCCGACGACTGGCCGCGCAGGTGGAACCCGGCGCGGGTGGCGACCGTCGGGGTCGCGGCCAGCGAGGTGGTGCCACCGCCGCCCGGCTCGAAGACCATGGCGGTGGCGTCGAGGTACTCGCGACCGGGCTTGCCGGCACCGTACGAGTCGAGCAGGACCACCGGCAGGTCGTGGGCGGTGGCGACGTTCTGGGCGACGTACATGGCGGTCCCCGGTGCACCGGAGGCGGTCTGGCCGACGAAGGCCTGCACGCGTAGCTGGGTGGTGCGGGTGAACCGCAGCGGCGTGCCCGCGTACAGCGGCGACTGGGCGGTGGGCAGCCGGCCGTCGGTGGTGTACCGCAACTGCGCGCCGCCGATCGCGGTGCTCAGCGAGACCGTCACCTCCCCCTGGAAGGTGCCGCTCGGCCGGGAGAAGACGATGTCGCCGACCAGCTCGTCCGCCGCCCCGGCGGCGGCGACGGCGTCGGCGGCGGAGGTGTCCAGGCCGGTGGTGACCCCGGCGCGGGCGGCGGGCGGGCCGGCGGTCGCGGCGGATGGTCCGGCCTGTGCCGTGTGCGGCACGAGGAGTCCGGTGAGGAGCACGGCCACGGCCGCGATCCCGACGGCACGCCGGGTGGGCGGGCGAACGGTCAGACGCACGATGTCTCCTGGGTGACTCGGGGGGTGGTGGTGGGGGCCGGGGCCGGTGCCGCCGAGCCGGTGGCGTCGCGGAAGTGGCGGCGCAGCGTGCGCCGCCACGGCACGTCCGGCAGGTCCGGTCGCAGGGCGGCCAGGCCGGTGGCGTACTTCGAGATGCGGGCGGGTCGGGTGCCGCGCTGCCACAGCAGCCGGTCGACCGGGCCGGCCGCCGACCGGGTCTTGGTCTCGACCACGGCGACCCCGGGCAGACCCAGGGTCCGGCGGTCGTCCTGCCAGTGCAGGTCGGTGTCGATGGTGACCCGGCTCGCGGTCGCCGGCAGCAGCAGCGTGGTGCGCCGGTAGCCGGTCACCAGCACCGGTTCGAGGTGACCACCGGCGGGGGCGGACCGGATCGACTCGCGGTCGAGTGCCTCGTCGACGAAGTCCCGCCCCGACCGGACGGTACGACGGTCTTCCGTCCGGTAGGGCAGCCGGTGTTTGGTGACCAGCCCCCGGGCTCCGCTGATCTTGACTTCCAGCCAGCACTCCGCCGAGTCGAGATAGGTGCGGGTGCGCACCTTGAAGCGCCGCCGCCGCCGGTACGCCGCGCCGTGGTAGCTGGCCAGGCACGGGGTGTCGAAGTACACCGACTCGTAGCGGAAGGTGCGGGTGCCGCCGATGTCCAGCACCCGGGCGTACGGGGCGATCCGGTCGAGCAGGCCCGGCAACTCGTCCAGCGGAACGACGTACTTGCGGTCCACCCGGCTCTGCAGTGCGGCCCGGTCGATCAGCTCGGCGAGTTCGACGCAGGGCAGGTCGGCCAGCAATGACGTGAACGGCGGCGCGGTCATCGACGTGCTCCCGCCGGCGCCGATGAACCGGGGGTGGACGCCGGGGTACGACGGGCCACCGAGTAGCGCACGTCGACCACGGTGGTCTCGTTGACCAGGTCGACCCGCTGGGCGGTGGCGACGTGCACCCGGGCGTTGAGCAGCTGTTCCAGGTGGGCGACGAGGGCGACGTGGTCGGTGAGGGCCGAGTCGAGCACCAGGACCTGGTGCCGGTAGTGCCGGAACACGCGGCGGTGGTCGCCGAGGAACATCACCGCGACGATGAGCGCCATCAGCCCGCCGTTGAGCCAGACCGAGCGGGTGCCCAGCGCGCCGAGCAGGCCCAGGGCGAGCGCCGAGAAGTAGTACGCCACCTCGTGCTGGTCGAGTTCGGTCGAGCGGAGCCGGATGATGGACAGCACGCCGAACAGGGCCATCCCCAGCCCGACCCCGGCACCGACGTTGCTGGCGCTCAGGGCGCTGGCCACCGCGAGGACGCCGATGTTGACCCCCAGGTAGGCGACGACGAGGTCGCGGCGTCGATGTCGGGGGAAGTAGAGCCCGAACACGAGCAGCGCCACCGCGCAGATGTCGATCGCGAACAGGACGACCTGCGTCATGTCTCTGGTTCCTCCTGGCTCGTCGGCGTGCCGGTCCGGCACCGCCTGCGTCAGCTCGGGGAGAAGCCACGGCGGTCAGCCGGAGCCGATCATCTTTTCGGTAAACTTTCGGTTACTCTTTCGGAACTGTAGGCATAACATTGAGAAACGTCAATTAAATGTCCTGTGCGGGTGACGTGGTGAGACGCTGGTGGGACGCTGCATGGGGGTCTTCGGTGGGAAGTGCGCTCGACGGGATATCCGGATCGGAAGATCGAAACTTTCGGTACCGACCGACGCGCGCCGTCCCGGACCCGCGCCAGCGGAGGGCGCGGAGCGTCAGAACAGGGTGAGCGGCCCGGTCGGGATCGGCTCGGGCAGCGGGGCCAGGGCGGGCACCCGGGCCCGTACCTCGTCGTGGAACCGGCGGGCCAGCAGGGGTGCGTCGGCGTTGTCCGGGGTGTGCACGAACACGGTGGGCGAACGGCCCTCCCGCAACCAGTCGACGGTGATCTCGACCCAGCGCTGCCAGCCCTCGACCGTCTCCGACTCGGCGTCCCGGCCGAGGTAGCGGACGATCGGCCGGTCGGTCAGCGCCGCCGTCCGCAACGGCAGGCGGGGCTTCTTCGTCCACGCCTCCCGCTCCGCGTCGCTGGTCGGCGGGGTGCGGAAGAACGCGGTGGTGTCGAAGGGGACCCACTCGGCGGACGCCTCGGCGAGCACCCCCTCCAGCAGGCGGGTCGCGCCGGGCTCCAGGAAGAACGCGGGGTGCCGGACCTCCACGGCGTACCGGTGGGTGGCGGGCAGCCGGCGCAGCAGGTCGGCGAGCGCGGGGACGTCCGTCGGGGTGAACGACCCCGGCAGTTGGATCCACAGGGCGTGCGCCCGGTCGCCGAGCGGGGCGATCGCGTCGAAGTAGTCGCGTAGCGGCGCGTCGGCGTCGACGAGCCGCCGTTCGTGGGTCACCACCTTCGGCAGTTTGAGGACGAACCGGAAGTCGGGGCCGGTCTGCCGGGCCCAGGACTCCACGGTCTCCCGGGTCGGGGTGGCGTAGAACGTGGTGTTCCCCTCGACCGCGTCGCACCAGCCGGCGTAGTGCCGCAGTCGCTCGTGCGCCGGCAGCGGGTGGGCGATCAGCCGCCCCTGCCAGGACCGGTGGGTCCACATCGCGCAGCCGACGTGCAACCGCATGATCCCGATCCTCCCGTAACGTCACCCGACCCGGTTCGTCGCCGCACGCTATCGGAGCGCCGGCGGCCCACCCGGGTCGGGTGCGGCGGGGGTCGACGGACGACCGGGGTGCCGGTCCGCACCCGGCACCCCCGATCGTCAACTTCCGGTTGACGATCGGGGGTGCGTCAACCTATGGTTGACGCATGACGGAATCCGCCCAGCTCCCGCATCCTGTCCGCCTCGACGACTTGATCCAGGCCATCAAGAAGGCCCGGCCGGACGCGCTCGACCAACTCAGTGACGCGGTGCTCGTCGCCGACCACCTCGGCGACCTCGCCGACCACCTGATCGGCCACTTCGTCGACCAGGCCCGCCGCTCCGGAGCCTCCTGGACCGAGATCGGCACGAGCATGGGGGTGAGCAAGCAGGCCGCCCAGAAGCGCTCCGCCGCGAAGGCCGACGCGGCCGCGACGCTGGACCCCAACGCCGGCTTCAGCCGGTTCACCCCACGCGCCCGCAACGTGGTGATCGCCTCGCAGGAGGAGGCCCGCAGCGCCGGCAACGCGGAGATCCGCCCGGAACACCTGGTGCTCGGCCTGCTCGCCGAACCCGACGGCCTCGCCGCCAAGGCCATGGTCGCCGAGGGACTGGGCCCGGACGCCGTCCGGGAAGCGGTCACCGCGACCCTGCCCGCCGCGTCCGACCAGGTCCCCGACCTGATCCCGTACGACGCACAGGGCAAGAAGGCCCTCGAACTCACCTTCCGGGAGGCGCTGCGGCTCGGGCACAACTACGTCGGCACCGAGCACATCCTGCTGGCCCTGCTCGAACTGGAGGACGGCACGGGCGTGCTGTCCGGCCTCGGTCTGACCAAGGGCCGGGCCGAGGCCAACGTGGCCGCCGCCCTCGCCGGCTTCGCCGGGGGCGAGTAGAAGCCGCGTCGGTCACCGGACCGACCGACGCGGCCACCGGGCCGCGCCCGGCGGGATCGCCCGGCCGTGCGGCGCGGCGGGCCGGGGTCGGGCGCGGCACCGGGGGCGCGCCCGGCCGGCCGGTCAGTCCCCGGTGGGGAAGCCGTACCGCAGCGCGTGCTCCGGGTCGGCCGGGTCGATCTGCCGGATGCCGGCGTCGGCGAGGCGCTTGTTGACCTCGTCGAGCTGCTCGCGCACCAGCCGGGCCTCCTCCTCGGTGACCCGCCCCCGGTGCGGCTTCCCGGCGTGGTCGAGGGTGCCGTAGTCGATCTTCTCGGCGCTCTTGCGGGCCTTCGGCGGACGGACCCGCTCGGCGGTACGCAGCAACTGGGCCATCGGGGTGTCGGTCGCCATCGCGTCGAACTCGCTGGCGGTCAGCACCACCCGACGCGGTTCCCCGCCGGCGTGCCGGTCGTGGATCTCGACCACCGCCACGTCGAGCGAGGCGTCGTCGATGCCCTCCACCTCGGTCACGGTGGCGTCCAACTGCACGGGCCCGGCCACCAGGTCGGGATGCTCCAGCACGACGACCCGGACCACCTCGTCGTCGGGACGCAGCACCGTGCCGCTGAAGTCGGAGACGTGGATCGTCTTCTTGCCCATGCGCTGCGGTTCTCCTGTCGCTGGCCGGAATCGACCACAAGACGCTACCCGACAGGTGTGCGAACGCCCCGGCCGGACACCCCGGTGGGACTGCCTGCGCGTGGCGGAGCCGCCGGGGGCGGCGCGGTGGCACCGACGGGTCGGTGCGGTCGTCCGTCGCCGCTGCGGGGCGCGTCCGCCGGGGGCCACGGGGGACGGACCGGGGCCGTCGTCGCGGGCGCGCCGTGCCGGGTCAGCGGGCGGTGAGGCCGCGTCGGGAGGAGATGCCGGCGGGGAGGGTGTTCAGCTCGCCCCAGGACAGACGGGCGTTGACGCCGCGACCGCACCGGGCCTCCCGGTAGCGCGGCTGGGCCGGGAACCGCCCGGCACCCCCCGCCGTGTTCCACACTCGTGCGCTGTCCTGCTGGTACCGCTCGTTCGGCTGCATAGGCATGGCCATTACCGTCCCAAAGAAAGGTGTCCATGTATGGAAATAGATATGACGCACGGTCGATGGACCGGGTTCCGGTGAGGCAGCTCACGGTCCGGTTCCCTCTACCCACGACGCGCTCCCGGCAACCGGGCGTCGGCCGTGGCGGTCCGGCGTACCGTGGATCATGAAGCGATCCACCGGGTGAGAGGGGCGGGCGGTGCTGGACCGGCGGCTGTACCTGCACCTGGCGACCTGGCTCGGGCAGTGGCCGGCACCGCCGGGCCTGCACGTGGTCGGCTCGTGGCGGCGGACACGTCCGGCCTGGGACGGCCGGGTCCGCCCGGCCGTTGCGGTCCGGGCCGCCGGCAGCACCGTGCTCTCCGTGCCGTCCGGGCTGGTCGCGGCCGTCCGGGAGCTGGCCGACGGGCCCCGGTCCGCCCTGTACGGGGCGCTGCCGGCGCAGGTCGGGCAACCCGGGTGGGTGGTCAACGACGACGTGTTCCGGTGGTGCCTCGCGCCGGCCGCGCTGCCCGACGTCGGCACCTGGACCGCCCCCACCGACCCCGCCCTGCCACCCTGGCTGCACCTGTTCGACCGCGAGGTGCTCGTCGTGCGGGACGCCGACGGCGGCTACCTGGCCGGTGTCGGCATCAAACGGCACGACGCGTACGGGCACGAGCTGGCCGTCGGCACGGTGCCCGCGGCGCGCGGCCGGGGGCTGGCCCGACGGCTCGTCGCGCAGGCCGCCCGTCGGGTGCTCGACGAGGGCGCCGTCCCCACCTACCGGCACGATCCGGCGAACACCGGTTCCGCCCGGGTCGCCGAGGCCGCCGGGTTCGTCGACCGGGGCTGGTCGACCTACGGCGTCTACCCGCCGTGAGGGAGCGGTCCGGCCGCGGCGCGGACCGTGGATCCCGGGCCGGATCCACGGTCCGCTGCCTGCCCCAGGCCCCGCCGTGACCGGTGTCCACCGGTCGACCTCGGTGTCGGTCACGCTACGTACTCGGATGCCCGCTCGGCAAGGGTGATCGGCGGGTTCTCTCTGTCCAGTAATGGACTTGAGCTGGGCTTAAGGAAGCATTCGCCGTTGAAGCCCGGTGACGCAACGTGCTCGTCGTTTGCTCCGGCGGCTGCCCGGCAGGGTGGTGTCAGGAGGCCCCGGTAGGGTCGGGCGTCGCGGCGAGAACCGGCGCGCGGTCGGGGACGGCCGGATGGCCAGGAGTGGACGGACATGCAGCTGCCGACGCCGTGCGAGGGGCACGGGCGGGTGGTCCTGGCACCCGTGGGTGACCTGGACATCGCCACCGTCCCCGGGCTGCAACGCGACCTCGACGAGGCGCTGTGCCACCCCGGTCTGTCGGAGATCGTCGTCGACCTGACGGCCGTCACCTTCCTCGACTCGACGGGGGTGGCCGCGTTGCTGCGCGGGGCGGCCGAGGCGGTCGGCCGGGGGGCGACCCTGCGGCTGGTCGACCCGCAACCGGTGGTGTCCCGGGTCCTGCGGATCACCGCGGTCGGCCGGCTGCTCGGCCTTCCCGACGACCACGGCGACCCGGCACCCTGGCGTCGCTGACCGGTCCGTCCCGTCCCGCGCAGGTGCCCCGCCCGTCGGGGACGGCCACTCAGCAGGTCAGGCCGAGCACCTCCGCCGCTGCGCGACCGTTGGCGTGGCTCGCGCCGAAGGTGGTGACGAAGGCCCGTACCCCGGCCGGCCGCCACCGCCCCGGCCAGCCCATCTCCACCACCGTCACCTGATGCGTCGCGGCCAGCGCCTCGACCAGCGCGGGACCGCCGGGCAGCCGGTGCAGGTGCCGTCCGACCAGCACGACCGGCCGGTCCCCGGCGAGCCGGCGTACCGTCGCCGGGTCGACCTCGGTGGCGACGACCCGGAGCTGTTCGACGTCGGCCAGGTGCGGGCCCAGCCCCCACGGCACCCGGCCCTCGGCGACGGTGGCGGCGGCGTACACCTGCACCACGAGCGGGCGTGCCGGCCCGGTCGGGTCGCCCTCCACCCGCACCGCCCGGCGGGCGGCCCGGTACCCGAGGCCGACCTCGACACCGCCGGTGGGACCGGGCGGGCGGGCGGCACCGGTCCAGGCGGCGAGCGCGGCGGCGCGACCGGCGGCCTGCTCCACCCGGGCCCGGTCCAGCCGGCCGTCCCCGAGCGCCCCGACGATCTCGGCCACCACCCGCTCGACCAGCGCAGCGTCGACCTTCGCGCCCAGGCAGAGCAGGTCCGCCCCGGCGGCCAGGGCCCGCACGGCGGCCGGCCCGACCCCACCGGCGGCGACGGTCGCGCCCTTCATCTCCAACGCGTCGGTGACCACCGCGCCGGTGAAGCCGTACTCGCCGCGCAGCAGGTCGACCAGGACGGCCCGGCTGAAGGTGGCCGGCCCGTCCCCGGTCAGTGCCGGCACCCGGATGTGCGCCGTCATGACCGCCCGCACGCCCGCGTCGACCGCCGCCGCGAAGGGCGGCAGGTCGCGGGCCCGCAGCAGCGCCGCGTCGGCGTCCACGGTGGGCAGCTCGTGGTGTGAGTCGGCGACGGTCGCGCCGTGGCCGGGGAAGTGCTTGGCGCAGGCCGCCACCCCCACCGACTGGAGCCCCGCCACGGCGGCGGCCGTGTGGGCGGCCACCCGGCCCGGGTCGGCCCCGAACGCGCGGGTGCCGATCACCGGGTTCTCGTCGGCGGTGTTCACGTCGACCGTCGGGGCCAGGTCGACGGTGACGCCGACGGCGGCCAGTTCACCGCCGATCGCCGCATAGACCTCCCGGGTGAGCGCGGTGTCGTCGACCTCGCCGAGCGCCGCGTTGCCCGGGTACGGGCTGCCGGTGGCGTGCGCCAGCCGGGTCACGTCGCCACCCTCCTCGTCGATGGCGAGCAGCACGTCGGTCCGGGCGGCGCGCAGCGCGGCGGTGCCCGCCGCGAGCTGACCCGGGTCGTGCACGTTGCCGCCGAACAGGGTGTGCCCGGCCAGCCCCTCGGCGACCAGCGCGACCGCCCAGTCCGGCGGCACCGGCCCCGGGTACGCGGCCAGCAGCGTGCCCAGCGCCAGCCGGCGCAGTCCTGGATCGATCCCCACCTGAACCCCCTCTCCCGCCGCCCGCAACCCGCGCCGACGGCGGACCGGCCGGCGGTCGGCGTGTGCCGGTGGACGGCACGTGTGTCGGCACGGGCGGCCGGGTCGTCCGAGTTCCCCGCCACGGGGCGGCCGATACGCTACGGACATCCCTGATCAACGCGATTCGGTAAGCAGAGTTTACGAAAACCAGAGGACATGGCATGAGTGCGACCCGGCTGCCCGGAACCCCCCGACTGTTGCGGGCGCTCAACGACCGTGCGGCGCTGGAGCTCCTGCTCGAACGCGGCCCGCTCACCCGCGCCCGGCTCGGCGAGCTGACCGGCCTGTCCAAGGTCACCGCCTCGCAGCTGGTCGAGCGGCTGGAGGAGCGCGGGCTGGTCGCCCGGGTCGGTGAACAGGCCGGTGGGCGGGGTCCGAACGCGCAGCTCTACGCCGTACGGCCGGGCAGCGCGTACGTGGTCGGGGTGGACGTGGGCGCGGAACGGGTGGTGGCCGCCTGCGCGGACATCACGGGCGCGGTCGTCAGTCAGGTCGAGCAGTCCACCCGGGACACCGACGACCCGGTCGGCGTGGTGCACACGGCGGTGGTGCAGGCGGCCAGCCGGGCCGGCGCGGAGCTGGACAGCGTACGGCGGGTGGTGCTCGGCACCCCGGGTCTGGTCGACCCGGCCACCGGCGACATCACCTTCGCGTTCAACCTGCCCCGCTGGCACCGGGGCCTGCTCGCCGCGCTGCGCGAGGACCTGCACACCCCGGTCGTCTTCGAGAACGACGTCAACCTGGCCGCCGTCGCCGAGGCGCAGTCCGGGGCCGCGCAGGGGCTGTCGGATTTCGTCCTGGTCTGGGTGGGTGCCGGGGTGGGTCTGGCGATCATGCTGGGTGGCCGGCTGCACCACGGCAGCAGCGGCGCGGCCGGCGAGATCGGCTACCTGCCGGTGCCGGGGGTGCCGATCCCCCGGGACGTCTCGCGCCGGGCGAAGCCCGCGTTCCAGCAGCTCGCCGGCGCGGACGCGGTCCAGGCGGTGGCCCGGGAACACGGCATCGACGCACCCGACGCGGCCGGCGCGGTGCGGGCCGCCATCGCCGCCGGCACCGCCGGTGGCCCGCTGCTCGACGAGCTGGCCCGACGGCTCGCCCTCGGGGTGGCCAGCACCTGCGTGGTGCTGGACCCGCCGCTGGTGGTGCTCGCCGGTGAGGTGGGGCAGGCCGGCGGGGCGGCGCTGGCCGAACGGGTGCAGCACGAGGTGGCCGCGATCACCCTGGTCCGGCCCCGGGTGGTGCCCACCGGGCTCACCGAGGAGCCGATCCTGCGGGGGGCGCTGCGGACCGCGCTGGACGCCGTGCGGGACGAGGTGTTCGGGTCGACCGTCGGCTGACCGACCACCCCGCCCGTCCCTCGTCATGAAGGAATACTTCACCACTGCGCCGACCACGGCAAGATGTTGCCGTGGTCGGCACAGGTCGGGTCGCCCTAGACCAGGTCGCGGCGGCGGAACGCGACGAACGCGGACCCGGTGACCGCACCGGTCAGCGCCAACAGCACCAGCAGCGCCGGCCCCCAGGTGATCGCGTAGATGCCGCCGTCGCAGACGCCGCTGCCCGGCGGGCAACCCCGGTCGTCCCAGAACTCCAACCGGCCGGACAGCCAGGCGCCCAGATAGTTGGAGAGCATCAGCAGGTCCGCCCGCGCCACGTCGAGGATCTGCAACACCAGCCGCGCGCCCATCTCCCACACCACCGCGTACGCGGCGACCGCGCCGAGCGCCGCCGAGGTGTGCCGGCCCAGCGTGGCGATCCCGAAGCCGAGCACGGTCGACAGCAGCACCAGCACCAGACCCCGCCCGTAGATCACCCCGAGCCCGCCCCAGAACTGCCCGTCCAGCGGGCCCGGCACCCCCGCCGTCTGCCCGATCACCCAGAACGTGCCCAGGTAGAGCGCCGACGCCAGCACCGCCAGCGCGGCCACCAGCCCGACCAGGGTGCCCAGCTTCGTACCGAGCACGGTCACCCGGCCCGGCCGCCACAACAGCAGGTTGACCACCCCGCCGGAGTTCAGGTCGGCACCGATGTACGACGCGCCCACCAGGAAACCGAACAGCACCAGGAACGCGATCAGGAAGTACAGCAGCCCGCGCGCCTCCTGGGAGAAGATGAAGACCGACGTGAGGTAGTCGGTGGCCACCGGCAGCCGCTCCATCCGCGCCGGGTCCACCTCGGCGCAGTCGGCCGGTACGTACCCGGCGTCCTCGGTGATCGGGATCTCGCCGGCCCGGACCCGCAGGCAGCGGGTGTGCTCCGCCTCCAGCACCGCCACCGCCTGCGCGGCCTGCTCCTGGGCTGCGGACATCTCCTGCGCCGTCGGCCGGTGCGACCCGATCAGGGTGGTCGTGGTGGTCACCGCGAACGCCACCGCGAGCAGCAGCACCATCAGTTGGACGAAGCGGCGGGCGGTCAACCGCTCCACCTCGGCACGGACCAGGTTCACGCGTCCACCCTCCGACCGTCGGTCCGGTCCAGTTCGATCAGCGATTCGTCGGCGTCACCCGCGTCGACGTCGTCCGGCTGCCCCGGCGGGGTCGTGCCGGCGGTGAGGTCGAGGAAGACGCTCTCCAGGTCCGGCCGGACCGGGGTCAGCTCGCGGACCCACAGGCCCTGCCCACCGAGGGTGCTGCTGATCAGCTCCGGCTCCGGGGCGCCCCCGACCACCAGCACGTCGTCGGGGTCGACGGCGACCGTCAGCCCGGCCTCCCGCAGCAGCTGCGCGCCCCGCTCCGACTCGGCCACCCGGACCCGCCACTCGTGCGGGTCGTGCCCGGCCAGCACGTCGTCCACCCGGCCGGCCGCCACCCGACGGCCCCGCGCGATGATCGTGACGTGGTCGCAGATCAGCTGGATCTCGGCCAGGATGTGGCTCGACACCAGCACGGTCACCCCGGACCCGGCGAGCGTACGCATCAGGTCCCGCATCTCCCGGATACCGGCCGGGTCCAGCCCGTTCGCCGGCTCGTCCAGGATCAGCAGCTCCGGGCTCTTCAACAGCGCCGACGCGACGGCGAGACGCTGCTTCATGCCCAGCGAGTAGCTCCTCACCCGGTCCTCGCCCCGCTCCCGCAGGCCGACCTGGTCGAGCACCTCGTCCACCCGGGACGTCGGCACGCCGCCGGCCACCGCCAGCAACCGCAGCGTCCGGTGCCCGGTGAAGTTGCCGAAGAACTGCGGACTCTCCACGATCGCGCCCACCCGCCCGGTGACCCGACCCAACTGCTCCGGGGTCGGCGCACCCAGCACCCGCAACTCCCCGGCGTCGGCGTTGACCAGCCCCAGCAGGGCGCGCAGCGTGGTGGTCTTACCGGAGCCGTTGGGGCCGAGGAAGCCGTGCACCTGGCCCGCCTCGACGACCATGTCGAAGCCGTCCACCGCCACCCGCCTGCCCCGGCGCATGGTGCGGAACGTCTTGCGCAATCCGGCGATCTCGATGACCGCGCTCATCCGCACCGCCCCTCGTCTCGTACGGGCATGGGTCGTCCTCCCGGGATGGTGACCAACGACACGGTGCACCCTAAGGCCGGGCCACCCGCCCGTGGGGGCGGCCTCGGGCTGCGTGGTTGGATGGGGCGGTGACTGGTGACCCGTTCCCCGCCGCAGCCGTCCCCTCGACCGTGGACGCGGATCTGGTGGTCAGCCTGGACGGCGTCGCCGTCCGGCGATCCGGCACCGCCCTGCTGCACGACGTCGACTGGCGGGTCGAGCTGGACGAACGCTGGGTGGTACTCGGCCCCAACGGTGCCGGCAAGACCACCCTGCTCAACCTCGCCTGCGGTCAACTGCACCCGAGCACGGGCGTCGTGCACGTGCTCGGCGAGCGGATCGGTCGCACCGACCTCACCGAGCTGCGGACCCGGATCGGCCTCACCACCGCCGCCGTGGCCGAGCGCATCCCCGCCGAGGAACGGGTCGGTGACGTTGTGCTCACCGCCGCCTGGTCGGTGGTCGGCCGTTGGCGGGAGAGCTACGACCAGGCCGACGAGGCCCGTGCCCACGCCCTGCTCGGGCAGCTCGGCGTCGGCCACCTGGCGGACCGCACGTACGGCACCCTCTCCGAGGGCGAACGCAAGCGGGTGCAGGTCGCCCGCGCCCTGATGACCGACCCGGAGCTGCTGCTGCTCGACGAGCCGGCGGCCGGGCTCGACCTGGGCGGGCGCGAGGACCTCGTCGGCCGGCTCGCCGAGCTGGCCCACGACCCGGACGCCCCGGCCCTGGTGCTGGTCACCCACCATGTCGAGGAGATCCCGCCCGGGTTCACCCATGCGCTGCTGCTGCGCGACGGCGCGGTGGTCGCCCAGGGGCTGCTCGCCGACACGCTGACCGGCGACAACCTCAGCAAGACCTTCGGCCTACCCCTGCTGGTCGAACGCCGCGGCGACCGCTGGACCGCCCGCGCCGCCTGACGGACCGCGCGGCGGGCACGGGACCCGGGGCGGGCGGCCGAGGCCCTAGACTCGCCGCGGAGCGTCCGGTCGGCGGGAGGTCGTGGTGCGGCAGAGCCGGATCGTCGTGGTGGGCAGCGCCAACATGGACGTGGTCGGAGCCGGCCCGACGCTGCCCCGGCCGGGGGAGACCGTGCTCGGCAGCCACTTCGTGATGGTGCCCGGCGGCAAGGGCGCCAACCAGGCGATCGCCGCCGCCCGCGCCGGTGCCGCCTGCACCTTCCTCGGCGCGCTCGGCTCCGACTCGTTCGGCGTCACCCTGCGGGCCAGGATCACCGCCGCCCAGGTGGACGCCACCCACCTGCGGGTGGTCTACGGGGCCTCCGGGGTCGCCCTGGTGATGGTCAACGCCGCCGGGGAGAACGCCATCCTGGTCACCCCCGGCGCGAACGCCGCCTTCACCGCCCTCACCGACGCCGAGCTGTCCGCCGTACGCGGGGCGGACGTGCTGGTCGCCCAGCTGGAGATCCCGGTCGAGACGGTGACCGAGGCGGCGGTGGCCGCCCGCGCCGCCGGCACCCGGGTGATCCTCAACGCCGCGCCGGCCCGGCAGGTGCCCGCCGAGCTGCTGGCGGCGGTGGACCTGCTGGTGGTCAACGAGACCGAGGCGCACCTGCTCACCGGCCGGGGGCGGGACGACCCGGGGGCGCTGCTGGCGCTGGTGCCCCGGGCGGTACTCACCCTCGGCGGCGGGGGCGCCTGGTACGTCGAGCGGGACGCCCCCGCCGTGCACGTGCCCGCCGTCGTCGTGGACGTGGTCGACACGACCGCCGCCGGGGACGCGTTCACCGGTGCCCTGGCCGTGGCCTGGGGTGAGGGGCGGCCGGTGGTCGACGCGGTGCGCTGGGCGGCGGCGGCCGGTGCGGCGTGCGTCCGGCGGCTCGGCGCGTCGGTGGCGCTGCCCGAGCGTGCCGAGATCGACGCCCTCTACACCCCGACCGCCGGCACCTGACCGGCAGCTCAGCCGGCCGGGTCGTCGCTGAGCCGTTCACCCCGGCGACGCAGCATGCCCAGGCCGGGAATGCCGGCGACGGCGAGCTTGAGGTCACGGGTCACGTCGAGCAGGTCGTGCAGGTCCGGGCCGACCCGGTCGAGCGTGGCCAGGATCGGCAGCACGTCCGAGGTCAGGTGCTCCTTGAGCTTCGGCAGCTCGTCGACGAGCCGGATCGCCGCGGCCAGCTCCTCGTGGCTCAGCTCGGCCACGAACCGGTTCGCCATCGGCGCGCCCCGCCGCAACGCCGGCTCGTACGCACCCATCAGCTCGGCTGCGACGGTGGCCGCGCCCTCGGCGGTCGCCACCGTGCCGGCGGCCCGGTCGGCCACCGCCCCGGCCTCGGCGACCACCTCGCCGGCCGCCCGGGACACCTGACCGGCCCCGGCCACCACCCCGGCCGCCGCGTCGGCGACCTCGGTGGCCCGGGTGACGGTCGTGGTCGCCGCCGCGCTGATCACCGCCACCTCGCGTACCGCCACTTCGGCGTCGGTGAGCACCCGGTCCGTGCGGTCCAGGGTGCCCTCGATCCGGTCCACCACCCCGTTGATCCGGGTCAGCAGCGCCTCCACCCCGTCGAGCACGGCGAAGGCGCGGGCCGGCACGGCGGCGAACGAGGCGGCCGAACCGAACGCCTGGTCGAGGGCGGAGCGGGTGAGACCGACGACGTCGGCCGGTCGGGGCAGGGGGATGGCCATGTCACCCAGTGTGCGTCGGGTCGGCCAGCGCCGCCCGCCGGGACGGTCCCGGGCGTGGGCCGGAACCGACCCGGGCGCGGCGGTCGCGGGCCGGGCCGGGAGAACGGACCCGGCCGTACGCCCGGGAGGAGCGCGGGGACGGTGCCCCGGGGAGTACGGGAATCGGGGCGGACGGGGGTGGCCGGACGGACGGTAGGGTGCCCGCATGTCGCTCCGTCCCCCCGGCGTGACGCCGGCCGGTCGGGGTCGCGCGGCGCTGACGGTCCTCGCCGTGCTCGCCCTGCTCCTCGGTGGCTACGGGCTGCTGCGGGCGGACGCCGGCCTGACCACCCGGCAGGTCACCGCCGACGGAGTACCGCTGACCCTGGTACGGGCCGCCGACGACGACAGGGCGGGCGCGGTGCGCCGGCCGGGGGTGGTGATCGCGCACGGCTTCGCCGGCTCGGCCCGGTTGATGCGCCCGCTCGCCGACACGGTCGCCCGGCAGGGCGCGGTCGCGCTGCTGCTCGACTTCGCCGGGCACGGCGGCAACCCGGCCGGCCTGCCCGGGGCGGGCCGCGACGACACCGCGTCCCGCGGCACCCTGGAACACGACCTGGCGGTCGCCGTCGCCCACCTGCGGGGCCGGCCCGACGTCGACCCGATGCGGATCGTCCTGGTCGGACACTCGATGGGTGCGGGGGCGGTGACCCGGTACGCCGCCGGCCACCCCGACATCGCCGGCACCGTCGCGATCTCGCTGCCCGACGGCGGTGACCTGCCCGACGCCCGGCCGCGGCGGCTGCTGCTGATCGTCGGCGGCCTGGAGTTCCCCGCCTTCCGGGCCACCGCCGAGGCGACCGCCCGCCGGGGCGACGGGCGACGGGTGGTGGTCGTCCCCGGCGTCGAGCACATCTCGGTGCTCTTCGCCGGCCGTACCCACCGCGAGGTCGCCGCCTGGGTCGGCGGCGACGGTGCGGTACCGCGCCCGGCCGCCCGCCTGGTCCCGGCGGGTCTGCTGCTGCTCGGTCTCGGTCTCGGCTTCGTGCCGCTGGCGGCCCTGCTGACCGGCCGTCGCGGGCGGCCCGTCGCACCCGTACCCGTCGCACCTGTACCCGTCGCGCCGGCACCCGCCGTGCTGGCGGTGGCGACGGCCGTCACCGGGGTGGGGTTGCTGCTCGCCCCGGTGCTGCCGACCACCCGGCTGCCGCTCGCGGTCGGCGGCTACCTCACCGGCTTCCTGCTGGTCACCGGCGTCCTGCTGGCCGCCGCCCGGTACTGGCCGCTGCGCCTGTTCACCGCCGGTCCCACCCCCGGCGCGCCGGCTGCGGCAGGTGGGCCCGTTCCGGCCACCGGCGGGCGTACGCCGCTGCGGCCGGTGGTCGCGGCCCTGCTGCTGACCGGGTACGCCGTGGCCGCCGTCGCCGTGCCGATCCACCTCGGCCTCACCTGGGCGCTGCCGGTGGGCGCCCGATGGTGGCTGCTGCCGGTGGTGACGGTCGGCTGTCTGGTGTTCCTGGCCGGCGCGGAGCTGCTCACACAGGGGCGGAGCTGGCGGTACGCGACGGTCGGCGCGCTCGCCGTACCGGCGCTGGGCGGGGCGGCCGTGGTGGGGTTGGCCCCCGGTTTCGTGCTGCTGGTGGTGCCGCTGTTCGTGGTGCTGCTCGGGTGGCAGGCCGCCTGGGCGGCGGTGCTGCGGCGGGCCGGTGCGCCCCGCTGGGCACCGGCGGTGGTGGGCGCGGTCCTGGTGGCCTGGCCGCTGGCCACCGCGCTGCCGCTGAGCTGACCCGTAGCCGCGCGGGCGGGGCCGACCGCCCGGGACGGTGTCACCGGGGTTCGCCCTGCTGTTCGACGGCGCGTTGGACGGCGCGGTAGATCTGCCCGAACCGCAACGCGTCGGGGGTACGCAGCAGCATCACCTCCTGCCCCAGGTGCTGCACCCACAGCTCGTTGACCTTGTTGCCGCGTTCGTAGGACCGGTCCAGCCAGCCGAGCGGCAGCTCCAGGAAGGGCAGCAGGGCGAGCACCCCGACGCCGCAGACGGCCAGCACGATCAGGGCCGGTTTCCACTCGCCCCGGTCCTGTGCCGACCAGACCAGCGAGACCACACAGATCAGCGCGACCAGTGGGGGCAGCGAGAGCAGCAGGACCAGCACCCCGCGCCCGAGGATGCGGGACCGGACGGCCATGGTGGTGGCCCCGCGTGCGTGCCAGACGTACGCGACGTCGGCGATCCGTACGACCTGCCCACCGGCCCGGATCGACTCGGAGGTCACCTGCACCGTGTCGTCCCGGTAATAGAGGGTCATCACTAACCCTAACCGTTCGCAGGCGACCGGTGCCGCTGTGTGGCCGACGGATCGCGCGCCCGACGCGCCGAGCGGCGGTCGGGGCGGCCGTCCGTCCTGTGTCCCGACTCAGCGTCCGCCCCCGGCGGTCACCGCCTGCGGCCCGTCGCCGGTCCCTGCCCGGCCGGGTCGGTCGCGGTCGGCCCCGTCGCCCGCACCGGTGACCCGCCGTGCCGGCGGGGCGCAGTGGAGTGCTCCATCGCGCGCTGTACCGCCCGGTAGATCTGTCCGAAGCGCAGCGCGTCGCCGGTGCTCAGCAGCAGCACCGGCCGCCCCTGCCAGCGGACCCACAGCTCACGCTGCCGGCTGCCCCGGTCGTAGGAGCGGTCCAGGCGGTCGAAGAGGAAGTCGGCGACCGGCCCGACGGCCAGCCCGACCAGTACCGACGCTCCCACGATGGCGAGCGTGACGGTGGGGGAGCGGTGCAGCCAGACCGCCACCGCGATGCCGATCGCCGCAGCCACCAGCGGGCCCGCCAGGGCGGCCCCGATCGCACCCCGCCCGGCCAGCACCCGCCAGGAGCGGTCGCCCCGGCGGTGCCAGACCAGGCCGATCTCGGCCAGCGGGAAGGCCCGGCCGTCGACCCGGATGGCGGTGGAGGTGACCTGCACCGACCGGTCGTCGTAGTACGTGATCATCGCTGGACTCCCGAGCGCGGGTGGCGAACACCAGACTACGTACCCCAACGACCCGGGTCGTAAGGTTGGCACGCGACTTCGACGAGGAAGTGAGGGCAGCGTGAGCGAGTTCGTGCGGCTTACCACCAGGGACGGCATCGGCACCATCCGGCTGGAGCGGCCACCGATGAACGCGCTCAACAAGCAGGTCCAGGAGGAACTGCGGGCCGCCGCCTCGGCCGCCACCGCCGACCCGGGCGTCCGCGCCGTCATCGTGTACGGCGGGGAGAAGGTCTTCGCCGCCGGCGCGGACATCAAGGAGATGGCCGACATGTCCTACGTGGACATGGCCGAGCGGGCCGCCGACCTGTCCAGCGCCGTCGGCGCGCTCGCCCGGATCCCCAAGCCGGTGGTCGCCGCGATCACCGGGTACGCCCTCGGCGGCGGCTGCGAGCTGGCGCTGGCCTGTGACTGGCGGGTGGTGGCCGAGGACGCCAAGCTCGGCCAGCCGGAGATCAAGCTCGGTGTCATCCCCGGTGCGGGCGGCACCCAGCGGCTGGCCCGGCTGGTCGGTCCGGCCCGCGCGAAGGATCTGATCATGTCCGGCCGGATGGTGGACGCGGCGGAGGCGCTGCGGATCGGGCTGGCCGACCGGGTCGCCCCGGCCGCCGAGGTCTACGACACCGCCGTGGCGCTGGTGCGTCCGTACCTGACCGGGCCGGTGCAGGCGTTGCGGGCGGCGAAGCTGGCGGTCGACGTCGGGCTGGACATGGACCTCGGCTCCGGGTTGGCCTGGGAGAGCCAGCTCTTCGCCGGGCTCTTCGCCACCGACGACCGGCGCGAGGGGATGGCCGCCTTCGTCGAGAAGCGCAAGCCCGACTTCACGGGCCGCTGACCCGTCCCGCCCCGGGGCCGCGCACCGTCGGCCCCGGGGCGGACCCGCGTCGCGGCGACGGTGGTCCCGGCGCCGGCACCGTGCCGAGAACTGTTCACATCCCGGATACCGGCCAGTAGCGTGTGACTCCGGTCATGGACGAGGGGAGCGGCGATGACGGAACGGGTCGAGGGTCACGGCGGAGCGCTGGCGCTGGCGGCACTGCGGGCGTACGGCGTACGGGAGATGTTCACCCTCTCCGGCGGGCACGTCTTCCCGCTCTACGACGCCGCGCACACCACCGGCTTCCCGATCTACGACGTCCGGCACGAACAGTCCGCCGTCTTCGCCGCCGAGGCGGTGGCCAAGCTCCAGCGTCGCCCCGGCCTCGCCGTGCTCACCGCCGGCCCCGGCGTCACCAACGGCATCTCCGGCCTGACCAGCGCCTTCTTCAACGCCTCGCCGGTGCTGGTGCTGGGCGGGCGGGCCCCGCAGTTCCGCTGGGGTTCCGGCAGCCTCCAGGAGATGGACCACCTGCCGCTGGTCGCCCCGGTCACCAAGCACGCCGAGACGGTGTTCACCGCCGACGACATCCCCCGCGCGGTCTCCGCCGCGCTGACCACCGCGCTCACCCCGCACCGGGGCCCGGTCTTCCTCGACTTCCCGCTGGAGGCGATCTTCTCCGTCGGCGACGCGGACCTGCCCGCCCCGACGCCCGTCGCGCCGGTCGAACCCGACCCGGACGAGGTGACCAGGGCCGCCCGGTTGATCGCCGCCGCCGCCCGTCCGGTGATCATCGCCGGTTCCGACGTGTACGCCGGGGACGCCGTCGCCGCGCTCCGTGAGGCCGCCGAGGCGTTGCAGGTGCCGGTCTTCACCAACGGCATGGGTCGCGGCGCGCTCCCGCCGCAGCACCCGCTCGCCTTCGCCAAGGCCCGCCGGGTCGCGCTCGGCGACGCCGACGTGGTGGTCGTCGTCGGCACCCCGCTGGACTTCCGGCTCAGCTTCGGCGACTTCGGCGACGCGGCGGTGGTGCACGTCGTCGACGCCCCCACCCAGCGGGCCGGGCACGTCCAGCCCGCCGCCAGCCCCGCCGGTGACCTGCGGCTGATCCTGTCCGCGTTCGCCGACCACACCGGCGACCGGGCCGACCACGCCGACTGGATCGAGCGGCTGCGCACCGCCGAGGACGCGGCGCGGGCACGCGACGCCGCCGAGATGGCCGCCGACACCGACCCGATCCGCCCCGCCCGGGTCTACGGCGAGCTGCGCCGGGCTCTCGCCCCGGACGCGATCACCATCGGCGACGGCGGCGACTTCGTCTCGTACGCCGGGCGCTACCTGGAGCCGTCGCAGCCCGGCACCTGGCTCGACCCCGGCCCGTACGGCTGCCTGGGCACCGGGATGGGCTACGCGATGGGCGCCCGGGTCAGCCACCCCGACCGGCAGGTCTGCGTGCTGATGGGCGACGGCGCGGCCGGGTTCTCGCTGATGGACGTGGAGTCGCTGGTGCGGCAGCGGCTGCCGGTGGTGATCGTGGTCGGCAACAACGGCATCTGGGGGCTGGAGAAGCACCCGATGCGGGCCATGTACGGCTACGACGTCGCCGCCGACCTGCAGCCCGAACTGCGCTACGACAAGGTGGTGGAGGCGCTCGGCGGTGCCGGGGAGACGGTGGCGAAGGCCGCCGACCTCGGCCCGGCCCTGGTGCGTGCGTTCGACGCCGGGGTGCCGTACCTGGTCAACGTGCTCACCGACCCGGCCGACGCGTACCCTCGCTCGTCCAACCTGGCCTGACCACCCGGCCCACGGCCGCCGCCGGACCCGGCGGCGGCCGTGTTCTGCCGCGCGGATAAATCGGCGGAATGTCAGCGGCGACGCACGTAACGTCAGACCCCTCGCCCATCGTTGGACGATCCAGCGATAACGACGGGAGTTCTGATGACATACGCCATCCGCGCCGAGGGGCTGGTGCGCCGGTTCGGCGACACCACCGCCCTGGCCGGGGTCGACCTTGCGGTCCCGGCCGGCACGGTCTTCGGTCTGCTCGGCCCCAACGGCGCCGGCAAGACCACCGCGGTACGGGTGCTCGCCACCCTGCTCACCGCCGACGAGGGGCACGCCACCGTCGGCGGGTACGACGTCCGCCGCGACGCCCACCGGGTCCGCCAGCTGATCGGCCTCACCGGCCAGTACGCCTCGGTCGACGAGAACCTGACCGGCACCGAGAATCTGCTGCTCATCGGCCGACTGCTGGGCCTGTCCCGGCGGGGTGCCCGGGACCGGGCGGCCGAGCTGCTGGCCGGGTTCCAGCTCACCGACGCCGCCGGGCGGGCCGCCAAGACCTACTCGGGGGGCATGCGCCGCCGGCTCGACCTGGCGGCCAGTCTCGTCGGCCGGCCGCAGGTGCTCTTCCTCGACGAGCCCACCACCGGCCTCGACCCGCGCAGCCGCAACGACCTGTGGGACATCGTCCGGGGCCTGGTCGCCGAGGGGGTGACCGTGCTGCTGACCACGCAGTACCTGGAGGAGGCCGACCAGTTGGCCGACGAGATCGCCGTGGTCGACCACGGGCGGGTCATCGCCCAGGGCACCCCGGAGGAGCTGAAGGCCAAGACCGGCGGCCAGGTGCTGACCGTCCGGCCGGTGGAGGCCGCCGACCTGCCCACCGTGCTCGCCGTCGTCGGCGAGGTGACCGGGGTCGACCCGGAGGTCGCCCAGACGACGGTCAGCGCGCCGGTCACCGGTCCGGACGCGCTGCCCGCCGTGGTCCGCCGGCTCGACGACGCCGGGGTGCACGTCGGCGAGCTGGCCCTGCGCGGGTCCAGCCTCGACGAGGTGTTCCTCTCCCTCACCGGCCACCGGGCCGAGGACGAGACCACCCCGACCCTGGAAGGGAGCCCGGCATGACCGCCGCGACCGTCGCCGCTCCGGCGGCCCCCGCCACGCCGGCCCGCCGGCTCGGCCCGACCGCCGGGCTGCGGCACACCGGCACGCTGGCCTGGCGCAGCCTGGTGCAGATCAAGCACAACCCGATGGAGCTGCTCGACCTGAGCATCCAACCGGTGATGTTCGTGCTGCTCTTCACGTACGTCTTCGGTGGGGCGATCTCCGGCAGCCCGGGGGAGTACCTGACCTTCGCGTTACCGGGCATCATCGTGCAGAACGCCTTCTTCGCCACGATGACCACCGGTTTCGGGCTCAACCAGGATCTGACCAAGGGCGTGTTCGACAGGCTCCGGTCGCTGCCGGTGGCCCGCTGGTCCCCGCTCGCCGGCCGGATCGTCGCCGACACGGTCAAACAGGCATGGTCGTTGACCCTGCTGCTCGGCGTCGGGATGATCCTCGGCTTCCGGCTCGGCAACGGGGTGTTCGGCCTGCTCGGCGCGTTCGCCCTGCTGCTGGTCTTCTCGCTCGCCGCCGCCTGGATGTCGGTGCTGGTCGGGGTGCTGGTCAGCGAACCGGACAAGGTGCAGATCTTCGGCTTCACGGTGATCTTCCCGCTGAGCTTCACCAGCAACGCCTTCGTGCCGACCGAGACCATGCCGTCCTGGCTGCAGCACTGGGTCGAGGTGAACCCGGTGACCATCCTGGCGAACGCGCTGCGGGGGCTGCTGGTCGGCGGGCCGGTGGCCGCGCCGGTGCTCCAGTCGCTGCTCTGGGCGGCGGCCATCGCCGCTGTCTTCGCCCCGCTCGCGGTGCGGGGCCTGCGCCGGCGGGTGTGACCCCGGCCGCCGTCAGAGTTCGGGTCGCTCGCCGTCGCGGGGCCGCTCACCGTCCCGGGGAGCGGCGTCCTCCCGGGGCGGCGAGCGGTCGGCCGACGCCGGGCCGGCCGGGGGTGCGGTGCCGTCGGGGGACGGCTGGCCGCCCCGGCGCAGGTCCTCCTCCCGGCCCCGCAGGTCCTCCTCCCACCGCTGGAAGAGGACGTTGTCGTCGCGGCGGACGCGTTCGTCGATCGACTTGAGGAACTCGGGATCGTCGTCGGGCGCGACGGGGCGTCGGTCGGCCGCCGGCCAGCCCCGGCGGCGGTCACCCTCGGTGACCGGGCGGCCGGCGAGGAACCAGGCGATCGAGCCGACCAGCGGGAAGAACAGGATGACTACCACCCAGGCGAACCGGGGCAGCCCGCGGACCGTCCCGTCCTCGGCGGAGAGGCAACTGATCAGCGCGCAGGCGGCGAGCACCACCTGGAGCAGGAACAACAGCACATAGAGCCGGGCCATGCACCTATCATTGCTCAGCCGTGCGCGTCACCACACCCCGCGCAGCACGAGCGACACGCACAGCAGCGCCAAGCCGGCGGTGCCGAGGGCCACCAGCGGGACGGCCCGTGCGTCGAGGCGGGACTGCCGGCGGCCGGTGGCCCGTCCCCAGCCCACCACCAGCGTCGACCACCAGGCCAGCACGATGGCCCCGGCGAGCAGCGCCCCGGCGACGTCGCCGGTGAGCGCCAGCCGGACCGCCAGCACCGCCACCACCGTGTACGCCAGCCCGAGGCGACGCCAGGCCAGCCGGGTGCGCTCGGGTTGCAGGCCGGGGTCGCGGGTCCCGTCCGACGGCGCCCCGGTCACCTGCCGCTCACCCCACGGGCCAGGACGGCCACCACCAGCAGCAGTGCGCCGACCGCCACGATCAGGGCGAGCACGGCCGGGAACCGGGACGCCGGCAGGCGTTGCCCGAGCCGGATGGCCTGCTCGGTGCGGGACCAGTGATCCACCGCCCGGACGGCGACGGTGCCGCCGAGCAGCAGCAGCGTCACCGCGATCGCCTCCCGCAGGTGCCGCAGCGGCAACGGCGGCAGGAACTGGGCGGCGGCCAGCCCACCGGCGATCAGCGCCAGCCCGGTGCGCAGCCAGGCCAGGAAGGTCCGTTCGTTGGCCAGGGAGAAGCGGTAGTCGGGGGTGGTGCCCACGGAGTCGAGGTCCGACGGGTCGAACCACCGTCTGATCGCCTGCCACACGACGCCGATTATCCGCTTTACCGCCGACATAGCCTGGACCGATGACCGATCTTGATGCCTCCACCCTGCGCGACAGCTACGACCGGCAGCTCCGGCCGGAGATCCCCGACCCGGTCCCGGCCGGCGTGACGGTCGAACACGACGGCCCGCTGGTGCGCATCCTGGGTCTGGACCAGGGCGGTTTCCTCACCTACCGCACCCTGGACGGGCTGGCCGGGCCGGAGCTGGACGCGCTGATCGCCCGCCAGGTCGAGCTGTTCCGGCAGCGCGGCGAGTCGGTGGAGTGGAAGCACAACACCCACGACGAGCCCGCCGACCTGCCGGACCGGCTGTGCGCCGCAGGCTTCGTCCCGCAGGACCGGGAGACCGTCCTGATCGGGCCGGTCGCGCCCCTGGCCGCCGCCGTGCCGGTGCCACCCGACGGGGTACGCCTGCGCGAGGTCACCGGCCGTGACGACCTGGACCGGATCGCCGCGATGGAGGAGGAGGTCTGGGGCGACGACCGTTCCCACCTCGTCACCGGCCTGCTGCGGGAGATCGAGGCGGACCCGCAGTCGATCACCGTGGTGGTGGCCGAGGCGGGGGAGACGGTGGTCAGCGCCGGTTGGGTGCGCTACCTCAACGGCACCGGCTTCGCCAGTCTGTGGGGCGGTTCGACGCTGGCGCAGTGGCGACGCCGGGGCGTCTACCGGGCGCTGGTGGTCTACCGGGCCCGGCTGGCCGACCAGCGCGGCAAGACGTTGTTGCAGGTGGACGCCTCGGAGGACAGCCGGCCCATCCTGGAGCGACTCGGCTTCGTCCCGGTCACCACGACCACCCCGTACGTCTACACTCCGTGATCATGGAGCAGCGGCTGACGGACGACGAGCAGCAGGTTCTCAAGACGGGCGCGTTCGGCGCGGTCTTCCTGGTGTCGAACGCGGACCCGGGGGTGTTCGCGATGATCCGGGAGAGTTTCGCCGCGTCCGGGGCGTTCGCCGGGGCGAGCGGGCTGGTGAAGGAGGCGCTCGGTGCCGGTGGGCTGCCCCGGCTGCCCCGGGACTCGGCCCTGGACGTCGAGTCGGTGGTGCTGCCGGCGCTGGCGCGGGCGGTGGACATCCTGCGGGAGAAGTCCCCGGCCGACGTGTCGGTATACCGCGAGCTGGTGTTGACCGCCGCGGCGGAGGTGGCCCGCGCGCACCGGGGGGTGACGCCGGCCGAACAGGACGCGATCACCCGGATCAGGACCGCGCTGGCCGACCCCGCCGGTCCGGCCTGACAGCCGGTCCGGGTCGACCGCAGCGTGGTGAGGTGTGTCACCGTGGGTGCCCGGGAGGGGTAACCTACTGGCAGGTAACATTGCGTTCGTGGGCAACTGCACAACAGCCTGCGGTTGACCGGGTGTCAACGACGCGCAAAGCTCCGCCCTTAACCGGGCGAGCAGATCGCACACCACCAACAGGAGGGTTGTCGAATCGCGATGAACATCGTCGTACTCGTCAAGCAGGTGCCTGATTCGGGCGCGGACCGCAACCTGCGTGCTGACGACAACACCGTCGACCGCGGTTCGGCGAACAACGTGATCAACGAGATGGACGAGTACGCCATCGAGGAGGCGCTGAAGATCAAGGAGGCGCACGGTGGCGAGGTCACCGTCCTGACCATGGGACCGGACCGGGCCACCGAGTCGATCCGCAAGGCGCTGTCGATGGGCCCCGACGCCGCCGTGCACGTCCTCGACGACGCCCTGCACGGGTCCTGCGCCGTGGCCACCTCGAAGGTGCTCGCCGCCGCCCTCGGGCAGCTGGGCGCCGACCTGGTGCTCTGCGGTGCCGAGTCGACCGACGGTCGGGTCCAGGTCATGCCGCACATGCTGGCCGAACGGTTGGGAGTCGCCGCGCTGACCGGCGCGCGCAAGCTCACCGTCGACGGCGGCACGCTGACCGTGGAACGGCAGACCGAGGAGGGCTACGAGGTGGTCACCGCCTCGACCCCGGCCGTGGTCTCCGTCTGGGACACCATCAACGAGCCGCGCTACCCCTCCTTCAAGGGCATCATGGCCGCCAAGAAGAAGCCGGTGAAGACGCTGTCCCTGGCGGACCTGGGCGTCGCGCCCACCGAGGTGGGTTTCGAGGGCGCGACCAGCGCCGTCGTCGAGCACACCAGGCGTCCACCGCGCTCCGGCGGCGCCAAGATCACCGATGAGGGCTCCGGCGGCGTCCAGCTCGTCGAGTTCCTCGCCACCGAGAAGTTCGTGTGAGGGGTCTGAACATGGCTGAGGTACTCGTCGTCGTCGAAGCCACCAGGGAATTCGGCGTCAAGAAGGTCACCCTGGAAATGCTCACCCTCGCCCGCGAGCTGGGCACCCCGAGCGCCGTGGTGCTCGGCGGCCCCGGTGCCGCCGAGGCGCTCGGCGCCAAGCTCGGCGAGTACGGCGCGGAGAAGATCTACGCCGCCGAGAGCGAGGAGATCGACGGCTACCTGGTGGCCCCCAAGGCGACCGTGCTCGCCGAACTGGTCAACCGGGTGCAGCCGGCCGCCGTCCTGCTGGCCTCCGCCCAGGAGGGCAAGGAGATCGCCGCCCGACTGGCCGTCAAGCTGGACAACGGCATCCTGACCGACGTGGTCGGCCTCGACGCCGACGGCACCGCCACCCAGGTCGCCTTCGCCGGCTCCACCATCGTCAAGTCCAAGGTCACCAAGGGGCTGCCGCTGGTCACCGTGCGGCCGAACTCGGTCACCCCGGCCCCGGCGGCGGCCACCCCGATCGTCGAGCAGCTCACCGTGTCGGTCACCGACACCGACAGGCTGGCGAAGGTCGTCGAGCGGGTCGCCGAGCAGAAGGGCTCCCGCCCGGAGCTGACCGAGGCCGGCATCGTCGTCTCCGGCGGTCGCGGGGTCGGCAACGCCGACAACTTCAAGCTGGTCGAAGAGTTGGCCGACCTGCTCGGCGGCGCCGTCGGGGCGTCCCGGGCGGCGGTCGACTCCGGCTACTACCCGCACCAGTTCCAGGTTGGGCAGACCGGCAAGACCGTCTCCCCGCAGCTCTACGTCGCGCTGGGCATCTCCGGCGCGATCCAGCACCGGGCCGGCATGCAGACCTCGAAGACGATCGTCGCCGTGAACAAGGACGGCGAGGCCCCGATCTTCGAGCTGGCCGACTACGGCGTGGTGGGCGACCTGTTCAAGGTCGTACCGCAGGCCGCCGAGGAGATCCGCAAGCGCAAGTGACCCGTCGCGGGTCCGCACCGAGCCGCCGTCCGGTCCGCCGGGCGGCGGCTCGGTCGTCCTCGCCGCCTTTGCGATCGTCCCCGGCCCGGCGGCCGGGTCCGCGCGTGGATGATGCGCCGATGGGAGCTGATCGGCGGGCCGGGGAGCTGAGCCGGCCCGCCGATCAGCCCGTCAGGGTGCCCCTCAGCAGGCTGTCGCCGGAGTGGGCGGGTTTGTTGTCGTACTGCTCGGCGGAGACGTCGACCACCGAGTATGCCTGAAGATCAACATTCGGGGGCAGGGGCAGCAGGGCGTCGCCGGAGCTGCCCCGCAGCACACCCACCGAGAACATCTCCATGGTCGTCGGATTGATCAGCCAGACCTCGTAGTACCCCGTAACGTCCGGGAGATTCGCGACGTGCAGGTGCAGTCGTCCGTCGGCGAAGACCCGGGCGTCGCCCCGGGCGTCGGCCGGCGTGCTCCCGTACGCGGCCAGCGGCGCGCTGGCCAGCACGTCCTGCCGGGGCGTGGCCCCCCGGTCGCCGAGCACGAAGACGGTGCCGAGCACCGCGATCGCGGCGGCGGCGGTCGCCGAGACGACGGTGGTCGCCCAGCGTGGCCAACGCCGTGACCGGCCCGCCGGTCGGACGGCATGCCCGCCGCCGGGGGACGACGACGGCCGCCGGGACTCCGGCCGGTCACCGGTCACCACCGACGGTTGCGGGTCGCCGGCCCGCACCGACGGTTGCCGGTCACCTGCCCTCACCGACGGTTGCGGATCGCCGGTCACCGCCGGCGGATGCCGGTAGGCCGGGTCGACGCCGTTCCTGGCCGCCGGAGGGGCCTGCGTCGGGTCCGGCCCGAGATACTGCCGGTGGGCCTCGGCCGGCGACGGCACCTGCGCGACGGCGTCGAGTTCGGCCAGGATGCCCGCCCAGAGGTGGGCCGGCGGGTCGGGCAGGTCGTGCAGGCCCTGGGTGCCCGCGCCCAGCCCGGCGACGTGCCGCAGGGACTCCAGCTCGCGCCGGCAGGTCACGCAGCCGCCGAGGTGGTCGGTCTCGCCGTGGTCCGCCTCGCTCTCACCGAGCGCCAGAAAGACCAGCCGGTCGTGGTCCAGGTGCTGCACCGTCCACCTCCCATCTGCGTTTCAAGCTCGCCATGCCCCGCCTGATGTGGCTCTTGACCGTGCCCAGCGGCACCCCGGTCACCGTCGCGATCTGTTGGTGTGTCAGGTCGTCGTAGAAGGCCAGTTCCAACATCCGTCGTTGGTCGTCGGGGAGCCGGGCCAGCTCGTCGGCGACCACCAGCCGGTCGACCACCGTGTCCGGGTCTGCGCCGGTGCCGACCGGTTCGGGTAGCTGCCGTACCGTCTCCACCACCCGGGCCTCCCGGGCCGAGGCGCGCAGCCGGTCGATCACCTTGCGCCGGCCGATGCCGAGCAGCCACCCGATCAACGAGCCCTTGGTCGGGTCGAAGGTCTCCCGCCCCAGCCAGGCGGCGACGAACGTCGCCTGGGTCACGTCCTCCGCGTCGCTGCGGTTGGCCAACGTGCTGGTGGCCAGGTGGAGCACGGCCCGGCCGAACCGGTCGTACGCCTCCCGCAGCGCGGTCTCGTCGCCCGCCCGGAAGCGCGCGGCCAACTCGTCGGGGGGTGGTTCGGGTTCGTGTCCTGCTGTTCCCACCGCTGTCACCGGGCGGGTCGCCTTCCCTGGGGCATGCCCGACTGTAACGCCCACAGCCTCCGCCCCACTCTCCTGGTCCGGTCCGCCTCCACTCGTCTCACCAGCTATTCGTCGCCGCAGTCGGCCCCGGATGCACCCCGGGCGAAGAAAAAGAAAGTGGTGTCGGGCTGCATCCGGCGGTGCGACGGGTGG
This sequence comes from Micromonospora humida, assembly GCF_016901255.1. Lineage (NCBI taxonomy): Bacteria > Bacillati > Actinomycetota > Actinomycetes > Micromonosporales > Micromonosporaceae > Micromonospora > Micromonospora humida. Next base: position 110,139 of record NZ_JAFEUC010000002.1, read on the forward strand.
CGTAACCCGTTCTGCAAGCCAGACCTGACGAACCAGCACCAATCACCAGGAGGCAGACATGCAGCTCGCTATCTTCCGTCGGGTCGCCGCAGGCGGCGCGGTGGCCGCTCTGGCCTTCGCCGGCGTCGGCGCCGCGACCACGGGCCCGGCGTACGCCGCCTCGTCCAAGGTCTCCGTCGTGCACGGCATCCCGGACACCCCGGTGGACGTCTACGTCAACGGCAAGAAGACCCTCGACAACTTCAAGCCCGGTGACGTCGCCGGCCCGCTGACCCTGCCCGAGGGCGAGTACGACATCGCCCTGACCAAGCCGGGAGAGCCGGTCGGCAGCGCCATCCTCAAGGTCGACGACGCCGAGGTTCCCGGCGGCGCCAACATCAGCCTCGCCGCGCACCTCGGCGCGGACGGCAAGCCGCAGATCACCCCGTTCGTCAATGACACCGCCAAGCTGGCCGCCGGCAAGGCCCGGCTGATCGTCCGGCACACCGCCGCCGCCCCGGCGGTCGACGTCCGGGCCGGTGGCAAGCCGGTCTTCGAGGACCTCACCAACCCGAAGGAGGCCAAGGCCGACGTCGACGCGGGCACGGTCAAGGCCGACGTGGTGCTGGCCGGCACCGACACCGTGGCGATCGGCCCGGCGGACCTGAACCTCAAGGAGGGCACCGCCACCATCGTCTACGCGATCGGCTCGGCCGAGGCCAAGAACCTCGACCTGGTCGCCCAGACCATCACCGGTCTGCACTCGGCCCCGGGCGGCGTCCCCAGCGGCACCGGTGGGCAGGCCGGCACCGGCGTGGACACCTGGTGGTACGTGCTGGCCGGTGCCGGCGTACTGCTGCTGGTCGGCGGCGGGGCGCGGGTGGCCGCCACCCGGACCGGTCGCCGGTGACGGTGCGACACCGCGGGGCGCTGGCGGCGATGGCCGCCGGCGTCGCCGCGCTCACCATCGCCACCGTCGTGGCCTGCGGCTCGCAGCCGGCCGAGGACGTCGGCGCGGACGAGGCGGCGGCGCTGGCCAGCAGCAGTCCGCCGGGCCCGACCGCCGGAACCGGTGGCGGCCCGTCGGTGCCGGTGACCGCAGGGGACCTGCCCACGGCCGAACGGACCGTGCCGCCGGTGAAGCTGCGCATCCCGGCGATCGACGTCACCGCCACGGTCAACCCGGTGGGCATCGACACCCGCACCGACGAGTTCGACGTCCCGCCGAGCGTGGACCAGATCGGCTGGTACCGGTTCGGCCCCGGGCTGGAGACCGACGCCGGCTCGGTGGTGATCGCCGGTCACGTCGACAGCTCGGAGCAGGGCAAGGGGGCGTTCTTCCGGCTCCGCGAACTCGACCGGGGGGACACCGTCACCGCCACCGGCGCGGACGGCGAGCAGCGCGCCTACCGGGTCGTCTCCCGCGAGGAGTACGCCAAGACGAAGATCCCGCTGGACCGGTACTTCGCCCGGGACGGCAAGCCGCGGCTGACCCTGATCACCTGCGGGGGGCCGTTCGACCCGAAGACCCGGCACTACCGGGACAACATCGTTGTCACCGCCGTACCGGCCTGAGGACCGGGTCGGGGCCGATCCGGTCCCGGCCCGGTCCCATCCACGCTTCGGTACGGGTGGTCCGGCATCCAACGCGCCGTGCGCTGGCCGTTACGCTGAACGGTGATGGCATACCTTGATCACGCGGCGACCACCCCGATGCTCGACGAGGCGTTGGCGGCGTACGTCGCCACCGCCCGCGAGGTCGGCAACGCGTCGTCGCTGCACGCGACGGGCCGGCGTGCCCGGCGTCGGGTGGAGGAGTCCCGCGAGCGGGTGGCCGCCGTGCTGGGCGCCCGCCCCTCCGAGGTCATCTTCACCGGCGGCGGCACCGAGAGCGACAACCTCGCCGTCAAGGGCGTCTTCTGGGCCCGACGGGCCGCCCGGCCCGACCGGGTCCGGGTGGTCTCCAGCGCCGTCGAGCACCATGCCGTCCTCGACGCGGTCGACTGGCTGGCCGACCACGAGGACGCCGAGGTCGCCTGGCTGCCCACGGACGCCGCCGGCAGGCTCGACCCGGCGCTGCTGCGCGCCGAGCTGTCCGCGCACGCCGACCGGGTCGCCGTGGTGACCGCGATGTGGGCCAACAACGAGGTCGGCACCGTGCAGCCGGTGGCCGAGCTGGCCGCCGTCGCCGCCGAGCACGGCGTGCCGTTCCACACCGACGCGGTGCAGGCGGTCGGCCAGGTGCCCGTCGACTTCGCGGCCAGCGGGGTCTCCGCGCTCACCGTGACCGGGCACAAGCTCGGCGGCCCGACCGGGGTGGGCGCGCTGCTGCTCGCCCGGGACGTCGCCGCCACCCCGCTGCTGCACGGCGGTGGGCAGGAACGCGACGTCCGCTCCGGCACCCTGGACACCGCCGGCATCGTCGCCTTCGCGGTCGCCGTCGAGACGGCGGTCAAGGGCCAGCAGGAGTACGCCGCCCGGGTGGCGGCGCTCCGCGACGACCTGGTGCGGCGGGTCCGGGAGGCGGTGCCCGAGGTGGTGTTCAACGGCCACCCCGACGACCGGCTGCCCGGCAACGCGCACTTCTCCTTCCCGGGCTGCGAGGGGGACGCCCTGCTGCTCCTGCTCGACGCCCAGGGCATCGCCTGCTCCACCGGCTCGGCCTGCTCGGCCGGGGTGGCCCAGCCCAGCCACGTGCTGCTGGCGATGGGCGCCGACCACGACCGGGCCCGCTCCTCGCTGCGCTTCACCCTCGGCCACACCAGCACCCCCGCCGACGTCGACGCCCTGATCGCGGCCCTCCCCGCCGCCGTCGACCGCGCCCGCCGAGCCGCCGCCCTCCGCACCCCCCGCTGACCGCCCCCGCCTGCCCTCTTCGCCCTGACCGGCCCCGGTCAGCGGCCCCGCCCCGCCTCCACCCCCGCTCCGCCTCGGCCCCGCCCCGGCTCTGCCCCCGGTGATCAAGAGGTTTGCGTCACCCGCCCGCCGGATTCTGACGCAAACCTCTTGATCACCCGCCCCTGCCTGCCTGCACCCATCCCCACCCGACCGCGCACGCCGTCCAGCCCATTCGGGCTGCTGAGCGGTGGTGGTGCTCGGTGATCAAGAGGTTGAGGTCAGGAACGGGCGGGCGGGTGACGCAAACCTCTTGATCACCGGGGGTAGCGCCGGGGCAGCGGCGGGGGCAGGGCCGGGGCGGAGTGGGGGCGGGCCGGGGAGGGAGGGGAGGCGGGCGGGGTGGGTAGGCTCGATGGGGGAAGGGAGCGTGGGCTGGTGAAGGTTCTGGCGGCGATGTCGGGCGGGGTGGACTCCGCCGTCGCGGCGGCGCGGGCGGTGGATGCCGGGCACGACGTGACCGGGGTGCACCTGGCGCTGTCCCGCAACCCGCAGACCTTCCGCACCGGGGCCCGGGGGTGCTGCACCCTGGAGGATTCCCGGGACGCGCGCCGGGCCGCCGACGTCATCGGCATCCCCTTCTACGTGTGGGACATGGCCGAGCGCTTCCACGCCGACGTGGTTGACGACTTCGTCGCCGAGTACGCGGCCGGGCGTACCCCGAATCCGTGCCTGCGCTGCAACGAGAAGATCAAGTTCGCGGCGGTGCTGGACCGGGCCGTGGCCCTCGGCTTCGACGCCGTGGTCACCGGCCACCACGCCCGGCTCGGCCCCGACGGGCTGCTGCGTCGCAGCGTCGACCTCGCCAAGGACCAGTCGTACGTGCTGGCGGTGCTCACCCGCGCGCAGCTCGACCGGGCGCTGTTCCCGCTCGGCGACGCCACCAAGGCCGAGGTGCGGGCCGAGGCGGCCCGGCGTGACCTGGCGGTGGCCGAGAAGCCCGACTCGCACGACATCTGCTTCATCGCCGACGGCGACACCCGGGGGTTCCTCGCGGGCCGGCTCGGCGAGACGCCCGGCGCGGTGGTCGACGCGCTGACCGGCGCGGTCGTCGGCAGTCACACCGGCGCGTACGCCTACACGGTGGGCCAGCGACGCGGCCTGCACCTGGACCGGCCGGCCCCGGACGGGCGACCCCGGTACGTGCTGTCCATCACCCCGAAGACCAACACGGTCACCGTCGGCCCCGCCGAGGCGCTGGAGGTCTCGCTGGTCCGCGCCACCCGTCCGGTCTGGACCGGGGACGACCTGCCGGACGCGCCGATCGCCTGCGAGGTGCAGTTGCGGGCGCACGGCGACGTCGTACCGGCCACTGTGACCGTGGACGGCGACCGCCTCACCGCCGAGCTGCGCCGTCCCGTACGCGGGGTGGCCGCCGGCCAGGCCGTGGTGGCGTACCGGCCGGACCCGGCGGGGGACGTGGTGCTCGGCTCCGCCACCATCTCCGGCTGACCCACCGGCCGGGTGTGTCGACCGTCGCCGGTTACCCTTCGGCCGTGACCCAACAGCAGCTCTGGCCCTGGCCGGCGGGCGCGGCGACCGGCATCGGTTCGCTGCCCGGCACCGACATCGCCGAGGCGCAACGGATCGTCCTGGGTGAACTGCCCGCCCTGCCCCACCTGCCGGAGCTGCCCGCCCGGGGGCCGGGCGCCGACCTGATCGGGCGTACCGGCGGGCTGCTCGTGGAGCTGCCGGTCGAGCTGTACGCCGCGCGCTGGCGGATCGCCCCCCGTCCCGGTCGGGACCTGCGCCGCGCCCGGGACCTGATGGAACGTGACCTCGACCAGCTCGCCGAGCAGGCCGAGTCGTACGCCGGGCCGGTGAAGGTGCAGGCGGCCGGGCCGTTCACCATGGCCACGGCGGTGGAGTTGCCGATCGGCGGGCGGCTGCTGCGTGACCCGGGCGCGGTGCGTGAGCTGACCGCGTCCCTGGCCGAGGGGTTGCGGCTGCACGTCGAGGCGGTGACCCGGCGGCTGCCCCGGGCGTCGGTGCTGCTCCAACTCGACGAGCCGTCGCTGCCGGCGGCGCTCGCCGGTCGGGTCCGCACCGAGAGCGGCCTGGGCACGTACCGGCCGGTCGACACCGCCGTCGCGCGTACCCTGCTCGGCGAGGTGATCACGGCGGTCGGGGTGCCGACGGTGGTGCACTGCTGCGCCCCGGACGTGCCGCTGGAGCTGATCCGTACCGCCGGGGCGGTCGGGGCGGCGCTGGACCTCGCCCTGCTCACCGACCTGGACCCGCTGGGCGAGGCGATCGACGCCGGCCTCGGCCTGCTGGCCGGGGTGGCACCGACCCTGCCGCCGTCGGCCGGCGTCGCACCGACCTCGGCGCAGCTCGCCGACCGGGTACGCGGACTCTGGGACCGGCTCGGCTTTCCGCGCCGCCAACTCGCCGAGCAGGTGGTGGTCACCCCCGCCTGCGGGCTGGCCGGCGCCACCCCCGGGTACGCCCGCGCGGTGCTCACCGCCTGCCGGGACGCGGGGCGGCGGCTGCACGAGGGGTGAGGTTTCCCGTCGTACCCGGTGGGCAGGATGACGGCCATGATTGGACAACTGCGTACCGTGGCCATCGACTGCCCCGACCCCCGGGCGCTGGCCGGCTTCTACGCGGAGCTGCTCGGTCTGCCCCTGGCCGAGGAGGACTCCGACGGTAACGAGTGGGTGGTGCTCGGCGGTCCGGTCGGGCACCAGCCCCGGCTCGCCTTCCAGCAGGCGCCCGACCTGGTCCCCCCGGCCTGGCCTGATCCGGCGCGTCCGCAGCAGCTCCACCTCGACGTCACGGTCGACGACATCGAGGTGGCCGAGAAGGCGGCGCTCGCCCTGGGCGCCCGGCGGCTGCCCGGCGAGGGCGACGGCTTCCGGGTGTACGCCGACCCGGTGGGCCACCCGTTCTGCCTCTGCTGGGACTGACCCTCCGGGGAGCACGTCCCCGCGTCGGGCGGGTCGGGCCACCGGTCGGCCCGGCCTGCCCGACGTGCCGGGGTGGTGCCGGCGGGGCATGATCGGGTCCGTGATCGACTCCTCGCTGCGCCGTGCCTCCGGTTCGCTGTTCGGGCTCGCCTACGGCGACGCGCTCGGCAAGCCGACCGAATTCCTCTCCGTCACCGAGATCCACCGTCGCTACGGCCCGGCCGGTCCGCGGGAACTGGTCGGTGATCCGGTACTGGTCACCGACGACACCCAGATGGCGCTCGCGGTCGCCTGGGCGCTGCACGACGCGCCGGAGCACACCGCCGGGGCGGTCGAGCCGCTGTTGCGGCGGCGCTTCCTGGAGTGGGCGGCCAGCCCTGACAACAACCGGGCACCGGGGATGACCTGCCTTCGGGCCTGCGGCGAGCTGGGCCGGGGGCTGCCCTGGCAGCAGGCGACGGTGGTCGACTCGAAGGGCTGCGGGGCGAACATGCGGGTCACCCCGGTCGGGCTGCTCGACGTCGACCCGGACATCCTGGCCGGGTTGTCCCAGCTCCAGGCCGGCCTCACCCACGGTCACCCGACCGGGCTGGCCGCCAGCGAACTGACCGCGTACGCGGTGCGGCTGCTGCGTGACGGGGCGACGCCGGCGCGACTGCCCGGCCTGCTGGCCGACCGGGCCCGCAGCCAGCGGGGCACCTACCGGGACGAATGGCTGGGCGACCTGTGGCGGCATGCCGGTGCGGGCTCCCCGGCGCAGTTCAGCGCCGTCGGCTGGGACGAGTGCCTGTCGGCGCTGGACCGGTTGGCCGCCGCGCTGCGCCGGCCCGACGACGGCGACGACCCCTGCCGGCACACCGGTGAGGGCTGGATCGCCGAGGAGGCGCTGGCGACCGCGCTGCTGTGCGTGCTGCGGCACCCGGACGACCCGGTGGCCGCGATCGGCCGGGGCGCGAGCACCGCCGGCGACTCCGACTCGATCGCCGCGCTGGCCGGCGCGTTCCTCGGTGCGGCCCACGGGATGTCCGGCTGGCCCGCGGACTGGTCCACCCGCATCGAGTACGCCGACCAGCTCGCCACCCTCGGCGCGACCTGGGACTGACCCGCCCGCCATGCCGGATGCCGCCCGACCGCCTGCGCGGATGCCGCCCGACCAGCCGGCCGGATGCCGCGCCGTCGCGATGCCGGCCGGCACGAACGGGGGTGCCGGGACGGCCGGGCCGGTGCGCTGCTCAGGCCGGGCTGCGTCGCCCGTGCAGGCGCTTCACCCGCCGCCACAGGGCCGGGTCGCAGCTACCGGCCCGGCGGGAGAAGGCGTCGGCCGGGATACGCAGCGGCTCGGCGAGATCCAGCCAGCTGTCGTGTTCGGCGTCCGGGTCCCAGTCCCGGGTGGGGATCGGCACGTGGTCGTCCCGGTCGCTCTTGTCCTGGCTGGTGATCTTCAGGACCTCCGCGCCCCGGTCGTCGGCGCGTACCACCAGGCAGGGCCGGACCTTCGAGCCGGTGCCGTCGTGGAACGGCACGTCCGCCCACCAGATGTCACCCGCCCGGGGCGTCCCGGTGGGGGTGCGGGGGCGGGGCGGCGCGGTCGGTCGGGCCCGGTCCCGGGGCGGGGTGCCGCGCCCCGGCCGGGTGCGCCCGCCACCGCTGGACGGGCGGCCACCCCGGCGTCGCCACTCGTTCCACATCCACCCGGCGGCGACCGCCAGGACGATCAGCAACCCCCACAGCAACCACCGCGGCATCGGTACCCCCGCCTCCCTCCCGGGCGGCCACCGCCGCCGACGTGCGGCGATCGTCGCACGCTGCGGGGCCGCCCGCCCGCCGGGCGGGGTGGGGGGAGGCCGGGGAATGTCCTACCGGCCGGTTACCGTGCTCCCGTAGCGTGATCACGGGGGAGGTTCACACGGTGTCCGGAGGCGACAGGGTGTCGGAAGAAGAGATTCCCCAGCAGGTCAGCGCGGCCCAGGAGGCGGCGGCCGGTGGTGAGCCCACCCCCGAGGCCCGGGAGCGGCACGCCACGTTGAGCCAGGAGCTGACCGAACACCAGTACCGCTACTACGTCCTCGACGCGCCGACCATCACCGACGCCGAGTTCGACAGGCAGTTGCGGGAGCTGGAGGCGCTGGAGGCGGAGTACCCGGCGCTGCGCACCCCCGACTCGCCGACGCAGCGGGTCGGCGGCACCTTCTCCACCGACTTCACCCCGGTCACCCACGCCGAGCGGATGCTCTCGCTGGACAACGCGTTCGCCGACGAGGAACTCGCCGCCTGGGCCGAGCGCGTCGAGCGCGACGCCGGTGGCCCGGTTTCCTACCTGTGCGAGCTGAAGGTCGACGGCCTGGCCATCAACCTGACCTACGAGAGGGGCCGGCTGGTCCGCGCCGCCACCCGGGGCGACGGGCGCACCGGCGAGGACGTCACCGCCAACGTCCGCAGCATCCGCAGCGTGCCGGCCCGGCTCACCCCGTCCGACGAGTTCCCCGACATCCCGGAGCTGCTGGAGGTACGCGGCGAGATCTACTTCCCGGTCGCCGGGTTCGCCGACCTCAACGCCAGCCTGGTCGAGCAGGGCAAGGCCCCGTTCGCCAACCCGCGCAACGCCGCCGCCGGCAGCCTGCGCCAGAAGGACCCCCGGATCACCGCGTCCCGGCCGCTGCGGCTGGTGGTGCACGGCACCGGCGCCCGCACCGGGTTCCGGCCGACCACCCAGTCCGAGTCGTACGCGGCGCTGAAGGCGTGGGGGCTGCCGACCAGCGACCGCTGGCGGGTGGTGCCCGACCTGACCGGCGTGGCGGAGTACATCGCGTACTACGCCGAGCACCGGCACGACGTCGAGCACGAGATCGACGGGGTGGTGGTCAAGGTCGACCCGGTGCCCATCCAGGGTCGGCTCGGCTCGACCAGCCGGGCGCCCCGCTGGGCGATCGCCTTCAAGTACCCGCCGGAGGAGGTCAACACCCGGCTGCTCGACATCGAGGTCGGCGTCGGGCGGACCGGCCGGATCACCCCGTACGCGGTGCTGGAGCCGGTGCACGTGGCCGGTTCGACGGTCGCCCAGGCCACCCTGCACAACGCCCGCGAGGTGGAGCGCAAGGGGGTGCTGATCGGCGACACGGTGGTGCTGCGCAAGGCCGGCGACGTGATCCCCGAGGTGCTCGGCCCGGTGGTCGAGCTGCGTCCCGCCGACGCCCGCCCGTTCGTCATGCCCACCCACTGCCCGTCCTGCGGCACGGCGCTCGCCCCGGCCAAGGAGAGCGACGTCGACATCCGCTGCCCGAACACCCGCAGCTGCCCGGCGCAGTTGCGGGAACGGGTCTTCCACCTCGCCGGGCGGGGCGCGTTCGACATCGAGGTGCTCGGCTACAAGGGGGCCGCCGCGCTGCTGGACGCCGCGATCATCAGCGACGAGGGGGACCTGTTCGCCCTCGACGCCGCGCAGCTCGCCCGTTCGCCGTTCTTCGTCAACAAGGACGGCAGCCTCGGCACCAACGCCACCAAGCTGCTCGACAACCTCGCCGTGGCCCGGGAACGCGACCTGTGGCGGGTGCTGGTGGCGCTCTCCATCCGGCACGTCGGGCCGACCGCCGCACAGGCCCTGGCCCGGCACTTCCGCTCCGTCGAGGCGATCGAGGCGGCCGCCGAGGAGGAACTGTCCTCGGTCGACGGGGTCGGCCCGACCATCGCCGCCAGCATCACTGAGTGGTTCGCCGTCGACTGGCACCGCGACGTGGTCCGTAAGTGGGCCGAGGCGGGCGTCCGGATGGCCGAGGAGGCGGTCGACGAGGGGCCCCGCCCGCTGGAGGGCGTCACCGTGGTGGTGACCGGCACGCTCGCCGGTTTCAGCCGGGACCAGGCGGCCGAGGCGATCCAGACCCGGGGCGGCAAGGTCACCGGCTCGGTCTCCAAGAAGACCGGCTTCGTGGTGGTGGGCGACAACCCCGGTTCCAAGGCCGACAAGGCGGCCGGGCTCAAGGTGCCGGTGCTCGACGAGGACGGTTTCCGGGTGCTGCTCGACGCCGGCCCGGACGCGGCCCGCGAGGTGGCCCGGGTCGACGAGAGCTGACCGCCCGGCCCCCGGCCACCTGTCCCGCTGCACCCATAGGTGACTCTTGGCCCGTATACCAACTTAGTCACGACTACGACCGATTCGCGGCTGTCGTGCGGGTCCACCGGCGCCCAGGGCGTTTCATGGTGGCAGGTGTACGGCCGGCGTACACCCTGATGGGCGTGCCCGGGAGGTGCCATGGAGACCGCCGACCCCCGCAACTCGTTCCCGGGTGGGCGGGAGGAGCCGTTCCTGGGTCTCGTCGCCGGGGTGATCGGCCTGGCCGCCCTGGTCTCCGTCGCGTCACTGGTCGACCTCGTCGACCGGCCGGGGCTGCCGGCGGCGTTCTGGACGATGGCGGTGCTCGCGGTGGGCTGCGACGCCCGCCCCTTCGTGCCCTCCGGCCGCCGGCAGACCTCCGCGGTCTTCCCGTCCACCTGCTTCACCTTCGCCATCCTGCTCGGCTGGGGCCTCGGCCCCGCAGTGCTCGTGCAGGCCGTCGCGGTCACCGTGTCCGGCGTCCGGCTGGGACACGCCCCCTGGCGGACCACCTTCAACGCCGCCCAGTACGCCTGCGCGCTCGCCGCCGCCCACCTCGTGCTCCGGCTCGGGCCGGGCGGCCTGTTCGACGGCGACCGGTTGGGCTGGACCGACGTGCTCGCCGTCGGCGGCGCGACGGTCACCTGGTTCGTCGTCAACTACGGCCTGGTCAGCACCGCGCTGCGGCTGCGCTTCGGCGGCCGGTGGTGGCCGGCCGTCCGGCAGGGGCTGCCGTTCGAGCTGCTCTCCACCGGATCGCTGCTGCTGCTCGCCCCCGTCCTGGTCACCGCCGCGCGGGCCAGCGCCGCGCTGATCCCGCTGGTGCTGGTGCCGCTGTTCGCGGTCTACCGGATGGCCCACCTCTCCGACGAACAGGTCCAGCTCGCCGCCCTCGACCCGCTGACCGGCCTGCCCAACCGCAAGGCGCTGCTCGCCGAGGTGGCCGAGCAGGTGCACCGGCACGCCGAGCGGGTCGCCCGGGGTGAACCGGGGGCGCGGGTGGCGCTCCTGCTGATCGACCTGGACCGGTTCAAGAACGTCAACGACGCGCTCGGCCACGCCGTCGGCGACCGGCTGCTGGTGGAGGTGGGTGCCCGACTCGCCGGGGTGGTCGGCGACCGGGACCTGCTGGCCCGGCTCGGCGGGGACGAGTTCGCCATCGTGGCCGGCGGGCTCGACGGTGTCGACGAGGCGCGTGAGCTGGCCGGCCGGGTGGTCGCCGCGCTGACCGAGCCGGTGTCGCTGGACGGTCTGCCGCTGGACGTCGGCGGCTCGATCGGCATCGCGCTCTTCCCCGACCACGGCGAGGACTACGCCACCCTGATGCGCCACGCCGACGTCGCCATGTACGACGCGAAGCACCGCAACGACACCGTCGCCGTGTACACGGCCGAGTCCGACCACAACTCCGCCGAGCGGTTGGGGCTCCTGGCCGACCTGCGGCGCGTACTGGAGAACCGGCCGGTGGCCGGGCAGAGCGTGCGGGGCGGTGACGGCGCGGCGCTGCCACCCCGGCTGGCCCCCGACGACGGACCCGACCGTGCCCCGCGCCCCGACGCCGGACCGGGACCCGGGCCCGGCAGCGGCATGCGCACCGGCATGGGCGTCGGCGGCACCGGCCGGTGGTGGCTGCCCCGGCGACGCTCCCGGCCGGCCCCGGCGCACCCCGACGAGCTGCTGAACCGCATCCTCACCGGCGCCGACCCGGTCCGCCGCCACAGCACCGCCCCGGAGCACCTGCCGCCCACGCCGACCCCGGACACCGGGCCGGCGGCGACGCCCCCCGCCCCGCCGACGCCCCCCGCCCCGGCGGCCGAGGTCGGCGAGATCACCATGTACTACCAACCGCAGGTCGCCATCGCCACCGGCGAGGTGGTCGGGGTGGAGGCGCTGCTGCGCTGGCGGCACCCGCGCCGGGGAATGGTCGACCCGGAGGAGCTGATCCGGGTCGCCGAGCAGAGCGCCGTGATGCGCCTGCTCACCTACCGGGTGATCGACGACGTGGTGGCGCAGTTGGCGAAGTGGTCCGCCGCCGGCACCACGCTGCGGGCGGCGCTCAACGTCAGCGTCCGCGACCTGCACACCGGGGAGATCGTCGACCGGATCGCCGACCGGCTCGCCAGCTACGGGGTACGCCCGGACCGGCTGCAACTGGAGATCACCGAGGGGGCGCTGATGGCCGACCCCCGGCGGGTGCTCGCCACCATCACCCGGCTGCACCAGCTCGGGGTGGCCATCTCACTCGACGACTTCGGCACCGGCTACTCGTCGTTGCAGCACCTGCGCCGGCTGCCGCTGTCCGAGGTGAAGGTGGACCGGTCGTTCGTGCTCGGGATGGCCGAGGACGCCGACGACGCGGCGATCGTCAGGTCGACCATCGAGCTGGCCGGCGCGCTCGGCCTGCGGGTGGTGGCCGAGGGGGTGGAGGACGAGCGGACCTGGCGGCTGCTGTACGCGGCCGGTTGCGACGCCGCACAGGGCTGGTTCTACGCCCGCCCGATGCCCGCCGAGGAGTTGACCGCCTGGCTGGCCCGTTACCGGCCGCTGAGCCCCGTCCCCAGCCCGGACGCCGAGATCCCCCGCCGGCACGCCCGCTGACGGTCGCCGGCACACCCCCGGGGGGTGGGTGGGCGGCCCCGGACCGGCCGGCGGCCCGGACGCGGGGGGAGTCGGAGGCGTCGGGTCCGGCGCAGGACAATAGACTCGCTCCGGTCACCGCGCGTCATCCCGTCGACGTCGCGGCCGGCCCACCCGCCCGCAGCAGCACAGCCACGAAGGGGGCACCGATGGCCGCCATCTCCCGCGAGGAGGTCGCGCACCTCGCGCGACTGTCGCGGCTCGCCGTCACCGAGGAGGAGCTGGACACCTTCGCCGGTCAACTGGACGTGATCCTCCAGTCGGTCGCGCAGGTCGGCGAGGTCACGGCGGCGGACATCCCGCCGACCTCCCACTCGGTGCCGCTGACCAACGTGCTCCGCGACGACGTGGTGGTGCCCGGACTGACCCCGCAGGAGGCGCTGTCGGGTGCCCCCGACGTCGCCGAGCAGCGGTTCCGCGTCCCGCGCATCCTGGACGAGGACGTGGCGTCGTGAGCGGATGTGTAGTTGACACCGGGCATGACAGGCGAACCATCGAGCCCAGTGCGCCGGCTGCCCGGGGCACCGGTGAGCGGAGCGAGGCGACGGCATGACCGACCTGACCAGAATGACCGCGACCGACCTGGCCGGGCTGGTGGCCTCGGGGGAGACCTCCGCCGTCGAGGTGACCCGGGCCCACCTGGACCGGATCGCCGCCGTCGACGACCGGGTGCACGCGTTCCTGCACGTCGACACCGAGGGGGCGCTGGCCGCCGCCCGCGCCGTCGACGAGCGCCGGGCCGCCGGTGAGCAGCTCGGGCCGCTGGCCGGGGTGCCGGTGGCGGTGAAGGACGTGCTCACCACCAAGGGCGTGCCGACCACCGTCGGCTCGAAGATCCTCGAAGGGTGGCGTCCGCCGTACGACGCGACGATCGTGCAGCGGCTGCAGGCGGCCGGCACGGTGATGCTCGGCAAGACCAACATGGACGAGTTCGCGATGGGCTCCTCCACCGAATACTCGGCGTACGGCCCGACCCACAACCCGTGGGACACCGACCGGATCCCGGGCGGCTCGGGTGGGGGCAGCGCCGCCGCGCTGGCCGCGTACGAGGCCCCGCTGGCCATCGGCTCCGACACCGGCGGCTCGATCCGCCAGCCCGGCGCGGTCACCGGCACCGTCGGCGCGAAGCCCACCTACGGCGGCACCTCCCGGTACGGCCTGGTCGCGTTCTCCTCCTCGCTGGACACCCCCGGCCCATGCGCCCGGACCGTGCTCGACGCGGCGCTGCTGCACCAGGTCATCGGCGGGCACGACCCGCGCGACTCCACCTCCATCCCGCAGCCGGTGCCGGACGTGGTGGCCGCCGCGAAGCTCGGTGCGACGGGCGACCTGACCGGGGTGAAGCTCGGCATCGTCAAGGAGTTCACCGGTGAGGGCGCGGAGCCGGGTGTGATGGCCGCGTTCCGCGAGTCGGTGGACACCCTGGCCAAGCTGGGTGCCGAGATCGTCGAGGTGTCCTGCCCGCACTTCCGGTACGCGCTGCCGGCGTACTACCTGATCGCGCCGAGCGAGTGCTCCTCCAACCTGGCCCGGTTCGACGGGGTCCGGTTCGGTCTGCGGGTCGGTGACGACGGCAACCGGTCGCTGGAGGAGGTCATGTCGCTGACCCGGGAGGCCGGTTTCGGCGCCGAGGTCAAGCGCCGGATCATGGTCGGCACCTACGCGCTGTCGTCGGGCTACTACGACGCCTACTACGGGCAGGCGCAGAAGGTCCGTACCCTGATCACCCGCGACTTCACCACGGCGTTCGAGCAGGTCGACGCGCTGATCTCACCCACCACGCCGTTCGTGGCGTTCCCGATCGGGGCGCGCACCGCCGACCCGTACCAGATGTACCTGGCGGACCTGTTCACCATCCCGACGAACCTGTACGGCGGGCCGGGCATCTCGGTGCCGTGCGGCCTGTCCGAGGGGCTGCCCGTCGGTCTGCAGGTGATGGCCCCGACGATGGCCGACGACCGGATGTACCGGGTCGCCGCCGCGCTGGAGTCCGTGGTCGGCACGTTCACCCCACCGGCACTGTGAGGCTGGAGTTCAGATGACGACGACACTGCCCGCGTACGACGAGGTCGTTGCGCGTTACGAGCCGGTGATCGGCCTGGAGACCCACGTCGAGCTGGGCACGAACACCAAGATGTTCTGCGGTTGCCCGACCGACTTCGGCGGCGAGCCCAACACCCGGGTCTGCCCGGTCTGCCTGGGCCTGCCCGGCTCGCTGCCGGTGGCCAACAAGGCGGCGATCGAGGCGACGATCCGGATCGGCCTGGCGCTGAACTGCTCCATCGCGCAGTGGTGCCGGTTCGCCCGGAAGAACTACTTCTACCCGGACATGCCGAAGGACTTCCAGATCAGCCAGTACGACGAGCCGCTGTGCTCCGACGGCTACCTGGACGTCGAGGTCGACGGCGAGCTGGTGCGCATCGGCATCGAGCGGGTGCACCTGGAGGAGGACACCGGCAAGACGCTGCACGTCGGCGGGGCCACCGGCCGCATCCACGGCGCGACCGAGTCGCTCGTCGACTACAACCGGGCCGGCATCCCGCTGGTGGAGATCGTCACCAAGCCGGTCCCCGGCACCGGTGCGCTCGCCCCCGAGGTCGCCAAGGCGTACGTGACCGAGCTGCGGGACGTGCTGCGCTCGCTGGGCGTCTCCGACGTCCGGATGGAGGAGGGGTCGCTGCGCTGCGACGTCAACACCTCCCTCAACCTGCCGGGGCAGGAGTGGGGCACCCGCACCGAGACCAAGAACGTCAACTCGTTGCGGTCGGTGGAGCGGGCGGTCCGCTCGGAGATCCTGCGCCAGGCGTCGGTGCTCGACGCGGGTGGCCGGATCACCCAGGAGACCCGGCACTTCCACGAGGACACCGGGGACACCACGCCGGGCCGGTCCAAGGAGACCGCCACCGACTACCGGTACTTCCCGGAGCCGGATCTGGTGCCGCTCGCCCCGGACACCGCCTGGGTGGCCGAGCTGAAGGCGGCCCTGCCGGAGCTGCCCCGGCTGCACCGTCGCCGCCTCCAGGAGCAGTGGGGCCTGTCCGACCTCGACATGCAGTCGGTGCTCAACGCCGGTGCGGTCGAGCTGATCGAGGCGACCGTGGCGGCCGGCACCACCCCGGCGGCGGCCCGCAAGTGGTGGCTGGGTGAGCTGTCCCGCCGGGCCAACGAGACGGGTGTGGAGCTGGCCGACATCGGGGCCACCCCGGCGCAGGTCGCCGAGCTGCAGGGGCTGGTCGACGCGGGCAAGCTCAACGACAAGCTGGCCCGGACGGTGCTGGAGGGCGTGGTCGACGGCGAGGGATCGCCGACCGAGATCATGACCAACCGGGGTCTGGAGGTGGTCTCCGACACCGGCGCGCTCACCGCCGCCGTCGACGAGGCGATCGCCGCCAACCCGGGCATCGCCGACAAGATCCGCAGCGGCAAGGTCGCGGCGGCCGGCGCGCTGGTCGGCGCGGTGATGAAGGCCACCCGTGGCCAGGCCGACGCCAAGACCCTCCGTGACCTGATCCTGGAGCGCCTCGGCGTCCAGGGCTGACCCGAGCGGGCCGGAGCCGAGGCTTCCCGCCCGCGACCGGCGAGGGCCGCCGTCGTGACCCGACGGTGGCCCTCACCCCTTCCCCCGGGGTACGCGCGCGACCCGCGCGACCCCCCACCGAGGGCGTCAACGGCGACGCCCGGATGGAGTTGCCGTGAACGAGCACGACCTCGACGTCCTCGACGAGATCCAGCGGCGGGTGCTGTGGCTCGCCACCCGGATCGTGGACGCGGCCAACCACGACCGGGACACCGGCGACGGGGTGAAGGTCGGCGGGCACCAGGCGTCGAGTGCCTCCCTGGTCACCGCGATGACCGCACTGTGGTTCGCCCACCTGGACGCCGAGGACCGGGTGGCGGTCAAGCCGCACGCCTCCCCGGTGTTCCACGCGATCCAGTACCTGCTGGGCAACCTGGACCGGTCATATCTGACGAGGCTGCGGGCGCGGGGTGGGTTGCAGTCGTACCCGTCGCGGACCAAGGACCCGGACGCGGTGGACTTCTCCACCGGCTCCGTCGGGTTGGGCGCGGCGGCCCCGCTGTTCGCCGCGGTGACCCGCCGCTACGTCGACGCCCACTTCGGGGCCCGCCCGCACTCCCGGTTCGTCGCGTTGATCGGTGACGCCGAACTGGACGAGGGCAACATCTGGGAGGCGGTCGCCGACCCGGCCACCACCGGCCTGGGCAACGTGATGTGGCTCGTCGACTTCAACCGGCAGTCGCTGGACCGGGTGGTGCCCGGCATCCGGATCGACCAGTGGCGCGGGCAGTTCGAGGCCGCCGGCTGGCACGTCGTCGAGGTCAAGTACGGTCGCCGGCTCGCGCAGGCGTACGCCCGGCCGGGTGGGGCGGCGCTGCGTGACTGGATCGACCGGATGCCCAACGAGCAGTACCAGTCGCTGTTCGGGCTGACCGGGCCGGCGCTGCGGCAACAGTTCCTGGACGGCGCGCCCGACGGCATCGCCGGGTTCATCGCCGACCTGACCGACGAGGAGTTGGCCCCGCTCGTCACCGATCTGGGCGGGCACGACCTGGCGGCGATGCTCGACGCGTACGCCCAGTGCGACGCGGTGACCGACCGGCCCAGCGTCGTCTTCGCGTACACCGTCAAGGGGTGGGGGTTGCCGATCGCCGGTAACCCGCGCAACCATTCGGCGTTGCTGTCCACCGCGCAGGTCGACGCGCTGCGGGCGGAGCACGGCCTGACCGCCGCGACGGAGTGGGACCGGCTCGACCCGGCGAGCCCGGCCGGCATCCGGGCCGGCGCGCGCCGGGAGGCGCTGGCCCGCGCGCCCCGGCACCGGTCGCTGGGGGTCACCGTCCCGGAGACCACCGGGGTACGCACCCACAAGCCGGTCTCCACCCAGGAGGTCTTCGGCCGGGTGCTGGTGGAGCTGGCCCGGGACCCGCAGGTGGCGCCCTACCTGGTCACCACGGCGCCGGACGTGGCGACCTCCACCAACCTGGCCGGGTTCATCAACAAGACCGGGGTGTTCGCCCCGACGGAGCGGCGGTCCTGGTCGCAGGACCGGATGCTGCGCTGGACGGAGAGCCCCGCCGGGCAGCACATCGAGCTGGGCATCTCCGAGATGAACCTGTTCCTGCTGCTGGGCCAGCTCGGCCTGTCCTGGGACCTGTCCGGGCAGCCGCTGCTGCCGGTCGGCACGGTCTACGACCCGTTCGTGCTGCGCGGGCTGGACGCGTTCCTCTACGGCACCTACTCGGGTTCCCGGTTCGTGGTGGCCGGCACCCCGTCGGGGGTCACCCTGGCCCCCGAGGGCGGTGCCCACCAGTCCACCATCACCGCCTCCGTCGGCCTGGAACTGCCCGGCGTCACCTTCTGCGAACCGGCCTACGCCACCAGCCTCGACTGGCTGCTCTGCGACGCGCTCGGGCAGATCGCGCAGGGCTCGGCGCCGGCCGCCACCGCGGCGCCCACCGAGGACGGGGCGTACTACTTCCGGTTGAGCACCCGCCCGCTGGACCAGACGCCGTTCGAGGCGGCCCGGGCCCGCCTCGGCGACGCGGTGCTGCGCCGGCAGGTGGTCGCCGGGGCGTACCGGCTGGTGGACGCGCACCAGGCGTACCCGCAGCTGGCCGACGCGCCGGTGGTGACCCTGGCCGCCTCCGGGGCGGTGCTGCCGGAGACGCTGGCCGCCGCCGCCGAGCTGGCCGAGGAGGGCATCGCCGCGCACGTGGTCGACGTGACCAGCCTGGACCGGCTCTACCGGGCCTGGCAGCGCACCCTGCGCCAGGGCGTGCGTACGGCGACCGTGCCGAGCGTGCCGGGGGCGTTGCGGGCGGCGTTCGGGGACCGTGCCCCGCTGGTGACCGTGCACGACGCCGCCTCGCACGCGATGGCCTGGCTCGGCTCGGCGCTCGGGGTGCCGGCGGTGCCGCTGGGGGTGGACGAGTTCGGCCAGTCCGGCAGCGTCCGCGAGCTGTACGAGCTGCACGACCTGCTTCCCGGCAGCATCGTCAACGCCGCCCTGGCCGCCCTGTCGTTGCGCTGACCGCTGCGCCGCCTCTCCCTCCCTGTCGCATCCATGCGCGGAGCTGGCGCGGGCGTGACGCTCTGCCCGGTGCCGGCGGGTGTCGTGCCCCGCCATCCACCGGCGGAACGCGTCGCTGATCTGATCACTCTCCGTTAGTTCCGTGATTGATGCTGGTTGTGGTCACCCTCAGTTGTCCGACGCGGCAGGTCCCATGACTCAGGTACGTATCCTTTGCTCTGCTGCCATGGCGGCGACAAGGTGCTGGCCAGGGGAAATGTCGATGACTGTCGGTGGCGTCGAGCTTCGGTGTCATAACGCAAGGTGACTGTCGCCGTCAGGGCAGCAGAGCAAAGTCTCCGAGTGTGGGTAGGCGGGTGCGGCGCGGTGGTCACCTTCGGTGACGTCGGGCGGAGGGTTGGCCCGGGTGACGCGGGCGCAGCCGCGAGTCCCGGCCCGACGGTCGAGGCGCAGCCACGGCCGCCGGCTCTGCGCTGCCGGCCACGCATGGGCCGCCTGCCCGCCGCCGCCCTGGCCGTCCTGCCGTTGCGCTGACCGCAGGCGGATCAGCCGGTCGGGCTGGGGGTCGGCGAGGTCGGGGTCGGGCCGGTCCCGGAGGGTGACGGGGACTCCGAGCCGCCCCGGGTCGGGGTGGGGGTGACCGGGACGTCGGCGCCCTTCGCCGGATCGCGGATCACGTGCCGTTCCAGGTTCACCTGGGCCTGCCCGGTGCCGCCGACGGTGATGTCGTCGTAGGCCTGGAGCAGCTTCTGCTGGTCGAAGTAGAGCACCGACATCGACAGCGGAGTCGGCTTCTCACCCTCCAGGCCACGCAGCCCGGCGCCACCGGTCGAGCCCTCCACCATCAGCTGGGTCGGCTGCTGGCCGTCCACCTGCGGCAGCTTCGAGATCTGCCGGGCGTGGGTGTGCCCGGCCAGCACCAGCGGGCAGGTGCCCGAGAGCGGACCGGCCGAGGCCGGATCGTGCACCAGCGCGATGTTCACCGGTCGCGGCGAGTCGCGGACCGTGGTGGCGAGCGTCTCGCCGGCCCCGATCACCTGGTTGGCGACCTGCGCGGTGAGCCCGCTGCCGGCCGGGGAGGTCTCCTTGTCCGGGGTGAACCGGGGGTCGCCGATGCCGGCGATGGTCAGGCCGGCGACGGTGGTGGTCGAGTTGTTCAGCACGACCGCGTTCGGTTGCCGGGCCACCGCCGCCGCCGTCCGGGGTGAGTCGTGGTTGCCCCGGATGTAGACGTACGGCTTCTTGAGCAGCCCGATCGAGCCGACGTACGACGCCTCGGGTTCGCTGCCCCAGTCGGTCAGGTCGCCGGTGTCGATCACCACGTCGATGCCGAACTGCTCGACCACGGTGCGGATGAGCTGCCAGCCCGTCGGGTTGAGGTGCATGTCGGACACGTGCAGCACCCGGGTGGTGCCCGGCGCCGGTTCGTACACCGGCAGCGCCGAGACGGTGGTGTAGAGCTGGCTGACGTTGCCGACCAGCCGCTGCAACTGCTCGGCGTAGCGGCTGTAGTCGTTGGCGATCCGCCGCGCGTCACCGACGATCGCCGGGGCGTTGACCAGCAGGCCCTCGTAGCGGGGCTCCTCGATGGCCTGCGGGCGGACGGTGCCGGCCGCCAGGCCGAGGCTGCCGGCGGTGACCACCAGGGCCACCCCGCCGGCCCAGGCGGTCCGCCGGGTGTCCCGGAAGACCAGCGCGGCCAGCAGCAGGGTGACCAGCACGGCCGCCCCGAGGGTACGCAGACCGAGCCGTAGCACCCCGTTGCGGACGTCGGTCACCGCCGACTGGCTGGCCCGGCTGATGCTGGCCGGGTCGTCGATCAACGCCTCGGTCTTGCGTTGGTCCAGCGCGCCGAGCCCGACCGTCAGGTGGGTGGGGCCCTGGTGGCTGTCGAGCTGGAGCGCGCCCAGCGGGGGGATGTCGACGGTGGTGCCGCCCCGCACCGCCGGGGCGAGGGTCAGGTCGGCGCGGAACGGGCCGATGTCGGTACTGACCCGGCCACCGGCGAATACGCCGATGACCGTCCCGGTCAGGGCGACCAGCAGCACCGCCAGCACCACGCCGGCCCGTCGGGCCCGGGTCGACCGCAGGGCCGACCACCAGGTCCGCCAGCGTCGCTCACGCCGGGCGGGGAGATCCCTCTCCCCGGCTCCGCGTTGCTCGTTCTCCTGACCGCCCATGATGAGATTCTGACCTGCCCCGTGAAAGATCTTGGCAAACCCGACAGACGGGTGGCCGATCCGCCCGGTACCTGCCCGGCTGTCCGGCCCGTCGGCGTGTCGTCAGCTCCGGCCGGCCCCGCCGTCGGCGAAGACCAGTCGCAGCAGCCGGTCGTCCTCCGGGGTCGGCTGACCCCGCCCGTCGTGGTTGGAGGTGGAGACCCAGAGCGAACCGTCCGGGGCGGCGGCTACCGCCCGCAACCGACCGTACTTCTCGGTGAGCAGTTCCCGGGGCGCGCCGAGCACCGTGCCGGCGTCGGTCAGCTCCACCAGCCAGATCCGCTCGCCGCGCAGGCAGGCGGCGGCCAGCAGCCGACCCGTGGCCGCCAGACCCGAGCAGGACGCCTCGTCGGTGCCCCACTGCACGACCGGATCGACGAACCTGCCGTCGCCGGCCTGCCCCTCCACCGTCGGCCAGCCGTAGTTCGCGCCCTTGTCGATCTTGTTGATCTCGTCCCAGGTGTTCTGCCCGAACTCGGTGGCGTACATCCGTTTCCCGGCGTCCCAGGCCAGACCCTGCACGTTACGGTGCCCCAGCGACCAGACCGGCGAGCCGGGGAACGGGTTACCCGCCGCCGGCTTGCCGTCCGGGGTGATCCGCAGGATCTTGCCGGCCAGGCTGGCCTTGTCCTGGGCGGCGCCCCGGTCACCGGCGTCGCCGGTGCTGACGTAGAGCTGCCCGTCCGGGCCGAACGCCAACCCGCCGCCGTTGTGGTTGCCGGACTTCGGGATGCCCGTCAGGACCGGCGTGGGGGTGCCGCCCAGCGTCAACCGGGCCACCCGGTTGTCCTGCTCGGTGGTGTAGTAGACGAAGACCGTCCGGTCCTGCGCGTACGCCGGGGAGACGGCGATGCCGAGCAGGCCCGCCTCGCCGGACGCGGCCACCCCCGGCACGGTCTGCGCCGGGGTGACGGTCAACCCCTGTGGCCCCGACCCGGGCCCGACCTTGAGGATCCTGCCGCTGTCCCGCTCGGTGACCAGCGCCGCCCCGTCGGGCAGGAAGGCGATGCCCCACGGCACCCGCAGGCCCTTCGCCAGCACCGTGGCCACCACCTGCTGCTCGGGGGTGTTCGCCGACGCCGACGGGGTCGGCAGGTTGGGGGGTTCACCGGCCGGATCGGGCTCCGGCGGGCCGAAACTGCACCCGCTCAGCAGCAGCGCGGCACCGGAGGCCGCCAGGGCCGCGCGGACCCGGACGGTGCGGGGGTACGGGAGACGGGCGCTCACCCGCCCCAGCCTAGCCCGCGAATCCCGGTCGGCCGGGCCACCGGGGACGGCGCACCGGCCGCTGACCGCCTCAGCGGGCCCGCAGGGCCAGCAGCGCCACGTCGTCCTCGCGCCGGTGACCGGTGCTGAGCAGCAGGTCACACAGGTCGGCGGCGGGGCGGGTGCCGGCGGCGGCGACCCGGGCGCACAACTGGGCCATCCCCTCGTCGATCGACTGGTCCCGCCGCTCCACCAGCCCGTCGGTGTAGAGCAGCAGGGTGTCCCCGGGGGCGAGCAGCACCCGTGCCCCGGTGCGCGGGGTCGGCCGGGTCAGCCCCAGCAGCGGCTCCCACCGGCCGTCGAGCAGCCGTACCGTGCCGTCGGCGGTGACCAGCAGCGGCGCGGGATGACCGGCGTTGCACCAGGTGACCGCCACCCCGCCCGGGACCGGCCGCAGCCGGGCCAGCACCGCCGTGGCGGCGGTCGGGATGCGCAGGCCCGAGATGGTGGCGTCCAACCGCCGCATCAGCTCCTCGACCGGGTCGTCCCGGCCGAACGCGTTGCCCCGCACCAGGTTGCGCAGCTGCCCCATGGTCGCGGCGGCCTCGATGTCGTGGCCGGCGACGTCGCCGATCGCCGCCACCAGGTCGCCGTCGGGCTGGACGAAGGCGTCGTACCAGTCGCCGCCCACCTCCACCCGGTCGGCGGCCGGCTGGTAGCGGGCCGCCAGCTCCACCCACGGGCTCTGCGGCAACTGCGGCAACATGCTGTGCTGCAGCACCTCGGCGACGTGCCGCTGCTCGCCGTGGATCCAGCCGTTACCGACCGCCTGCCCGGCGCGGCGGCCGATCTCCAGCGCGGTGCCCAGGTCGTCGTCGTCGAAGGCCCGCCGGCCGGGCCCGTTGACCAGGGTCACCGCGCCCATCACCGTCCCCCGGCCCGGGGCCGGCACCGGGACGGTCAGGTGCGAGGCGAAACCCAGCCGTTCGGCGAGGTCCACCAGTTCCGGGGCGTCGCTGGCCCGCCGGACCTCGTCCAGGTCGGCCACACCGCGCAGCACCGGCTGGCCCGTCCGCAGCACCGTCCGGGTGACCGAGGCGGGGCCGAGCCGGCGCAGCGCGACCTCGCCGAACCGGGTGATGTCGGCGGCGCGGGCCGGGTCGCGGTGCACGGCGGTCACCCAGCGGGGCGCGCCGCCCTGGTCGATCAGGGTCACCATCGCCCAGTCGGCCAGCCGGGGCACCACCGCGTCGGCCAGCCGCCCCACCGCCGTCTCCACGTCGAGCGTGCCGGTCAGCTCCTCGCTGAGCGAGGCGAGCAGGTTCAGCCGCTCGTGTGCCTGCTCGACCAGCCGGCGGGCCGCCTCGGCCGCGTCCAGCGCGATCCGCAGCCGCAGCTCCGAGGAGCAGGCCGCCGCCAGGTCGGCAAGCGTCCGTAGCTGCGCCTTCGTCCAGGCCCGGGGCTTGCTGTCGATCGCGCACAGCGAGCCGAGCACCCGGCCGTCCAGGTCGGTCAGCGGCATCCCGGCGTACGCGACGACGCCCAGCTCCGGCACGGCCAGGTTGTCCCGCACCCGGGGGTAGAGCCGGGCGTCCGGCAGCACCAGCGGGATCTCGGTGTCGATCACGTGCTGGCAGAACGAGTGGCTCAGCGGGGTCTGCCGGCGGGCGGCCCACGGCTCGGGCAGCCCGACCGCGCCGGGGAAGAACTGCCGGGTCTCGGTGACCAGCGAGACCAGCGCCACCGGCACGTCGAGCAGGTCGCTGACCAGCCGGGCGAACCGGTCGAACGCCTCGTCCGGTGTGGCGTCCAGGCCGGTCTCGGTCAGCGACCGCAGTCGGGCCGGATCGGCCAGCGCGGCGATGTCCGGGTCCGGCCCTGCGGTGCGCTCGGTCATCGACCACCTGTCTGCCGTGATGGGGAGGACACCGTTCGGCGTTCCGATCCCCGGTTATACCCGTCCCGCCCGACCGTCACCCGTGGCCGTGGGCGTCGTCGCCCGGTACGGCGTCGTCCCCCGGCCCGTCGGCAGCCCCCGCCCGCCGGAGGGCTATCGTCGGCACGCGTGAAGGTATGGATTCCGCACCCCGAAGGGGTCGAGCTGCTCGGTGCCGTCCCGGCCGGTGTCACGGTACAGCCGTGGACCGACCCCGCGAATCCGCCAGGCGACCCGGCCGACGTCCGGTTCTGGGTGCCGCCGTTCCTGGCGGGGGTGGACACCACGGCGATGCTGGACCGGCTGCCCGACGTGGCGGTGGTGCAGCTGCTCTCCGCCGGGGCGGACGCCTGGACGGGCCGGGTGCCCGCCGGGGTCACCCTCTGCGACGCCCGGGGGGTGCACGACGCCGGTACCGCCGAGTGGGTGGTCACCGCGATCCTCGCCCAGCTACGCGGTTTTCCCGAGCTGGCCCGCGCCCAGGTCCGCCGGGAGTGGGCGTACGACCGGGTCGCGCCGACCGACGAGCTGACCGGTAAGCGGGTGCTGATCGTGGGGGCCGGGTCGATCGGCGCGGCGGTCCGGGCCCGGCTTGCCCCGTTCGACGTCACCTTCACCCTGGTCGCCCGGACCGCCCGGCCGGACGAGGGGGTGCACGCGGTGACCGAGCTGCCGCGCCTGCTGCCGGAGGCCGACGTGGTGGTGCTGCTGGTGCCGCTGACCGATGCCACCCGGGGGCTGGTCGACGCCGCGTTCCTGGCTGCCATGCCGGACGGGGCGCTGCTGGTCAACGCCGCCCGGGGCCCGGTGGCGGACACGGCGGCGCTGGTCGAGGAGCTGGCGTCGGGGCGGCTGCGGGCGGCGTTGGACGTGACCGACCCGGAGCCGCTGCCGGCCGACCATCCGCTCTGGGAGCTGCCGAACGTGCTGCTCACCCCGCACGTGGCCGGTTCGGTACGCGGGCTGCTGCCCCGGGCGTACCGGCTGGTGGGGGAGCAGGTGCGCCGGTTCGTCACCGGATCATCGCTGGTCAACACGGTGGTCGACGGCTACTGACCCGGGCGGGGGCGACCGGTGGGGTGCCCCGGCTCAGCGCGCTTCCGGTAGGGCCTGCCCGGTGACCGCGACCAGCCGGGGCAGGTCGATGCCCCGGACGGCGGGCAGTGGCAGCTGGTGTCCGTCGGTGAGCCGGACGACGGCCCGGCCGCGCGGGTCGGTGGCCAGCTCGACGACCTGCTCCCAGGGGATGCGCCGGCCCCCGGCGAGCGCCCGCAGCCGCAGCCCGCGCGGGTCGGCGTCGGTGCCGGAGCGCCAGGCCCAGACCGCGACGGTCAGCGGGACCAGCAGCACCGGCAGCAGGTACCACCGGGCGGCGGCCAGGGGCAGCGCGCCGATGGTGGCGATGACGGCCGCGACCAGGATGGCCTGGTTGTGCCGGAAGCGGATGGTGTCGGCGCGACTCACCCCCCGATGATTCCACCCGGGGCCGGGGCGGCACCGGGCGGGCGGCGGACCGGCCGCGACCGGTGCTATCCGGTGATGTAGGTCACGACCGGAGGGCATAACCGGGAGGGTGGTGCCTCGTTGAACCGCTAACCCTCCGCCGCACCGCGCCGTGTCCCCCTCACGAAGGTGACCGCCGTGACCGTCACCCGCCCCCTCCGCCGCCCACCGTCCGCACCCGTGGTGCTGACCCTGCTGGTCGCGTTCCTCCTCGTCGTCGCCGCCCTGGTCGACGCCGTCGCGCCGCTGGCCGCCACCACGATGGCCGGCGCGGGCGGCTGTGCCGTGGCCGCCGCCCGGCTGCTCCGCCTCACCGCCGGCGACGGGCGGGACCGTCGCGTCCGGCGTCGCCGGGCCGCCGTCCTGCTCACCGTCGCGGCGGCCGTGGTCGGGGCGACCGTGGCGGTGCTACCGCTGGCACCGGCGTTCCACCGGGCCGAGGTCGCGGCGGTCGGGCTCGGCGCGGCCACGCTCGGCTACGCGCTCGGCCTGCTCCTGCTGCCCGGCCACTCCCGGCTGACGCCCCGGACCCGGTGGCGGCGTGGCGTCGACATCCTCGGTCTCGGCGCCGCCCTGCTCTTCGCCGGCTGGGTGCTGGTCCCGCCCGGCCCGGTGCCCCCGGTGGTCCGGGCGGTCACCGTCGCGGGCGCGGTTGTCCTGGCCGGGCTGCTGGTGGGCGCGCTGGACCGGCACTACCCCGGCACGGCCCGGTGCCGGCTCGGCGTGGCAGCCGTCCTGCTCGGCCTGGCCGACCTGGTGGTGCTGCTGGCCTACCGGGCCCCCGCGGTGGCCCTGCTGACCGCGGTGCCGCTGCTGGTCGGCGGGGCGCTGCTGACGGCTGCCGGGATGACCCGGGCCGCGGCGGGCGACCCGGCGGTGCCGACCGGCCCGTCGCCGGCCTGGCCCCGGGTGACCGCACCGGCGGCGGTGGCGACCGTGGCGGCGGCCGGCCATCTGGCGTTCGTCGGCGGCTTCACCCCGACCGCCGTCCTGCTGGGGCTGGCGGTGATCCCGCCGCTGGTGGCCCGGGAGTTCATCTCCATCACCGACCAGCGGCGGTGGGCCGGGCGGCTGGCCGCCCGCGAGGCGTACTTCCGCACGCTGGTCGCCGGCGGTCGTGACCTGGTCCTCGTCCTCGACGACGAGTTGCGGGTGCGCTGGCTCTCGGCGGCCGGGGAACGCTGGTTCGGGCTGCGTCAGGAGGCGGTGTGCGGGCGGCCGCTGGCCGACCTGCTGCATCCGGACGATGCGCCGGGCGTCCTGACCCGGCTGGCCGGGCGGCCGGGCAACGCCGCCGCGCCGCTGCCTGGCGATGCCGTCGCGCCGCTGCTGGTGGCCCGGATGCGGACCGGTGACGGCGGCTGGCGGGAGACCGAGTCGACGGTGAGCGACCAGCGGACCGTGCCGGAGGTGGCCGCGGTGGTGCTGCACGTCCGCGACGTCGGTGACCGTCGCCGGCCGGAGCGTGGGCGGCCCCGGGGCGCGGCCACCGACCCGCTCACCGGTCTGTCCACCCGGCGGGAGCTGCTGCGGGTGCTCGACGAACGGGGCGGCACCCCCGGCGCGCTGCTCCTGCTCGACGTGCACGGGCTCGGCCCGGCCCGGGACGCCGCCGGCCCGGACCCGCTCCTGGCCGCCACCGCCCGCCGGCTGCGCGACGTGGTCGGCCCCCGGGACCTGGTCGCCCGGTTGTCCGGGGAGGAGTTCGCGGTGGTCACCGACGCCGGCCCGGTCCCGGCGTACGCGTTGGGCGAGCGGCTGCTGGCCGCGTTGACCGAGCCGTGCCCGGTGCCGACCGGGATGGCCCGGCTCCGGGTCGGTGTGGGCCTGACCGAGCTGGCGGCGACGTCGCCGCAGGACGCGGTGCGCCAGGCCGACCTGGCGCGTCGCCGGGCCGTCCAGCTCGGCCGCAACCGGGTCGAGTGGTACGACGCCTGCCTGGAGGAGGAGCTGGTCCGCCGGCTGGACCTGGAACGGGAGCTGCCCGGGGCGGCGGACCGGGGCGAGCTGGACCTGGTCTACCAGCCGGTGCTGGCGCTGGCCGACCGCCGACCGGCCGGCATCGAGGCGTTGCTGCGCTGGCGCAGCCCGGTGCTGGGCACCGTGCTGCCGGCCGAGTTCCTGCCGGTCGCCGAGGATCTCGGTCTGCTGGGGGAGCTGGGCCGGTGGGTGCTCGACCGGGCCTGCCGGCAGCTCGCCGACTGGTCGGTCGGCGGTCGGGAGCTGTGGCTGGCGGTCAACGTCACCCTCGCCGAGCTGTTGGCGCCGGATCTGGTGCCCCGGGTGGCGGCGGTGCTGGCCGGGCACGGCGTCCCGGCGGAGCGGCTGGTCCTGGAGATCGCCGAGTCGCGGCTCGGGGCCGACCTGCCCACGGTGGTCGCCCGGCTGGCCGGCCTGCGGTCGCTGGGGGTACGCACCGCGTTGGACAGCTTCCGGGCGGAGCACGCCTCCCTGGCCCAGCTGCGTCGGCTGCCGATCGACCTGTTGAAGGTGCAGCCCCGACCGGTCGACCCGGACGAGGATGCCCGCCCGTTGATCGACGTGGTGGTGGGGTTGGGGGAGCGGTTGGGGGTGACCGTGGTGATGGCCGAGCTGGAGTCGGAGCCGGACGTGGCGCGGGCCACCCGGGCCGGCTGCCGGTACGGGCAGGGGTTCGCGTTGGCGCGTCCGGCCACCGCCGAGCGGGTCGAGGCGTACTTCGCGGAGTTTCCGACGACGTCCCGCTGACGGTCAGGTCGGGTCGGGATGAACCGGTTCACCTCACCCGGGGCGGTGCGGTGCTGCCCCGCGGGGTCAGGTGCGCCGTCTCGTCCTGGAGCCCGCTCACCGGTTCACCGGCGATGACGGCGAGCAACTGCCGGGCGGCGTGCGCGCCGTAGGCGGGGATGTCCCGGCCGAGCGCGGTCAGCGGCGGGTGCACCAGTTGGCAGAGCGGGGAGTCGTCCCAGGCCACGATGGACAGGTCGGTGGGGACGCCGAGGCCCATCTCCTGGGCCACGGCGAGCCCGGCGATCGCCATCACGTCGTTGTCGTAGATCACCGCGGTGGGGCGTCGGGCGGAGCTGAGCAGCCGCCGGGTGGCGCGCGCCCCCTCCTCGCCGGTGTAGTCCGACCACACGGTCGCCGCGTCGGTGAGCCCGAGCCGGCCGCACACCTCGGCGAAGGCGTCGGTACGGATCTCGGTGTGCAGCAGCGACGGCAGCCCGCCGATCCGGGCGATCTTGCGGTGGCCGAGGGCGACCAGGTACTCCACCGCCTCGGCGAGCGCCGCCGCGTCGTCCGACCAGACGTGGGCCAGCGTGCCGGTGTGCCTCGGCCCGCCGATCACCACGGCGGGCAGTTGCAGCTCCTCCAGGGCGGGCACCCGGATGTCGTCGGTCCGCAGGTCGCAGACGAGGACCCCGTCGACCCGCCGTTCGGCCCACCACCGGCGGTAGACCGCGATCTCCGCCTCCTGGTCGGCCACCACCTGCAGGGTCAGCGCGTACGACCGGGCGGAGAGTTCGGCTTCGACGCCGCTGATCAGCTCCATGAAGAACGGTTCGATGCCGAGTATCCGGGCCGGTCGGCACAGGGCCAGGCCGACGGCGTTGGCGGTGGCGCCGGAGAGCGCGCGGGCGGCGCTGCTCGGGCTGAATCCGATCTCGGTGGCGATCGCCAGGATGCGTTGCCGGGTGGCTTCCGAGACGCCCGGCTGCCCGTTGAGCGCGTACGACACCGCGCCCTTGGACACTCCGGCGCGTCGGGCGACGTCGGCGATGGTCGGCCGCTTCACCGGCGGTTTCCTCCACTTCTCGCGGCCTGGGCAGGCCGTTCTCGGGCCGGGGTCGCCGGCGGTCCTCACGCTACCGGTGCCCGGTCGGGCGGTCGTCCCCGGCCGTGGCCGGTCCCGATCGACGTGGGCGGCTGGTTCGCTTGCTCGGTTAAGTGTGCCGTTCGCGCCGGGCGGGGTGCGTCCCTTCCGCCTGCTGGAAGGGCCCGCTGAGCGCGTCGGCAGGGCGTTGAGGGCGGATCCCGTTACCGGCCAAGGGCGCTGTTAACCGGCCGTTGACAGTGCCCGGGGTGGGTCGTACGGTGGCCTGACTTATCCGGTTCAGTCGACGTTCCTCGATGTGTGGAGCGTTCCACAAGCGTGCGCGGAGGATGAGATGACACGGTCCTGGACCCGCTGGGCCCGCGCGGCGGCGGTCGGTGCCGTCAGCCTGACGCTGGTCGCGGCGTGCAGCGGTAGGAGCACCACCGGCTCGGACGGCGGCGGCCAGGTCACCCTGAAGATCAATTTCTGGGGCGACTTCGGTCTCCAGGACCTCAAGACCCGCTACGAGGCCGACCACCCCAACATCAAGATCCAACTCAACTCGGGCGAGTACAACGCCCAACACGAGGATCTCCAGAAGAAACTCGTCGCCGGCTCCGGAGCGGCCGACATCGCCGCCATCGACGAAGGCTTCATGGTCCAGTTCCGCAGCCAGTCCGACAAGTTCGTCAACCTGCTCGACAAGGGCGCCGGCTCGTACGAGAGCAAGTACCTGCCGTGGAAGTGGAAGCAGTCGCTGTCGGCCGACGGCAAGACCCAGATCGGCCTCGGCACGGACGTCGGCGGCCTCGCCATGTGCTACCGCACCGACCTGTTCGCCGCCGCCGGGCTGCCCACCGACCGCGACCAGGTCTCCGCCCTCTGGCCCACCTGGGACAGGTTCATCCAGGTCGGCCAGGACTACACCGGCCGGACGAAGAAGAAGTTCCTCGACTCCGGCACCAACCTGTTCAACCCGATCCTGGGCCAGCAGCCCGTCGGCTTCTACGACGAACAGGAACAGCTCCAGATGGAGCAGGGTCCCAAGGTCGCCTTCGACTACACGATCAGGGCGGTCCAGGCCGGTCTCTCGGCCAACCTGGCCAGCTTCCAGGCCGACTGGGACAAGGGCTTCACCGCCGGCTCGTTCGCCGTCCTCGCCTGCCCGGCGTGGATGCTCGGCCACATCAAGGACACCGCGCCCGGCACCCAGGGTAAGTGGGACATCGCCGCGGTGCCCGGTGGCGGCGGCAACTGGGGCGGCTCGTTCCTCACCATCCCCAAGCAGGGCAGGCACGTCGACGAGGCGTACGAGCTGCTGGAGTGGCTGGTCCAGCCGGAGCAGCAGATCGAGATCTTCAAGAAGGTCGGCAACCTGCCCTCGCAGCCGGCGCTCTACGCCGACCCGGCGATCGCCGAGTTCAAGAACCCGTTCTTCCACGACGCGCCGGTCGGGCAGATCTTCCCGAAGATGGCGCAGGGGCTGACCCCGCAGTACCTGGGCAAGCGGAACGGCCCGACCCGGGTGGCCGTGGAGAACGTCATCAACCGGGTGCAGAACGGGACGCTGAAGCCGGATGCCGCCTGGGCCGAGGCGGTCAAGGAGGCGGAGAAGGCCCGCACCTCCTGACCGTACGCCGCCCGCCCCCGTACCGTCCCCGGCCCTGGAGGGTGCCCCGTGTCCACCACCCGTGCCGTGCCGCCGTCGAGTCACCGCACCGGTCCGGAGCGTGCCGCCTCCGGGGCCGGCGACCGGTCGCCCGGCTGGCGTGACCGGCTGTACCGGTTCGACCTGCGCTACCTGCCCTACCTGATGGTCGCGCCGTTCTTCCTGCTGTTCGGCGTCTTCGGGCTCTTCCCGCTGCTGTTCAACGGGGTCGTCGCGCTGCGCAACTACCGGCTCGACGACCCCACCCTGCCCTACTGGGCCGGGTTCGCGAACTTCACCCGGCTGTTCGGCGACGAGGATTTCTGGAACGCGCTCTACAACACGTTCGGCATCTTCCTGCTCTCCTCGGTGCCGCAACTGCTGCTGGCGCTGGTGGTCGCCTCGCTGCTCAACCGCAAACTGCGGGCGCAGACCTGGTGGCGGGTCGGGGTGCTGCTGCCGTACGTCACCCCGATCGTGGCCTCGACGATGGTGTTCAGCGTCTTCTTCTCCCGCAGTTTCGGGATGGCGAACTGGCTGCTCGCCGAGGTGGGCATCGGCGGGACGGGGGACGCGGCGATCGACTGGCGGGCCGACAAGCCGCACGCCTGGATCGCCATCGCCACGATGGTCAACTGGAAGTGGATCGGCTACAACGCCCTGCTCTACCTGGCCGCCATGCAGTCCATCCCGCGCGACGTCTACGAGGCGTCGGCGATCGACGGGGCCGGCCCGTGGCGGCAGCTCTGGCGGATCACCGTGCCGATGATCCAGCCGGTGATCGTGTTCACGGTGGTGCTGTCCACCATCGGCGGGCTGCAACTGTTCACCGAGCCGATGCTGTTCGACCTCAACGCGCAGGCAGCCACCGGCGGGCCGAACGGCGAGTGGCAGACCATCGCCCAGCTCATCTACAAGGTCGGCTGGAAGGACCTCAACCTCGGCTACGCCGCCGCCATGTCCTGGGCGCTGTTCCTGATCATCCTGCTGGTCACCGGCCTCAACACCCTGCTCACCAACCGCCTGTCGGGTGGTCGCCGGTGAGCGCCGTCGCCCCGCCGCGACCCACCGCGCCGGTCCGCAGACGGCACCGGCCCGCCCTGCTGGGTCGCGCGCCGCAGGACACCCCCGCCGGCCTCGGCACGTACCTGCTGCTGTCGTTGACCTTCCTGTTCGCCGCGTTCCCGCTGTACTGGATGTTCGTCATCGCCACCAGCGACGACGAGGCGCTGGCGAAGCTGCCCCCGGCGGTAGTGCCCGGCGACCGGTTCCTGGCCAACCTGGAGGAGGTCTTCTCCCTCCAGGACGTCTACTTCGCCGCCTCCCTGGTCAACAGCGTCATCGTGTCGACCGTGGTGACCGCCTCGGTGCTGTTCTTCTGCTCGCTGGCCGGGTTCGCCTTCGCCAAGCTGCGGTTCCGGGGCAGCAACGCGCTGATGCTGCTCGTCGTGCTCACCCTCACCGTGCCCAACCAGCTCGGCATCGTCGCGCTCTACATCGTGATGGGCCGGCTCGGCTGGAACGGCACCCTGCTGGCGGTGATCGCGCCGGGCCTGGTCACCGCGTTCGGGGTGTTCTACATGCGGCAGTTCATCGTCAACAGCGTCCCCGACGAGCTGGTCGAGTCGGCCCGGGTCGACGGGGCGACCACCATGCGGATCTACCGCAGCATCGCGCTGCCGGCGATCCGCCCGGCCCTGGCGGTGCTGGGCCTGCTCACCTTCGTGGCCACCTGGAACGACTTCCAGTGGCCGCTGATCACGCTCAGCGGCACCGACTATCCGACCTCGATGGTGGCCGTCTCCGATCTGGCGAGCGGCAACTACGTCATCTACCGTCGGGTGCTCGCGGGGGCGTTCATCGCCACGGTCCCGCTGCTGGTGATGCTCTTCATCGGCGGCCGGCAGATCGTCCGGGGAATCATGGAAGGCGCGGTGAAGTCGTGAACCGTCAGGCGTTGCACGAGGGATGGCAGTTGCGTGCGGTGTCCGGGCCGCAGGTGCCCGACGCCGTCGCCGGCCGGTCGGTGCCGGCCACCGTGCCGGGTTGCGTGCACACCGACCTGCTCGCCGCCGGCCTGATCGACGACCCCTACCTCGACGCCAACGAGACGACGCTTGCCTGGATCGGCCACACCGACTGGGAGTACGCGACCACGTTCGTGCACCGGCCCGGCGACGACGACCGGGTCGAGCTGGTCTGCGCCGGGCTGGACACGGTCGCCACGATCACGCTCAACGGCGTCGAGGTCGGCCGCACCGCGAACATGCACCGGTCGTACCGGTTCGACGTGGCCCCGGCGCTGCGGCCGGGGGAGAACACCCTCGCCGTCCGGTTCGCCTCGGCGTACCGGTACGCCGAGGCGCAGCGGGACCGGCTCGGTGACCGGCCCAACGCCTACCCGGAGCCGTTCCCGTTCATCCGCAAGATGGCCTGCAACTTCGGCTGGGACTGGGGGCCGACGCTGGTCACCGCCGGGATCTGGCAGGAGATCGGGTTGCACGCCTGGTCCACCGCCCGGCTCGGCACCGTCCGTCCACTGGTGACGGTCGTCGACGGGCAGGGCCGGGTCGAGCTGCACGTCGAGGTCGAGCGGGTGGCCGACGTGCCGCTGACCGTCCGCGCCGAGGTCGCCGGGGTGACCGGCGAGGCGACCGTCGCCGCCGGGCAGCGCACGGCCGTGCTGACCCTCACCGTCGTCGACCCCGAGTTGTGGTGGCCCCGGGGGTACGGTGCACAGCCGCTGCACCCGCTGACGGTGACCCTGGCGACGGCCGACGGCCGACCGCTGGACACCTGGTCACAGCGGATCGGGTTCCGCTCGGTACGCCTGGACACCACCCCCGACGCCCACGGCACCCCGTTCACCCTGCACGTCAACGACGTGCCGGTGCTGGTCCGGGGGGTCAACTGGATCCCCGACGACGCGTTCCCCACCCGGATCACCCGCGACCGGCTGGCCCACCGGTTCGCCCAGGCCGCCGACGCCAACGTCAACCTGCTGCGGGTCTGGGGCGGTGGCCGGTACGAGTCGACCGACTTCTACTCCCTCGCCGACGAGCACGGCCTGCTGGTCCAGCAGGACTTCCTGTTCGCCTGTGCGGCGTACCCGGAGGAGGAGCCGTTCGGCGGCGAGGTCGAGGCGGAGGCGCGGGAGCAGGTGACCCGGCTGGCCGGGCACCCGTCGCTGGTGCTGTGGACCGGCAACAACGAGAACATCTGGGGCTGGCACGACTGGGACTGGCAGGAGCCGCTGGCCGGGCGTACCTGGGGCCGGGGCTTCTACCTCGACCTGCTGCCCCGGGTGGTCGACGAGCTGGACCCGACCCGCCCGTACTGGCCGGGCAGCCCGTGGTCGGGTGTCGAGGACATCCACCCCAACGACCCGGCGCACGGCACCACACACATCTGGGACGTCTGGAACACCGACGACTACACGAGGTACCGCGAGTACGTCCCCCGGTTCGTCGCCGAGTTCGGCTACCAGGCGCCCCCGGCGTACGCGACGCTGCGCCGGGCGTTGTCCGACGATCCGCTCGCGCCCGACTCGCCGGGGATGGCCCACCACCAGAAGGCCGCCGACGGGGACGCCAAGCTGCGACGCGGGCTCGACGCGCACCTGCCCGCCCCGGCGGATTTCGACGACTGGCACTACCTGACCCAGCTCAACCAGGCGCGGGCCATCCAGCTGGGGGTGGAACACTTCCGGTCGCACCGGGACGTCTGCTCCGGCACCATCGTCTGGCAGCTCAACGACTGCTGGCCGGTCACCTCCTGGTCGGCCGTCGACGGCGACGGCCGCCGCAAACCCCTGTGGTACGCGCTGCGCCGGGCGTACGCCGACCGGCTGCTCACCGTCCAACCCCGAGACGGCGGGCTGGTGCTGGTCGCGGTGAACGAGACCGGCACCCCGTGGCGGACCCCGCTGACGGTGACCCGGTCGACGTTGACCGGCGAGCCGAGGGCGAAGACGTCGTACCCGCTCGACGTGCCCGCGTACGCGGCGGTGACGGTGCCGCTGCCGGCGGATTTGGCCGTGGCCGAGGAGGAACGCCGGGAGCTGCTGGTCGCCGAGGCCGGGGACACCGCCGAACGGGCCCTGTGGTTCTTCGCCGAGGACCGGGACGCGCACTGGCCGACGGCCCGCTTCGACGCGACGGTGGAGGCGGTCGACGGCGGTCAGCGGGTCCGGGTCACCGCGCGGACCGTGCTGCGCGACCTGACGCTCTTCCCGGACCGGCTCGATCCGGCCGCCGAGGTGGACACCGCGCTGGTCACCCTGCTGCCGGGGGAGTCGGTCACGTTCACGGTGCGTTCCGGTACGCCGCTGGACCCGGCGGCGTTGACCACCCGGCCGGTGCTGCGCTGCGTCAACGACCTGGTCGACGACGCGACCGGGGCCCCGGCGGGCTGACCGACGGGTCGCCCCTGCGCGCCGGCCGGCGACCTCCCGGCCGGCGCGGGGCGGGTCACCCCTTGACAGTCCCCGACGCGATCAGCGAGGGTCGATGCGTTCCGGGTGCGGCGGCGCGCTCCTTCCCCTCGTTCGAAGGGCAGCCGTGATGTCGTCCGCGTTCACCCGCCGGCACCTGTTCCGCCTCGGCGGGGCCACCCTCGTCGTCGCCGCCGGCACCGGTCTCGGCCTGCCCGCCCTGGCCGCCGGCACCGTCACCGTCGACCTGGTGGTCTACGGCGCGACCTCGGCCGGCATCATGGCCGCCGTGCAGATGCGCCGGCTCGGCGGCACCGCCGTGATCGTCGAACCGGGCCGCCACGTCGGCGGGCTCACCACCGGCGGGCTCGGCTACACCGACAGCGGGACCAGCGCCGCCATCGGTGGTCTCGCCGGGGAGTTCTACCGCCGGGTGTACGCCCGCTACCACGGCACCCCGGTCACCCCCGACTCGCCGATGCGGCTGGTATTCGAGCCGCACGTGGCCGCCGGGGTCCTCGACGACCTGCTCACCGAGCACGCGGTCCCGGTCTACCTGGACGCCCCGCTGGCCACGGTCACGCGGGCCGGCGACCGGATCACCGGGCTGGTCACCGAACACGGGCAGCTCTTCACCGGCCCGATGTTCGTCGACGCGACGTACGAGGGTGACCTGATGGCCGCCGCCGGGGTGTCGTACACCGTCGGCCGGGAGGCCAACACCGCGTACGGCGAGACCATCAACGGGGTGCAGTTGCGCGGGGAACACCAGTTCACCAGGCCGGTCGACCCGTACGTGGTGCCGGGTGACCCGGCCAGCGGGCTGCTTCCCGGCATCTCCGCCGCCCCGGTCGCGCGCAACGGCACCGGCGACGAGCGGATCCAGGCGTACAACTTCCGGATGTGTCTGACCCGGGCCGCCGACCGGGTCCCGTTCCCGCGGCCGGCCGGCTACGACCCGGCCGACTACGAACTGCTGCTGCGGTACGTGCAGGCCGGCTACACCGGGCCGTTCTTCACCACCCAGAGCGTCGGCGGCGGCAAGACCGACTCGAACAACACCGGGGCGTTCTCCACCGACTTCATCGCCGCGAACCACACCTACCCGACGGCGACCCGGGCGCAGCGGGACAGCCTGACCGCCGACCACCTGACGTACCAGCAAGGGCTGATGTGGTTCCTGGCCAACGACCCCCGGCTGCCGGCGTCGGTACGGTCCGGGGTCGCCGGCTGGGGCCTGGCCGCCGACGAGTTCACCGCCACCGGCAACTGGCCCCCGCAGCTCTACGTCCGCGAGGCCCGCCGGATGGTCTCGGCGTACGTGATGACCGAGCGGGACTGCCGGGGCACCGTGCGGGCCGCCGACTCGGTCGGGTTGGCCAGCTACACCATGGACTCGCACAACTGCCAGCGGGTGGTGGTCGACGGGTTCGTGAAGAACGAGGGCGACGTGCAGGTCGGGGTGCCCGGCCCGTACCCGGTCAGCTACCGGTCGGTCGTGCCCGCCGCCGGGCAGTGCGCCAACCTGTTCGTGCCGGTCTGCCTGTCGGCCACCCACATCGCGTACGGGTCGATCCGGATGGAACCGGTCTTCATGATCCTCGCCCAGTCGGCGGCCACGGCGGCGAAGCTGGCGCTCGACGCGGGCGTGCCGGTGCAGCAGGTGGACGTGGCGGCCCTCCAGGCCCGGCTGCGCGCCGACGGGCAGATCCTCGCCTGGCCGCCCACCGTCGACGGCGAGGTCGTGGTGGACAACCGGTCGGCCGGGGTCACCCGGGCCGGCGTCTGGGTGGGCAGCACCGCGATCGGCGGCTACTGGGGGTCGGACTACGAGCACGACGGCAACACCGGCAAGGGCGTCAACCGGCTGCGGTTCACCCCGGCCCTGCCGACGGCCGGGAGTTGGGCGGTCCACCTGCGCTGGACGGCTGACCCGAACCGGGCCGGCACCGTCCCGGTCGACGTGGTGCACGGCGGTGGGGTGACCACCCGGGTGGTCGACCAGCGCACGTCGGGCGGGCAGTGGGTGTCGCTGGGGACGTACCAGTTCCCGGCGGGTACGGCCGGCAGCGTGCTGATCCGCACCGAGGGCACCGACGGGTACGTGGTCGCCGACGCGGCCCGCTTCGTCCCGGCCTGACCCTTCCTCACTTCTCGAAGACGGCGAGGACGTTGAGCCCGGGGCCGGACTTCAGAGTGCCCACGATCCGCAGCCCGTGCTGGTTGCCACGGCGGATCATCGAGTACGCGTAGATTCCTGTCTCGAAGTTGCGCCGACCCCGCAGGGAGAGTTGGAGCGACCTGTCGTTGAGGTGGACCCGGTAATCCACCCACTGGGCCGGGCCGCCGTCGCCGATGCCCCGTTCGAGCACGTTCATCGCGGCGATGGCGCTGTAGTTGTCCGAGAACCAGCGCCAGTACTCGCGCTTCGTCGCAGGTTCCTCGGTCGCCGGGTAGTGCGGCGGCAGCGTACGGACGGTGCGGGAGATCTCGGCCACCAGGTCGTCGAAGATCGCAACCACTCTTCCGGTCGCCAGTTCGGCGGCCAGCGGAATGATCGCCTGCCCGGCGGGAAGATCGACGAAGACGAGTGCCCGGGGGCTGTCTCTGATGAAGCTCCGGTCGAGGTCGTCCAGCCAGCTCTCGTCCTGGGCGAATGTCACCCTGTCGGGTAGATGGGCCGCATAGTGCAGGGCGAGTTGGAGGAGTTGCCGGTGCGGGTTCCTGATCGGGTGAAGCTCGATCGAGTCTCCCTGCTCGGCCTGCGTCGACTTCTCGCGACCGTGCGTCCCCTCCAAGGCGACGTGAGCATCGAGGAACGGGAAGAGGGAGGCCAACAGGTCCCTGGTTCCGATGCGGGCTCCCAGCTTTCCGCTGGTGCTGCTCCTCGACACCCGGATGTCCCTGGTCGACAGAGTGATCTTGCCGGTCTCGTGTTCGGGCATGACCACCGCGTCGTAGAACGCTGACACCTGGTCCCGGTCGATGAACAGCGGGGCGTCGGCAAGCCAGGAGAACGGGAGTTCCGGTTCTGCGTCCGGGTGCGGATGAGCGCTCATCTCTCCCCAACGATGCTCGGCGATCCGTACCGCCTCCGGTCCTCGCGGCCCTGCGGCACCGTCCACCGTAGAACACGGCGTCAGCCCTGGATGGCTCCCGACAGGCGATCAGCGTGACAGCGGTGTTGCGACCGTGCCGGCACGTTGGGTACGTTCTGCGGCACGCCGTCGAGCCGGAAGGAGGTCAGAACGATGTCCGATGTTCTGCGCCCCCTCCGCGTCCCGGCGTCCACGCGGATCTGACCGGGGCGTTCGCCTTCCGGAGGATTCCCCATGACCGACCTGGTCATCCGCCCGCTCGTCGCGGGCGAGGAAGATCTGTTCGAGTCCATGCCCGACCCGCTGCCCCAACTGCGCAAGGTCGGTTACGCCGACGGTGTCGCCGGGGGTGGCTACCGGCCCGAGCGCACCTGGATCGCCCTGCGGGGCGGCCGGGTGGTCGGTCGGGCCGCGTGGCTCCTGCCGCCCGGGGCCGTCGGTGCACCATGGCTGGACCGCTTCGACCTGACCGCCGAACCTGAGGTGGGTGCCGCGCTGCTGCGGGCGGCCCACGATGCGCTCGGTGGCCCGTACCCCTATCACGCCGGGCTGCCCGCGCACTGGCGGCGGCGGCCGGAGGTGCTCGCCGTGGTCCGGGCACCGCTGGCGGCGGCCCGACTCGCCGGGCTGGTCGAGCGGGGCGAGCGACTTCGCTGCTCGTGGGCGGGCACCCCACTGCCGGCGTCCGCCGGCCGCTACGCCGTCCGCCCGGCCGTCGACGGCAGCGAGGTCGACGCCCTCGTCGCCCGGATCCCCGAGCCGGACGTGCTGACCGGCCGGGAGGTCGCCCGGGCGGTGGCCGGGGTGGATCTGGCCACCGATCCACGGGCCTGGCTGACCGGCGCGACCTGGCGGGTCGCCCTGGTCGACGGGGAGCCGGTCGGGCTCGCCGGGACGACCGGGGACGCCTGTTCTCCACAGCTCGGCTACCTCGGCCTGCTGGACGGGGCGGCGCGGGGCGAGTTGCTTGCCGACTCGGTCGCGGCGTTGGTGGCCGAGGGGGCCCGGGAGGTGGTGGCCGACGTGGACGCCCACCGGGTCGCGGTGGTCGCCGAGCTGGAACGCACCGGGTTCCGGCAGTTGCGCACCCGGCTGTTCTTCGAGCCGGCCCCGACGGCTCCCGGCACCGACTGACAGGCGCGGCGTGCCCCCGGCGGACCTGCCGGGGGCACGCCGCCCGGCGCGGCCACGAACCGGGAGTCACGAACCACGCGACAGGTCACTTGAAGAATTTCGCAAGTGCTAAAGTGTTCACGTCGTCGACGGAAGAAGGTCCCGGGTGTCGGTCCCGCTGTACCAGGCCAAGGCGGAGCTGTTCCGCACCCTCGGGCACCCGGTGCGGATCCGGGTGCTCGAACTGCTCCAGGACGGCCCGAAGCCGGTCCGCGACCTGCTCGCCGTCATCGAGGTCGAGCCGTCCAACCTCTCCCAGCAGCTCGCCGTGCTGCGCCGGGCCGGCATGGTCACCTCCTACCGGGACGGCCCGCTGGTGATGTACTCGCTGAGCACCCCCGACGTGGCCGACCTGCTGGCCGCCGGCCGACGCATCCTCGGCACCGTCCTCACCGACCGCGACGCCCTCCTCGACGAACTCCGCGCCGCCCCCGACGCGGCCACCGGCCCACCCGGCCCCGCCGGAGCCGGCGACGGGCCGCGCGCCCCCGTCACCACCGGCCCGCCGACCCGGCCGGGCCGGTGAGCGCCAACGCCGTCGCCGACCGGGTCCTCGGCCTGCTGCCCGACCGCGCCGACTGGCAGGCGGTACGCCGCTCACCCCGGCGGGACCTGGTCGCCGGGCTGACCGTGGCCGTGGTGGCCCTGCCGCTCGCCCTCGCCTTCGGCGTCACCTCCGGGCTGGGCGCGCAGGCCGGGCTGGTCACCGCCGTCGTCGCCGGTGCGGTGGCGGCCGTCTTCGGCGGCTCCCACCTCCAGGTCTCCGGCCCCACCGGGGCGATGACCGTGGTGCTGGTGCCGGTGGTGCAGCAGTTCGGCCCCACCGGGGTGCTGATGGTCGGCGCACTGGCCGGCCTGCTGCTGATCGCCCTCGCCCTGGCCCGCCTCGGCCGCTACGTCCGCTACCTGCCCACCCCTGTCATCGAGGGTTTCACCGCGGGTATCGCCGTGGTCATCGCCCTGCAACAGGTGCCCGCCGCGCTCGGCGTCACCGACGCGCACGGCGACCGGGTGTGGGCCGTCGCCGCCGACGCCGTCGCCCGGTTCGTCGTACACCCCCGGCCGGTGGCGCTGGCGGTCGCGCTCGGGGTGGCGGCGCTGATGCTGCTCGGCGCACGCTTCCGGCCCGGCGTACCGTTCTCGCTGCTCGGGGTGGCCGCCGCCACCGTCCTCGCCGAGACCTTCCCGCTCGACCTGGTGCGGATCGGCGCCCTGCCGCAGGGGCTGCCCGCGCCGTCGCTGGGCTTCCTCGACCCCGGCGCGGTCGGCGTGCTGCTGCCGTCGGCACTGGCGGTGGCCGCGCTCGCCGCGCTGGAGAGCCTGCTGTCGGCCACCGTCGCCGACGGGATGACCGTCGGGCAACGGCACGACCCGGACCGGGAACTGTTCGGTCAGGGCCTGGCCAACCTCGCCGCACCCGTGTTCGGCGGCATCCCGGCCACCGCCGCCATCGCCCGCACGGCCGTCAACGTCCGCGCCGGGGCAGCCTCGAAGCTGGCCGCGCTCACCCACGCGGTGGCGCTCGCCGCGATCGTGCTGGCCGCCGCCCCGCTGGTCGGCCGGATCCCGCTCGCCGCGCTCGCCGGGGTGCTGCTCGCCACCACGGTACGCATGATCGAGGCCGGATCGCTGTGGGCGCTGGCCCGCGCCACCCGGGGCGACGCCCTGGTGCTGGTGCTCACCTTCGCCGTCACTGTCGCCTGGGACCTGGTCACCGCTGTCGCCGTCGGGGTCGCCGTGGCGGTGGTGATCGCGCTGCGCGCGGTGGCCCGCAGCGCCCGGCTGGAACAGGTCCCGCTCGACCGGGGCGAGCACAGCGCCGAGGAACACGCCCTGCTGGCCGAGCACATCGTGGCGTACCGGCTGGACGGGCCGCTGTTCTTCGCCGCCGCGCACACCTTCCTGCTGGAACTGTCCGAGGTGGCCGACGTACGGGTGGTCATCCTGCGGATGTCCCGGGTGTCGGCGCTGGACGCCACCGGCGCGCACGTGCTCGGCGACGCCATCGGGCGGCTGCGCGGACGGGGGATCACCGTGCTGCTCTCCGGCATCACCCCCGACCACGACCAGGTGCTTTCGACCCTCGGCGTGGCCGACGAACTGCGCCGCGACGGACTGGTCTTCCCCGACACCCCGGCCGCCATCGCCCACGCCCGCGACCTGCTCCGCGGCCCCGTCCCCACCTGACCCAGCCGGCGTGCGCCCGGCTGGCGGTTGATCGACTTATCGGGGGCGATGTAGCGGTGTCCCCGCACGGGGATACCGCTACATCGCCGATATGGCGTCGCGGGCGCTGGCGACGCGGATCCGGACTACTCCGGGACGCGGCGGTACGCGCCGTCGCTGGCCGACGTCGCCATCGAGGCGTACGCGCGCAGGGCGGCGGACACCGGGCGCTGCCGGTCGAGCGGGGTGTACGGCCGGTCCCGCTTCTCCTGCGCCACCCGGCGGGCCTCCAGCACGTCGTCGGGCACGTTCAGCTCGATGGACCGGGCCGGGATGTCGATGACGATCTCGTCGCCGGGCTCGACCAGGGCGATCAGCCCACCGGAGGCCGCCTCGGGGGAGGCGTGCCCGATGGACAGCCCGGACGTGCCGCCGGAGAACCGGCCGTCGGTGAGCAGCGCGCACGACCGGCCCAGCCCGCGCCCCTTGAGGAACGAGGTGGGGTAGAGCATCTCCTGCATGCCGGGGCCACCCTTGGGGCCCTCGTAGCGGATCACCACGACGTCCCCGGCGACGACCTCCTTGGCGAGGATGGCCGCGACCGCGTCGTCCTGCGACTCGTAGACCTTGGCCGGGCCCCGGAAGGTCAGGCACTCCTCGGGCACCCCGGCGGTCTTCACCACGCAGCCCTCCGGCGCGAGGTTGCCGTGCAGGATGGCCAGCCCGCCGTCGGCGGTGTAGGCGTGCTCCCGGTCCCGCACGCACCCCTGCGCGGCGTCGGTGTCCAGGGTGGACCAGCGGTTGGTGGTGGAGAACGGCTCGATGGTGCGCACCCCGCCGGGCGCGGCGTGGAACAGCTCGACCGCCTCGGGGAGGGGTGAGCCGCTCCGGACGTCCCAGTCGGTGAGCCACTGGGCTAGCGAGGGGGAGTGCACGGCGTGCACGTCGCGGTGCAGCAGGCCGGCGCGGTCGAGTTCACCGAGGATGGCCGGGATGCCACCGGCGCGGTGCACGTCCTCCATGTGGTAGTTCGGCGAGTTCGGGGCGACCTTGGCCAGGCAGGGCACCCGCCGGGAGACGGCGTCGATGTCGGCGACGCTGAAGTCGAGTTCGGCCTCG
Source organism: Micromonospora humida (assembly GCF_016901255.1). Taxonomy (NCBI): domain Bacteria; kingdom Bacillati; phylum Actinomycetota; class Actinomycetes; order Micromonosporales; family Micromonosporaceae; genus Micromonospora; species Micromonospora humida. The sequence goes on from NZ_JAFEUC010000002.1 coordinate 152,992, forward strand.
CGGGCGGCGGCGAGCAGGTGCAGGATCGTGTTGGTCGACCCGCCCATCGCCACGTCGAGGGCGACCGCGTTGTCGAACGCCTTGCGGTTGGCGACGGCGCGGGGCAGCACGGACGCGTCGTCGTGGTCGTACCAGCGCTTGGCGATCTCGACCGCGGTCCGGCCGGCCTCCACAAACAGCGAGCGGCGCGCGGCGTGGGTGGCCAGCGTCGAGCCGTTTCCGGGCAGGGCCAGACCGATCGCCTCGGTGAGGCAGTTCATCGAGTTGGCGGTGAACATGCCGGAGCAGGAGCCGCAGGTGGGGCAGGCGGAACGTTCGATCTCGCCGAGCTGGTCGTCGGTGACCGCCTCGTTGGAGGAGGCGACCATCGCGTCGATCAGGTCGAGCTTGGAGTGCACGACGCCCTCGATCGCCACCGTCTTGCCGGCCTCCATCGGGCCGCCGGAGACGAAGACGGTCGGGATGTTGAGCCGCAGCGCGGCCAGCAGCATCCCGGGGGTGATCTTGTCGCAGTTCGAGATGCAGACCAGCGCGTCCGCGCAGTGCGCGTTGACCATGTATTCCACCGCGTCGGCGATCAGCTCCCGGCTGGGCAGCGAGTAGAGCATCCCGCCGTGGCCCATGGCGATGCCGTCGTCCACGGCGATGGTGTTGAACTCGCGCCCCACCCCGCCGGCCTCGGCCACCGCGTCCGCGACCAGGCCACCCATGTCCTTCAGATGGACGTGACCGGGGACGAACTGGGTGAAACTGTTCGCGATGGCGACGATCGGCTTGCCGAAGTCGTCGTCGGTCATCCCGGTGGCCCGCCAGAGGGCCCGGGCACCGGCCATCGTCCGACCGTGGGTGGAGGTCCTCGACCGCAGCTCAGGCATGGGTACCAGTCTTACACCGCCCGGCGGACGGCTCCCACCGCTCGCGCCGTGTCCCAACAGTTGCACACCCGGTACCCCGTGGCGGGCGCTGATCCGGCACAGTTGAGGTCGTGCGTTTACCCCCGGGCATGGTCGCCGTGGCGGTGTTGAGCGGCCTGCTCGCCGTCGCCGCCACCGCCCTGCTGGCCGACTCGGCCCGGCGGCGCGGCGGCCCGCACCGCCAGGCGCACCTGCTGTTCGCCGTGGCCGCCACGATCGCCCTGACCACCCTGGCCGCCGGCACCGTCGCGGTGCTCGGCGCGACCGAGCACGGGGCGCACCAACGCGGTCAGGGAATGGGATGGGCGTCACTGATCGCGGTCGGCACCGCGCTGAGCGGGCTCGGCTACTGCGCGGGTCTGCTCCGGCTGCCCGGCGCGATGGTGGCCCGGGCCGCCGCCGCGCGGCTGCTGCTCGACGGGCTGACCGTGGCCGCCGCGATCTGGTTCGTCGGCTGGGTGCTCTTCTCGGAGCCGACCCGGCTGCTCGGGCCGGCGACGCCGAGCGCCTGTCCGGCCATCCTGCTCGCGTCGGTGACCGTGGCGCTCACCGCCGGGCTCACCGCGATGGTGGTGGCCCGCGCCGACGGCCCGCGGACCCGGCTGGCCGTGCTCGGCGTCGGCATCACCGCGACCGCGACCGGCGGTCTCGGCCTGGCCGCCGGGGTCTGCCAGGGCGGCTCGACGATGGCGCTGACCGGTGCCGCACTGCTCGCCGTGGGCATGCTCGCCGGGGCGCTCGCCGTGCACCGGGTGGACGCCCCCGGCCAGGTCGACATCGACCTGATCCGCCGCGACGGCGAGTACGCCTTCATCCCGATGGTGGCGATGGCCGGTTCGGCGATGTACCACCTCGTCCAGGGCGGCCGGTTCGACGCGCTGGGCATCATCGCCGGCAGCCTGGAGGGCTTCGCCCTGGTCACCCGGCAGTACCTCACCCTCAACGACGTCCGCAGCTACGCCCACCGGCTGGCCGACCGGGAGGCGCACTTCCGGGAACTGGCGCACACCGACCCGCTGACCACCCTCGCCAACCGGCGTGGCCTGCTGCGGGAGATGCAGCGCTGCGCCACCGAGGGGGGTGGCTGCGTGCTGCTCGGCCTCGACCTGGACGGCTTCAAGAACGTCAACGACATGCGTGGTCACGACGTCGGTGACATGGTGCTCGCCGAGGTGGGGCGGCGGCTGCGGAGCAACCTGCGCCCCGGTGACCTGGCCGCCCGGCTCGGTGGCGACGAGTTCGCGGTGCTGATGCGGGGCCGGCCGACCGACGCGGACGTGGTGGCCGAGCGGCTGCTGGGGGTGCTCGGCCGGCCGTACGAGCAGGAGGGCGGGGCGGTCTTCCTCTCGGTCAGCATCGGGGTGGCCGGCCAGGGCGGCGACGATCCGGACGTGGTCGGCCTGCTGCGCCACGCCGACCTGGCCCTGCGCTACGCCAAGCAGCGCGGTAAGAACCGGATCGAGCGGTACGACGGCAGCTACGACCAACTGCTGACCCGGCGTACCCGGCTGGAGCACGAGATGCGCGGCGCGATCGAGCGCGACGAGCTGCGGCTGGCCTTCCAGCCGGTGGCGTCGCTGCCCTCGGTGCGGCCGGTGGGTGCCGAGGCGCTGCTGCGCTGGCACCACCCCGAGCTGGGCAACGTCCGGCCGGACGAGTTCATCCCGCTGGCCGAGGAGTGCGGGATGATCGCCAAGCTGGGGGCCTGGGTGCTGCACCAGGCGTGCTGGCAGCTGTCCCGCTGGCTCGCCGACGGCCACGACGTGTGGGTGTCGGTCAACGTCTCCCCGCGCGAGCTGCACGCCCCGGAGTACGTGGTGCAGGTGGCCGAGGCGCTGCGCGCCCACCACGTGCCGCCGCAGCGGCTGGTGCTGGAGGTCACCGAGCACGCCGTCGCCACCGACCTGGACGAGCTGATCCGCCGGCTGACCGCGCTGCGGCGCACCGGGGTACGGATCGCGCTCGACGACTTCGGCGCGGGGTACTCGTCGCTGGGGCAGTTGCGCCGGCTGCCGATCGACATCCTCAAGATCGACCACAGCCTGGTCGCCGAGCACGAGCCGGTCCGCCCGGTGGGCCGGGACGGGCCCGCGTTCGCCCCGATGGTCGACATCGTCATGCGGCTGGGTCACCAGCTCGGCCTGGAGGTGATCGCCGAGGGGGTCACCAACCCGGCCGAGCTGGCCGCGGTGGTCGCCGCCGGCTGCCGGTTCGGCCAGGGTGCGCTCTTCGGCTGGGGGGTGCCGGCCGAGCACCTGGAGGCGATGCTGGAGGCGGCCACCTCGCCGGGCGCCCGCCCCGCGTCGGCGCCACCGGCCCCGCCGCCCCCGCCGCGGCGACCCGCCCCGTCGCCGCTGCTGCCCCGGCTGCGATCCCACCCACCGGCATCCCCGGCGACGCCCGCCCCGCGCCCGGCGTACGACGAGTCCGCGCAGGCCGGGCCGGTTGACGAGACCCCCAACGGGGATGGCGTCCCCCGTTCGTGAACCAACATGTGGGATCAGTTGACTCATCGCGTGAGATGCGTCAGGCTTGGCCCATGTCGTCGAACCGGTCGCTGCGAGTACTCACCTGAGCGCACTCTCCCGCTGTCGAGAGTGCGCTGGCCCCGTGCATCTGCACGAGGGCCGTTTTTATTGCCGTCGGAACCACCGGGGCGGGCCACCGCCCCCGTCGCACCTGTCGTAGCAGCTCCACCCAACTCCAGCCGAAGGCCTGAACCGCCATGACGAGACCCACGCCAGAGACCCTCGCCCACTCCGCCCGGCGGGCCCGTACGGTCACCGAGCCGGCCGGCGACGCCGACCACACCACCCCGCCGCGCGCCGCCGCGCCGGCCACCCCGGCCGTACGGCCGTCCGGGCCGGTCCCGGTCTCCGGTGCCGGCTCCCTGGTGCGGTCGTTGGAGGCGCTCGGCGTCGACGTCGTCTTCGGCATCCCCGGCGGGGCGATCCTGCCCGCCTACGACCCGCTCTACGACTCCTCGGTGCGGCACATCCTGGTCCGGCACGAGCAGGGCGCGGGACACGCCGCCACCGGATACGCGCAGGCCACCGGCCGGGTGGGCGTCTGCATCGCCACCTCCGGGCCGGGCGCGACGAACCTGGTCACCCCGATCGCCGACGCGTACATGGACTCGGTGCCGATCGTCGCGATCACCGGTCAGGTGGCCCGACCGATGATCGGCACGGACGCCTTCCAGGAGGCGGACATCCAGGGCATCACCCTGCCGATCACCAAGCACAACTTCCTGGTGCAGAACGCCGAGGAGATCCCGCAGGTGCTCGCCGAGGCGTTCCACCTGGCGGCGACGGGGCGTCCCGGCCCGGTCCTGGTCGACATCCCCAAGGACGTCCTCCAGGCGGCGACCACCTTCTCCTGGCCGCCCACCCTGGACCTGCCCGGCTACCGGCCGACCCTGCACCCGCACGGCAAGCAGATCCGGGAGGCGGCGCGGCTGATGAGCGGCGCCCGCCGGCCGGTGCTCTACGTCGGCGGCGGGGTGCTCAAGGCCGGTGCGACCGAGTCGCTGCGCCAGCTCGCCGAGCTGACCGGCATCCCGGTGGTGACCACGCTGATGGCGCTGGGCGCGTTCCCCGACTCGCACCGTCAGCACCTGGGCATGCCCGGCATGCACGGCACCGTCGCCGCCGTCTACGGCCTGCAGAAGGCTGACCTGATCGTGGCGCTGGGGGCCCGGTTCGACGACCGGGTGACCGGCAAGCTCGACTCGTTCGCCCCGGACGCCACGGTGGTGCACGCCGACATCGACCCGGCCGAGATCGGCAAGAACCGGCACGCGGACGTCCCGATCGTCGGTGACGCCAAGCACGTCATCGACGAGCTGATCGCGGCGGTGACCACCGAGCAGAAGGCCGGCCGTCGGACCGACCTGCACGACTGGTGGCACCAGCTCGACGACCTGCGCGAGCGGTACCCGCTGGGTTACGACGAGCCGGCCGACGGCACCCTCTCCCCGCAGTACGTGATCAAGCGGCTGGGCGAGATCGTCGGCCCGGACGCGATCTACGTGGCCGGGGTCGGCCAGCACCAGATGTGGGCCAGCCAGTTCATCTCGTACGAGAAGCCGGGCACCTGGCTCAACTCCGGCGGCCTCGGCACCATGGGGTACGCCGTCCCGGCGGCGATGGGCGCGAAGGCCGGCCGGCCGGACACGGTGGTGTGGGCGGTGGACGGCGACGGCTGCTTCCAGATGACCAACCAGGAGTTGGCCACCTGCGCGCTGGAGGGCATCCCGGTCAAGATCGCGGTGATCAACAACGGCAACCTGGGCATGGTGCGGCAGTGGCAGACCCTGTTCTACGAGGGGCGCTACTCCAACACCGAGCTGGGCACCCACAAGCACCGCATCCCGGACTTCGTCAAGCTGGCCGAGGCGCTCGGCTGTGTCGGCCTACGCTGCGAGAACGCCGAGGATGTCGACAAGACGATCGAGGCGGCGATGGCGATCACCGACGCACCTGTCGTGATCGACTTCACGGTCGGCAAGGACGCGATGGTCTGGCCGATGGTGGCCGCCGGCACCAGTAACGACGAGATCATGTTCGCCCGGGGCGTCCGCCCGACGTTCGACGAGGACGACATCTGAGATGAGTGACCGATTCCCCGGGACCGTGCGCGGGCACGGCCCGACCGAGCGAAGCGAGACGGTGGCATGACCCTGCACACCCTGTCCGTGCTGGTGGAGAACAAGCCGGGTGTCCTGGCCCGGGTCTCCGGTCTGTTCTCCCGGCGCGGCTTCAACATCGACAGCCTGGCCGTCGGTGAGACCGAGAACCCCGACGTCTCCCGGATCACCATCGTGGTCAACGCCGACTCGTCGCCGCTGGAGCAGGTCACCAAGCAGCTCAACAAGCTGGTCAACGTACTGAAGATCGTCGAGTTGGACCCGCAGGTCTCGGTGGCGCGGGAGCTGCTGCTGGTCAAGGTCCGCGCCGACCGCGCCGCCCGCGCGCAGGTGCTGGAGACGGTCGCCCTGTTCCGGGCCCGGGTGGTCGACGTCGCGCCAGACACCCTCACCGTCGAGGCGACCGGCACCCCCGACAAGCTCGACGCGCTGCTGCGCGACCTGGAGCCGTTCGGGATCAAGGAGATGGTCCAGTCCGGCACGGTGGCGATCGGGCGCGGCTCGCGGTCGATCACCGCCGGCCCGGCGCTGCGCGCCGCCTGACCGCGCGCCCACCCGCCACCGCACACAGTCCACGACGGTCGACGAGACCGCCGTACGAAAGGGAAGTCAATGAGCGTTGAGGTGTACTACGACGACGACGCCGACCTGGGCCTGATCCAGGGCCGCAAGGTCGCCGTGATCGGGTACGGCAGCCAGGGCCACGCCCACGCGCTGTCGCTGCGCGACTCCGGTGTCGACGTGGTGATCGGCCTGCCGGCGGGCTCCAAGAGCCGGCCGAAGGCCGAGGAGCAGGGCCTGCGGGTGCTCACCCCGGCCGAGGCGGCGGCCGAGGCCGACGTGATCATGATCCTGGCGCCGGACACCGCCCAGCGGACCATCTACGCCGAGTCGATCGCCCCCAACCTCGCCCCCGGCAAGGCGCTCTTCTTCGGGCACGGCTTCAACATCCGGTACGGCCTGATCACCCCGCCGGCCGACGTGGACGTGGCGATGGTCGCCCCGAAGGGCCCCGGCCACCTGGTCCGCCGCCAGTACGTCGACGGCAAGGGTGTGCCCTGCCTGGTCGCCGTCGAGCAGGACGCCAGCGGCAACGCCTTCCCGCTCGCCCTGGCGTACGCCAAGGGCATCGGCGGCACCCGGGCCGGCGCCATCAAGACCACCTTCACCGAGGAGACCGAGACCGACCTCTTCGGCGAGCAGGCGGTGCTCTGCGGTGGCGCGGCGGCCCTGGTGCAGACCGGGTTCGAGGTGCTCACCGAGGCCGGCTACGCCCCCGAGGTGGCCTACTTCGAGTGCCTGCACGAGCTGAAGCTCATCGTCGACCTGATGTACGAGGGCGGCATCGCCCGGATGCGGTACAGCATCTCCGACACCGCCGAGTACGGCGACCTGTCCCGGGGCCCGCGCGTGGTCGACTCGCGGGTCAAGGAGGAGATGCGCAAGATCCTCGGCGAGATCCAGTCCGGCGAGTTCGCCCGCGAGTGGGTGGCCGAGGACGAGGCCGGCCGGCCGAACTTCGCCAAGTGGCGGGCCGAGGGCGCGGCGCACCCGATCGAGGAGACCGGGCAGAAGCTGCGCTCGATGATGAGCTGGGTGGACCGCCCGCTCACCGAGACCGCCTGACCCGTCGGTCCTGACCGGGCCGCCGGCGCCCTCGGGCGGGTGGCGGACCGGTCGACCTGGTGACGTGAAGCGGTATGACTGGCAGGCATGAACATGCCTGCCAGTCATACCGCTTTCTGCGTGAGCACGTCCCTCAGCGGCCGGGGCCGGGCCGCTGTCGCCGCCGGACCCCGCCGCGCCGTCACCCGTCCCGCCGGTCGCCGTCGCGGTCCGCGGTGGCCGGTTCACCAGGCGGGATGGGGTGATCGATGCCTCATCGGCCCCGATCGGCCCCTGCTGCGCGCTCCCGGGCCGGATGAACGGGGGATGACAGGCGTGCGACAACCCTGTGTGAGGGCCCTCACCCCACAGACCGGGACATGCCGGCCGGAGCGCCCCCTACCATCCTTGGTGAGGTGCGTGACCGGCACCTGACGGCCACGGCACGGATCGGCGAAGGGCGCATCGCGGCGCCCGGACGCCCCGGCCAACCTAATACGACGTCTACGAGGACCGATGAATCCTGTCGTACTGATCGCCGAAGAACTCGCCCCCGCCGCCATCGAGGTGCTCGCGCACGACTTCGACGTGCGCCACGTCGACGGCACCGACCGCCCGGCCCTGCTCTCCGCGCTGGCGGAGGCCGACGCGGTCATCGTGCGCAGTGCCACGCAGATCGACGCCGAGGCGATCTCCGCCGCGCCGCGCCTGAAGGTGGTCGCCCGGGCCGGCGTCGGGCTGGACAACGTCGAGGTCCCGGCCGCCACCGCGCGGGGCGTCATGGTCGTCAACGCCCCCACCTCCAACATCGTCTCCGCCGCCGAGCAGGCCGTCGCGCTGCTGCTCGCCGTCGCGCGCAACACCGCCAGCGCCAGCGCCGCGCTCAAGGCCGGCGAGTGGAAGCGGTCCAAGTACACGGGCGTCGAGTTGCAGGGCAAGACCGTCGGCGTGGTCGGCCTCGGCCGTATCGGGGTGCTGTTCGCCCAGCGGATCGCCGCCTTCGGCACCCGGCTGATCGCGTACGACCCCTACATCCAGCCGGCCCGCGCCGCCCAGCTCGGCGTCCGCCTGGTGGGGCTGGAGGAGCTGCTGCGGGAGGCCGACTTCATCTCGATCCACCTGCCGAAGACCCCGGAGACGGTCGGCCTGATCGGCGAGAAGGAGCTGGCGATCGTCAAGCCGGGCGTCCGGATCGTCAACGCCGCCCGGGGTGGCCTGGTCGACGAGCAGGCCCTCGCCGACGCGATCGCCGAGGGTCGGGTCGCCGGTGCCGGCGTCGACGTGTACGCCAAGGAGCCGTGCACCTCCTCGCCGCTGTTCGCCTTCGACAACGTGGTGGCCACCCCGCACCTGGGCGCGTCCACCCACGAGGCGCAGGACAAGGCCGGCCTGGCCGTGGCCAAGAGCGTCAAGCTGGCGTTGCAGGGCGAGTTCGTGCCGGACGCGGTGAACGTGCAGGCCGGCGGCGTCGTCGCCGAGGACGTCCGGCCGCTGCTGCCGCTGGCCGAGAAGCTGGGTCGGGCGTTCACCGCCGTGGCCGGCGGGGTGGCCGCCAGCGTCACCGTCGAGGTGCGCGGCGAGATCGTCAACCACGACGTGTCGGTGCTCAAGCTCGCCGCCACCAAGGGTCTGTTCAGCTCGGTGGTCGAGGATCAGGTCACCTACGTCAACGCGCCGCACCTGGCCGCCGAGCGGGGCGTCGAGGTGACCCTCGCCACCCAGGCCGAGACGGTCGACCACCCGAACCTGGTCACCGTGCGGGGCGCGCTGCCCGACGGTCGTACGGTCAGCGTCTCCGGCACGGTCGCCCACACCGGCACCCGCGACGTCATCAAGCTGACCGAGGTGGACGGGTTCGACGTGGAGATCGGCGCGGAGGGCATCCTGCTCTTCCTGCGGTACGCCGACCGGCCGGGCGTGGTCGGCACCGTCGGCACGCTGCTCGGCGAGGCCGGCATCAACATCGCCGCGATGCAGGTGGCCCGTCGGGAGGCCGGCGGCGAGACCCTGATGACGCTCACCGTCGACCAGGCGCTCGGGGCGGACCTGCTCACCTCGGCCGCCGACTCGATCGGGGCGACCGCCGCGAGCGCGGCCGACCTGCGCGACGAGTAGTCGCACCCGCACGGTTCACCACGGAGGGCCCGGCCGCACGGCCGGGCCCTCCGTCGTCCACGCCCGAGCGTCGCGGGCGGTGGCCTCAGCGGGCGAGGCGCGACGGCGGCGGGTAGACCGAACCGTCCTGCGGGTCGAAGAGCATCAGGTCGTACTCGCCGGCCAGCCGCTCGATGTCGAGCAGCACCTGGTCCTCACACGTCGGTACGAGGTTCAGCGCCACGTGGTCGGCCGCCGCGTGCAGCGGCGACACCTCCCACGGGGTGCCCTGGTGGGCGGGCCGGTCGGGGTACGAGGCGGTGATGGCGCGGTAGAAGGCGACCACCCGCGGGTCCGGATACCGCTCGCCGTGCCGCCCCTCGTGGCACTGCCGCACCGCCGCCCGGACGTCCTCGGGCGTGGCCCCGTCGTGCATGGCCCACACGCTCAGATCGAAACTCACGGCGGACAGCGTGCCATCACCCGGACGCCCGAGCGACACTGACCCGCCGTGATCGCCGCGAGTGGTCGAGAGTGTACGGAGGAACACGGTCCGCTGTGGAGACTCTTGCGTCGAGTTGCGTCGATTCGCTAGCGTACCGGAGCGGTCATCGGGAAAGTCGGAAGTCGGCCCGTCTTCGGGTGACGGGGCCGAGCATCCGGCCGGCCGGTCCGCACCCCTCGAATGCGCGAGCCACGCGCACTCGTCGCTGACCGGCCCCCACGGTCGTTGCCGAGACCGTGGGGGCCGATCGCCGGCCCGTCGACCGCGCCACCCCGTGGACCCCCTCCACAGGTCGGCCGACGCGCCGCGACACCGCTCAGCGGCGTCGGTGGGCGAAGAGAGCCTGATAGGCCGAGTCGGCGCGGAACCACGAGAGTCCCACCGGCCCGGCCGCGTACAACGCGGTCGCGTAGGCGTCGGCCACCGCCAGGTCCGGGCCGACGACGGTCGCGGCGACCAGCTGTCCGGCCGGTTCGCCGGTGTGCGGGTCGACTACATGCCCCTGCCGGCCGCTGACCCCGGAGGTGCCCACCGCGCCGGCCGTCATCTCCAGCACCAGCGGGGCCCGCCGGCTGTCGGTCGGGTGGTGCACCGCCACCCGCCACGGTCCGCCGTGCGCGGCGTGCCCGCGTACCGTCAGGTCGGCGCCGGAGAGCACCGCGTAGTCGTGGATGCCGGCGGCGCGCAACCGGGCCGCGGCCCGCTCCACCGCCCAGCCGTTGAGCAGGCCGCCGGGGTCGAAGCCGCCGGGGACGGCCCAGGCGTCGAACCAGCCGTCGGTGGCGGCCCGCATGGCGGCGCAGCGGTCGACCAGGTCGGTCAGCGGCGGGTACGACTCGGGGCTGATCTCGCCGCGCCGCAGCCGGGAGACCAGGCTCTGCGGCCGGTTCGGCCCGTAGGTGAGGTCGATCGCCCGTAGTTCGGCGACGGCGTCGCGCAGCGCGTCGCCGACCGCCCGGCGGCCCAGTTCCTCGGGGGCGTTGAGCAGGAGCGAGTATCCGGCGGTGCCGGTCCGGACGGAGTGCTGCACGGTGATCCGGCCGCCGGACGGGTCACCGGCGGAGTCGAGGCGGTGGCTTCGGGTGCCCAGGCGCAGGTCGGGACGGCGACGGGAGAACGCCTTCTGGTCCACCCAGCGGGTGCGTGGTTGCTCGTCCAGTCGGCCTGGCCCCCGCTGCTGCTCGGTCCGCATCTCGCTGCTCCTTCACCGACGGTGCCGCGGCGTCGCGGCCGGTCCGTCCCGGGCCCCCACGACCCGTCCTGCACCGACCCTAGGCAGTGGAGATGACCGCACCATGAATGCTGGCTGGGAGCCTGCTGAGCATTTCGCCCTCCCAGATGGTGGAAGGCGCGTACCGGGAGGCGGGACAGGGACGTACCGTTGCGCACAGCGGACGAGGTGAGGAGCAGCAGGTGGCACGGATCGCGGTGGTGGCCGGGGACGGGATCGGACCCGAGGTGGTCGCGCAGGCCCTCAAGGTCCTCGACGCCGTGCTTCCCGGCGTCGAGGCCACGCAGTACGACCTCGGCGCGGCGCGGTACCACCGCACCGGCGAGGTGCTGCCCGACTCGGTGCTGACCGAGCTGGCCGGCCACGACGCCATCCTGCTCGGTGCGGTGGGCGACCCCACCGTGCCGCCCGGCGTGCTGGAGCGCGGCCTGCTGCTGAAGCTGCGCTTCGCCTTCGACCAGTACGTCAACCTGCGCCCGTCCCGGCTCTGGCCGGGGGTTCCCGGTCCGCTGGCCACCGTCAAGCCGGGCGAGGTCGACCTGGTGGTCGTCCGGGAGGGCACCGAGGGGCTCTACGCCGGGGCCGGCGGCAGCCTGCACCGGGACACCCCGGCCGAGGTGGCCACCGAGGAGAGCCTGAACACCCGGCACGGGGTGGAACGGGTCATCCGGGACGCCTTCGCCCGCGCCGGTCGCCGTGAGCGGCGCAAGGTCACCCTGGTGCACAAGACCAACGTGCTGACCCACGCCGGCTCGCTGTGGGCCCGTGCCTTCGCGGCCGTCGCCGCCGAGCACCCCGACGTCGCCACCGAGTACCAGCACGTCGACGCCGCCGCCATGTTCCTGGTCACCCAGCCCCAGCGGTACGACGTGGTGGTCACCGACAACCTGTTCGGTGACATCCTCACCGATATCGCCGCCGCGGTCACCGGGGGGATCGGGCTGGCCGCCAGCGGCTGCATCAACCCCACCGGGGCGTACCCGTCGATGTTCGAACCGGTGCACGGCTCCGCGCCGGACATCGCCGGCAAGGGGGTCGCCGACCCGGTGGCCGCGGTGCTCTCCGCCGCGCTCCTGCTCGACCAGCTCGGCCACGCCGACGCCGCCGCCCGGGTGACCGGCGCGGTCGCCGCCGAGCTGGCCGCCCGGACGCCGGGCGTGGCGTTGCGCACCGACGAGGTGGGGGACCGGCTCGCCGCGCAGGCGGTGGCCTGACCCCTCGGGAGGTGGAGCTATCCACTGAACGACCGTTCGGGGTAGGTTTCTGGGACGTCAGCCCGGTGCGTGGTTCCCGCGCGCCGTCAAACCCGCAGGGAGGTCAGCGCGATGAGCGGTGGTGACATGCTCGATTTCGAGATCCGTCCGAATCCCGCGCCGGTATCCGCCGCCGAGCGGGCCGCCCTGCTGGTCGACCCCGGCTTCGGCCGGGTCTTCACCGACCACATGGTGACCATCCGGTACGCCGACGGCAAGGGCTGGTACGACCCCCGGGTCGAGGCCCGCGCGCCGATCCCGATGGACCCGGCCAGCGCCGTCCTGCACTACGCGCAGGAGATCTTCGAGGGGCTGAAGGCGTACCGCAGGGCCGACGGCTCGATCACCATGTTCCGGCCCGAGGCCAACGCCGCCCGGTTCATCGCCTCCGCCCGGCGGCTGGCCATGCCGGAGCTGCCGGCGGAACTGTTCGTCGAGTCGTTGCGCAAGCTGGTCGAGATCGACCGGGACTGGATCCCCGACGCCGCCGACGCCAGCCTCTACCTGCGGCCGTTCATGTTCGCCAGCGAGGTCTTCCTCGGCGTCCGACCGTCCCGCGAGTACCTCTACTGCGTCATCGCCTCCCCGGCCGGTTCCTACTTCGCCGGCGGGGTGAAGCCGGTCACCGTCTGGGTGTCCCCGGACTACACCCGGGCCGCACCCGGCGGCACCGGCGCGGCCAAGTGCGGCGGCAACTACGCGGCGTCGCTGTCGGCCCAGGCCGAGGCGATCGAGGCCGGCTGCGACCAGGTGGTCTTCCTCGACGCGGTCGAGCGCCGCTACGTCGAGGAACTGGGCGGCATGAACGTGTTCTTCGTCTACGACGACGACACCCTGGTCACCCCGCCGCTGACCGGCACCATCCTGCCCGGCATCACCCGGGACGCGCTGCTCGCCCTGGCCGCCGCCTCCGGGCACCGGGTCGTCGAGCGTCCGGTCAGCTTCGCCGAGTGGCAGGCCGACGCCGAGAGCGGCCGGCTACGCGAGGTCTTCGCCTGCGGCACCGCCGCGGTGATCACCCCGATCGCCCGGGTGCGGCACCCCGGCGGCGAGTTCGTGATCGGCGGCGGTGAGCCGGGCCGGTCCACCTCGGCGCTGCGGGAGCAGTTGGTGGCGGTCCAGCGGGGTGACGCCCCCGACCCGCACGGCTGGGTCACGCACATCCGCTGACCACCCCGGCTTTCGACCCGCCCTGCCAGCGCCGACGTCCGGGGTCGGCAGGGCGGGTCGGCGGTGCGGTCACCGCGGCGCGGGCGGCTCCAGCAGGTGGTCGCGCAGGGCGGCGAGCTGGGCGTCGGTGACGCCGGTGTGCCGCAGGTAGTCCTCGATCGAGCCGTGCCGCTCGCGCAGCTCGGCGAGGAAGAGCGCCATCGCCTCGGCGGGGGACCCCAGGAAGGGTGCGGGCAGCGCCTCGGCCTCCGGCATGGCCTCCGCCAGCCAGGCACTGAACCGCTGGGACGCCTCGGTGCTCAGCGCGTAGTCCTCGGCGATCTGCTCGTCGTCGACGCCCAGCACCGACAGGGTCAGCGCGCAGACGATGCCGGTGCGGTCCTTGCCAGCGACGCAGTGCACCAGGACGGGCGCGTTGGCGCTGTCGGCGATCAGCCCGACCGCCTCGGCCAGCCCGGCGGTGCCGGTCTCGGCGAGGTCGGCGTACCTGTCGGCGAGGTAGCGGGCCAGGCTGGAGTCCGGCTCGTGGCGGCTCAGCGCCCAGTCGGCGTGCTCGGGGTGGATGTGCCGGTAGGCGAGGCCGTCGAGGTCGGGCACCCGACCGTCCCGCTCCACCTCGGTCGGGCGGCGCAGGTCGATCACCGTACGGATGCCGAGCGCGGCGAACGCCTCCCGGTCGGTGCCGTCGATGCGGTGCGGGGAGTCCGACCGGTAGAGCCGGCCCCAGCGGACGGCGCGGGCGTCGTGGCCGGGGTAGCCGCCGACGTCCCGGAAGTTGAACATCGCGGAGAACGGGATACGGCGGCTGTTCTCGGTGGGGTTCACCCGGACACGGTAACGGCCGGCGGGGGCGGCGGTCCGCCCCGCCGAGTCGACCGCCGACGCGGGCCGGCCCGCTACCGGGCGGTGCCGGGCGGCAGGTTGCCGTAGGTGTCGTCGTAGTAGCCGCCCAGATTGTCGCGGAAGGCGGTGTCGCTGTGGCTGTTCTCGTCGTACCCGGGAGCGGCCTTGATCTGGTCCCTGGTGCGGTCGACGTGGACCCTGCGGTCGTCGTGGTCGACCTGGTTGACGGTGCCGGCCGGCAGCATCACCTTCCTGCCGAAGATCCACGGCCCGGTGTCCACGACCAGGTAGCTGCCGCCGACCTCGTGACTCGCCTCGTCGATCCTGCCGATCCCACCGTCGGTCGCCTCGACCCGGTAGCCGACCAGGTCGGCGTCGGCCACCCCGGCCTCGTCCCGGTAGGTCCACGGGTCGAACGCCCCGCCGGGAGCGCCGCCGGCGATCGCGCCCTGACCGTCGTCGACCATCGGGTCGGTGGTGGCGTGCGCGCTGTGCGGGTCGAGCCTGTCCATCGGAACCCCTGCCTCGAAGTGTCGTGTCCGTCAACCGGGCTACCCCCGGGGAGACCTCGCACACACCGTGTCCCGGGATGTGGATTCTGTCTCCCAGAACCCGGATCGAGTGGCAGAGTGGCGACCGTGACCAGCTCCGCCCGCATTATTGGCAGCTAGCGCGCCGGCCTCCCCTCTGCCGAGCGCGCAGACCTCCCGCATCCGCGGGGGGTCTTTTTGTTGCTCCCCCAAGATCCGATGAAGGGACTCTCGATGACGTTCCAGGTCTACGACACCACGCTGCGCGACGGCGCCCAGCGCGAGGGGCTCAGCTACTCGGTGATCGACAAGCTGGCGGTGGCCCGCCTGCTCGACGAGTTCGGCGTCGGTTTCATCGAGGGCGGGTGGCCGGGCGCCGTGCCGAAGGACACCGAGTTCTTCCGCCGGGCCCGCACCGAGCTGGACCTGCGGCACGCCCTGCTGGTCGCGTTCGGGGCCACCCGCAAGGCCGGGGTCGCCGTCGCCGACGACCCGCAGGTGCGCGCGTTGCTCGACGCGCAGACCCCGGCCGTCGCGTTGGTCGCCAAGGCCGACATCCGACACGTCGAACGCGCGCTGCGCACCACCGGCGCGGAGAACCTGGCGATGGTCCGGGACACGGTCGCCCACCTGGTCGCGCAGGGGCGACGGGTCTTCGTCGACGGCGAGCACTTCTTCGACGGGTTCCGGCACGACCCGGCGTACACCGCCTCGGTGGTCGAGACCGCGCTCGCCGCCGGGGCCGAACGGTTCGTGCTCTGCGACACCAACGGGGGGATGCTGCCGTCCCGGGTGACCGCCGCGATCGCCGACCTGACCGCCCGGACCGGGATCGCCCCGGAACTGCTCGGCATGCACGCCCAGAACGACACCGCCTGCGCGGTGGCCAACACGATCGCCGCCGTCGAGGCCGGGGTGCGGCACGTGCAGGGCACCGCCAACGGGTACGGCGAGCGCCCCGGCAACGCCGACCTCTTCGCCGTCGTGGCGAACCTCCAGCTCAAGCTCGGGCTGCCCGTCCTACCCGACGGCTGCCTGGAACAGATGGTGCGGGTCTCGCACGCCATCGCCGAGATCGCCAACATCGCCCCCGACACCCACCAGGCGTACGCCGGGGCCGCCGCCTTCGCCCACAAGGCGGGGCTGCACGCGAGCGCGATCAAGGTCGACCCGTTGCTCTACAACCACGTGGACCCGTCGGTGGTGGGCAACGACATGCGGATCCTGGTGACCGAGATGGCCGGCCGGGCCAGCATCGAGCTGAAGAGCCGCGAGCTGGGTCTTGACCTGGCCGGCCATCCGGACGCCGTGTCGAAGGTGACCGCCCGGGTCAAGGAGCTGGAGGCGGGCGGCTGGTCGTTCGAGGCCGCCGACGCCTCCTTCGAGCTGCTGGTCCGCTCCGAGCTGCCGGACGCCGCCCCGGTGCGGCCGTTCGCGCTGGAGTCGTACCGGGTGCTGGTGGAGCACCGGGAGGACGGCGAGGTGATCTCCGAGGCGACCGTGAAGATCCGGGTACGCGGCGAGCGGGTGATCGCCACCGCCGAGGGCAACGGCCCGGTCAACGCCCTGGACGAGGCGCTGCGGGTCGGCCTGTCCCGGCACTACCCGGAGCTGCGCGACTTCGAGCTGGCCGACTACAAGGTGCGCATCCTGGAGGGCACCCACGGCACCGGCGCGGTGACCCGGGTGCTGGTGGAGACCGCCGACGGCACCGGCCGGGACTGGACCACCGTGGGCGTGCACCCCAACGTGGTCGAGGCGTCCTGGCACGCCCTCGTCGACGCCCTCACCTACGGCCTCGACCGCGCGGCGGTGTGAGCTGAACCCCCGGCGTCAGGGGGCGGGCAGGCGCAGGGTGGCCAGCACGGCGCGGTGGTCGGTGCCGGGCACCCGGTGGACGGTGACCGCACGGACGGCGATCCGGCGGTCGACCAGGACGTGGTCGATGGTGACCGGCGGGATCGGGTCGCCGTCGTACGGGCCCCACGTGCCCACCAGCCCGGCCCCGGCGGCGTCGGCGGCGTCGACGTAGCCGCTGGCCAGGAGGGCACGCAGCGGGGAGTGGTCGAGGGTGGCGTTGAAGTCCCCGGCGAGGATGCCGAGCTGACCGTCGGGGGTGGCGCGCGGCTGGCCGGCCAGGTCGGTGCGCCACTCGCCGACCACCCCGACCGACCAGGGTGCCGCCGGGTGGGCCGACTCCACCCGTAACGGTGGTGCGCCGGGCACCGCCACCGTCGCGTACGCCTGGGTGAACGCGAACCCGGCGTTGCGCCGGAAACCGCCGTCGGAGAGGGGGAACCGGGCGTAGAGCCCGGAGCCGGTCGTGCCCACCTCGGGGTTGAGCTGGCGGTGGGGGAGCAGGTCGGCGAGGCCGGCCCGGTCGAGGGCGTCCCGCGCCGCCGGGGTGAACTCCTGCACGGTGAGCACGTCCACCTCGTTCCGGCGGACCAGCTCGACCAGGGTGGCCGCGTCGGCGTTGCCCGCGAGCAGGTTGGCGGTGAGCACCCGCAGTTGCGGCCCCCGGGCCGCCGGCTGCCGGTCGGGTAGCGCGCGGGGTGCCACCGCGCCGAGGAGGGCCAGCGCCGCCACCGCCGCGGCCACCGCCGGCCACCGGCACCGCAGGGCGAGGGCCAGCATCAGGGCCGGCAGGCTCCACGCCGCCACGTACGGGGTGAAGGCGAGCGCCTGCACGAGCGGGCCCCGGTCGAACCCGACGAGGCGGACCACGGCCCAGGCGAGGCCGGGTGCCACCGCGAGCCAGCAGATCAGCGGAGCGGCCCGACGGCGGGTGGGGGTCGGCACCGGGGTCGTCAGCACGGCGGTCAGCCTAGCGGCCGAGGTCGTTCCCGCCGGCCGTGGAGCCGTCCCGTGAATGGTCGAGAGTTCATGTTTCGCAATTTCCAACATCGTTTTCGGGATGGCAAAACGGGTTGGTGCGCTATTGACGCTCCGCTTTTGGCGGTGCTACGTTCCTCCTCGTTGAGGTGCCGCAACAGAGCGTAGTTTTCCCAGCTCAGGCCGGTTGGAAGTGTTTCTTCTTCACTATTTCCGGCGGGTGGAAGGCTTTCTGCCCACGTTAATTCCGGCTCGAGCGCACCACCTGTATCCGGCTCGCCGTACGGTGGGTCGGCCGTATTGCCACGGTCACAAAAGGGAGACCTGTCATGGCCACATTCTTCAGGCGTAAGGCGGCGGCGGTGACGCTCGGCGTCCTGGCGCTCACCCTGGCCGGCGGCGGGATCGCCGTCGCGCAACCGGCGACCAAGGCTCCGGCCGAGGTGGCCCAGCCCGGGGCGCGGCTGTCCGGTGCCACCGGTCAGCCGCCGGTGACTCCGGCCGAAGCCAAGCAGGCCCGCGCGGCGCTCAAGGCCTCGCTCGCCCCGCCGGCCTCGGGTTCGGTCGCCTGGGCGGTCGTCGCCAGCGACGGCACCCTGCTCCAGCACTCGGCGAACGTCGTCTCGTCGACCCGGTACGGCACCGGCCAGTACCAGGTGCTGCTCGACTACAGCGTGGTCGGGAAGGCGTTCCAGGCCACCATCGGTACCAACGACCAGTTCAACGTGCCGCCGGCCGGCGAGATCGCGGTCGCCCCACGCAACCAGACACCGAACGGCGTCTTCATCCAGACGTACAGCTCCAGCGGATCGGTGTCGAGCAAGCCGTTCCACCTGTTCGTCGCCAACTGAGGCGCGGACCCGTCGGCGGTGCCGGCCCCGGCAGGGGGTCGGCACCGTCTGCTGTGGACCCCGACGCCCGTGGCCCGGCCCGCCCGGCAGGGCGCGGATCACCCGGTGACGCACGCATTGCGTCGCCGCACGGCGTTGCCGCCCCGCCGGGCCGGTCGTCCCGATCCGGGGCGAATCGGCCCGCCAGAGCCCGAAATTCCGACGTTTGCCGGCGGGTGACCCCGGGAAGCAAGCACCGTGACGGACATCTCGGACACCCTGGCCAGCCTGCCCCGCCCGGTCGATGCCGACGCGGCGGGCGCCGAGTTGGAACAGACCCTCTTCGAGGTCAAACGCGTGATCGTCGGGCAGGACCGGCTCGTCGAACGGCTGCTCACCGCGCTGATCGCCGACGGCCACTGCCTCCTGGAGGGGGTGCCCGGCGTCGCCAAGACGCTTGCCGCGCAGACCCTCGCCACCGTCGTCGGCGGCACCTTCACCCGCATCCAGTTCACCCCCGACCTGGTCCCCTCCGACATCGTCGGCACCCGGATCTACCGGGCCTCGACCGAGAACTTCGACGTCGAGCTGGGCCCGATCATGGCCAACCTGGTGCTCGCCGACGAGATCAACCGGGCCCCCGCCAAGGTGCAGTCCGCGCTGCTGGAGGCGATGGCCGAACGGCAGGTCACCATCGGCGGGCGGAGCTGGCCGGTGCCGGAGCCGTTCCTGGTGCTGGCCACCCAGAACCCGATCGAGTCCGAGGGGGTCTACCAGCTCCCCGAGGCACAACGCGACCGGTTCCTCATGAAGATCGTCGTCGACTACCCGGGCGATGCCGACGAACTGGCCATCCTCTACCGGATGAGCAGCGACCGGCCCCGCCCCCGCCAGGTGCTCGACCCGGTCCGGCTGCGCGACCACCAGCGCCGGGCCGCCCAGGTCTTCGTGCACCACGCACTCGCCGAGTACGTGGTCCGGCTGATCCTCGCCACCCGTGACCCGGGCCGCTTCGGGCTGCCGGAGATCGCCCCGCTGTTGGCGTACGGGGCGAGCCCCCGGGCCACCCTCGGCCTGGTCGCCGCCGCCCGCGCCCAGGCGCTGCTGCGCGGCCGCGAGTACGTGCTCCCCGACGACGTCCGCGAACTCGCGGTCGACGTGCTCGCCCACCGGCTGGTGCTCTCGTTCGACGCGGTCGCCGACGGGGTCAGCGCCGAGGCGGTGGTGCACCGGCTGGTGCAGGCGGTGCCGCCCCCGGTGCTCGCCACCGGCCACCCCGAGTACACGCCCGACCTGGCGGCGGCGTGAGCGCCCCGGCCGCCCCGGCCGGCCCGACGCTTGCCGACCTCGCCCCCGAACGGCGGCTGCGCCGTCTCGAACTGACCGTCACCCGCCGCCTCGACGGGCTGCTCCACGGTCAACTGCGTGGCCTGCTACCCGGCCCCGGCAGCGAGATCGCCGGCAGCCGCGAGTACCGCCCCGGCGAGGACGAGGTACGCCGGATGGACTGGGCGGTCACCGCCCGCACCACCGTCCCGCACGTCCGCGAGGTCGACGCCGACCGGGAGCTGACCACCTGGCTGCTGGTCGACGCCAGCCCCAGCATGGAGTACGGCACCGCCGCGCTGGACAAACGGGAACTGTCAGTGGCGGCCGTCGCCGCGGTCGGCTTCCTCACCGCCGGCACCGGCAACCGGCTCGGCGCGCAGGTGCTCGGCAGCGACGGGCTGCGCCGGTTCCCGGCCCGCTGCGGGCGTACCCACCTGCTGAGCCTGCTCCGCGCGCTGCTGCACGCCCCCCGGGTGGACGACGCGGCACCGGCCACCCCGCCGGCCGGCCCCGACCTGGCCGCCGCGCTCGCCGCGGTGCAGCGGGTCGCCGTCCGACGGGGGCTGGTGGTGGTGGTCTCCGACTTCCTCGACGGGCTGCCCGACGACCACGACGCCACCACCGGGTGGGAGCCGGCGCTGCGTCGCCTCGCCGCCCGTCACCAGGTGCTCGCAATCGAGGTGACCGACCCGCGTGAGCTGGAGCTGCCCGACGTCGGCCTGATCACCCTGCTCGACCCGGAGACCGGCCGGCGGCGCGAGGTGTGGACCGGTGACCCGGAGCTGCGCCGCCGGTACGCCAGCGCCGCCGCCGCGCAACGCGCCCAGGTGGCCCGCGCGTTGCGCCGCAGCGGGGCCGACCACCTCGCGTTGCGGACCGACCGGGACTGGACCGCCGACATCGTGCGGCACGTGCACGCCCAGCGCCGGCTGGCGGCGTCCGCCGTGCCCCGGGGAGGTGTCGCGTGAACTGGCAGTCACCCGCCCGGCTCCTGCTGCTGCTCGGGGTGGTCGCGCTGGCCGTCGGCTACCTGCTGGCGCAGCGCCGGCGCAGCCGGTACGCGGTCCGCTTCACCAACCTGCGGCTGCTCGACCGGGTCGCCCCGCAGCGGCCGGCCTGGCGACGGCACGTGCCCGCCGGCCTGTTCCTGGCCATGCTGGCGCTGCTGGTGGTCGGCTTCGCCCGGCCCACCGCCGAGGTGCGGGTGCCCCGCGAGCGGGCCACCGTGATGGTCGCCGTGGACGTGTCCACGTCGATGCTCGCCACCGACGTGGAACCGGACCGGTTGACCGCCGCCAAGGAGGCCGCCCGGACCTTCGTCGACGGGCTGCCCGACGAGTTCAACGTGGGGCTGGTCGCGTTTGCCGGCAGCGCGGCGGTGCTGGTGCCGCCGAGCACCGACCGGGGTGCCCTGCACGACGGGATCGACCGGCTCGCCGAGGGGATCACCGGGGTGCAGGGCACCGCCATCGGCGAGGCGATCAGCGCCTGCCTCGGCGCGGTGAAGAGCCTCGACGGGAAGGCGGCCAAGCAACCGCCGCCGGCCCGGGTCGTCCTGCTCTCCGACGGGGCGAACACCTCCGGGGCCGACCCGATGGAAGCCGCCGCGGCGGCCGTCGCGGCGAAGGTGCCGGTGCACACCATCTCGTTCGGCACCCCGGGCGGGTTCGTCGACCGGGGTGGCCGCCCGATCCAGGTGCCGGTCGACGGGCAGACCCTGCAGGCGGTCGCCGACCAGACCGGGGGCGGGTTCCACGAGGCGGGCAGCAGCGCCGAACTGCGCGACGTCTACGAGGACATCGGGTCCTCCGTCGGCTACCGCAAGGAACGTCAGGACATCTCCGCCCGGTTCATCGGGCTCGGGCTGGTCTTCGCCATGGGGGCGGCGGCCGGGTCGATGCGCTGGTTCTCCCGCCTGCCCTGAGCGGGGACCGTGCTGGCCCACCTGCCCCTGATCCGTCGCAGCACACAGTGAGGAGCGGACGTATGGCAGTACCGACCGGCCTGGGGGAGCCCCGGGGCCCCTGGTTCCTCTCACCCGACCTGGGGCCGGACGGCCGACCCCGGTGGGACGTACCGTCGCCGGGGGAGGACCCGTCCCGGCGGCGCTGGCGCGGGCGGTTGTGGACCGCCGTGGCGGTGGTCGCCCTGTCCACCGTCTCCGGCGCGGCGGCCGGCGGCTGGGTGGCCGGCCAGGACGGCGCGGGCCCGACGGCGGCCTCCGCCGCCCCGGTCCCGGCGGAACTGGTCACCGCCGCCCAGAAGACCGTCCCGGGCGTGGTGTCCGTGCTGGTCGGCGGGGGTGCCGCCGGGCAGTCGGCGACCGGTTCCGGCTTCGCCATCGACAACGAGCAACACGTCGTCACCAACGACCACATCCTGGCCAAGGGGGGCGGTGGCGCGGTGACCGTGGAGATGCCCGACGGCCGCCGCTACGCCGCCGAGGTGGTCGGCCGGGAGCCGGGCAGCGACCTGGCCGTGCTGAAGGTGCCGTCGGCCGCCGGGTTGGCCCCGTTGCCGCTGGCCAAGCCCCGGTCCACCCGGGTCGGCGAGCCGGTGCTCGCGGTCGGCTCGCCGCTCGGCCTGGCCGGCACGGTGACCGCCGGGATCGTCAGCGCCCTCAACCGGCAGGTGCGGCTGGGCACCAACCGCCGCAGCGCGGTGCAGACCGACGCGTCGATCAACCCGGGCAACTCCGGCGGCCCGCTGGTCAACGCCCGGGGCGAGGTGGTCGGGGTGAACACGGCGATCGCCACCATCGACGGCAGCGGGTCGATCGGCATCGGCTTCGCCATCCCCATCGACCAGGTGCAGCAGACGGCCGACACCATCATCGGCAAGGGCGGCTGATCCCGGAGGACGCGGGCCGGGCCGCCGCGTCCACCGGCGCGGCGGCCGACGCACGCGGCGCTGACCAGGGAAAACTTGCAGATGCCGAGGCCAGGCCATCAGCCCATAGAAATATGGCGCTAAGTATGGATACTGGCGTGGGTGGAGCTACCTCTCGTCGCATTGCTGCTGGTGGTGGGCCTCGTCGTCGGCTGGGGGGTCGGCGCGCGGTACGCCCGCGCCCGCCGTGGCTGGAACGACTACCGGGCCGCCAGGCGGGCCGTCCCCGGCGCCCGCCGGGCCGCCCTCGTACTGGTCCGGGCGGTCTTCACCCGGGTCGGGGTGATCGCGCTGCTGCTGTTCGGCGCGGCCGCCTACGCCACCGTCGGACCCGACCACGACCGGGCCGAACCGGCACCCGGACCCGCACCCTCCGCGACCGTGACGCCCACCGGCGGCCGGGGGCGCTAACCTCGCCGGATGGACGACGGACTGCGGGTGACCGACCGGTGGACCGTGCCCGCCGCCGAGCTGCGGGAACGGTTCTCGCGTTCGTCCGGGCCGGGCGGGCAGGGCGTCAACACCACCGACTCCCGGGTCGAGCTGAGCTTCGACGTGGCCGGCACCACCAGCCTGCCCCCGGCGCTGCGCGAGCGGGTGCGGGAACGCCTCGCCGGCCGGCTCGTCGACGGGGTGCTCACCATCGCCGCCAGCGAGCACCGCGCGCAACTGGCCAACCGGGAGGCGGCCCGGGAACGGCTGGTCGCCCTGCTGCGCGAGGCCGTCGCCCCGCCCCCGCCGCCCCGGCGTCCCACCCGCCCCTCCCGGGGCGCCAAGGAACGCCGGCTGGCCGACAAGAAGCGCCAGTCCCAGCGCAAGCGGGACCGTCGCGCCGACGGCGACTGACCGCCGCCCGCGCCGGTCGGGTCCCGGCGGCGGCACCGCCGACGCGGTGCGGTGCGCCGGTGGCGGAAAACCCGGGCCGGGGCGGGCCGGCGCTGCCTAGGCTGGCGGGCATGTCCACCGACACCCTGGTCACCCTCGCCGGCGTCACCGCGCTCGCCGGCGCCCCCGACGGGCCGAGGATCTGCGGCGGCGACGACGCCACCGACGTGATCGGCGCGGCGCTGGGCCACGGGGTCGACCTGGTGGTGCTTCCGGTACGCCGGCTCGCCGTCGAGTTCTTCACGCTGCGTACCGGGGTGGCGGGCGCGGTGGTGCAGAAGTTCGTCAACTACCGGCTGCGGCTGGCCGTGGTCGGCGACATCTCGGGGCACGTCGAGCGGAGCACCGCCCTGCGCGACTTCGTCGTCGAGGCCAACCGGGGCGACCAGCTCTGGTTCGTCGACACCACGGCCGAGTTGGAGGAGCGGCTGCGCATGCGGGCCGGCGGCGCAAACCCGGTGGAGCCCGCCCCCGGCCACCACCGATGATGGGCCCATGCCCAGCGCCGTCGACTTCGCCAGCAAACCGACGATCACCGGCGAGCGGGTGACGTTGCGGCCGTTCGTCGACGCCGACCTCGCCTGTTTCCGGGCGGCGATGGCCGACCCGGAGGTGGCCCGCCTGACCGGCAGCCCACCCGACGGCCCCGACGAGCGGCAACTGCGTTCCTGGTACGGCAGCCGCAACGCGCAGACCGACCGGCTCGACCTGGCGGTGGTGGACCACGCCACCGGCGACTGCGTCGGCGAGGTCGTCCTCAACGACTGGGACCGGCACAACGCCTCCTGCAACTTCCGCACCCTGTTCGTGGCGGCCGGCCGCGACCGGGGGCTCGGCACCGAGGCGACCCGGCTGGTCGTCGGGTACGCCTTCGACACCCTCGGCCTGCACCGCGTGTCGCTGGAGGTGTTCGCGTTCAACCCGCGTGCCCGCCGGGCGTACGAGAAGGTGGGTTTCGTCGCCGAGGGCGTGCTGCGGCAGGTGCTGCGGGACACCGACGGCTGGGTCGACGCGACAGTGATGTCGATCCTGGCCCCGGAGTGGGCCGTGCACCGGGGCCATCCGGCGACCTGACCCGGCCGGCGGTGGTGCGTCGAAGCGCTTCGCCAGGATGCGGGAGGGCGTTGAGTCGGGGCAGCCGGTCTGGTGGGATGTCAGTGGGAGCAACCGGGCCGTCACCGACCGCACGTCGTCACGTGACAGGAGTCCCCTCACCATGCTCCGAAGGCCGTTCCTCTCCGCCCTGCTCGCCGCGTTCGCGGCAGTTCCGCTCACCCTGCTCGTCGGGTTGGTCGCCACCCCGGCGGCCCATCCCGCCGCCGCCACCCCGGTCCGCGTGATGCCGCTCGGCGACTCGATCACCGGCTCGCCCGGCTGCTGGCGTTCTCTGCTGTGGAACCGCCTGCAGTCCACCGGCCACACCGACGTCGACTTCGTCGGCACCCTCGGCCCGCAGGGCTGCGGGCAGCCGTACGACGGGGACAACGAGGGTCACGGCGGCTACCTGGTGACGAACGTCGCCAACCAGAACCTGCTGCCCGGCTGGCTCGCCGCGACCCACCCCGACGTCGTGCTCATGCACTTCGGCACCAACGACGTGTGGAGCAACATCCCCCCGGCCACCATCCTCGCCGCGTACTCGAAGCTGGTGGACCAGATGCGGGTCAGCAACCCGGCGATGCGGATCATCGTTGCCAAGATCATCCCGATGGCCCCGTCGAGCTGCGCCGAGTGCGGGCAGCGGGCGGTGGCCCTCAACGCCGTGATCGACGGCTGGGCGGCGGGGAAGACCACCGCCGCGTCGCCGATCGTCGTGGTCGACCAGTGGACCGGGTTCAGCACCACCACCGACACCTACGACGGGGTGCACCCCAACGCGGCCGGCGACCAGAAGATGTCCGACCGGTGGTATCCGGCGCTGGTGGCCGCCCTCGGCGGGGTCACCCCGACGACCACCCCGACCGGCTCGCCCACCCCCACCGGCCCGCCGAGCCCGACGGTCAGCCCCACGGTCCCGCCCACCGGGTCACCCACGGTCGACCCGCCGACCACCTCGCCGCCGGCCGGGGTGGCCTGCACCGCCAGCTACCGGATCACCAACCAGTGGCAGGGCGGCCACCAGGGCGAGGTGACCGTCCGCAGCACCGGCACCGCGCGGACCACCGGCTGGCGGGTCACCTTCACCCTGCCCGCCGGGCAGCAGATCACCCAGACCTGGAACGCCGACCTGACCCAGACCGGCAGCGCGGTCACCGCCCGCAACGTGAACTGGAACGGGGCGCTCGCCCCGGCCGCCGAGGCCACCTTCGGGTTCCTCGGCACCCACACCGGCACCGCCACCGCCCCCACGGCGACCTGCACCGCCAGTTGATCCGCCCGAGGGTCCGGGCCCCGGTCCGGACCCTCGCCCGGGTCAGCCGGCAGCCGCCGTGGCGTGGTCCAGTGCGGTCAGCAGGCGGGCGCGCAGCACGGCGGCCCGCTCGGCGAAGCCGCGCTGCGCCGCCGCGTACTCGGCCCGGCCCTCGGCGGTCTCCACCCGCACCGGCGGGTAACCGAGGGCGGCCAGGTCGTAGGGACTGGCCCGCATGTCCAGCGTCCGGATCTGCCGGGCCAGCGCGAAACAGTCCGCCACCAGCTCCGAGGCGACCAGCGGGGAGAGCTTGTACGCCCACTTGTAGAGATCCATGTTGGCGTGCAGGCAACCCGGCTGCTCCAGCGCGTGCTGGGTTTCCCGGCTCGGTTGGAGCAGGTTCAGCGGCCGGGCCGGCGCGGTGAAGAACCGGAACGCGTCGAAGTGGCTGCACCGTACGCCCCGCTCGCGGACCACGGCGGCGGTGTCGTCCGGGCTGAGCCGCAGCGGCCAGGCGTTGTGCCGGACCTCCTCCTGGGTCTGCCGGTAGACCATCGCCCACTCGTGCATCCCGAAGCAGCCCAGGTGCGCCGGTCGGCCGGCGGTCGCGGCCAGCAACGCTCTGATCCAGCCGATCGAGTCGGCGCGGCGTGCGCGTACCCGGTCGGTGTCGAGGGTGACCCCGGCGGGGTCGGCGCGGTAGTCCCGGCCGAACTCGGCCGGGTCCGCGTCACGCAGCAGCACCCCCGCGCCCGGATGCCAACGACGCAACTGCGCCGGGCGGTAGGAGTAGTAGGTGAACAGGAAATCCTCCACCGGATGCCGGCCGCCGGTGCGGCGGCGGGCCAGGTGCGGGTCCAGCCAGGTGGCCACCCGCGCCGCGTGGGCCGCCCGCCGGGCCTGCCAGTCGGCCGCGTCGAGGGCGGCGGGGGCGAGGGCGGCGGTCACACCCCTCAGGGTACGACCGCCGCCCGCCCCCGCTCAGGGCACGTCCACCCGGACCCCGGCGGAGAACACCCCGCTGCGCAGCTCCAACTGCTTCGGCTTCTGCGCGCCGTGCACGGTGAAGACCAGCGGCAGCACCACCCGGCTGCCCGCCGAGACGGGCTGGGCGAAGACGTCGCGCCCCAGGTTCGCCAGCCGGGTGGCGTCCTCGTCGGTGCTCACCCAGCTCCCACCCGGCAGGTACGCGCGCTGGAGCTGACCGTGCCAGCTCTGCTGCTCCGGGGTGACGTTGCGCACCCCGACCGTGGCCTGGCACTGCTGGCTAGCCACCCTCGCGGTGGCGCAGGCCACCCGGTAGACGGTGAACTCGAACGCCTTCTCCCGCAGCGGGGTGCCGACCGGGCCGGTCATGGTGGTGCCCGTCCACGCCCCGGCGGTCGGCTGCTTGGTGGTGTCGATGGCGGCGACCTCGCGGGTGGCCGTCCAGGCGGCGGCGAAGACCACTGCGGCCAGCACCGTCGCGGCCACCCCCACCACCAGCCACACCGACGGGCTGCGGCGTCGCCGGACCTCTCCGGGTACGGCGGGGCGCGGGTACACCGTCCCGCCGCCCGGGGCCGCCGGGCCGCCCGCGTACGGCGGGGAGCCGGCCGCCACCGGCGCGGTGCCGGTCGGCTCGATCCCGCCCACCCGTCGCCGGGCCCGCCGCCACCACCAGAGCGCGCCGGCCAGCAGCGCCAGCACCACCAGGGCCGCACCGAGCAGGATCGGGGGCTGCCGCCAGGCCGGCGTCGCGGGCACGAACGCCTCCGGGGCCGCCCCGCTGCGCCAGGTGGCCGTCGCGCAGTCGTACGGCTGGTCGCCGTCACCGGTGTACGCGCAGGCCGGCGCGGTCAGCGCCCGGCCCGGCGCGGCGGCGGCCAGGGCGGTGTCCAGGGTCCGGGTCGCTCCGGCCGGCAGGACGAGCCGCCAGGTGACCTCCCCGCCCGCGCCCGCCCCGCCCGGTCGGGTGACCAGGCCACCCGCGCTGACCGCGGTGGTCGAGGTGCCGGCCGGCAACTCCTGCCGGACCATCGTCTGCACCGTCGAGCCGCCCGTGTTGCGCACCATGATCCGGTAACCCGGCACCCCGGTCGCGGCGGGCGCCACGGCCACGGTGACCTGCGGTGCCGGCCGGGGCGCGCCCGGGTTGCCGGCGGTGGTCATGCCGGGGGCCGGCGCGGTCGGGGTGACCGGTACGACCGCGCCGCTGGCCGCCACGCCCGGCGCGGCCCGCGCCGGTCGGGGAGGTGCCGCCTCCCGGGTCGGGGCCACCGGCGTCGCCCAGGCGGCGAGGCGGGCCGGTACGGCGGGACGGGCGGTGGCGGCCGGTCGGGCCCGGGTGACCGGCCCCGTCGGTGCCCGGCCCGGTTCCGCCGGGCCGGCGTGGCCCGCCGGTGCCCGAGGCGGTCCGGCCGTCGTGGCGGGCCCTGCCGCCGCAGCGGTCGCCGCCGGGCCGGCCGGGGTGGCGTGGGGTGCGGGGCCGGTACCGGGCAGCGCCGGTACGGCGGCGAGGATGCCCAGGCAGTTCACGAAAACCGCGAGGGCCCTGTGGTGTCGTCTCGATGCAGGCATACCAACGAACCTCCGGAGCCGACGTTAGGAGCACGCACCCTCCGGGCGGGTACGAAGCGGCGAACCCCGCCCGCCGCGACGGCCGATGGCCTACGCTGCGCCGACGTCCCGGTGGTCGACGGGTGACGCCGGGCGTGGGGATAGATTGGCCGGGTGCGTATCGCTCGTTTCGCTCATGCCAAGGGAATGTCGTTCGGGGTCGTCGAGGGCGAGTCGGAGGCCGGGCCGCAGGGTCTGACCGTCGCCGAGATCGAGGGCCACCCGTTCGGGCAGATCCAGTTCTCCGGTGCCCGGTGGGCGCTCTCCGACGTGCGGCTGCTGTCGCCGATCCTGCCCAGCAAGGTGGTCTGTGTGGGGCGTAACTACGCCGAGCACGCCGCCGAGCACGGCAACGAGGTGCCGAAGGAGCCGTTGCTCTTCCTCAAGCCGTCCACCTCGGTGATCGGTCCCCGGGACGCGATCCGGCTGCCGATCTTCTCCCGGCAGGTGGAGCACGAGGCCGAGTTGGCCGTGGTGATCGGCGCGCCGGGTGCCCGCCGGGCCGACCGGGCCGCCGCCGCGAAAGCGGTCTTCGGCTACACCTGCGCCAACGACGTCACCGCGCGGGACCTGCAGCGTTCCGACTCGCAGTGGACCCGGGCCAAGGGCTTCGACTCGTTCTGCCCCATCGGCCCCTGGATCACCACCGGTCTGGACGTCTCCGACCTGGAGGTGCGCTGCGAGGTGGGGCGCAACCCGGAGGAGATGGAGGTACGTCAGCTCGGCCGGACCAAGGACATGGTCTTCGACGTGCCGGCGCTGGTGTCGTACATCTCGCACGTGATGACGCTGCTGCCCGGGGACGTGGTGCTGACCGGCACCCCGGCCGGGGTTAGTCCGCTCACTGACGGGGATACGGTCACCGTACGGATCGAGGGGATCGGCGAGCTCACCAACACGGTGGTACCGGTCGCCTGACCCGTACGACACCCCTGTTTCCGCAGCTCACAGGCGGTTTGGGGGATTGGATTTGGCCTGTTGGCGCGGGGAGGGTAAAGTTCCTTCCCGGCGCCACAAGGGGCCAATGGGGTATGGGGTAATTGGCAGCCCAACTGATTCTGGTTCAGTTAGTCTAGGTTCGAGTCCTGGTACCCCAGCGCAACCGCGGGTTCACCCGAATCCGTGGACGCTGGATTCTGACGGAGGTCGGCTCCGTCCCGTCACCGGGGCGAAGTTGATCTCTGATAGAGTGCAGCTTCCCCGCCCGGCAGGGCAGGGAAGCACGAGCTATGTTCTGGCCCCGTCGTCTAGTGGCCCAGGACGCCGCCCTCTCAAGGCGGTAGCGCCGGTTCGAATCCGGTCGGGGCTACAACGCTGACAGCCCGTCCCACGTTCGCTGGGACGGGCTTCTTCGCGTCCAGGGGGAGTGTGCCCCCTTCCGCGCGTGGCCGGCCGGCCACGCGCGCGTGCCTGGGCCCGCTTCGTCTGGCCGGCCCCGCTTCGTGTGGCCGGCCCGCTCGTCTGGCCGGCCCGCTCGTGTGGTGACGTTGCGCTATACCGGCCGCTCGGACGCCCCTGTTTCGCCACCCGGGCACCGACCTCGCCGGGATGCCGACCCCCGTCTCGGGGGCCGGGTGCCGGTGCCGTTAGACTAATGCCGCACCGCCCCACGGGGTGGTGAAGCAGGAAAAAGTGCCTGGCCCCGTCGTCTAGTGGCCCAGGACGCCGCCCTCTCAAGGCGGTAGCGCCGGTTCGAATCCGGTCGGGGCTACCACACGATCGGCCCGTCTCGCCCCGCGAGGCGGGCCGATCGCCGTTTCCCCCTCGCCTCCAGCCTTCCCCCTCGCCTCCCACCCCCCCGCCGGTCCCACCTGTCCCCGCCGCCCTCGCCTCGGTGATCAAGAGGTTTGCGTCATGTTTCAGAGATCGAAGTGACGCAAACCTCTTGATCACCGAGGCGGGTGGGGGTGGAGAGGGGCGGGAAGAGGACGGGTGGGGGAGGGGGCGGTTAGAGGCCGGAGAGGCGTTGGCCGGCGCGGACGACGGCCATGGCGTGTCGTTCGCCGGGGCGGCGGCCGAGGCGTTCGATCGGGCCGGAGATGCTGATCGAGGCGATCACCCGGCCGGTGCGGTCCCGGATCGGCGCGGAGACGCTCGCCACACCGGCCTCCCGTTCGGCGACGCTCTGCGCCCAGCCCCGGCGGCGTACCTCGGCGAGGGTGCGGCCGGTGAACTTGGACCGGGGCAGCAGCGGCATGACCGCCTCGGGCGGCTCCCAGGCGAGCAGGATCTGCGCCGCGGAGCCGGCCGTCATGGGCAGCACCGAGCCGACCGGCACGGTGTCCCGCAGG
Organism: Micromonospora humida; assembly: GCF_016901255.1. Taxonomy (NCBI): domain Bacteria; kingdom Bacillati; phylum Actinomycetota; class Actinomycetes; order Micromonosporales; family Micromonosporaceae; genus Micromonospora; species Micromonospora humida. Next base: position 183,792 of record NZ_JAFEUC010000002.1, read on the forward strand.
CCGCTGGCCCGCTCGGCGGCGGCCACACAGACCCGTTCGTCGGCCCGGCGCAGGTAGAGTTGGGCGCTCTCCCCGGTGGCGTCGCGCAGCGCGGCGAGCAGCGGCTCGGCGGCGGTCAGCAGGACGTCCGGGGCGGCGTTGGCCAGCTCGCCGAGCCGGGGCCCGGGACGCCATCGCCCCTGGGTGTCCCGGACCAGCATCCGGTGGATCTCCAGGGCCTGGGCCAGCCGGTGTGCGGTGGCTCGGGGCAGCTTGGTGCGTTCAACGAGTTCGGCCAGGCTGGCGCCGTCGACACAGGCGGCCAGGATGACCACCGCCTTGTCGAGGACGCCGACACCGCTCATACTGTGTCCCACAAGCCGAAATTTACCTCCCAGAATTTAGGATGTCCAGATGGTGGGAGTCACTCAACCGAGGACCCTGGCCGAGAAGGTCTGGGACGCGCACGTCGTACGGACCGCCGAGGGCGAGCCGGACCTGCTCTACATCGACCTGCACCTGCTGCACGAGGTGACCAGCCCGCAGGCGTTCGACGGGCTGCGCCAGGCCGGCCGGCGGGTCCGCCGCCCCGATCTCACGCTCGCGACCGAGGATCACAACACCCCGACCGGGTACGACGACCCCGCGTTCCGGCTGCGCCGGGGCGACCTGCTGACGATCGCGGACCCGACCTCGCGTACCCAGATCGAGACGTTGCGCCGCAACTGCGCCGAGTTCGGCCTGCGGCTGCACCCCCTGGGCGACGAGAACCAGGGCATCGTGCACGTGATCGGTCCCCAGTTGGGCGTCACCCAGCCCGGCATGACGATCGTCTGCGGCGACTCGCACACCGCCACCCACGGCGCGTTCGGCGCGCTGGCCTTCGGCATCGGCACCAGTGAGGTCGAACACGTCCTGGCCACCCAGACCCTGCCGCAGGCCCGCCCGAAGACCATGGCGGTCAACGTCACCGGTCAGCTCGGCCCCGGCGTCACCGCCAAGGACCTGGTCCTCGCGCTGATCGCGCAGGTGGGCACGGGCGGCGGACGCGGCCACATCGTGGAGTACCGGGGCGAGGCCATCCGGGCGCTGTCGATGGAGGGCCGGATGACGGTGGCGAACATGTCCATCGAGTGGGGCGCCAAGGCGGGCCTGATCGCGCCGGACGAGACCACCTTCGCGTACCTCAAGGGCCGGCCGCACGCGCCGGCCGGGGCCGACTGGGACGCGGCGCTGGCCTACTGGCGGACGCTGCCCACCGACGACGGCGCGACCTTCGACGCCGAGGTGACCCTGGACGCCTCCCGGATCACCCCGTTCGTCACCTGGGGCACCAACCCCGGCCAGGGTGCCCCGCTCGGCGCGGCCGTGCCGGACCCGGAGGAGTTCACCACCGACGCCGAGCGGACCGCGGCGCGCCGGGCCCTGGAGTACATGGACCTCACCCCGGGCACCCCGCTGCGCGACCTCGCCGTCGACGTGGTCTTCGTCGGTTCCTGCACCAACGGCCGGCTGGAGGACCTGCGGGCCGCCGCCGACGTGCTGCGCGGCCACCGGGTCGCCGACGGGGTACGCATGCTGGTGGTGCCCGGCTCCGCCGCCGTGCGGGAGGCCGCCGAGGCGGAGGGCCTGGACAAGGTCTTCGCCGACGCCGGAGCGGAGTGGCGGTTCGCCGGCTGCTCGATGTGCCTGGGCATGAACCCGGACACGCTGAAGCCGGGCGAGCGTTCGGCCTCGACCTCCAACCGCAACTTCGAGGGCCGGCAGGGCCGGGGCGGGCGCACCCACCTGGTGTCCCCGCCGGTCGCCGCCGCCACCGCCGTGACCGGCCGGCTCGCCGCCCCGGCCGATCTGTAGAAGGGCAGCCGAGAGATGGACAAGTTCACCACCCACACCGGCACCGCGGCGCCGCTGCGCCGTTCCAATGTGGACACCGATCAGATCATCCCGGCCGTGTACCTCAAGCGGGTGACCCGGACGGGCTTCGCCGACGGACTCTTCCGGGCCTGGCGCGACGATCCCGCATTCGTGCTCAACAACCCGGCGTATTCCGGGGCCACCATCCTCGTGGCGGGGCCGGAGTTCGGCACCGGGTCGTCCCGGGAGCACGCTGTGTGGGCGCTGCGCGACGGGGGTTTCCAGGCGGTCGTCTCGCCCCGGTTCGGTGACATCTTCCGGGGCAACGCGCTCAAGGAAGGGCTCCTCCCGGTCGAATTGGAACTGACCGCGGTCGAGCAGATCTGGGACCTCGTGGAGGCCGATCCGACCACGCCGGTGACGGTCGACCTGACCACCCGTGAGGTCCGGGTCGGGGATTCCACCTGGTCGTTCCCGCTCGACGACCACAGCCGCTGGCGGCTGATGGAGGGCCTCGACGACATTGGACTCACCCTGCGGCACGTCGCCGACATTGAGGCGTACGAGGCCGGCCGACCGTCGTTCACCCCCGCCGTGGTCTAGCCGTACGCCGGGCCACGGCACCGTTTTCGCCCCCACCGGTTCATCCGGTGGGGGCGAATCCGTTACGACACAAGGGCTTTTTTCCACCGAATGTTTGTGTCCAGGCAGCACAGGGCATACGGTGCGCGCAGAATGGCTCGCGTCGAGTCAGTTGCACAATCGGGAGGAAGTCGTGAACAAGGCCGAGCTCATCGAGGCGCTCGCCGCTCGCCTGGGGGACCGGAAGTCGGCGACGGCGGCGCTCGACGCGGTCCTCGCCGAGGTCCAGGCGGCGGTCACCAAGGGCGACAAAGTGGCGATCACCGGATTCGGATCGTTCGAAAAGCGTGTCCGGGCGGCGCGAACAGCGCGCAACCCGCGTACCGGTGAGGCGGTGAAGGTCAAGAAGACATCCGTTCCGGCCTTCAAGCCGGGCGCCGGTTTCAAGGAGATGGTGGCCACCGGCAAGGTGCCGAAGACCGCCGCTCCGGCGAAGAAGACCACCAGCACGGCGGCCACCAAGGCCACCGGCGCCAAGGCGACAGGTGCGAAGGCCACCGCAGCCAAGGCGACCGGCACCAAGGCCACGGGCGCGAAGGCCACCGGCACCAAGGCGACCGCAGCCAAGGCGACCGGCACCAAGGCGACCGGGGCGAAGGCCACCGGGGCGAAGGCGACCGCCGCCAAGAAGACGACGGCGACCGCGGCCCGCAAGACCACCACGGCGAGCGCCACCAAGGCCACCGCCGCGACCAAGGCGGCCACCAAGAAGGCCACACCGGCCAAGAAGACCGCCACGGCGACCAAGTCGACCACCGCCCGCACCCCGGCGGCCAAGAAGGCCACCGCGGCCAAGAGCACGGCCGCCAAGGCGACCGCCGCGAAGAAGGCGCCGGCCAAGAAGGCACCGGCCCGCAAGGCCGCAGCCAAGCGCTGACACCGGGTACGACCCGACGGGCGTCCACCGGCACGGTGGACGCCCGTCGGTGTGTTCAGAACCGGTCGGCGGCGAGCAGCCCGTCGGCGGTGAAGGCAAGCAGCCAGCCGCCGCCCTTGGCGGTGCCGAATTCGTCGTCGCGTCCCGCCAGCCGGGCCAACGCGCCCGGGATCACCTTGCCCTGGCTGCACACCCCGACCGGCTGCCCGGCGGCGGCCAGCTCGACCAGCCGGCCGGCGGCGGCCAACGCGCACTCGTCGACCTGCTGGCCCGGCTGCGGCTCGTCGAAGTCGCCGCACACCTCGATCGGCAGGTCCAGCGCGGCGGCCGCCGGCCCGAGGGTCTGTACGCACCGGCGGGGCGAGGCTGACAGCAGCCGTACCGGCTGGACCAGGGCGACCAGCGGGGCCAACGCGTGCGCCTGGGTGACCCCCTCGGCGTCCAACGGGCGGCCGGTGTCCGGCCCCGACCAGGTGGCCCGCCTGCCGGCGTGCGCGTGCCGCACCAGCGCCACGGTGCCGGTGACCCGGGGCAGGGCGGCGAACGCGGCCAGCACCTGCGCGTCGTGCGGGTAGCTCACCCGGGCGACCGCCGCGTCGACGTCGAGCCAGCACACGTCGTCGACCTCGGTGCCCGGTTGGAACCCGCCGGTGCCCACGGCCCGCATCGACCAGTAGTCGACCAGCTTGGGTCGGCCCTCACTGCGGTACCGCACGCTGGGCAGCCGGACCTGCGGCACCGCTTGTACGTCGGACTCCTCGGCCACCTCCCGCACGGCGGCCAGCAACGGATGCTCGCCGGGCTCCAACTTGCCCTTGGGCAGCGACCAGTCGCCGTAGCGGGGCCGGTGCACCAGGCAGACCTCGATCCCGCCGTCGTCGGTCGGCCGCCACGCCACCCCACCGGCCGCCCGGATGCCGACCGACTCCTCGTCCACCATCCGATCACCCTACGTCCGGGCGATCCCCCGTACGGGCCGGCCGCCCGGCTCAGCCGTCGGAACCGCCCACCCGGCGCAGCAGCAGCTCCTGCAGGTCGTGCAGCGGCTCCTCCGGGGTGCCGGTCCGCCGGCTCCAGCTGCCGTCGGCGGCCAGCTCGAACGCGTCCACGTCCGGGCTCATCGCGGTGGTCATCACCTGGTCCAGCTCGGCGCGGGCGACCGGGTCGCTGACCTGCACCAGCGCCTCCACCCGGCGGTCGAGGTTGCGGTGCATCAGGTCGGCCGACCCCATCCAGAACTCGGCGTCGCCGTTGTTGCCGAACCGGAAGATCCGCGAGTGTTCCAGGAACCGGCCGAGGATCGAGCGGACCCGGATGTTCTCCGACAACCCCGGCACCCCCGGCCGCAACGTGCACATACCCCGGATCAGCAGGTCCACGTGCACCCCGGCCTGCGACGCCCGGTAGAGCGCGTCGGTGATCTCCTCGTCGACCAGCGAGTTCACCTTGAACTGCACCAGCCCCGGCATGCCCAGCCGGACGTGTGCGATCTCCCGCTCGATCCGCTCCACCAACCCGCTGCGGATGCCCTGCGGGGCCACCAGCAGCCGCCGGTACGCGGTCTGCCGGCTGTAGCCGGTGAGCACGTTGAACAGGTCGGTCAGGTCCGCGCCGATCTCCGGGTCGGCGGTGAGCACGCCGAAGTCCTCGTACAGCCGGGCGGTCTTGGGGTGGTAGTTGCCGGTGCCGATGTGGCAGTACCGGCGGATCTGGTTGCCCTCCTGGCGTACCACCAGGGCGGTCTTGCAGTGCGTCTTGAGCCCGACCAGGCCGTACACGACGTGGCAGCCGGCCCGTTCCAGGGTGCGCGCCCAGCCGATGTTCGCCACCTCGTCGAAGCGCGCCTTCAGCTCCACCAGCACCACCACCTGCTTGCCGGCGGCGGCGGCGTCGACAAGCGCGTCGACGATCGGGGAGTCGCCGCTGGTGCGGTAGAGGGTCTGCTTGATGGCCAGCACGTTCGGGTCGGCGGCGGCCTGCTCGACGAAGCGCTGCACGCTGGTGGCGAACGAGTGGTACGGGTGGTGCACCAGCACGTCGCCGTCGCGCAGGGTGGCGAAGACGCTGCGCGGCACCTCGCCCTCGGCCAGCCGGGGGTGGGTGGCCGGCACGAACGGCTTGTCCTTCAGGTCGGGGCGGTCCGCCTCGCCGTAGAGCTGCCACAGCGCCGACAGGTCAAGCAGGCCGGGCACCCGCAGCACGTCGTGGTCGTCCATGTCCAGCTCGCGGACCAGCAGCTCCAGCATGTGGTCGGAGATGGAGGCGGCGACCTCCAGCCGGACGGGCGGGCCGAACCGCCGCCGGGCCAGCTCCCGTTCGAGGGCCTGGAGCAGGTCCTCGTCGCGGTCCTCGTCGACCTCCACCTCGGCGTTGCGGGTGACCCGGAACAGGTGGCACTCGACCACCTGCATGCCGGAGAAGAGCTGCCCCAGGTGCACCGAGATGAGGTCCTCCACGGGCAGCATCCGCAGCCCCGGCTGGTCCCGGCCCACCCGGACGAAACGGGGCACGTTGTTGGGCACCTTCACCCGGGCGAACAGCTCCGACCCGCCGTCGGGGTCCCGCACCGCCACCGCCAGGTTCAACGACCGCCCGGAGATGTACGGGAACGGGTGCGCCGGGTCCACCGCGAGCGGGGTGAGCACCGGGAAGATGTGTTCCCGGAAGTAGGTGCGCAGCCGCTCCCGCTCCGGGTCGTCCAGCTCCGCCCAGCGGATGATCCGGATGTCCTCCCGGGCGAGCTGCGGCAGCAGGTCGTCGACGAAGCAGGCGGCCTGCCGGGCGACCAGCCCGGCGGCGCACTCGGTGATCCGCTCCAGCTGGGTGCGCAGCGGCAGCCGGTCCCCGCCGCGTACCGGCAGGCCGGCGGAGAGCCGGCGCTTGAGCCCGGCCACCCGCACCATGTAGAACTCGTCGAGGTTGCTGGCGAAGATGGCCAGGAACTTGGCCCGTTCCAGCAGCGGCGTGCGCGGGTCCTCGGCCAGGGCCAGCACCCGGCCGTTGAAGTCGAGCCAGGACAGCTCCCGGTTGAGGAACCGGTCCGCCGGCAGCGGCGCGACGGCGGGCGGCCCGTCGCCCGTCGACCCCTCGCCGCCGGCCGGGACGCCGTCGGCGGGGCGGTCGTCGGTGTCGAGCACCTCGTCCAGGCCGGCGGAGGCCCCGGCGGCGCTGGCGCCGGGGGAGTCGGGGGCCGTGGCGGAGACCTCCTCCGGGGCGCGGCGGGTGCGGGAACCGCTGCGACGGCGGGTGCCGTTGCGGGTCGGGTCGGTGGCGGCGGACGGGCTGGTGGGGTGCTCGCGAGGGGTGCTCACCCGCTCATAATCACCCGATTACGGTTAACGCAAAATGAACTTGGGCCGCGTTGTTCAGACCATCGTCGGCAACGTCACCCGGACGACCCCGCCGTCCGGATCGGTGTGCACCGTCAACCGCTGGCCGAGACGGAGCAGCCGCAGCCCGGAGGCGTCGAAGGCGCGGGCCGGGAAGGGCAGCTCGGTGCCGTCGTCGAGCAGCAGCACGCCGGTGCGGCTCTGCGCGTCGAAGGTCGCCACGGTGCCCTGCATGCCAGCACCGTACACCGGCCGGTCGGCGCGGGGCCGCCGGCCGGGGGCCGCCGGGCCGACACCGGTGAGCGCGCCGGTCGCCGGGCCGAGACCGAGCCGGGCCGCGTCGGCCAGGTCGGCGGCGGTGTCCACGTCGCGGCGCAGGCTCGGCCAGGCACCGGGCAGCGGCACCGCCCCGGAGGCCAGGTGGGCCGCCGCCGAGCCGGCCCCGAACCGGGGCGCAAGCGGCACCCCGGGAGGTGTGGTGAGCAGCACGGTCCCGGTACCGGGGGCGTCGGCCACGAACCGGCGTACCCCCGTCGGGTCGGTGCCGACCGCGTGCAGCGCGGCGGCCAGTTCGGCCGGGCGCAGCGCCGGCAGGTCGGCGGTGAGGGCGGCCAGCCAGCTCCGGCCGTCGTCGGCCGCCGCCTGCGCGCCGTGCCGCAGGGCGGCGTTCAACCCGGCGTCCGGGTGGTCCGGCACCACCCGCGCGCCGGCCGCGCCGACCGTCGCGGCCACCCGCGGGTCGGCGGTGACCACCAGCACCTCGGCCACCGCCGGGCAGGCCAGCACCGCGCCGACCGTGTCGGCCACCAGCGCCAGCGCCAGCTCCTCGTGCGGTACGGCCGGCAGCGCCCCCCGCAACCGGCTCTTCGCCGCGTGGAGCCGCTTCACCGGCACCACCGCCGCCCACCTCGCCTGGCCCACGTCGACAATCCTGCCAGCGGCGGCGGTGGTACCCGCACTGGCCGTACCCGGGACGAGCAGGCATGATTTCCGCTGCGGGCACGCAACGGTGGGGGTGCGGCACGCGGGTGGGGTGACGAGGAGGCACGGTGGCACGGCGCAGGCTGGGTTTCTGGCGACGGTTCGCCGTGGCGCTGGTCAAGCCCGTGATGCTGGCCTGGACCCGGCGCACCTGGCACGGGATCGAGCAGCTACACCGCCCCGGGGGCGTCATCATCGTGCCCAACCACATCTCGCACGCCGACCCGCTGGTCTGCGCCCACTTCATCTACGAGGCCGGGCGGTGGCCGCAGTTCCTCGGCAAGGCCAGCGTGTTCCGGGTGCCGGTGGTCGGCTACATCCTGCACCGCTGCCGGCAGATCCCGGTGGAACGGGAGACCGCCACCGCGGTCAAGTCGCTGGACCGGCTGGTCGCCGCGCTGGACGCCGGGGGAGCGGTGGTGATCTATCCGGAGGGCACCATCACCCGGGAGCCGGATCTGTGGCCGATGAGGGGCAAGACCGGGGCGGCCCGGCTGGCCCTGGCCACCGGCGCGCCGGTGGTCCCGGTGGTGATGTGGGGCCCGGAACGGCTCTTCGACCCGCGGACCAGTCGGGTGGGCCTGCGGCCCCGGACCCCGGTGACGGTGCTGGCCGGCCCGCCGGTCGACCTCGGCCGCTGGGCGGGGGCCACCCCCAGCCGGGTGGTGCTGGAGGAGATGACCGACCAGATCATGCTGACCCTGCGGGACCTGCTCGCCGGGGTCCGGGGTGGCACACCGCCGCCGCTGTGGGAACGTCCCGTCCGTCCGCGTACTTCCGAGGGGACCTGATGAGCCAGTGGATCGACCGGTGCGACGCAGGGGCAGGGGTGGCGTGAGCGGGCACGTGGCGGTGCTGGGGGCCGGTTCCTGGGGGACGGCGTTCGCCAAGATCCTCGCCGACGCCGGTCGGGAGGTGACCATCCTCGCCCGGCGGGAGCAGGTCGTCGAGGCGATCCGCACCCACCGACGTAACCCCGACTACCTGCCGGAGCTGCGGCTGCCCGACCGGGTCACCGCGACCGGCGACGCGGCCAAGGCGATCTCCGGTGCGGAACTGGTGGTGCTGTCGGTGCCGTCGCAGACGCTGCGCGGCAACCTCGCCGAGTGGGCCGGCCACCTCGCCCCGGACGCCACCCTCGTCTCCCTGATGAAGGGGATCGAGCTGGGCACCACCCGGCGGATGAGCGAGGTGATCGTGGAGACCGCCCGGGTCACCCCGGACCGGGTGGTGGTGGTCTCCGGCCCCAACCTGGCCCCCGAGATCGCCGTCGAACAGCCGGCCGCGACGGTGGTCGCCGGCACCGACGCCCGCCGCACCGAGCTGGTGCAGCAGTCGATCCGCACCCCGTACTTCCGGCCGTACACCAACGACGACGTGATCGGCTGCGAGCTGGGCGGAGCGGTCAAGAACGTGATCGCGCTGTCGTACGGGATCGCCACCGCGATGGGATTCGGCGACAACACCCGGGCCATGCTGATGACCCGGGGGCTGGCCGAGACCGCCCGGCTGGGGGTGGCGCTCGGCGCCGACCCGATCACCTTCGCCGGTCTGGCCGGGATGGGTGACCTGGTGGCCTCCTGCTCGTCGCCGCTGGCCCGCAACCGCACCTTCGGCGAGCACCTGGGGCGGGGGGAGACGCTGGAGCAGGCGCAGGCGGCCACCCGGCAGACCGCCGAGGGGGTCAAGAGCTGCCTGGCCATCCGGGACCTGGCCCGCGCGCACGGGGTGGAGATGCCGATCACCGAACAGATCGAGCGGATCTGCCACGAGGGGATGGACCCGAGACTCGCGGTGGACACCCTGATGAGCCGTACCGCCAAGCCGGAGTCGTACGAGTGAGCGGCCCGCCGACCGGGCCGGGTGACCCGGCGACGCACTGGCACGACGGCACCCGGTGCGTGCACGCCGGGCTGCCCGAGCCGGAGCCGGGGCAGCCGTTCCTGCCCGGCCCGGTCTTCGCCGCGCCGTACCACCTCGACCCGTGGCAGGGGCCGGCGGCGACACCGAACGGCTACGGCCGGCCGGACAATCCGACCCGGCGGCTGCTGGAGGCGGCCATCGGCGAGCTGGAGGGCGGCGACTGCCGGGTGTTCGCCTCCGGGCAGGCCGCCATCACCGGGCTGCTGCTGGCCGTGCTGCGCCCCGGCGACACCGTGCTGCTGCCCGCCGACGGCTACTTCCCGGTCCGGGCGTTCGCCACCGCCACCCTCGCCGGGATGGGGGTACGGGTCGGCTTCGTGCCCACCGCCGGGCCGTACCCGTCGTTCGACGACGTACGGCTGGTGCTGCTGGAGACCCCGGCGAACCCGGGCCTGGACGTGGCCGACATCGCCGCCGTGGCCGACGCGGCGCACGCGGCCGGCGCGCTGGTGGCGGTGGACAACACCACCGCCACCCCGCTGGGGCAGCGCCCGTTGGACCTCGGCGCGGACCTGGTGGTCGCCTCCGGCACGAAGGCGTTGACCGGCCACTCCGATCTGCTGCTCGGCTACGTGGCGGCCCGGTCGGCGGAGCTGCTGGAGACGGTGACCGGGTGGCGCACCACCACCGGCGCGGTGCCCGGGGCGTTCGACGCCTGGCTGGCCCACCGCTCGCTGGCCACCCTGGACCTGCGGCTGGCCCGGCAGTCCGCCAACGCGGCGGCGCTGGTCGAGCTGCTCGCCGGCCGGCCCGACGTGACCGGGCTGCGCTGGCCGGGCCGTCCGGAGGACCCGGCGTACCCGGTGGCGTCGCGGCAGCTGCGCCGGATGCCGGGAGTACTCTCGTTCGACCTCGGCGACGCCGACCGGGTGGCCCGATTCGTCGCCGGGTCCCGGCTGGTCGCCGCCGCGACCTCGTTCGGTGGCCTGCACACCAGCGCCGACCGGCGGGCGCAGTGGGGCGACGACACCGCCCCCGGGTTCGTCCGGCTCTCCTGCGGGGTGGAGGACACCGCCGACCTGGTCGCCGACGTGACCGCCGCACTGGACGACGCGGGGGCGGCCGGTCCGCTATCGTGATGCCGGCCCACCCGGGCCCCGACCGGAGGAGGTGAGTCCGATCCACCAGACGTCAGGACCGGCGCTCCCCGTCGAGTCCCGTCGCTGCGGCAACGGAGTCCCGTCGCCGCGGTAGCGACGGTGGGAGCGCCGACGTGCGCTCCCGAAAGGCATCACCATGGCATCCGATCCGTTTCCCCACGACCCCGCCGCCCTCGTCGCCCGGCTGCGTGCCGCCGGCTGCGTCTACGCCGAGGACGAGGCCGCGCTGCTCACCGCCGCCGCCGACTCGCCGCAGGCGCTCACCGCCCTCACCGACCGGCGGATCGCCGGTGAACCGTTGGAACACCTGCTCGGCTGGGCCGAGTTCTGCGGCCGTCGGGTCGCCGTCGACCCGGGGGTGTTCGTCCCCCGGGCCCGGACCGCGCTGCTGGTGGAGGCCGCCGCGTCGGTCGCCGGGCCGGCCCCGGCGCTGGTCGACCTGTGCTGCGGGTCGGGGGCGATCAGCGTGGCGCTCGTCGACCGGCTCGCCCCGCGCTGGCTCGCCGCCGTCGACGTCGACCCGGCCGCCGTGGCCTGCGCCCGCCGCAACCTGGCCGGCCGGGAGGTCACCGTCGTGCGGGGCGACCTGTACGACCCGCTGCCGGCGCACTGGCGGGGCCGGCTGGACGTGGTGGTCGCCAATGCTCCCTACGTGCCGACCCCGGCGGTGGCGCTGATGCCGGCGGAGGCCCGGCTGCACGAGGCGGCGGTGGCGTTGGACGGGGGCGTCGACGGGCTGGCCGTGCTGCGCCGGGTCGCCGCCGGTGCGGTCGACTGGCTGCGGCCCGGCGGGCACCTGGTGGTGGAGGTCAGCGCCGGGCAGGCAGAGGCGCTCTGTGCGGCGATGACCGGCCTGGGGCTGCTGCCGAGGGTCCTGCACGCCGACCGGTGGGACGCGACAGGAGTCCTGGCCCGCCGGCCGGAGTGAGCCGCCGAGCCGGCCCCGTGTCGCCGAGCGGGTCCCGTGTCGTCGGCGCGGGGCCGGTGGTCCCGGCGCGGGGCCGGTCGCCGGCCGGGCGGGTGCCGGGCGGGATTGCCGCACGTGGGGCGTGACGGGCGGTGGGAACGGGAACTAACCTCGCAGCAGGCCCGGTCGGAGGTGGCGGATGGTCAGCGTGGACGTGCCGGTGGTGGTCGGCCTCGACAACGGTGGCACCAGCAACAACGCCACGGTGCTGAGTCTGGACGGCCGGTTCCTGGTCGACGGGCTGGTGGAGACCCCCAGCGAGGTGACCGCCGGCCCGCAGGCGGCCATCGAGGCGCTGGCCGGCGCGTTCGACGGGGTGCTGGTCCACGCCGGGGTGCCCCGGGGGCTGGTCCGGGCGGTCGGGTTGGACACCCCGGGCCCGGCCAGCGCGACGGGCGTCATCTCGTCGCGGGGCTCGACGAACTTCGCCCAGCCGGCCTGGCACGGCTTCGACGTGCGCGGCGCGCTGGAGCGCCGGCTCGGACTGCCGGTGATCTACCACAACGACGGCAACGCCGCCGCGCTCTACGCCCACCACGTCCACTTCGGAGCCGACGCGGCGACCCGGTCGTCGGTGGCGGCGATCGTCGGCACCGGTCTCGGCGGCGCGGTGGTGGTCGACGGCCGGGTGGTCACCGGGGCGGCCGGGATGGCGGGCGAGTTCGGTCACGTGCACATCCCGCTGGCCGGGCTGCTCGCCCCCGACCAGCCCGAACCGCGCTGCGCCTGCGGCTTCACCGGGGACGCGGAGAGCGTCGCCTCGCTGACCGCGATCCGGCGCAACCTGTTGCCGTACTGGCTGTCCCGGTATCCGGGGCACCCGCTGGCGCAGGAGCCGCCCGAGCGGGCCGCCACCCTGTTGCGCGGGTACGCCGAGCGGGGCGACGCGCTGGCCCGGGAGGTCTTCGCCCAGCAGGCGGCGGCGCTCGGCCGGCTGTTCACCATCGCGGCCAACTTCACCGATCCGCACGCGTACTTCGTCGGCGGCGGGGTGGTCGAGGCGGCACCGGAGTTCCGGGACTGGTTCCTCGACGCCGTCCGCGCGCACACCGTGCTGCGGGAGGAGCAGGCCGCGCTGGCGACGTTCGCGCTGGTGCCGGACCGGGACATGGCCGGCGCGCGGGGGGTGGCCATCGCCGCCGCCGAGGCGGTCCGCCCCGCCGGGACCCCACCCGCCGCGACCCCACCCGCCGACGTCCCGGTCGACTGACCCGCCGACGCGCCCGGCCCCGCCCCGTACCCCGTCACGACGGGTGCGGGGCGGGGCCGGGGTGGTCAGCGGCGCGGCGGGGCGGTGGCGAAGGCGGACCAGGCGGTGGGAGGGAAGAGCAGCACCGGGCCGCCCGGGTCCTTGGAGTCGCGGATCGCGACCCGGCCCGGTAGCGACGCCAGCTCGACGCAGGCCCCCTCGTCCCCGCTGTGGCTGCTCTTGCGCCAGGCGGCCCCGGACAGGGCCCCGCCGATCGTGGGTGTCATCGGTCTCCTACCGTCCCTTCATCAGTTGCACGAGTTGGTCGCGGCTGTCGGCCGGGCTGAGCGCGACGGTCCGCAGGTGTTCCATGATCTTGGTGCAGGTACGCAGGTCACCCGGCCGGTCCAGGACCATCTGACCGGCGACGGTCTCCACCGAGGCGATCAGCGGGTCCTCCGGGTCGGCGAACTCCAGGATGTGCAGCGAGCCCCGGGTGCCCCGGTGGTAGCCGGCGGCGAGCGGGATCACCTGGACGGTGACGTTCGGCAGCTCCGAGGTCTTGAGCAGGTGGCTGAGCTGCGCCTGCATCACCGTCCGGTCGCCCACCGGGCGCAGCAGCGCGCCCTCGTCGATGATCGCGTCGAAGATCGGCGGTTCGGCGGCGGTGATCCGCTGTTGCCGGTCCAGCCGGAGCTTGACCCGCTGCTCGACCTGCTCGTCGGTGAGGGTGTGCGGCCCGCCCCGCATCACGCCCCGGATGTAGTCGGCGGTCTGGAGCAGACCCGGGACGATTGACGGTTCGAAGTTGGCGATCGCGGTGGCCTCGGCCTCCAGCGCGATGAAGTCGATGGTGCGTTTGTCGAGCAGGTGTGAGTAGGGCACCCACCAGCCGGGCTTGCGGGTGTCCTTGGCGAGCTGGACCGCCGCGGCGATCTCGTCGGGCCGGACCCCGTAGAGGCTGAGCAGCGCGCGGACGGTGGCCGGGCTGACCAGCGTCTGCGCGTTCTCGTAGCGGCTGAGCGTGCTGCGGGTGCTGTTGATCTCGTCGGCGGCGGCTTCCAGGGTGAGGCCGGCCGCCTCCCGGTGGGCGCGCAGGGCGATGCCGAGGCGGCGAGCACGGGCGGTCTTCGGTGCCATGCATCGATGGTGACACAGGTCTATGGGAAGACGTACATGAGAGAAGAGGCGATGAGAGTTGCATTCACGCCTGTGCACCTGTCAATCTGTAACGGAGTCCTCACCAACGGTTGTCGTGGCGACGGCGATGGTGAGTGACCGGAGGGGATGAGGCGCGTGGCGATCGGGTTTACTCCCCCGTTCCCGATCGCCACGTGCCGCCGCCGCATGCGTCGAGAAAGGACTTCCAACAGTGAGAGGTCTGGTGACGGCGATGACGCGCTTCCTGGTGGTGCTCAGCGACGTCCGGCCGGTGGAGACGTCCACCCGCGACGAGCGGGCCCGGCCCGAGCGTCGGCGGCAGGTGGTCGGCGCCAGCAGCCGGGAGGCCGCCGACCGGATAGCCGGGGCGTTCATGGCCCTGGGCATGGTCCGGGCCGGGCGGCAGCGGGTGAAGGTGATCGCGGTCGGGCGAGGGCGTGGCCACCACCCCCACCGGCCCTGATCGTCACGTAACGTATCGGGCCGGATGACCGTTTGCGAGGGTCGCTCGCTTCCTGCCGGGTATCACCATCGGTCCGCCGCAACCCACAGTAAGGTCAGTCGGGTGAGCGCAACTGACGGCTCCGCAGTCGCGTACCGAGAGGTGACCCGAGTGACCACCCCAGGCAAGACCCGCGTGGCGATCGTGTTCGGCGGACGCAGCCCCGAGCACGGCATCTCCTGCGTCAGCGCGGGCAGCGTGCTCGGCGCGCTCGACCCCGACGAGTACGACGTGGTGCCGGTCGGCATCACCCGGCAGGGCCAGTGGGTGCTGACCAGCGGGGACCCGGGCGAGCTGGCGATCCGGGCGCGCCGGCTCCCGGAGGTCACCGCCGGGGCCGGGGCCGAGGTGGTGCTGCGGACCGACCCCACCGCCGGCGGTCTGCTGGTGCTCGACCCGACCGAGGGCCCCCGCGCGCTCGCCGACGTGGACGTGGTCTTCCCGGTGCTGCACGGCGCGTACGGCGAGGACGGCACCATCCAGGGCATGCTGGAGATGGCCGACATCCCGTACGTCGGCGCGAACGTCTTCGCCTCCGCCGCCGCGATGGACAAGGAGTTCACCAAGAAGCTCTGCGCCGCCGAGGGCATCCCGGTCGGCCCGTACGCGGTGCTGCGCAACGGGATGACCCTCAGCGAGGCCGACAAGCAGCGGCTGGGCCTGCCGGTCTTCGTGAAGCCGTCCCGGGCCGGGTCGTCGTTCGGCATCACCCGGGTCGACGACTGGGCGCGGCTCGACGACGCGGTCGCCGTCGCCCGGGAGATCGACACCAAGGTGCTCGTCGAGGCCGCGGTCGTCGGCCGGGAGATCGAGTGTGGCGTGCTGGAGGGCGAGGCCGGCGGGGCGCCCGAGGCGTCCGTGCTGGCCGAGGTCCGGATGGTCGGCGACCGCGAGTGGTACGACTTCGAGGCCAAGTACCTCTTCGCCGACGAGGTCTGCGAGT
Organism: Micromonospora humida; assembly: GCF_016901255.1. Classification (NCBI taxonomy): domain Bacteria; kingdom Bacillati; phylum Actinomycetota; class Actinomycetes; order Micromonosporales; family Micromonosporaceae; genus Micromonospora; species Micromonospora humida. Next base: position 199,242 of record NZ_JAFEUC010000002.1, read on the forward strand.
ACGACGTCCCCGCCGTCCTGCCCGACCGGGTCACCCACCAGGTCCAGGAGTACGCCACCCGCGCCTTCACCGCGCTGGACTGCTCCGGCCTGGCCCGGGTCGACTTCTTCGTCACCCCCGACCTGGACGTCTACCTCAACGAGATCAACACGATGCCCGGGTTCACCCCGACGTCGATGTTCCCCCGGATGTGGGCGGCCAGCGGCCTGGAGTACCCCAAGCTGGTCAACCGGCTGATCCGCACGGCGCTGCACCGGTACTGACCACCTGCGCCCCGGATGATCGACTCATCGGAGCTGATGTGGCGGTATCCCGACCAGGGGATACCGCTCCTGCGCCGTTGTTCACCGGGCCCCCGCTGACCGCTGTTTCGGCTCACCGGCCGGGGCGTCGCCGTCGGTCGGTCAGGGGGTGGCCAGCACCTCACGGAGCTTCGCGGCGAACTCCCGGGGCTTGCCGGCGTAGCCGGCGTGACCGCCGAGGAAACCGCCGTGGTGGCTGGGGAACACGGTGGCCTCCTGGCCGAGCAGGTGGGCGGTGCCGACGGCGGTCCGGGCGGTGTACGTCCCGGCCGACTCCTCGCCGACCGCGATGACGATCCGGGTCGGTGCGGCGGTGAGTGCCGCCGCGTCGGGGCGGTAGTCGGTGACCGGCCACGAGTTCTTCGACAGCAGCGGATCGTCACGGCTCCCGTCGTCGTCGGTCGGCAGGCCGAACGTCGCCGGATCGGGCTCGGGCCGGGCGAAGTAGGCGTCGGTGAACTCGCCCTGCCACGACGTCATCGCGATGAACGCGGCCATCCCCGCGCCGGTGCCCCTCGCCTGGTACGCCTCGTGGAAGGCGGCCCGCGCGCGCTCGGCGGCGGCGGCGTCGGGCAGCACGGCGTTGACGGGCGGCTCGTGCGCCACCAGCGTGACGACGTCGTTGGGGTGGGCCGCGACCAGGGCGAGGGCGGTCACCGCCCCGCCGCTGCTGGCGAACATGTCGACCGGACCGGCGTCGAGCGCCCCGATCAGGTGGTGCAGGTCGTCGGCCTGCTGCTGGGGCGTGTGGTCGGACCGGCCGTCGGTGCGGACGCTGCGACCCAGGCCGCGCGGGTCGTAGGTGACGACCGTGCGGTCGGCGAACTGGGCGGCGAGCGCGTCGAAGCCGTCGGCCGTCATCGGCTGGCCGATCATGACGAGGGCGGGACGCCCGTCCGCCGGGGGGAGCGGGCCGCGAACGTCGTAGACCAGTTCCACTCCCGGCAGGGTGAGCGTGTGCGTCCTCGGCATGACGCCGAGCCTACGACCGCCCCCCGACATCGTCCGGCGATCACCGGGGGCGGGACCCCCGGAGGAACTGGTCGACCGCCGTGCGGGTGATCCCGTCGAGCAGCCCGGGTGCGACCAGATTGCCGTTGACCAGCGTGGCGATGCCCTGCAACGTGGCGAACAGCACGATGCCGGCGCGGTCCGGGGAGCCGGGTTCCAGCACCCCCCGGGCCTGCCCCTCGACGATCAGGTCGTGCATCAGCCCGAACGGTCCGGCGGCGGCCGCGACGAGGTGCTCCGCCCCCTCGCGGTGCTTGCCGGTGAACATCAGCTCCAGCAGGGCGGCATCCTCGGTGGCGAACCGCAGGTAGGCGGCGGCCATGGCGTGCAGGCGTGACCCGAAGTCCGTACCCGCGGCGGCGAGCGCGGTGCGCAGCTCGGCGTGCAGCCGGGCGAACCCGGCCTCGGCGAGGGCGTCCAGCAGCGCCTGCCGGTCGGCGAAGTGCCGGCGCGGCGCGGCGTGGCTGACGCCCGCCTCCCGGGCCAGTTCGCGCAGCGAGAGCTGGCCCGCGCCGTGTTGGCGCAGACTGCGCTCGGCGGCGGCGAGCAGCGTCGACCGCAGGTTTCCGTGGTGGTACGCGGGCACGGGGGTCATGGTAGCCGGAAAAATGTCGCCGTTGCCGACATTGTTGTCGCCGTATACATTGTTTCCCATGACAACATTCACGACCGCCCAGATCCCCGCCCAGACCGGCCGTACCGTCATCGTGACCGGCGCGAACAGCGGCATCGGCCGGGTCGCCGCCACGGCGCTCGCCGCCCGGGGTGCCCGGGTCGTGCTCGCCGTCCGCGACCCCGCCAAGGGCGCCGCCGCCGCCGCGGGCATGACCGGCGACGTCGAGGTACGCCGGCTCGACCTGGCCGACCTCGCCTCCGTCCGCGCGTTCGCCGAGGGCTGGACCGGGCCGATCGACCTGCTGGTCAACAACGCCGGCGTGATGATCCCGCCGCCGACCCGTACCGCCGACGGGTTCGAGCTCCAGTTCGGCACCAACCACCTCGGGCACTTCGCGCTCACCAACCTGCTGCTGCCACAGATCCGGGGGCGGGTGGTCACCGTCGCCTCCGGCGCGCACCGGGCCGGGAAGATCGACTTCGCCGACCTGAACTGGGAGCGCCGCCCCTACCGGGCGTTCCCCGCGTACGCCCAGTCGAAGCTGGCGAACCTGCTGTTCACCGCCGAACTGCACCGCCGGCTCACCGAGGCCGGCTCGCCGGTGCTGGCGACCGCCGCCCATCCCGGTCTGGCCGCCACCAACCTGCTCGGGCACCTCGACGGCGACCGCTCCTGGTGGAACCGGCTCCAGACGGCCCTGGTCAACCGGCTCGCGCAGAGCGACGCCGACGGTGCGTCGCCCACCCTCTACGCGGCGGTCGCCGACATTCCGGGCGGCAGCTACGCCGGGCCGGACGGCCTTTTCGAGGGGCGTGGCGCGCCGAAGCTCGTCGGCCGCTCCAGGAACGCCCGCGACGGTGCCGTCGCCCGTCGGTTGTGGACGGTTTCCGAGGAGCTGACCGGCGTCACCTTCCCCCTGACCGCCCAGCCCGTCCGGTAGGTGACCGCCGACGGCGCGGGCCGGACCCCGGTGGGTCGCTGACGGAACGGTTCACCCTGCGGGGCAGCGGGCGTCGGCAGCGGGCAGGGTCAGGTCGACGAGGTACCTGTCGACCACGGCGACGGTGCACGCGTTGCGCAGGTAGGTGCCGTGGCCCGAGCCCTCGTAGGTGACCAGGCGTCCGTGCCGGCCCAGCTGTCGGGCGACGTTGGTGGCCCAGGCGTAGCCGGTGCGGGGATCGTGCCGGGCGTTGAGCAGCAGCAACGGCGTGCGGGTGCGCACCCGTAGCTCGTGCGGTGGATTCCGGACCGGGGACTGCCAGCCCAGACAGGTGTGCACGGCCAGCAGGCCGGCGCCGTAGCGGACGTCCGGTGCGACCGCCCTGGCTGCCCGGAGCAGGGCCGCGTACTCGTGGTGGTCGCGGACGGTGGCCGGCCAGTCCGCGCAGAAGACCGCCACGGCCACCGGGAGTTTCACCTCGGGCGGCGGCATGCCGGCGGCCATGTCCCGAATGGCCTCGGCAAGCTGTGGGAAGCGGGGGCCGGCGAGCATCCCGAGGGCCACGGCGGTGACGTCGAAGGCGGTGCGCGGGGCGTACCCGTCGTTGTCGGCGCGAGCCAGCACCGCGGCCCAGACTGCCCGGACGTCCCGGCCGTGCAGCACGCACCCGGGTGAGCTGTCGCACCAGGTCACGAATTCGTCGAAGGCGTCCTGGAGCGCCGCCGCCTGGGTACGGACGAAGGACCGCACGTCCAGGCTGTGGTCGAACACGCCCTCCAGCACCACGGCCCGTACCCGGTCGGGATACCGTTCGGCGTACTGCTGGCCCAGCAGCGTGCCGTACGAGCTGCCGTGGAAGGTCAACCGCCGCTCACCCAGCGCACGCCGCAGCGCCTCCAGGTCGTGCACCGTGCTGAGCGTGTCGGCGTGCCCGAACACCGGGCTGGTCGGGCGACACCGGTTCCACAGCGCCCGGTTGTAGGCCACCGTGGCGTCGAAGTCGGCCTGGCCGGTCAGCACGACGGGTGGCCTGCGCAGCTCCGGGTCGGGCGTGCAGACCGGGGCGGCGCTGCGGGCCACCGTACGCGGATCGAAGCTGACCAGGTCGAAGCGGTCCAGCAGCTCGTCGCTGAACCGGTCCCCCCGGCGGATGCGTTCCACCCCCGAGTCCCCGGGGCCGCCCGGCCCGAACACCAGCGTGCCCACCCGCTGCTCCGCCACCCGGGCGGCCCGACGGGCCACGACGAGGGTGAACGTGGGGCCGTCCGGTCTGGCCCAGTCCACCGGCAGGCGCAGCGGGGCGCACCGCACGCGCGGGTCGGGTGGCACGTCGGGCAGGTCGTCGGGACAGTCACCCCAGCTCAGGCCCGGCGGTGGCCCGGGACGCGCCTGGGCGACCGCCGGGAGACCGGCGAGGACGGTGAGCAGGGCGACGACGACGGTCACGGTACGACGGAACACGGCGGACCTCCCAGATTGTGGCTACCCGTCCACCCTGGCCCCCGGCCCACCCGAGCCGTATGCGGAGGAACCCGGATCTCGTCCCTGAGGTTGCGCTCCGACCACCGCGACGGGGTGACGGGCTCGTCGGTGATCCAGCGGTGGACTCCTCTCCGAGGAGTCGACCGCACGGTAGCCGGCCCGGGCGGTCCGCTCTTGGTCGTTTGTGGACGGTGCGAGCGGGGAACAGGGTTGGTATGGCGAACGGACAGACGAAGACCGTCGGTGGTCTGCTGCTGCGGGTTCTCGGTGTGCTGCTGGTCGTGGTGGGCGTGCTGGGTGCGCTGGCCTCGCTGACCCAGGGCAACGTCGTCGGGATGGTCCTGGGTGTCGTCCTCGTCGCCGGGGGCGCGGTGCTGCTCAAGCGCTCCGGACGGGCCGGCCGGTCGGGAGCGGTGCCGTCGACCCGGTGACCGCGCGGCGACGTCAGACGATCGACGCGAACGACCCGGCCCTGTCTGCGTGAGCCGACGTCGTTCCGGCCTGGACGTGCCCGGGCCACCTCCGGATGGCCGGTGCTGGACGGACGCCCGGGTCGGCTGAGCCGGATGCGCAGGAACCGGAGACCTCGTCCCGGCTACACCGACGGGGTGATGAGTTCGTCGGTGATCCAGCGGGCGACGCCGACGGGATAGGGCGGCGTCAACCCCAGGATCACGTGCCCGAACCCGGCGGCGGTCGCCGCGCCGATCGCGGCCCGGGTCTCCGCCGGCCGGTCGTAGGAGACCGGCAGGTGGATCGAGCGGGTGATCGAGGCGGGATCGCGGCCGATCTCGACGCAGTAGCGGTCCAGCAGCGCGCTGCGGGCGGCCACCTCCCCGATGTCCCCACCGCCGGGGACGTTCCACACGTCGGCGTGCTCGGCGACGACCCGCAGCAGGGCCGACGAGCGTCCGCCGATGACGATCGGCGGGTACGGCCGCTGCACCGGCTTCGGATTACCGTAGGCCCCGGTCAACTGCACGTGCTCGCCGTGGAAGTCGAACGGCGCGTCCTCGGTCCACAGCCGCCTGATGACCGTGCACGCCTCGGCGAGGCTCTGCACCGAGTGGCTGAAGTCGTGGTAGGGCAGGCCGTGGGCGGTGTACTCGCGGCGGGCCGCCGGATGACCGGGGCGGGAGCCGGCGCCGATGCCGAAGTCGAGCCGTCCGCCGGAGACGATGTCGACGGTCGTGGCGATCTTGGCGAGCATCGCCGGGGGACGGAACCGGTTGCTGGTGACGAGCAGGCCGAGGCGCAGCCGGCGGGTCTGGGCGGCGAGGGCGGAGAGCAGCGTCCAGCCCTCGTACGCCGGCCCGTCGGGGTCGCCGCCGATCGGCATCAGGTGGTCGAAGAGCCAGGCGTGCGCGATCTCGGGGATGTCGTCCGCCTCGCGCCAGACCCGCAGCACGTCGTGGTAGTGGACCTGCATCGGTGCGGTCATGATCCCGATGCGGAGGGGGGTGGGGTGCGGCATGTGCCGTCCTTCCTGATCCGGCGCTCAGCGGCGGCGCAGCGCCGGGTCGAGCAGGGCCGGCGGGGTGTCGTGCTTCTCGCCGGGGGCGAGGTCGACGCCGGGGGCGACGATCGCGTCGATGGCGTCGAGCACGTCGGCGGTGAGCACGGTGTCGGCGGCGGCGAGTTGGCTGCGCAGGTGCTCCGGCGTACGCGGGCCGATGATCGCGCTGGTCACGGCGGGGTGCGCGGTGACGAAGCCGAGCGCGAGCTGGATCAGGGTGAGCCCGGCCTCCTCGGCGACCTTGGTCAGCTGCTCGACCGCGTCGAGCCGGGCCCGGTTGCCGGCGATGGTGAGGTCGAAGCGCTCGGGCAGGACGTCGGCGCGGTGGGTGGTGATCTCCTGGCCCGCCCGGACCGCGCCCGACAGCCACCCGGAGGCCAGCGGGCTCCAGGCGAGCACGCCCATGCCGTACTGCGCGGTGACGGGCAGGACGTGGGTCTCGATGCCGCGTTGCAGGATCGAGTAGCTGGGCTGTTCGGTGACGTACCGGCCCAGGTGGTGTTCCCGGGCGGCCCACTCGGCCTGCACGAGCCGGTACGCGGGGAACGTCGAGCAGCCGAAGTAGCGGATCTTGCCGGCCCGCTGGAGGTCGGTGAGCGCGGACAGCGTCTCCTCGTCGCTGGTCGTCGGGTCCCAGCGGTGGATCTGGTAGAGGTCGATGTGGTCGACGCCGAGCCGGCGAAGGCTGCCGTCGAGCGCGGTGTGCAGCCAGCGGCGGGAGGTGCCCCGGTGGTTGCGTTCGTCGCCCATCGGCATGGCCGCCTTGGTGGCCAGCACGATGTCGTCGCGGCGGCCGGCGATGGCCCGGCCGACCAGTTCCTCCGACTCGCCCTGGCTGTAGCGGTCGGCGGTGTCGATCAGGTTGATCCCGCCCTCCAGGGCGGCGTCAATGATCGCGGTGGCCTCGGCCTGGCCGGTGCGGCCGATGGCACCGAAGTTCATCGCGCCGAGTACGAGGGTGCTGACCTGCACGCCGGTGCGGCCGAGGGTGCGGTACTGCATGACTGTTCCTCCACGGGGTGACAGGGTGACGGTCCGGGGCCCGGCGCGTGCGGACGCGCCGTGGGCTGATTGGGGAGGGGACGGGGCGCGGCTGGCCGTCGGCCGTCCGGCTCTGGCATCATGGTGCAAGTGGAACCGTGTTCCGCTCTGAACTATACGGAACGCTGTTCCGTTTGCCAAGGGTGCCCGGAGGTGACGACGCATGGCCGACGGCGGACCGGGGTCGCCCACCCCACCCGGACGCGCCGACGCGCCCCGGAAGCGGGCCGACGCCCGGCGCAACGAGGCGACCCTGCTCGAGGCGGCCGCCGCGGCCTTCCTCGCCGCCGGTGTCGACGTGCCGGTACGTGACATCGCCGCGCGGGCCGGCGTCGGCGTCGGCACCATCTACCGCCACTTCCCGACCCGGGCCGACCTGATCGTCGGCGTCTACCGGCACCAGGTGCAGGCGTGCGCCGAGGCCGCGCCGGCCCTGCTCGTCGACTGCCACTCGCCGCACGCCGCCCTGACCGCCTGGATCGACCAGTTCGTCGACTTCCTGGTCACCAAGCACGGCCTCGCCGGGGCGATGAACTCGGACGCCGCCGCCTTCGAGGCGCTGCACGGGTACTTCCTCGACCACCTCGTCCCCGCCTGCGCCCGCCTGCTCGACGCCGCCGCCGCGGCCGGCGAGATCCGCCCCGGCACCGATCCCCGGGAACTGCTGTTCGCCGTCGGCAACCTCTGCGCCGGCCGCGCCCCCTACTACGACGCCCGCCGGATGGTCGGGCTTCTCGTCGCGGGGCTGCGGCTGCGCTGAGGGGCGACGCCGTCCGCCCGGCCGGGCGGATCAGCGCGCGTAGTGCGCGGCGACCGCGGCGAACGCGGCCTTCGGTTCCCAGGGCAGGCCGGGGTACGTCGTACCGGTGCGCCCGTCGAGCACCTTGACGATCCCGGGGCTGGCGAGGTCGAGGTCGTCGCGCGGGTCGCCGTCCGGCCGGTGCGGGAGGCTGGGCAGCGCGAACAGGTGGACGAAGGCGCTGTCGACCCCCTCGCTGTCGAAGATGTCGAGCAGTTCTCCCAGGTAGGCGGCCTGGCCCTGCTCGTCGCGCTCGTACGCTCCGTTCAGCCGGTGGGGCCTGCCGTCCGGGCCGTACTCGATGATCTCCATGCTGCGCGGCGCGACGTCGCCCGCGCCGCGCCAGGTCGCGGTGCCGAAGCCGGTGACGGCGACCGGCTTGGGCTGGTCGACGAGCCGGCGTACGCCGTCGCGGAACTGGTCGGCGACCTCGGCGGAGCGGATCAGCTCGACGGTCACCACGTCGAACAGGTCCCAGTCGACGCCCTCGAACGGGATCGCGGCGTAGGTGACCCTCCCGTGGAAGCGTTCGCGGACCGCCGCCACGGTGGCGCGCAGGAACGCATCGAGGCGGGTGCGGACCCCGGCGATGCGCCCGGCCCGGCCGTCCGGGTCGGTGAACAGGTGGTCGAGGCGGTCCGCGAGGCGGTCCCCCTCGATGAACCCGCGGTTCATGATGCTCAGCTCGGCACCGGCGACGAAGACGATCTCGGCCCCCGCCGCGCGGAGCCGCTCGGCCCGCTCGGCGCAGTCGAGGAACAGGGCGCGGATCAGGTCCGGTTCCAGCTCCAGGGGGTACGGCGAGAACCACACCTCCAGCCCCAGCCCGGCGGCGGTCCGGGCGGCGGACTCCAGCCGCCCGGGATCGCCGCCGACCAGGTGGACGGCGGTGCAGTGCAGGTCGTCCCGGATGATGGCCAGCTCCCGCCGGACCACCTCGGGGTCCCAGTGCGGCACCGAGCTGACGCCGTCGGTGACGAAGCCGGTGTCGTAGGCCATGCCCTTGGCGCGCATGTCGGTCCCTTTCGGTCGTGGTGCTCCCGGTTTCCGGAGGGACCGTAGCATATTTTTGCGTGCACGCAATTTTGCGTGCACGTATCGTGTGTGCGACAGTGGCACCGTGACCGGTCCATCGACGCTGCGGGAACGCAAGAAGCGGGCCACCCGGGAGGCCCTGCAGGCGGCAGCGCTGCGCCTCGCGCTGGAACGGGGGCCGGACAACGTCCGCGTCGAGGAGATCGCCCAGGCGGCAGGCGTATCGACCCGGACCTACAACAACTACTTCCCGAGCCGGGAGCAGGCCATCGTCGCCGGGGTCGCCGCCGACCGCGCGGCCGGCGTCGCGGCGGCGGTGCTCGCCCGGCCACCGGGGGTCGGCCTCGCCGACGCGGTCGTCGACGCCGTCGTGGGCCTGTACGCCGACCCCGGCGACCAGCCGCCCGCCGCGCTGCTGATGATCGCCGCCAGCCCCACGCTGCGCGCCTGCTACGTCGAGGCCGTCACCACGTTCGAGGAACCCCTGGCCGGGGCGGTCACCACCCGCTGTCCCGGCGTCGGACCGCTGGCCGCCCAGGTGCTCGCCGCCGCGGTCGGCGCGGCCGCCCGGCTGGCGCTGCGGCAGTGGCTGCACGGCACGGGCGAGGTGCCGTCGATGGCCGGGTTCGTGGTGCCGTCCGCGCCGCTGCCGGACCTCGTCCGGGCCGCGCTGCTGCCGCTGGCCCCGGCGCTCGACGCCGCCGCGGCCTGACCCACCCGACCGGCTCCACCGGAACCCCGCCCCCGCCGGGCGGGTGCCGCACGCGCGTGGTGCCGACGCGCGGTCCGGTCCCGGACCGGCGGGGGCGGGGGTACCGGGCGGGGCGGGACCGCAGCGGTCCCGCCCCGGGTGAGGCGGTCAGGTACGCGACAGGGCGCGGTCGCTGACCGAGGACTGGAGCCCGAACTGCCGGGCCCGGCGCTCGGCGAAATCGGTCAGGCCCTGACTGTCGGCATAGTCGAGGCTGTACAGGTCCAGCTCCAGCTGGAGCAACTGCTCGGCGATCTGGGCGTGGAACTCCAGCACGTCGGGCGGCCACGGCGCGTAGCCATGGTCGGTCCACCGGGCCGAGAACGACTCGAAGACGATCCCGTCGACGATCTCGGCCAGCCGGGGCAGCATGCCGAAGCCCCGGTTCGCCAGCAGGTACGCCGGCTCCGCCTCCTCCCGGATCGCGGCGACCAGGGTCAGCAGGTGCGGCACGTCCTCCGGGAAGGTCAGCTCGACGTTGAGCGTGTCCAGGAACAGCCCGGCGAAGCCCTGCGCGATCGCCTGCTTCGCCTGCCCCACCACGTGCGACACCCACCCGGGATGGTCGACGTGGACGAACGCGCCACCCCAGTCCGGGTTGCGTTCCTGCCGCTGCCAGGGCGCGGGCGGCCCCTGGTCCTCCGACAGCGACAGGTAGCCGAGGGTCTGCACGTCCTGCGCCGCGAGGTAGCGCAGCTCGGCCGGACGGTAGAAGTCCGGTTGCAGCACCACCCGTACGTAGCGGGTCAGTTCGGGCAGGCGGCCGTCGCCGTAGTAGAAGCAGATGGGGCGTCGGCTCATCACGTCCACCCGTGTTCCCGGTACCAGGCGAACGTGCTGCGGACCCCCTCCTCCAGGCTGACGCCCGGCTCGTAGCCGGTCAGCTCACGCAGCCGGGACAGGTCCGGGCAGCGGCGGGCGACCGATCCCGGCGGCGCGTTCCCGGGGGCGATGGCGGGGCTGACCCCGGCCACCCGCAGGACCAGCTTGGCCAGGTCGCCGATGTTGGTCTCCTCGCGGTCGTTGCCGATGTGCACGATCTGCCCGGCGGCGGACGGTGCCGCCATCAGCCGCACCATCGCCTCGACCGCGTCGTCGACGTGGCAGAACGCCCGGAACTGGTCGGCCCCCGGGACGGGGAACGGGTCGGCCCCACGCAGGGCGCGCAGCGACATCTCCGGGATGACGTGGTCGGCGCCCATCCGGGGGCCGTACACGTTGTGGAACCGGCCCACCACGGTCTCGAACCCCCGGGCCCGCGCCGTGTGCAGGAAGGCGGCCTCGCCGAGCAGCTTGCTGGCCGCGTACGCGAACCGGGGCGCGGCGATGTCGGAGATCATCGGCGGCACGGTCTCGTCCGTCGGCACCGGCACCACCCCGGCGGTCACGCCCCCGGCGTAGACCTCGCTGGTGGAGGCGAAGAAGACCCGCTCGCCCGGGGCCACCCAGTCGAGCAGGTGCAGCGCCGACAGGGTGTTGACCCGGATCACCCGGGCCGGGTCCTGCTCCACGTTGCGCACGCCGACGACGGCGGCGAGCAGGTAGATCTGGTCCCAACCGGTCGGCAGCGCCGCCCAGGTGGCCGGGTCGGTCAGATCGCCGGAGACCACCTGCACGGCCGGGTCGGCGCGCAGCCGGTCGAGGTCGGCGTCGTCGCGGCCCCGGGAGAAGTCGTCCACGATCGTCACCCGGTGCCCGTCGGCGACGAGCCGGCGGGCCAGGTGCAGGCCGATGAAGCCGGCCCCGCCGAGCAGCAGCGCCCTCATGCCGACACCGCCGCGGTGTTCGACGCGCCCGCTCCGGCGGCGACGGTCGCCGCGTCCGCGCGGGCCGCCTCGGCGGGGGCCGGCGGCAGGTAGCCGAGCCCGGCGTAGCGGACCCCGGCGGCCAGCACCGCGTCCGCGTCGAGCACCCGCCACGAGTCGTAGACGAACGCCGGTGGCGTCGCGCCGAGCACCTCGGGCACCCGCAACGCCCGGTAGTCCGGGTGGTCGTTGATGATCAGGACGGCGTCCGCCTCGGTGAACGCCTTGTCCAGGCTGACCGGTTCGCCGCCGTACTGGCGGATCACGTCGTCGGTGACCATCGGGTCGTGACCGAGGACGGTGACCCCGGCGGCGGAGAACACCCGCATCATCGGCTCGATCGGCGTGCCGCGCATGTCGTCGGTCGCCGGCCAACCCTTGTACGCCCACCCGAGCACCGCCAGCCGGGCGCCGAGGCTGCGCCCGCGCGCCTCGACGAGCATCCGCACCACCGTCTCGCCGACGTGGATCGGCAGGTACTCGTTGAGCTGGCGGGCCTTGCCGACGAGGAACGGCCGGCGGTCACCCGCACTGTCGATCATGATGTACGGGTCCTTGGAGAGGCAGCCGCCGCCCACGTACCCGGGCTTGGCGAGATCGGGGCGCGGATAGTCGACGTTGGCCGCCCGGATCACCTCCAGCGGGTCGAGACCGTGCCGCTCGGCGACCAGCGCGATCTCGTTGCCGAACGCGTAGATCAGGTCGGTGTGGCAGTTGTTGGACAGCTTCACCAACTCGGCGGCCTCCAGGCTGGAGACCGGGACGATGGTGCGGACCAGTCCGTTGAAGAAGTCGGTCGCGGCGACCAGGCTGTCGTCGTCCAGACCACCGATCACCTGCGGCAGCTCCACCAGTTCCCGCAGCGCCTGCCCCTGGATGGTGCGCTCCGGGGCCATCACCAGCTTCACCCGCTCACCCCAGGCGGCCTGGAGCTCCGGCAGCACCACCCGACGGCTGGTGCCCACCGGCACCGTGCTGCGGACCACCACCAGCGTGTCCGGCCGGCAGCTCGCCGCCACCACCCGGGCGGCGGCGGCCAGGTTCGCCAGGTTGGGCCGGTGGGTCATGTTGTCCACCGGCGTCGACACGCTGATCACCGCCACGTCGACGGTGTCCTTGGGCAGGTCGGCGGCGACGTGGATGCGGGTGCCGAGGTGGGCGGCGAAGACGTCCTCGATGCCCGGCTCGAAGATGTGCGGCCGGCCGTGCGACAGCGCGTCCAGCACCGCCGGTGACACGTCGGCGCCGTACACCGTGAAGCCCTTGTCGGCGAGGGCGGCGGTGAGGGTGAGCCCCACGTAGCCCAGGCCCACGACCCCGATCTTCATGCTCATCTGCTGTCCTCTCGTGTGCGGGTGTGTCGTGAAGGGGGAGCGGTCCGCCGGCTCACCGCGCGTCGCCGACGGCCCAGATGTCCTTGATCGAGGTGGCCAGGTCACGCACCGGTGACCAGCCCAGCCCGGCGGCCCGGCCGATGTCGGCCTGGATCCAGTCGACCGCCTGCGAGCGCTGCGGCCCGGCACCTGCCTCGCGGACCCGGCCCCGGTAACCCGCCGCGTCGGCCAGCAGGGCGACCGCCTCCCGGGCGGTGACGGCCCGGCCGCTGCCGGCGTTGACGACCCGGTGCCGCAGCGTCGGCGCGAGGACCGCCGCGACGACCAGCGCGGCCAGGTCCCGCACGTCGACGAAGTCCCGGTACGCCGACAGCGGCCCCAGGGTGATCTCGGTGGCCCCGTCGTCCAGGGCGGCCCGCAGCCGGGCCGCCGCCCGACCGAGCAGGTTCTCCTGTGACATGCCGGGGCCGATCGGGTTGAACACCCGCAGCGAGACCGCGTCGACCTCGCCGGCCTCCCCGGCGAGCTGGAACAGCCGGGTGCCGGCCAGGTGGCTGACGCCGTACGCGCTGACCGGCCGGGCGGGGGAGTCCTCGGTGACCGGGACCCGGTCCGGCACCGGCCCGTACTCGCCTGCCGAACCGAGCCGGAGCAGCCGGGCCCGTGGTGCCGCGGCGGCGGTCGCCTCCAGCAGTTTCGCCGCGACGAGCGTGTTCGCCGTGACCAGTTGCCCGGCGGAGCCGGTGAGCGCGCCCACGCAGTTGACCACCGCGTCCGGGGCGACCTCCCGCAGCAGCCCGGCCAGCGCGTCCGGCGTGCCGTCGAGCAGGTCGTGGGTCGTCCGCCCCGGGCAGACCACCTCGGTCACCCGGGGGTCCGCCGTCAGCGCGTCACGGACGTGCCCCCCGATGAACCCGGACGCCCCGAACAGCAGCACCCGGGTCACGTCAGCTCCCCGGCGCCCACCACGCCCGTCAGGTCGGCGGCCAGCGGTTCGCCGACGGCCCCCACCGGCTCGCCGACGCCCGCCTCCGCCGGGGTGGCCCCGGCCGGCAACAGGATCGGCTTGAGCTGGTGGAACGACCGGTTCGCCTCGTCGTAGTCCTCCGGCCGCCCGATGTCCAGCCAGAACCCGTCGAACGGGTACGTCATCGGCGGGTCACCGCCGGCGAGCAGGTCCAGCACGAGCTGGTCGAAGCCGAGGGACAACCCGGCCGGGTAGGGCTCCAGGGTCCGCCGCGACATCCCGTACACGCCCATGCTGACCGGGTAGCGCAGCGCCGGCTTCTCCCGGAACCCGACGACCCGGCCGGCGTCCACGTCGAGCACGCCGAAGTCGATCCGGTGCACCCGTTCGGAGGTCGCCAGGGTCAGGCCCGCCCCGGAGAGCTGGTGGCTGCGCAGCAGGTCGCCGTAGTCCAGGTCGGTGAGGACGTCCCCGTTCATCACCAGGAACTCCTCGGGCAGCCGGTCCTTGAGGCCGAACAGCGGGCCGACCGTGGACAGCGGCCGGTCCTCCTCGATGTAGTCGATGGCCAGCCCCCACCGGTTGCCGTCGCCCACGAACGCCCGGATCAGCGGGCCGAGATGGTTGATCGCCAGGGTCACCGAGGTGAACCCGCGCGAGGCGAGCTGGTCGAGCACGATCTGCAGGATCGAGTGGCTGTCCCCGATCGGCATCAGGGGCTTCGGCAGCGTCGTCGTGTACGGCCGTAGCCGTACCCCTTTGCCACCGGCAAGGATCACCGCGTGCAACCGGACCTCCCCATAGGTCTCAAGTGGACTATCGGTAGTGCCGAACCTGCCCGATCACCGGAACCAGACCGAGCGCGAACAGCGCCTGGAGCAGCAGCACGCTGACCAGGTGCAGCGAGGTGTCGGTGAGCGGGTGGCCGCCCTGCCCGAGCAGCGGGGCGACGCCGAGCAGCGCACCCCCGCCGACGTGCAGCACGATCACGACCGTCATCGACAGGCACAGCCAGCCGTACCGGCCCTGACCGGCCAGCAGGAACGCCAGGTAGTACGCCCCGGCGAGCGCCACGTGGGCGGCCGTCATCACCACCCCGGCGGTGGACAGCACTCCGGCCCGGTCGAGCGCGACGAGCAGCAGCGCCCCGAACACCGCCGGCACCGCGAGGCACACCGCGAACTCCCGGCCGATGGTGCGCCAGATCCCGACGACGAAGGCGTGCGGGAACCGGGCCCGCCGGGACAGGGCGACCCCGCTCGCCCAGAACCGGCTGGTCCGCCACTCGACGAACCCCATGGACAGGATCAGCGGCACCGCCGACGCCGCGACGTCCCACTGACCCAGCAGGTAGGGCGCCTGGGCGTGGAAGAGCAGCGCCGCCGAGCAGAGCCCGTACCCGGCGACGCCGAGCAGGGCGGGCCACGCCGGCCAGAGCGGGTCGCGGGGCGCGGGCTCGGTCGACCGGGCGGCGGACCGGGTGGCCCAGAGCCCGGCGGCGAACGCGGCCAGCACGCCGAGGGCCGCCGCGCCCACCGCCCAGCGGCGTGCCGTCACCCCACCGGCGACCAGGAACACCCCGCTGGCCAGGACGGCCGGGACCAGCGCGGCGGCCAGCCACCCCTCCCGCCGGTAGAAGACCAGCAGGGTGCTGGCCAGCTGGTAGGCCAGTTGGCAGACCATCATCGCGGCCAGCGGCAGCCCGCCGTAGGGCAGCATCAGGGCACCGGCGGCCAGGCCGAGCAGCACGGCGGTCAGCGCGGCGATCCGCAGCACCCGGCTGGCCGAACGGGCCCGGCCCAGGCCGAGCAGGCGGAACGCCGCGTAGGCGACCACGCCCGACCAGATCCAGCCGACCGTGCCGGCGAGGATCATCCCGGCTACCAGCCCCGACCGTCCCACCACCGACAGGACGGCGGGGAACGCGGCGCTCGGCAGCACGTACAGCAGGCCGTGGGAGATCGTCCGCAGGTCGCTCCGCCGGTCCCGGCCGGCCCCCGGCGCGGCGGCCGGCTGTTCCTCGACCGCCGGGGCCGGGCCCAACCGCCGGAACACCTCGGAGGCGAGGACGAAGACGTCGCGGTAGCCGTACTCGACCTGGGCGGCCCGGTCGGTGTGCCCGTCCGCCTCCAGGGCGGCGGCGACCTGCAACGCGTCCACCGCGCGGGCCAACCGGGGCCGGACCCGCTCGACCAGGTCGTCCACCGGGTCGGTGGAGATCCGGGGCAGCAGGATGGTGCGTTCGGGGCTCTCGGCCGGCCCCGGCTCGGTGGTCATCGTGGCGACGGGGCGGAACAACGGATCGGTGCCGTCCGGGTCGGTGGCCTCGGTCATCAGCGACCACCGGTGGTACGCATGATGACGGTCGTCGTCTCGTCGTCGTCCGGGCCCGGCCCGGCCGGCTGCGGCAGCTCCGGCGCGGCCGAGTTCGGGTCGTGGCGGGTCCGGTACGCCGCCGCCGAGTACTGCTCGGGCCCCCGCTGGCGGGGCACCCGCCCGGCCAGCGGCGACACCTCGGGCCGGGCGGTGACCGGGGTCGGCTCGGGCCGGGCGACGACGGGCGTCGCGGCGACGGGGGCCACCTCGGGCCGGACCGTGGGCACGGCGGCGGGGCGGGCGGCGACCGACGCCACCCCGGGGCGGGTCGGCCGGTTCGGCACCCGGACGAAACCCTGGGCCTGACCGCGCAGGTGCTTCGGCGCGGGGGACGCCCCACGCGGCGTGGCCAGCCGCTCGTAGATGTCGCGGTACGCCTGCAACGACCGTTGCAGGGTGAACCGCTCCAGCACCCGTTGCCGGGCCGTCGCCCCCAGCCGCAGCCGCAGGTCCCGGTCGTTGAGCATCGTGACGCAGGCGGCGGCGATCGCGGCGACGTCGCGCGGCGCGACCACGAAACCGGTGTCACCGACGGCCTCGGCGACCCCGCCGACGTTGGTGCACACGGTCGGCCGGCCGCACGCCATCGCTTCCACCACCGTGTAGGGGAAGCCCTCGGAGATGCTGGTCAGCGCCACCAGACTGCCCGCGTGGTACGCCTCGACGGCGCTGCCGACCCGGCCCTCCAGGACCGCGTGCCCGGTCAGCCCGAGTTCGTCGATCAGCGCCTCGCAGCTCTCGTGGTAGACCTTGTTGGCGGCCGGCGTACCGCCGAAGATGCGTAGCCGGGCCTCGGGGATCTCGGCCCGTACCAGCGCGAACGCCCGGATCAGGGTGTGCAGGTCCTTCAGTGGGTCGATCCGGCCCATGAACGAGATGGTCGGCACGTCCGGCTCGCCGGCCGCGGGTGGGAACTCGTCCGGGTCGACGCCGTTGTACATCGTCCACATCCGCTCGGGGTCGGCGCCGTTGTGCAGCTGCCAGCGCCGGTTGTACTGCGAGTGCGGGGCGAGTGCGCCGGTGATCAGGTAGGCCGCACCGGCGAGCGAGCGGAAGAAGCTCAGCACCAGTACCCGGACCGGGTGCGGCGCGTCGTCGTGCAGGTAGGAGATGTAGCGTTCGCGCAGGTAGATGCCGTGCTCCGAGAGCACCAGCGGGGTGCCGTACGTCCAGGTGGCGGCCATCCCGACGAGGGTGGCCAGACCGTTCATCGACGAGTGCACGATGTCGGCGCGTACCGGTGGCGCGCTCAACGGCCGCAGCATGTGCGAGATGAGCCAGGCCGCCTCCAACGCGTCGGCGACGGTGGGGGCCGGCCCGGTCTCCTCGACCCGCAGGGTGTGCCAGGCCTCCAGCATCATCCGCAGCGCCTCGTTGGACAGCAGGGCCGCGCCCAGGTCACCGCCGGCGGAGGCGTACTCGAACATGCCGCGCAGGGCGAGCAGGAAGGTGCTCCGGTTGACCGCACCGGCCTGGGAACGGGTCGACTCCAGGGGGGTGACCAGGGCCCGCAGGAACACCTCGTAGGACTGCATGAACTCGGTGCCGGGCCGCCCGGCGGGGACCAGCACCCCCCGCCGGGGGCGGCGGCCTGTCGGCCGGCCGCCCCACAGCGGGATCGAGTGCACACGGTCGAGGTTGGCCGGCCGGTCGAACACCGGCTCCTCGGTGCCGTCCACGGTGAGCGCCACGACCTCCCACCGGTAGTCCGGCATTCCCCGGATGAGCTGTTCGCACCAGATGCTCACCCCACCCATCGCGTACGGGTAGGTGCCCTCCGAGACCAGTGCGATCCTCACCAATTGCTCCCGTTTACCTTTGCTGTTCTGATGTCGCCGTCTCGCCCTACAGGCGAGGCGCGGCGGTGAACGTGACCGGGGTGTTCGCCGCCAGCGTCACCGGGACGGTGACGTCGGTGCCGTAGGTGCCGGCACCCGTGGTGGTCGCGGCCACGCCCCCGAGCTGGAGCGAGCCGGCGGCCGGCGAGGTCACCGTGATCTCACCGGTGGTCCGGTCGTAGATCGCCGACGCCCCGGCGCCGAGCGTGGCGAAGTGGGCCGTACGCGCCCTGGTGTAGGTGGCGATGTCGGTCCACGCCGAGTTCAGCAGCGGCACCGAGTAGTAGGAGCTGTACTTGGTCAGCACCGCGCCCACCCAGTCGGTGACCAGGCTGTTGCCCGAGCCGTAGTCACGCACGTTGGCGACGTGGAACGTGTGCGCGTAGATCGAGCCGGACGTCACGTGCTGCAGGCCCACCGAGGCCTCGTAGTCCAGGAGCTGGGCGTAGGTGCGGTCGGTGGGCCAGTAGGGGAAGTGGCCGTTCGGGCCGTAGAACGCGTTGTAGAAGTGCGTCTCCTCGGCCTGGTTGGTGGTGTGGTAGGCGATGTTGGTCGGCCAGCACGGCACCACGGCGATGCTCGGGTCCAGCGGGTGTGCGGTGGACGCGTTGAAGTGCGCCGGCACGTGACTGGCGAACGACATGTTGCCGGCCAGCGTGGTGATGCCGAGGTCGGCGGCCGCGTCGATCAGGTCCGGGTTGGACGCGGAGAGGCCGTAGTCGGTCAGCACGCCGCTGGAGTTGTTGTAGACCCCGAGGCCGGAGTACTCGGGGGTCTTCAGCACGCTGGCCGGCGGGTTCAGCCCGATCGAGGTGCCCGCGGTCTGGTTCGTGCTGATCTCGTCGTGGGTGGTGGTGTAGTCGGTGGTGTTCAGCGCGGGGTGGGTGAGGGTGTGGTTGATCCACCGGAAGTTGTTCTTCAGGCACTTCGTGGTGGCGGTCAGCGTGGTGGCGTCGCCGTTCGGGCTGCACGTGCTGCCGGCGAACGGGTCGATCTCGGCGCCGTTGTAGGGGATGTTGAAAGTGAACCCGGACGCCAGCGGGTGCGCGGCGCGCAGCGCGGTCTGCTTGGCGTCGAGGTTGACCGCGTCGTGCCCGGTGGTCTGGAAGCCGGGGCTGTACTCGACGGTGCCGTCTTCCTTGTAGTGGTCCGAGAAGCTGAACCAGTCGTCGATGTCGACGTTGAGGTGGTGCTTCTGCTCACCGAAGTGCAGGCCCTTGGTCGCCCACCGGATCAGGCCGTAGACCAGCAGGTCCGAGTGGAGCAGGTACTGGTTCGAGGTGAACGTCAGGGCGAGGCGCTCCCGACCGTCGGTCGACGTCGTGCGGACGGCCAGCACGTTGGACCCGTTGGTCAGCAGGGCGTCGGCGTTGCAGCCGCTCTTGATCGACGTCTTGTAGACGTAGGACTGCGTGACCGGGATCTCGGCGGTGCTCTTGAGGTAGTCGAAGACCCCGGCGCCGGCGGTGGTCAGGGAGACCGGCAGGGGGGTGTCGCCGACCGCGGTCTCGCCCGCGGAGTTGAGGCAGTAGTCCTCCGGCCAGGTGCCGTAGCTGGTGTAGAGGGCCACCTGCCGGACCTGGAAGTTGCGCTCGTAGGCCCAGAGGGTGGTCCACTCCGTGCTGCTGAGGCCCTCCAGGTAGTTGCCGCCCGACTCGTAGATCAACATGCTGTTGGTGAGCAGGATCGCGTTGTACTTGCCGACTCCGTTGGAGTCGACGAGCGTGCTCGCCGAGAGGGTCTGGCTGGCGGTGTAGATGATGTCGTAGCTCGCGCCGACCCGGTCGAGGGTGGTGGTCAGCGTGGCTACGCCGAAGTCCGCCGTGTTGGTGGCCACGATCAGCGACCGCAGGGCGACCTTGTCGTTGATCGCCTGGGTGCCCACGCCGCCGCTGCGGGCACCCGACGACGGGGCGACCTTGACGGTGCCGGCCCGGGTGGGCAGCGGGCCGGGGCGGGCCTCCTTCTGGCTGGCGACCTGGCCGAGGCCGGGCGCGCTCGGCGGCTGGGCCAGCGTGCGCGGCGCGGTCGGCGGCTGGGCGAGGCCCGGGGTCTGGGTGCCGAGCAGGACCGTGAGCGCGGTCAGCCCGGCGAGGGCGAATCGGTTCGCGCGACGGCGCGTAGGTCCGGTGTGGACCATGTGGTGACCTCCGATGAGGAGATGTGAACAATGCCGCCGATCCTGTATGGACCGCGCGGGGTTGCCATCGAAGGCTAGCAATTTTCGGTTCGGATTCCGCGCATGATCCTGTCGCATGTGGAGCATTGACGCAAGCGGGGTCGGGTGTTAGCGCAGTGCGTACGAAGTCGCCTTCCGGTAAACGCGCTTTGCGCTGATCTTGGTGATGTTGCCGGCCGGTGTCAGGTGCGCTGACGTGCTCTTTTTCGAAGTGATCGAAACACCTCATTCACGTTCACTTCACACGGCTGTAGCCGACCGTGGCCAGAATGTGGTCGGCGGTCGGGTGCGGAACGTCGCGCGCATCGGCCATTCGCTCGGGTCGCACCTGTCGCGGTGGGGCAAGAGTGGCCGATCAGTCTATGCTGGCCCGCCGATCAGCCGATTTTCCGGCCGTCCCTTCGGCTGGCGCCGGCCGCTGCGCCGGAGGCGGGTCACGCCGGAGCCTGTCGTACCCGACGTTTTCGCAGCCCGGGGTACCTGTGAACCCGGTGCCACCGGTGGTCGCTTGCGCCTTTTGTCGGGCAATCGCTTGATCGACGGCACATCGTGGAGAATGTTGACTTTCTGCGGCGGGGACGGCGGGTGAACCCGTCGGGAAATGGCGAATACCGCAGCGCTGACCGTCGAATCGGCCAGTTCCGGCAGAAGCGGTTCCCAGCGTCAGGAGTTGCCCATTCCCAGCCAATGGAAGCCCTCCACTGTCCCACCTATCAACGCGTCCGGAGCCAAATCGTTTTGCTGACCCGATCGGTTTCGTGGAACTTCCACGGCACGCAAATGCAGAAGTGGACGTGCGTCGGCGGAGTCGGTCGGGCAGCGTCGGATAAAACGGCGGACGCCGGATCGGAGCACCCCCGCCGACTCCACACTCGACGCATCAGGCAGCCGATCCGGCGGCACCGGTCGCGCAGCTTCCCGACCGCCCTCGTCAGGGCCGTCGCGGGTCGGGGGTGGTGGCCAGCAGGAGGGTCGACCCGGCCGCGAAGACCGCCGCGCCGACGAAGACGAGGCCCGGTGACGCGTGGGCCAGCGACCAGGCGAACGCCGTCCCGGCCAGCACCGGCACCACGGTCTCGGCGGCGGCGCCGACGCCGGTCAGGGCCCCCTGCACGGTGCCCCGCTCGTCGGCGGGCACGATCCGGGACAGCCACGACTGCGCGGCGGCGCCACCGGCCGCGGCGAGCACACCGACCGCCTGGAGCAGGTGCAGCGGCCAGGGTGCGGTCACGAACGCCGTGCCCGCCAGCCATCCGACGCCGAGCAGGCCGCCGAGCACCGCGCTCCGCTTCTCCCCGAGCCGCCGCACGGCCGGCCCGACGGCTCCCGCCTGGAACACCGCCCCGGCGAGCGCGCCCGCCGCCAGCACCGCACCCACCCGCGCGGTACCCCAGGCGAACTGGTGGGTCAGGAAGAACGTCCAGGTCGACTGGTGGGTCATCCGGGCGACGTCGGCGCACAACCGGGCCGACGCGAGCCGGCCCAGCACCGGGCGTCGCAGGGTGGCGGCGACGGCACCGAACGGGTTCGCCGTCCGCAGGGTCAGCGGGGTCCGGCGGTCACCGGGCCGCGACTCGGGCAGGACGAACCAGCCGTACCCGACGTTGGCGAAGGACAGCGCCGCGGCGGCGAGGAACGGCAGGCGTACGTCGACCGCGCCGAGCAGACCGCCGACGGTCGGGCCGGCGACGAACCCGAGCCCCGACGCGGCCCCCACCAGCCCGTACGCGCGGGCCCGTCCCCCGGGGGCGGTCACGTCGGCGAGATAGGCGTTGACCACGGTGTACGTGCCCGCGCAGGCCGGTACGACGGGCACGACCAGGCCGAGCCCGAGCATGTCCAGGAAGACGGTGACGAGGAGGAACGAGAGGGCGGGTGGGCGGCGCACGGCGGCTCCTGGTGGCGAGGGGGCAGTGCCCCCTCGCCACCCACGGCCAGCCGCAGGTACGGAGGATCAGATTATCGGTGCCGTCAACCGGTTTTCCGCCTCACCGGCCGGCCGTCGTGACACCGGCACGGGAGGCGGTTCAGCCCCGGCAGCCGGCCGGGCTGTCGCCGCCCGACGGCACGGAGGCGACCACCGCGTCGGAGATCGGGGTGAGCCACTGCAACGCCCCCTCGTACGCCCGGGGCACCGTCACCGTGACGGCGGTCTCCCGGTCGAGCGTGGTGAGCACCGTGGCGTCCGACCGCTCGTCGGCGTGCCAGCAGACCCGGTTGACGGTCCACACGTCGGCGGTGGCGTCCACGGTCGGCTCGGCGCCCCCGCAGGCCACGGTCAACGCCGGGTCACCGTAGGCGGCGTTCTGCTCGGCGCCGGCGGTCACCGGCCGCTGGGCGAGGTCCCGCACGGTGGCCGGCAGTTGCGACACCAGCGCCCGGCACACCACACCGGGCCGTTCGGCCAGCGCCGGGGCGGGCATCTCGACCGGGGCGCTGGACCTCGGCCCGGCACTGGTCGGCGACGCCTCCGGCGCGGCCACCGGCGCGTCCGGGGAGAGCTTGGCGAAGGTGAAGCCGGCCACGGCCACCGTCACCGGCACGGCGACCAGGGTGGCCCAGAGCGCGGCCCGCCGGGTCGACCGGTCCACCGCCGGCCGGTCGGCGGTGGGCGCGACGTCGGTCGGGGTCTCGGGGGAGGAGGTCTTCTCGTCCACTTACAGGCGCACCACCGAACACGTGAGGGTGCGGGTGATGCCGGGCACCATCTGCACGTTGCTGACGATCAGTTTGCCGAGTTCGTCGACGGTGTTCGCCTCGGTGAGGACGACCACGTCGTACGGCCCGGTGACGGCGTCGACGCGTACCACGCCGGCAAGATCCGCGATCAGACCGGCCACGTCCCGCGCCCGGCCCACCTCGGTCTGGATGAGGATGTACGCCTGTACCACGACTCGACCTCCGTCCGTCGCCGCCAGGGGCGGCCCGAAGGGTGAAAATACCCTACGGAGCAGGCGTGATCCCTGGCGGTGGTCGCGGTTAAGCAGCTAGCGAGCGTGTCGGAAGGAAGACATGGGTGTCGCGGACGTGGGCGAGTTCGGCCTCATCGACCGGGTGACCACCCGGCTGACGTACGGATCGGCCTGCCTGCTCGGGCCGGGCGACGACGCCGCCGTGGTGGCCGCCGGCGACCGGCGGGTGGTCGCCTCCACCGACGTGCTGGTCGAGGGGCGGCACTTCCGGCGGGACTGGTCGGGCGCGCGGGACGTCGGACACCGGGCGGCGGCGGCCAACCTCGCCGACATCGCCGCCATGGGCGCCACCCCCACCGCCTTGCTGGTGGCCCTCTGCATCCCCGCCGACCTGGACACCGCCTGGGTGGAGGAACTGGCCGACGGGCTGGCCGCCGAGGCGGCACTGGTCGACGCGGGGGTGGTCGGTGGGGACATGTCCGCCAGCCCCACCCTGACCATCGCGGTGACCGCTCTCGGCGACCTGGCGGGCCGGGCACCGGTGGTCCGCTCCGGCGCCCGGCCGGGTGACGTGGTGGCGCTCGCCGGCCGCACCGGCTGGGCCGCCGCCGGGCTGACCGTGCTCTCCCGGGGGTTCCGCACCCCGCGGGTGCTGGTCGAGGCGTACCGGCGGCCGGAGGTGCCCTACCGGGCCGGGCCGGAGGCGGCCCGGCTCGGCGGCACCGCCATGATCGACGTGTCGGACGGGTTGCTGGCCGACCTGGGTCACCTGGCGAAGGCCAGCGGTGTGGGGGTCGACCTGCGCCGGGACGCCTTCGACGTGCCCCCGCAGATGCGCGACGCCGCCCAGGCGCTCGGCGTCGACCCGTACACCTGGATCCTGGCCGGTGGCGACGATCACGCCCTGGTCGCCACCTTCCCGGCGACGGTGGCGCTGCCGGACCGGTGGCGTCCGGTGGGCCGGGTGATCGAGGGCGGCGGGGTGACCGTCGACGGTGACGTGTACGACGGACCAGCAGGCTGGGACCACTTCCGGTAAGGGGCGGTCGTACCCTTCCCCCGTGAGTGAGATCGAGATCCGACCGCTGGGCTTCGACTCGCCGACGGCCCAGACGCTCATCCGGGCGACCATGGCCGACCTGGGCGTCCGGTACGGCGGCAGCGGCGACGAGACCCCCATCGACCACACCGAGTTCGTCCCGCCGCACGGCGACTTCCTCGTCGCCCACCTCGACGGCGAGCCGGTCGGCTGCGCGGGGTGGCGCAGCCACGGCGCGGACGCCGCCGAGCTGAAACGGATGTACACCACCCCGACCGTGCGGGGGCGTGGGGTGGCCCGCGCCCTGCTCGCCGCCATCGAGAAGTCGGCCCGCCGGCACGGGCGCACGCGGATCATCCTGGAGTGCGGT
Source organism: Micromonospora humida (assembly GCF_016901255.1). Taxonomy (NCBI): domain Bacteria; kingdom Bacillati; phylum Actinomycetota; class Actinomycetes; order Micromonosporales; family Micromonosporaceae; genus Micromonospora; species Micromonospora humida. The sequence goes on from NZ_JAFEUC010000002.1 coordinate 223,555, forward strand.
GACCGGCAACCCGAGGCGGTCGCCCTCTACACCTCGGCGGGGTACGAGCGGATCGCCAACTTCGGCTACTACGCCGACGCCCCCGGCTGCCTGTCGTTCGGCCGGACGCTCTGACCGGTCGTGCGACGCGCCGGTCCCACTCGCGGCGGCGGGGACCGGCGCGCCGGCCCGGCGGCGTCAGGCGACGGTGAACCGGAGCCGGTCGGCGCCGGCACGGGCGGCGGCCGCCGCCTCGGCCGGATCGGCGCCCCAGGCCAGCACGTGCCCACCCCGGCGTACCGACGAGGTGACCTCGCCGACCCGGTCCCCGACGGCCACGTCGAGCTGCACGGCGAGGACGCCGGGCACCCGGCGGGCGTCGCGCACCCCGTCGACCGCGGTCAGCGTCCCCGGCGGCGGCAGTAGGAACTCCACCGCCGACGCCCCGGACGGCCGGGCCGGCAGCCGGGGCCGCTCGCCGCGCAGCGTCCGCAGGTAGGCGTCGATGAACCCGCACTCGTACGCCAGCGAGATCAGCGCGGCGATCATGTCGCCCGGCAGCCGGGCGGCGCACTCCACCAGCGTCGGCACCCCGTCGGCGACGATCCATTCGCTGTGCAGCACACCGGTGCGGAAGCCGGCCGCCGCCGCCAGCCGGGTGGCCGCCGCGACGAGTTCAGCGCGGCCGTCCGCCGGCAGCGCCGACGGCACCGTGTGCCCGGTCTCCACCGGGCGGCGACCGGGCAGCACCCGCTTGTCGGTGACGTTGCCGAAGCACACCTCGCCGTCGGCGACCAGCAGTTCGACGCTGTACTCCGGCCCGAGCAGGGTCTGTTCGACAAGCACCTCGGTGGGCAGGTCGGTGGCCGCCTCCACCGGCGCCTCCGGGGCGGCGGTCGCCGACCAGGCCGCCGACAGGTCGTCACCGGCGTCGACGAGTTGCACGCCGAGGCTGCCGGAGCGACGGGTCGGCTTCAACACGCACCGGCCACCGAACCGGGCCGCGAACGCCGCCGCCCGCTGCGGGGAGTCGACCAGCTCGTACGCCGGATTGGCCAGCCCGGCCCGGTCGGCCAGTACGCGCATCCGGTGCTTGTCGGAGAACACGTCGGCGGCCTGCGGGCCGGCACCGGGCAGGCCCAGCCGTTCGGCGAGCCGGGCGGCGGCCCGGACCGCGTACTCCAGACCGGGCATCACCAGCCGGGCGGTGGCCAGCCCCGGCTCCCGGGCCAGCAGCTCCTCGACGTCCAGGCCGGTCTGGTAGCGGGCGGACACCACCCGGGACACCACCGGCAGCCGGGCCGTCGTCGCGGTGACGTCGCGCCGGGCGATGATCTCCGGCTCCTCGACGAGCACCACGCTGCCCGCCGGCAGCTCCTCGGCGAACCAGTGCAGCATGCCGAGCGAGGCGCCCACGACGATCATCTCGTCGCGGCCCAGGTCGAGGTCCAAAGGTCGTCCTCCGTACGGGTCGGTCACCGGGGGCGGGGACACGACAGTACCGGCGGGCCGGACGGCCCACCGGTACTGATCGGAGCTGAGGCGGTGGAGGTGTTACCAGGTCAGGCGCGGGTGACCTTGCCGGCCTTGATGCACGAGGTGCAGACCTGGAGCTTCTTGGTGGTGCCCCCACCGGCCGGGGTACGCACCGACTGGATGTTCGGGTTCCAGCGGCGGTTGGTCTTCTTCTTGGACCAGGGCACGTTGTGGCCGAAGCCCGGCCCCTTGCCACAGACGTCGCACACGCTAGCCACGGGATACTCCTGAGATTGATACGTTCATGAGGTCGCCGGCAGGCGCTGCCCGGACAACCTGGCCAGGGTACCCGATGCACTCCGGGCAGGACCAACCGCCCGTCCCGGCCCCCGCGGCCCTGCCCGGTCGGCCGCCCAGGACCGGGACGTCCCGCCCGAACCGGACCGGGACACGCCAGCCGACCCCGGCGGGTGTCGGTCGCCGCCAGTAGGCTTCTGGCCGTGCTGGACACCCTCGACGCCGCCGCGGTGGGCCGCTGGTGTGCGGGCGGTCTGGCCGCGCTGCGCCGGCACCAGGGCGAGATCGACGAGCTGAACGTCTACCCAGTGCCCGACGGCGACACCGGCACCAACCTCGTGCTCACGCTCGCCTCGGCCCAGCAGGCACTGGCGATGGGACCCGGCACCCTGCCCGAGGACGGCACGACCGCGCACGGGCGGGCGCTGCGACTGATGGCCCGGGGCGCGCTGCTCGGCGCGCGGGGCAACTCCGGGGTGATCCTCTCGCAGATCCTGCGCGGCCTCGCCGACACGCTCGGCGACGTGCCCGCCGTCGCCGGCCGGGCGCTGGCCGCCGCGCTCCGCGACGCCACCACCGCCGCCTACGCCGCGGTGGCCCGACCGGTCGAGGGCACCGTGCTGAGTGTGGTCGCCGCCGCCGCGACCGCCGCCGAGCAGACCGACAGCGACGACCTGTGCACCGTGGCCCGGGCCGCCGCCGGGGAGGCCGCCCGCGCGCTGGCACGTACCCCCGGGCAGCTGCCCGCGCTGGCCCGGGCCGGCGTGGTCGACGCCGGCGGACGGGGGCTCTGCCTGCTGCTCGACGCGCTGGTCGAGGTGGTCACGGGGGAGGCCCCGGCCGGGCCGACGCCGGTGGCCCGCCCGGCGCGCCCGGCGCTGACGGTGGTCCGGGAGACCGGCTCCCCCGAGTACGCCTACGAGGTGCAGTTCCTGCTCGACGCCCCGCACGAGGCGGTGACCCGGATGCGCGCCGAACTGGCCACGCTGGGCGACTCGCTGGTGGTGGTCGGCGACGCCGGCGCACCCGCCGAGTCCACCACCTGGAACGTCCACGTCCACGTCAACGACGTCGGGGCGGCCGTCGAGGCGGGGGTGGCCGCCGGCCGGCCGTACCGGATCTCGGTGACCCGGTTCGCCGACCAGGCCCCGCCGGCCCCCGGTCCGGCCGTCGACGGCCGGGCGGCCGTGGTGGTCGCGACCGGTGTCGGCATCGCCGAACTCCTCGGTGGGGAGGGGGCGACGGTGGTGCCGGGCAACCCGTCCACCGGCGAGCTGCTGGACGCGATCCGGGCCACCGCCGCCGCCCGGGTGGTGGTCCTGCCCAACGACCCGAACACCCAGGCGGTGGCGAGCGCCGCCGCCCGGGAGGCGCACCGGCTCGGGGTTAAGGTCAGCGTGGTGCCGACCCGCTCGCCGGTGCAGGCGCTGGCCGCGCTCGCCGTGCGGGACCCGCAGCGCCGGTTCGCCGACGACGTCATCGCGATGGCCGAGGCGGCCGGGGCCTGCCGGTACGCCGAGGTGTGCCACGCCAGCCGGGAGGCGCTGACCGTCGCCGGCCCGTGCCGGCCCGGCGACGTGCTGGCCCTGGTCGAGGGGGAGGTGCACCTGATCGGCAGCGACCTGGTCGACACCTGTGCCGCCGTGGTCGACCGGATGCTCGGCGGCGGCGGTGAGCTGGTCACCCTGCTCACCGGCGCGGACGCCCCGGCCGGGCTCGCCGAGGCGGTCCGCGAGCACGTGACCCGGCGCTGGCCCTTCGTCGAGGTGCAGGCGTACCCGGGCGGGCAACCGCACTATCCGCTCCTGGTGGGGGTCGAATGACGACGGCCGAACCGGCCACGGTGGACACCGCGCTGACGAAGCTGGTCGGGGAGCGCACCGCCAAGGCGCTCGCCGGTCATCTCGACCTGCACACCGCCGGTGACCTGATGTACCACTTCCCGCGCCGCTACGACGAGCGCGGCGAGCACACCGACATCCGCTCGCTGGACGTCGGTGAGCAGGTCACCGTGCTGGCCCAGGTGCAGCGCACGGCGGTGCGTCCGATGCGGCAGCGCCGGGGCAACCTGCTGGAGGTGACCGTCGGCGACAACTCGGGCGGGACGCTGACGTTGACCTTCTTCGGCAACCAGGCGTGGCGGGAACGCGAGCTGCGCCCCGGCCGGTGGGGGTTGTTCGCCGGCAAGGTCACCGAGTTCCGGGGCAAGCGGCAGCTCAACGGCCCCGAGTACGTGCTGCTCGGCGAGGGCGGAGAGGGTGAGGCGGCGGCCTCCGAGGAGGTCGAGGAGTTCGCCGGGGCGCTGATCCCGGTCTATCCGGCCGCCGCCGCCGTGCCGACCTGGGTGATCGCCCGGTGCGTCCGGGTGGTGCTGGACACGGTCGCCCCGCCGGACGATCCGCTGCCGGCGTCGCTGCGGGCCGAACGCAAGCTGGTCGGCATCGGCACCGCACTGCGCGAGATCCACCGACCGTCGAGCAAGGAGGAGCTGTACCGGGCCCGTCGCCGGCTCAAGTGGGACGAGGCGTTCGCCGTGCAGCTGACCCTGGTGCAGCGCAAACTGCGGGCGGCGTCCTGGCCGGCGAAGCCGCGCCCGGCGAAGGCGGGTGGCCTGCTCGACGCGTTCGACGCCCGGCTGCCCTACGAGCTGACCCCCGGGCAGCGCGACGTCGGCGTCGAGATCGCCGCCGACCTGACCACCCCGCATCCGATGCACCGGCTGTTGCAGGGCGAGGTCGGTTCCGGCAAGACGGTGGTGGCGTTGCGGGCGATGCTCCAGGTGGTCGACGCGGGCGGTCAGGCGGCGCTGCTGGCCCCGACCGAGGTGCTCGCCGCCCAGCACCACCGGGGCATGCTCGACCTGCTCGGCCCGCTGGCCCAGGCCGGTGAGCTGGGCGCGGTCGAGGACGCGACCCGGGTGGAACTGGTCACCGGCTCGCTGGGCGCGGCGGCCCGGCGGCGGGCCCTGGCCGAGGTCGCGCAGGGGCGGGCCGGCATCGTGCTCGGCACCCACGCCCTGCTCTACGAGGGCGTCGACTTCGCCGACCTGGGCCTGGTGGTGGTCGACGAGCAGCACCGGTTCGGCGTGGAGCAGCGCGACGCGCTGCGCGCCAAGGCCGACCAGCCGCCGCACGTGCTGGTGATGACGGCCACCCCGATCCCGCGCACGGTGGCGATGACCGTCTACGGCGACCTGGAGACCTCCACCCTGTCCCAGTTGCCGCAGGGGCGGTCCCCGATCGCCTCGCACGTGGTGCCGGCGGCCGAGAAGCCGGCCTTCCTGGACCGGGCGTGGCGGCGGGTGCGCGAGGAGGTCAGCGCCGGCCACCAGGCGTACGTGGTGTGCCCGCGCATCGGTGAGGGGCCGGCGGCCGAGGAGGAGCCGCCCCGCGAGGACGACAACGGGCGACGCCCACCGCTGGCGGTGACCGAGGTGGCGCCGCTGCTCGCCGAGGGGCCGCTGCAAGGGCTGCGGATCGGCGTCCTGCACGGTCGGCTGCCCGCCGACGAGAAGGACGCGGTGATGCGCTCCTTCGCCGACGGTGACCTCGACGTGCTGGTCGCGACCACGGTGGTGGAGGTCGGCGTGAACGTGCCCAACGCCACCGTGATGATCGTGCTGGACGCCGACCGGTTCGGGGTGTCGCAACTGCACCAGCTCCGGGGCCGGGTCGGCCGGGGTTCGGCTCCCGGGCTCTGCCTGCTGGTCAGCGAGGCGGCCGAGGGCTCGTCGGCGCGGGAGCGGCTGGACGCGGTCGCCTCCACCACCGACGGGTTCAAGCTGGCCGAGTTGGATCTGGAGCAGCGCCGGGAGGGCGACGTGCTGGGGGCCACCCAGTCCGGCCGCCGCTCGCACCTGCGGCTGCTCTCCCTGAGACGCGACGCCGACCTGATCCGCGACGCGCGGGCCGAGGCGGTCGCCCTGGTCGACCAGGACCCGGAGCTTGAGCGGCATCCGGCCCTGGCCGCCTCGGTCGCCACCCTGGTCGACGAGGAACGCGCGGAATACCTGGAGAAGGGCTGACCGCCGCCCCCGGGGCGTGGACGTCGGGGCGGCGTCCCGTCGGCCGGGTGTGCCGCCGGCCGGCGGGACGGTTCAGGGACGGCGCTTCTCGATGACGGTCCAGCCGGTCCACCCCCGGTCGGCGACCAGCCTGCGCAGCCGCCTGACGACGGGATGGGCCGCGTCGGCGAACGAGTCCATCAACCTGACGAACGCGGGGTCGGGGGTGACCTCCTTCTGCATCGCCAACTCCCCGGCGGCCTCCGCCTGCGCGAACATCTCCGCCATCAGGTCCGCCGTCTCGTGTAGCAGCTCCTCGTCCTGCCAGTTCTCGGCGATCCGTCCGATCAGTCGGTAGAACTGGACGACCTGGGGGTTGTCGAGCTGGGCCACCTTGTCGGCCATCAGCGTCGGGATCGCGTCCGGCCACCGCGCCGCCATCAGGATCCACCCGTCGCGCTCGCCCTCGACGGCGACCAGTGGCACCCCGGCGGCGCGGAGCCGGTCCAGATAGTCGACCACCTCGGCGGGAACGGCGAGGGTGTCACCGTCACGGAGCCTGGCGATCCGCCGTCGGTGCTCCTGAAGCGCCCGGATCTGGGTACGCAACTGCTGGTCGATCTCGTTGGTGGCGGCGGCGAACGTCGCCGGGTCGGCGTCGAGCAGTTCGCGGACCCGGCTCAGCGGGACGCCGGCCTCGGCGAGGGTGCGGATCCGGATCAGGCGTACCACCGCCGCCGCGTCGTACGTGCGGTAGCCGGAGGCGTCGCGTTCCGGTTCCGGCAGCAGCCCGATCTGGTGGTAGTGCCGTACGGCGCGGATGGTCACCCCGGCGTACGACGCCAGCCGTCCGATCGTCAACATGACCTCAGCCTGCCCGACCCGGGAGCACCGTCAACCCACCCGACGGCGGTGCACGACCATCGCGCCGGCGTACGCGACGACGAGGAGACCGGCGCACCAGGCGAGTGCGGTCCACACCTCACCGCCGTCCGGCTGCCCGCCGAGCAGGCCGCGCAGGGCGTTCACGATGGAGGTCACCGGCTGGTGCTCGGCGAAGGCCCGCACCGGGCCGGGCATGGTGTCGGTGGGCACGAAGGCCGAGCTGACGAACGGCAGCAGGATGAGCGGGTAGGAGAACGCGCTCGCGCCGTCCACGGAGGTGGCGGTCAGGCCCGGGATGACCGCGAGCCAGGTCAGCGCCAGGGTGAACAGCAGCAGGATGCCGGTGACCGCCAGCCAGGCCAGCGGGCCGGCCCCGGAGCGGAAGCCCATGGCGAGGGCGACCAGCACCACCACCACGAGCGAGATCAGGTTGGCCACCAGCGAGGTCAGCACGTGCGCCCAGAGCACGGCCGAGCGGGCGATCGGCATGGACCGGAACCGCTCGAAGATGCCGCCCTTGAGGTCCAGGAAGAGCCGGTACGCGGTGTAGGAGATGCCGGAGACGACGGTGATCAGCAGGATGCCGGGCAGCAGGTAGTTCACGTACCGGTCGGAGCCGGTCCGGATCGCGCCGCCGAACACGTAGACGAACAGCAGCAGGAACGCGATCGGCATGATCGTGGTGGTGATGACGGTGTCCGGGCTGCGGCTGATGTGCCGCAGCGAGCGCCCGAGCAGGGCGGCGGTGTCCGGCAGGAAGTGTCTGGTCATCGGGGTCCTCAGTGGTTGGTGCCGGCGGGGCAGGCGGGGTCCGGGACGCGGTCGGTGTCGGCGGTGGGCGCGTCGTCGCCGACGATGGCGAGGAACACGTCCTCCAGGGTGGGCTGCTTCTCGACGTACTCGACGGTGGCGGGCGGAAGGAGCTGCTTGAGCTGGGCCAGGGTGCCGTCGGCGATGATCCGTCCGTGGTGCAGCACGGCGATCCGGTCGGCGAGTTGTTCGGCCTCGTCGAGGTACTGGGTGGTGAGCAGCACGGTGGTGCCCCGGCGGGCGAGTTCCCGGACGGCCTGCCACACCTCGATGCGCGCCTGCGGGTCGAGCCCGGTGGTGGGTTCGTCGAGGAAGATCACCGGTGGGTCGCCGATGAGGCTCATCGCGATGTCGAGGCGGCGGCGCATCCCCCCGGAGTAGGTGCCCACCCGCCGACGGCCCGCGTCGGTGAGCGCGAAGCGGCCGAGCAGGTCGTCGGCGATCCGGCCGGGGTCGGGCAGGTGGCGCAGCCGGGCGACCAGCACCAGGTTCTCCCGGCCGGTGAGGATCTCGTCGACGGCGGCGAACTGGCCGGTGAGGCTGACGGACTCGCGTACCCGCGCGCCCTGGGTGGTGACGTCGAAGCCGTGCACGTGGGCCGTCCCGCCGTCCGGCCTGAGCAGGGTGGCGAGGATGCGTACCAGGGTGGTCTTCCCCGCTCCGTTGGCGCCGAGCAGGGCGAAGATGCTGCCCGGGGCCACGTCGAGGTCCACTCCGCGCAGCACGGGCAGTTCGCGGTAGGACCTGGTCAGGCCCCGGATCTGGATGGCGGGCCCGAGGGCCCGCGTCGACTCTGTCGTGGACATGGCGTCAGCATGCGAGGTTGACGCTGCGGCAGGGTCAAGCGTTGAACGCGCAGGGCGCGTCGACCGACCGGTCGACGCGCCCTGCGGGCGTGCTGTGCGGGTCAGCGCCCTGCGGGCGCGCCGCGGGTCAGACGGTGAAGCGGATGCGCCGACGTCGGGCGACGAGGAAGAGCACCCCGCCGGCCACCAGCAGGGTGGCCGCGCCGGCCGCGATGGCGCCGGCCGCGGCACCGGTCACCGGGAGGCCGCCGTCCTGGTCGCCGCCGCCACCGCCGCCACCGGTGGACGGGCAGTCCTTCGGCTGCTCCCACTTCAGCGGGCCGCCGGAGTCGAGGTCACCGGTGACGGTGACGGTGAGTCCCTTGCTGGCCGGGAAGCTGACCGTCCCGGTCCGGCCGGGCTCGACGGTGATCTTCTTCGGCTCGCCCTTGTTGGGGGTGAACACGGAGGTCAGCGGGGTGCCGTCCTCCGGGTTGCTGATCCGGAAGATCATCTTGTCGCAGCTCGACTCGTAGCTGGCGTCGGGGGTGCCGACCTCGGGCTGCTGGCAGTCGGCGGGCTTCTGCCAGCCGCCGGTGAAGTCCTTCATGCCGGGGGCGGTGACGGTGATCTCCTGCGCCTGCCCGGCGCTGAGCCTGCGGGTCTCGATCTTGCGCAGCGGGACGGTCACCTGCTCGGTGAAGCCGCCGCTGCCGACGATGGCGAAGGTCGCCCCGGCGTTGCCGCCGCGGTTGACCAGGGTCAACTCGACGTTGCCGTCGCAGTCGGACTCGGCGATCACCTCCGGCGCCGCCGAGCAGGTGCCCGAGCCGCCGTTGTACCAGGCGCGCGGGCCGGTGGAGCGGGCGCCGATGCCGGCCGGGCTGCCGACCTTACGGTCGCCGTACCGGTCGCTGGTGTCGGTCAGCGGGTCGATCAGCTTGCTGCCGAAGACGAAGTCGACCTGGGTGTAGCAGTTCGGCACCTCGACGGCGAAGTCCAGGGTGGCCACACCCAGCTCGCCCGCGGCAACCCCGGTGAACTTCTTGATCGACTTGTCGAGCACGTACTGCGGGACGGCGAACTTCGCCGACGGCGTCACGTACGACACCAGGGCGAGTTCCTGCTCCTCGCCCCGGCACAGCGGGCCGTTGGTCAGCGTGATCGACGCCTTGCCCGCCGGCCCGTCGAAGGTGTGCGTGTAGCGGGCGTCGGCGGCGGCGACGCAGGACGGCGCGGGCTCGCCGCCCGACGGGGTGCTGGCCGTCGCGCTCGGCGTGGCGGTCGCCGTCGGCGTGGCCGTCGGGGACGGTGAGGCTGAGGTGGCGCCCGCCGGGGCGGTCAGGGCGAGGGCCGTGGCCAGGCCGGCCAGGGCGGCGGCGGTCACGGCGAGCGGTCGCCGTGGCGACAGCTTGGGACGGATCACGCGTACTCCCGAGGTGAGGATGCGTCAGGGCGCGGCGGGGGTGGCGTCTGCGGGTCACGGCAGGGGTGGGAGCGCCGTGACGACGCCGGTGCGGCGCCCTGGCCGGCGGAGCGGCACCGGCACCGGGCCGACCCTAGTGGGCGCGCCGATACGGACATAGCGCACAGCCGGCACAGGGAGTGTTGTTATACATATGAGATCATTGATCTACCGGAAGTGATCAGGTGGTCACCCCGTCCGGGCGCACCGCGCCGCCGGCCCGCGCCACCCGTCGCGTAGCGTCACAGGCATGCACAGGGGTAGACCGTGACCCGGATCGTGGCCGGCACGCTCGGCGGACGACGGATCGCCGCACCCGCCGGCGGCGGCACCCGACCCACCTCCGACCGGGTCCGTGAGGCGCTGTTCAGTGCCGTCGCCGCCGAGGTGGACCTGGACGGGGCACGCTTCGCCGACCTCTACGCCGGCTCCGGCGCGGTCGGGCTGGAGGCGCTGTCCCGGGGCGCGGCGCACGTGCTGCTCGTCGAGTCCGACCCCCGGGCCGCCCGGGTGATCCGGGAGAACGTCGCCGCGCTGCGGGCCGCCCCCGCCGCCCGACTGGTCACCGGCAGGGTGGCCGGGGTAGTCGCGGCCGGACCCGGCGGCGATCCGTACGACGTGGTCTTCGCCGACCCGCCCTACGCGGTGCCGGACGACGAGATCACCGACCTGCTGACCGGGCTGGTCACGCACGACTGGCTCGCCCCCGACGCGCTGGTCGTGGTCGAGCGGTCCACCCGGGGCGGCCCGGTCGACTGGGTGCAGGGCATCACCGCCGCGCGCAGCCGGCGTTACGGCGAGACCACTCTTTGGTACGGTCGCCGATCATGAGACGTGCGGTGTGTCCCGGCTCGTTCGACCCGGTCACCAACGGACACCTCGACATCATCGGACGGGCCAGCCGGCTCTTCGACGAGGTGATCGTCGGCGTGCTGGTGAACCAGTCGAAGAGCGGCCTGTTCACCGTCGAGGAGCGGATCGACATGCTCCGCGAGGTGACCTCCTCGTACGGCAACGTGCGGGTCGCGTCCTTCCGGGGGCTGCTCGTCGACTTCTGCCGGGCGCAGGAGGCGAGTGTGCTGATCAAGGGCCTGCGGGCGGTCAGCGACTTCGACTACGAGTTGCAGATGGCCCAGATGAACATCGGCCTGGCCGGCGTGGAGACGCTGTTCATGCCGACCAACCCGCTCTACTCGTTCCTCTCCTCCAGCCTGGTCAAGGATGTGGCGAAGTGGGGTGGCGACATCTCCTCGCACGTGCCCGACACCGTCCGCCGGGCGCTACAGGCCCGGCTGACCGTCCCGCGTCCCTGACCGTCGCGCCGTCGCGCCGCATCCGGGCGGCGCGTCGGGCCGGGGTGGTGGCGGCGGTGGTGGCCGGGGCACGACATCATGTGGTGCAGCGCCGAAGCCGGGCGCAGGCCGCATCATGTAGGTCGGCCGACGAACGACAGGAGTGAGGTACCGGTGGACCCGCTCGACCGCATCGACGAACTGATCGCCATGGTGGAGCAGGCGCGCTCCGTCCCGATGTCGCGCAACAACTGCATGGTCGACCGGGGCGAGATGATCGCCGCCCTCGACGAGATGCGCGCCGAACTCCCCGCCGACCTGCGCCGCGCCGCCGCCCTGCTGGAGGAGCGGGACAAGATCATGGAGGCCGGCAAGCGGGAGGCCGACCGGATCATCAGCGAGGGTGAGGCGGAACACGCCCGGCTGGTCTCGGTGAACGAGATCACCGTCTCCGCCGAGCACGAGGGGGCCCGGATCATCGCCGAGGCCCGCGCCGAGGCGCAGCGGCTGCGCGAGGAGGTCGACGACTACGTCGACACCGCGCTGGCGAACTTCGAGCAGTTCCTCACCCGGGCGCTTGCCTCGATCGAGCGCGGGCGGGACAAGATGCACGCGCTGCGGGAGATCGGCACCTTCGGTGGGGACGAGGCGGAACGCCCGTTACCCTTCTGAGCGGCACCTCATCCCACCGACGGACGGGTCGGGCGTCGCCCCCGGTTCGACGACCCGGCGGTCGCCCAGGTAACCTTTTTTGTCGGCCTCTCACCGGCCGGAGTCTGACTATGCCCAAACACTCGCCTTCATCACTCAACCCCAGGGCGCCGCTGGTCCTCGACACGAGGGACCTGCCGCGTCGCCCTGGCGCGTTGCGTACGCATCGGCGGGTCGTGCCGGCACCGGCGGACCTCGGCGGAGAGTTGATCGGCGTGCCGGAGGGCGCGGACCTCGACCTCGACCTGAGGTTGGAGTCGGTGTCCGAGGGCGTGCTCGTCTCCGGGACCGTGACCGGTCCCGTTCAGGGCGAGTGCGGTCGTTGCCTGCGCGCGATCGACTACTCGTTGACCGTGAACGTCCAGGAGCTGTACGCGTACGAGAACAGCACCACGGACATCACGACCGATGAGGACGAGGTGGGCCGGATGCAGGACGATCTGATCGACCTGGAGCCGGCGCTGCGGGACGCGGTGGTGCTCACGCTGCCGACCAACCCGCTCTGCCGGGAGGACTGCCCAGGACTGTGCCCCGAGTGCGGGGTGCACTGGGACGATCTGCCGGCCGATCACAGCCACCAGCAGATCGACCCGCGTTGGGCGAGCCTGTCGCAACTGAACCGTACAGAGGAGTAGGAACCGTGGCCGTCCCGAAGCGCAAGATGTCGCGCAGCAACACCCGGTCCCGCCGGGCGAACTGGAAGGCGGCTGTGGTCGCGACCGTGGCCTGCCCGCAGTGCAAGTCCCCCAAGCTGCCGCACGCGGCGTGCTCCGTCTGCGGCACGTACAACGGCCGCCAGGTTCTCGAGGTCTGACCTGGACGCCGAGTGACACCCCCGACCACGGGTCGGGTGGCGCGCGCACCCCGGCGATCGCCCGGTGCCCCGGCTCCCTCCGACGCCGGCCGGCCTGATCCGGCCGGCCCGGCGAGGGAGTCGGGCACCGCGCGGATCGCCGTTGACCTCCTCGGCGGGGACGATGCTCCCGCCGTCGTGGTTGACGGCGCTCTGCGGGCGGTGCGGGCCGACCCGGACCTGCACCTGCTGCTCGTCGGCCCGACCGAGGTCGCGGCCGGGGTGGTCGACGCCCTGACCCCGGCGCAACGGACCCGGATCACCATCCGCGCCACCCGGACCGCCGCCGGGCCGACCGAGCACGCGCCCCGCGCCGACAGCACCGTCCGGGCGGCCGTCTCCGCCGTCCGCGACGGCGCCGCCGACGCGCTCGTCTCCGCCGGGTCCACCGGCGCCACCGTCTCCGCCGCCGCCCTCGGCTTCGGCCGCTGGCCCGACGTGCGCCGGCCCGCGCTGGTGGCGACGCTCCCGGCCGTCTCCGGCCCGGTCGTCCTGCTCGACGTCGGCGGCTCCCTGGAACCCCGACCGGCCACCCTGGCCCGGCACGCCGTGCTCGGCGCGGCCTACGCCGCCGTCGCCCACGGCGTCGCCGCCCCCCGGGTCGGCCTGCTCTCGGTCGGCACCGAGGCCGGCAAGGGGGACCGCCCGCGCCGCACCGCCGACCCCCTGCTCGCCGCCACCGCGCTGCCCGGTGACGCCCGCTACGTCGGCCTGGTCGAGGGGTACGACGTGACGTCCGGCGTCCGCGCCGACGTGGTGGTCACCGACGGCTTCACCGGCAACATCCTGCTCAAGACCATCGAGGGGGCGTACGCGATGGCCGGGGGCCCACCGACCAGTGGTGGAGCGCCCCGGGCGGCGGCCCTGCTCGGGGTCGCCGGAACGGTGGTGGTCTGCCACGGCGCGGCGACCCCGGACGACGTCGCCTCCGGTATCGCCCTGGCCGCCCACCTCTGGCGTCGCCAGGCCACCGAGCAGGTCCGGGAGCAGGTCGCGCTCCTTCCCGCAGGTGACGGCACCGACCCGGAGCGGGAGGACACCCCCACCCGTTCCGTCGCCGACCGGGCCGACGAGGTGACCGGGAACACCGGACCCACGCCGGCCGGCCCGACGGTCCAGAACGCACCCGCCGCCCGGCACCCGGGTCATCCGCCCGCGTACCCCGGCGGGACCGAAGCAGAGGTAGGAACATGAGCAACGACAAGCGGCGGCGTGCGCCCGTCAGCCACCTGGAGGCGGCGTTCGGGGTGACACTCGACGCCGAGCTGCTGGAGCGGGCGTTGACCCACCGGTCGTACGCGTACGAGAACGGCGGGCTGCCCACCAACGAGCGGTTGGAGTTCCTCGGCGACTCGGTGCTCGGCGTAGTGATCACCACGGCACTGTTCCGGAACCACCCCGACCTGCCCGAGGGGCAGTTGGCCAAGCTGCGGGCCAGCGTGGTCAACATGCGCGCCCTGGCCGACGTGGCCCGGGGCCTCGGCCCGGACGGGCTCGGCGCCTACCTGCTGCTCGGCAAGGGCGAGGAGACCACCGGCGGGCGGGACAAGGCGAGCATCCTCGCCGACACCCTGGAGGCGCTGCTCGGCGCGATCTACCTCCAGCACGGGCTGGACACCGCGGCGGTCGTCATCCACCGGCTGTTCGACCCGCTGATGGCCGAGTCGGCGGGCCGGGGCGCGGCGCTGGACTGGAAGACCAGCCTCCAGGAGTTGACCGCCGCGCTCGGCCTGGGGGTGCCCGAGTACCGGATCGAGGGCACCGGCCCGGACCACCTCAAGACCTTCACCGCCTGGGTGGTGGTGGCCGGCAACCGCTACGGCGGGTCGGAGGGCCGCAGCAAGAAGGAGGCCGAGCAGCGGGCCGCCGAGGCGGCCTGGCGGGAACTCACCGCGCAGGCCGAGCGGGACCGGGCCGGCACCGGGCCGGACGAGCAGGACCGGGCCGGCACCGGGCCGGACGACGCCGACGCGACGCCCGGGTCCGCCCCAGCCGCCCCAGCCGGGTCCACCGACGACAGCCCGGCCGGGTCCACCGGCGGCCCGGTCGGGGCCGCCGGCGACGGGCCGGCCGCCGACGCGGTGGTCCCGACGGCGGACGAGACCGCCGAGGCGGGACTGGGCCGTGCCTGAGCTGCCCGAGGTCGAGACCGTACGGCAGGGGCTGGCCCAGTGGGTCACCGGCCGGCGGATCTCGACGGTGGAGGTGCGCCACCCCCGGGCCGTGCGACGCCACCCACCCGGCCCGGCGCACTTCGCCGACGTGCTCGCCGGCCGGACGGTGACCGACGTGCGGCGGCGCGGCAAGTACCTCTGGCTGCCGCTGGACAGCGGGGACGCCCTCGTCGGCCACCTGGGCATGTCGGGGCAACTGCTGCTCCAGCCGGCCGAGGCGGCCGACGAGCTGCACCTGCGGGTCCGGTTCCGGTTCGCCGACGACGGCCCGCAACTGCGCTTCGTCGACCAGCGGACGTTCGGCGGGCTCGCGGTCAGCGAGGGCGGCGCCGAACTGCCCGCCGAGATCGCCCACATCGCCCGCGACCCGATGGACCCGGAGTTCTCCGACCCGGGGTTCGTCGCCGCGCTGCGCCGCCGGCGTACCGAGGTCAAGCGGGCCCTGCTGGACCAGACGCTGCTGTCCGGGGTGGGCAACATCTACGCCGACGAGGCGCTGTGGCGGGCCCGGCTGCACGGTGCCCGCCCCACCGACGCGCTGACCGCCCCCGCCGCGGGTCGGCTGCTCGGGCACGTGCGGGACGTCCTCGGCGAGGCGATCACGCAGGGCGGCACCAGCTTCGACGACCTGTACGTCAACGTCAACGGGGAGAGCGGCTACTTCGACAGGTCGCTGAACGTCTACGGCCGGGAGGGTGAGCCCTGCCGGCGGTGCGGCGCACCGATCCGCCGGGAGGCGTTCATGAACCGGTCGTCGTACAGCTGCCCCCGCTGTCAGCCCCGCCCCCGGGGTGCCCTCAGGGGCTGACCCCGAGCCGGTTCGGGGTTGCGCCGGTGTGCCGCGCCGCCGCCACCCCGGGCCGCCGCCGGATTTTCCCCGATCCACCCGATCGGTCTTCCCGGTCGCCCCGACCCGACCGCTGCCGCGTCCTCGGGGGCGGGCCGGGGCCGTTCCCCGATGTGCCCCGGCGTCGCCGTCCCTAGCGTCAGCACGGTCGGCAGGGTGCCGGCGGGAAGGGGGCCCGACTCAGATGGGCGGCAGACCGGTGACGGTGCGGTTGGCACGGTGGAGCGCGGAGCACCCGTGGCGCGCGATCGCGCTCTGGGTGGTCTTCGTGGCGGTGTGCTTCGTCGGGGGCAACGCCGCCGGCCTGAACGAGGCCACCCAGGCCGACCAGGCGATCGGCGAGTCCGGTCACGCCGACGTGATCGTCACCTCGGGCGAGTTCACCGACCCGGCGGTGGAGAACATCCTGATCACCCCGCGTACCGGCACCCTGGACCGGGCCGCCGCGCAGGCCGCCGCGACCGACGCGGCCGACCGGCTGCGGCAGGTCACCGGGGTGGCGTCGGTGGGCGAGCCGGTCCCGTCGCGCGACGGTGCCGCGTTGCTGATGCCGGTCACCATGGCCGGCGACCCGGAGACCGCCGCGGACCGGGTGCAGCCGCTGCGTGACGCCACCGCCGCCGCCCAGGCCGCCCACCCGCAGCTGCGGATCGAGCAGGTCGGCGGCCCGTCGATCAACCAGGCGCTGGACGATACCCTGGGCCGGGACTTCAAGCGGGCCGAGCTGCTCAGCCTGCCGGTCACCCTGGCCATCCTGATCGTCGCGTTCGGCGCGCTGATCGCCGCCGGGGTGCCGGTGCTGCTGGCGCTCTCCTCGGTGGCCGCCGCGATGGGGTTGTCCACCCTCGCCTCCCACCTGGTGCCCGCCACGGACACCACCTCCAGCGTGATCCTGCTGATCGGGATGGCCGTCGGGGTGGACTACTCGCTGTTCTACGTCCGACGGGAACGCGAGGAACGGGCCAAGGGCCGGTCCGGGTTGGACGCGGTGGAGATCGCCGCCGAGACGTCCGGGCACGCCGTGGTCGTCTCCGGCTTCGCGGTGATCATCTCGATGGCCGGCCTGATGCTCGCCGACGACGTGGTCTTCTCCTCCCTCGCCGTCGGCTCGATCCTGGTGGTCGCCGTCGCGGTGACCGGCTCGCTGACCGTGCTGCCGGCGCTGCTGGCCAAGCTGGGCCGCTGGGTGGACCGCCCCCGGGTGCCGCTGCTGTGGCGGCTCACCGCGCCCCGCGCCGGCCGGCACGGGCAGCCGGTCCGGCCCCGGTTCTGGCCGGCGGTGCTGCGGCCCGCGCTGCGCGCGCCCCGGGCCACCCTGATCGTCTCGGTGGGGTTGCTGCTCGCCCTGGCCGCCCCGGCGCTCGGGATGAAGCTGAAGTTCCCCGGCATGGAGGACCTGCCCCGGACCACCCCGGCGATGCAGGCGTACGACCGGCTGACCGCCGCCTTCCCGAGCACCGGCACCAGCCACACGGTCGCCGTACGGGCCCCCGCCGACCAGGCCGACCAGGTGCGCGCCGCCCTGACCGGGCTGGCCCACACCGCCGCCGCCGACCCGCTGTTCGCCCCGGCCGAGGCGGACGGCCCGAAGATCGAGGTGTCGGCCGACCGCCGGGTGTCGGTGCTGGAGGTGGCCACCCCGTACGCCAGTCGGGACGACCGGTCGGTGCGTTCCCTGCACGAACTCCGCGACGACCTGCTGCCCGCCGCGATGCGCGGCATCCCCGGCGTCGAGTACGCCGTCGGCGGCGGGGTGGCCGCCAGCGAGGACTACGCCCGGCACATCCGGGAGAAGCTGCCGCTGGTGATGGCGTTCGTGCTGGCGCTGACCTTCCTGGTGATGACCTGGACGTTCCGGTCGGTGGTGGTCGCCCTCACCTCGATCCTGCTCAACCTGCTCTCCGCCGGGGCCGCCTACGGCCTGCTGGTGCTGGTCTTCCAGGGCGAGTGGGCGCAGGACCTGCTCGGCTTCACCTCGATGGGCGCGATCGTCTCCTGGCTGCCGCTGTTCCTGTTCGTGGTGCTCTTCGGGCTCTCCATGGACTACCACGTCTTCGTGGTCAGCCGGATCAGGGAGGGCATCCGGGGCGGCCGGTCCAACGCCGACGCGGTCGCCTACGGCATCACCTCCTCGGCCGGGGTGGTGACCAGCGCGGCGATCGTGATGGTCGCGGTGTTCGCGATCTTCGCCTCGCTCAGCACGATCGACATGAAGCAGCTCGGCATCGGGTTGGCCGCGGCGATCCTGCTGGACGCCACGATCATCCGGGCGGTGGTGCTGCCGTCGGTGATGACCCTGCTCGGCGAGGCCAACTGGTGGGCCCCCCGGTTCCTGCGTCGCCGCGACCGGCCCGCCGTCACCCCACCGGCCGAACCGACGCCGGAGCTGGTCGGGGCGCACTGACCGGCCGACGGACCCGCCGCCGGTGACCGCCCGCCCGGGTGGTGCAGCGCCGTGGCCGGCGGCACGGGTGACCCGGACCGCACCGCGCGGTCCGGGTCACCGCGGTGTGCCGGGGACCGGCCCGGCAACGGTGGGGCAGGGCACCCGCCAGGCGTCCAGGATGCGGTTCTTACGGATCGAGGCGAAGCCGTAGCCGACGGTCGTCACGCAGAACCGCGCCGGGTCACCGGCGTACTCGACCTGGAAGACCGGCTTGCCCGCGTCGGCGAAGGGGAGCAGCCGGGCGCAGCGGCGCAACCGGACGCACTCCTCGTCGACCGCGAAGTCGAAGTCCGGCGCCAGGGCGGCCACCTGATCGACGTCGCCGACCAGGCCGGGGGAGAGGTCCAGGGATCGGGCCAGCCCGGCCGTGCGCCGGTTGAACAGCAGTTGATCGTCGAAGCCGAGCGGGAAGCCCGACCGGTGGGCGTACCCGTCGGCGTCGACGAGGGCCACCGCGCCGAACCCCTTGCCCCGGCAGAGCCGGAACCGGTCGGCCAGGACGGGCCGCAGCACGTCCCACCGCCGCACGTCCACCCACCGGGTGCCGGGCCGCCCGGCGGCAGCGCCGCGCACCGCCGCCGGGTACCGGGCGGCGTCCGGGTCCGTCCCCGCGTACGTCCCGACGGGCACGTGACAGATCAGCCGCCGGTCGCGCCGACGCAGCGCCCCGGTCTCGGCGGTGCTCACCCGCACCGGGTCGAGCAGGACGACGTCGGCGTCGACGGTGGTGTCGACCGGGCCGGTAAGCTGCCACTGCCACCGCCACTGCCGGGCCGCCCCGGGCGGCCAGGGGGTCGGTGCGCCGGGTGGCCCGAGGTCGGGACGGCAGGCGTACACCGGGGTCAGCAGGGCGAGTGCCAGCGTGGCCGGCAGCACCCGGCGGGCCGGGTGGCGGCGCGGTGGCCGGGTGGGCAGCGGCGACCCGCCGCGCGTCGCGGACGCTGACGGCCGGATGCGCATCGGCGGCTCCCGGGTCCCGTGCGGTACGCCGCACGCCTCACCCGGTCCAACGAGAAGCCCCCGGCGACGACGCGGTCACGTCGTCGCCGGGGGCCGGCCGTCCCCGGTCAGCGCGGGGCGGCGAAGTCCTGCGTCCAGTACGGCCCGTTGCCGTTGGCCACCCCGACGCCGATCTCGGTGAACGCGCAGTTGAGGATGTTGGCCCGGTGACCGGGACTGTTCATCCAGGCGTCCATCACCGCGGCCGGGGTCTGCTGGTTCCAGGCGACGTTCTCGCCGTAGGTGCGCCAGGCGTAGCCGGCCCGGTCCAGCCGCTGCCCGGCGTTGCTGCCGTCGCTGCCGGTGTGCGTCATGGTCTTGTGGTCGGCCTGGTCCTGGCTGTGCTGCTGGGCGGCGAGGGTCAGCTTGGCGTCGACGGTGACGGCCGCGCAGCCGGCCTTGGCACGCTCGGCGTTGACCAGGTCGACGACCTGCTGGGTCTGGCTGCCCCCACCGCCGCCGCTGACCGCAGCCCGGGTGGTGGGGGGCGCTGCCGGGGCCACGGTGCCGGCGCCGCCCCGGGCGGTCTGCCGCGACGCCGCCTGGGTCCGGCTCGGGGTGGGCGTCGGCGTGGCGGTCCGGCTCGGTGACGGGCTCGCCGACGTCGGTGACGGGCTCGGCGACGCGCCGGGGGAGGCCGGGGCGCTGCTACTCGGGGCGGTGTCGGTGATGACGGGCGCGGTGGCCACCGGCTCGTCGAGGGCGGCCCGGTCGGTGTTCCCGTCGTCGGGCAGCAGCACCGCGCCGATGCCGAGGCTCACCACGAGGGTCGCCGCCGCGGCGGCACCGCCGATGAGCACCGGGCGTCGCGACCGCCGCCGGGTACGACCGGTCGCGGCCAGCCCGTCGACCGGTCCGACCGTCGGGGTGGCTGCGGTGGCGTCCCGCAGGTCGGCGCGCACCGGCCCGACGGCGGCCGGGTACGTCTGCCGCCCGTCGTGTCCGGCCGGCGCGTCGGCCCGGGGGTCGTCCGGCCCGGCGGCCCGGTCCACCCCGTCGTGCCACGGCCCGGCCTGTGGCTGGGCCCACCGGTCGGCCCCGTCACCGGGCCACGACCCGCCCTGCCGGTCCGGCCACGGCTCCTGCCGGTCCGGCCCGGCGGCCGGCTGGCCCTGCCACGTGCCGGCCGGGTCGTCCTGCCCGCCCTGCCACGGGTGTTCCGGCTCGCCGTGCCCGGCCGGCCAGCTGCGGGGCTGCCCGTCCTGCCAGGAGGCGGCCTGCTCGTCCGGCCACCGGCCGGCCCGGTCGTCCCGCGCGCTCTGCCAGGCCCCGGCCCGGTCGGCCTGCTCGTCCGGCCACGGTCCGGTCCGGCCGTCCTGCCATGCGCCGGTCTGGTTGCCCTGCCATGCGCCGGCTGGGTCGCCCTGCCATGCGCCGGCTGGGTCGCCCTGCCATGCGCCGGCTGGGTCGCCCTGCCATGCGCCGGCTGGGTCGCCCTGCCACTCGCCGGTCCGGTCGTCCTGCCACGTTCCGGCCGGTTCGTCCCGATCGGCCGACCACCGCTCGGCCTGCCATGCGTTTTCCTGGTGGGCGGCGTTCCGGTCGTCCTGGTGGGCGGCGGTCTGCTCGGCGGCGTCCCACTGCCCGGCGGGCCCGGCGTTCCAGCGGCCGGTGGGTGCGTCCTGCCACCCGGTCTGCTCGCCCTGCCACGGCTGACCGGCCGGCGCGTCGGCCCACCGGTCGGCGGCAGGGGGCGGGGTGCCCCCGGCGGGCCCGGTCGCGGCGTCCGCCCCGGCGGGGCCCGGCTGCGCCGGTGCGTCCGCGGCCGGGTCGTCGCCGAAGAGGTACGCCGAGCGGGGGGCGGGGCGGTCGGTCAGCCAGGCCGGGTCGTCCGTCGACGGCTGCGGCCGTCGGTATGCGGCGTCCGGGTCGTTCGGGTCGGTCCAGCCGTACACGCCTGTCGCCTCCACGGGTCGCTTGCGGGCCGGGGTGACGCTACGGCGGCCACGGAACAGCGGCAATGTGGCTAAGGAAGAGTTAAGGAGGGACGACCGTCCAGGGTCACCGTACCTGTCCGGGAAGGCGTAGAGTCAAGGAGTCCGGACAGAGAGTGTCCGAGCCTTGCGGCCCCCTCAGCAAGTGCACAGGGCAGACGTGGAGATGATCTACGGCCTGCGAGAACTTGACGAACGAGGGGTTATCGCTCAATATGTAGGTGTCGCCAGTCGCGCCCAGCCACGCCCGGATTTCGATGGCCTGGTAGTAGTCGCGAACACGAAATGGGCGCGCGTTGGCCGGCTTTTCCGGCAGCGCATATCAAGGAGTCAGCATGGCGAAGGCCCTCTACGGCCACGTAGGTGCAGCGCCCGACCGGCGTCTGCTCGACGAGGTCACCCGACTGCGTTCCAGGGTCCAGGCCCTGGAGTTCGAGATCACGCGCCTGCGTGCCGACAACGATCGGCTCGCGGCGGCTGCGGCGGAGGTGGACGACCTCCTCCGGCTGGCCGAGCCGGCGCTCACCTGATCGTCGGGTACGCAGAAAACTGAACAGCACCACCGCGAAAAAGCGCGCCGACACTTTCGTGCCGGCGCGCAGTGCTGTCCGCCACATATTCCTCCGCTCACCAATTCACGATCTTGCGAACCGATGTGGCGTGGGCCACCCCGATCAATTCCACCCCCCGCACGGCGGTCGGCCGGCGGTGCCGGGGCGGGTCGCGTGCCGGTCGCCGCGTACCCACGGGTTAGTCTGCGGGTTCACCAGGTCCGCGCAGCCCGCGACGCCTGCGGTGGCCACCGGACGAGGATCGGACAGGTGCATCTCAAGAGTCTGACGGTGAAGGGGTTCAAGTCCTTCGCCTCCGCCACGACGTTGAAGCTGGAGCCCGGGATCACCTGCGTGGTCGGCCCGAACGGCTCCGGCAAGTCCAACGTCGTCGACGCGATCGCCTGGGTGCTGGGCGAGCAGGGCGCCAAGGCGCTGCGCGGCGGCAAGATGGAGGACGTCATCTTCGCCGGCACCGCCGGGCGGGCGCCGCTGGGCCGGGCCGAGGTCACCCTCACCATCGACAACACCGACGGCGCGCTGCCGATCGAGTACACCGAGGTCTCCATCACCCGCCGGATGTTCCGCTCCGGCGAGAGCGAGTACGAGATCAACGGCGACTCCTGCCGGCTGCTCGACATCCAGGAGCTGCTCAGCGACTCGGGCATCGGCCGGGAGATGCACATCATCGTCGGCCAGGGCCGGCTCGACGGCATGCTGCACGCCAAGCCGGAGGACCGCCGCTCGTTCATCGAGGAGGCGGCCGGGGTCCTCAAGCACCGCAAGCGCAAGGAGAAGGCGCTGCGGAAGCTCGACGCGATGCAGACGAACCTCAACCGGCTGACCGACCTCACCGCCGAGCTGCGCCGTCAGCTCAAGCCGCTGGGCCGACAGGCCGAGGTGGCCCGCCGGGCCGCCGCCATCCAGGCCAACCTGCGCGACGCCCGGCTCCGGCTGCTCGCCGACGACCTGCACACCCTGCGGGCCACCCTCGACAAGGAGATCGCCGACGAGACGGCGCTGCGCCAGCGGCGCGAACAGATCGAGGGCGAACACGCCGAGGTCCAGGGCCGCCTCGGCGAGTTGGAGGCCGCGCTCGCCGAGGACGCGCCGCTGCTCGCCGCCGCCCAGGACACCTGGTACAAGCTCTCCGCGCTCTCCGAACGGTTCCGCTCGGTGGAGCAGGTGGCCCGGGAACGGCTGCGCCACCTCAGCGCCACCGGCGACGACGAGCGCCCCGGCCGCGACCCCGACCAGTTGGAGGCCGAGTCGCAGCGGGTCCGCGAGCAGGAGGAGGAGCTGCGCGCGGCGCTCACCGACGACCAGATCCGGCTCGCCGAGGCCGTCGAGCATCGGCAGGAGCTGGAACGCCAGCTCGCCGCCGCCGAACGGGAACTGGTCGCCGCCGCCAAGGCGATCGCCGACCGGCGGGAGGGGCTGGCCCGGCTGACCGGGCAGGTGAACTCGGCGCAGGCGCGGACCACCAGCGCCGGTGAGGAGATCGAGCGGCTCGCCGCCGCCCACGCCGACGCCCTGGCCCGCGCCGACCAGGCCCAGGCCGAGCTGGACGCGGTCGCCGAACAGTCCACCGAGGCCGACCGGGACAACGCCGAACTGGACGACCGGCACGCCGAGGCGGTGGCCGCCCACGAGCGGGCGCAGGCCACCGTCCGGGCGCTGGCCGACACCGAGCGGGCCGCCGAGAAGGACGCCGCGACGTGGAAGGCCCGCGAGGAGGCGCTCGCCCTGGGGCTGCGCCGCAAGGACGGTGCCGGGGCGCTGCTCGCCCGCGCCGACGAGGTGCCCGGCCTGCTGGGCAGCCTGGCCGGGTTGCTCACCGTCGCCGCCGGCCACGAGGCGGCGCTCGCCGCAGCGCTCGGCGGGCTGGCCGACGCGGTCGCGGTCACCGGTGTCGACGAGGCCGTCGAGGCGATGCGGCTGCTGAAGATCTCCGATGCCGGCCGGGCCGGCCTGCTGGTCGGCAGCCCCGCCGGCCCCGGCATGACCGGCTCCGCCGACGCGCTGCGCCCCCGGCTCCCGGAGACCGCCCGGTGGGCACCGGACCTGGTGGAGTGCGCCCCCGAGCTGCGTCCCGCCGTACACCGGGCGCTGCGCGACGTGGCACTGGTCGACGACCTCGCCGCCGCCGCCGAGCTGGTCGCGGGCAACCCGGAGCTGCGCGCGGTCACCCCGGACGGCGACGTGGTCGGGGCGTACGCGGCGGCCGGCGGGTCGGCCAAGGCAGCGAGCTTCATCGAGGTGCAGGCCGCCGTGGAGGAGGCCCGCACCAACCGGCTCACCGCCGAACGGACGGCCGCCGAGCTGCGCGAACAACTCGTCGATGCCCGGGCCGAGGTGGCCGCCGCGAAGGAGGCGGTGCAGCACGCCGCCGCCGCCAAGCGGGAGGCGGAGAGCCACCGCAACGCCGCCGCTCGTCGGCTGGCCGAGCTGGGCGCGGCGGCCCGGTCGGCGAAGGCGGAGACCGACCGGCTCGGCGAGAGCCGGTCCCGCGCCGAGGCGGCCCGGGAACGCGACCTGGCCGCCCTCGCCGAG
Organism: Micromonospora humida; assembly: GCF_016901255.1. NCBI lineage: Bacteria > Bacillati > Actinomycetota > Actinomycetes > Micromonosporales > Micromonosporaceae > Micromonospora > Micromonospora humida. The sequence continues at coordinate 247,615 of NZ_JAFEUC010000002.1, forward strand.
CTGGCGGAGCGGCTGCGGCTGGCCGAGGACACCCCGATCGACGCGGAACCCTCCACCGAGGAACGGGACCAGCTCGCCGCAATGGTGCCCCGGGCCCGGCAGAACGAGATGGAGGTCCGCCTCGCGGTGCGTACCGCCGAGGAGCGGGTCGCCTCGATCGCCGGCCGGGCCGACTCGCTGGCCCGGCAGGCCTCCGCCGAACGGGCGGCCCGGGAGCGGGCGGCGGCCCGGCGGGCGGCCCGGACCCGGGGCGCGGCGATCGCCCGCGCCGTGGTCGGTGGGGCCCGCGAGGCGCTGACCCGGCTCGGCACCTCCATCGCGCGGGCCGAGGAGCACCGCGACGCGGTCGCCCGCGAACGCGCCGCCCGGGAGGCCGAACTCCAGGAGGTACGCGGCGCGGCGAAGCGGCTCGGCGCGGAGCTGGAGCGGCTGACCAGCCAGGTGCACCGGGACGAGGTGGCCCGGGCCGAGCAGCGGCTGCGCATCGAGCAGTTGGAGGCCAAGGCCGCCGAGGACTTCGGCCTGGACGTGGAGACCCTGGTCGCCGAGTACGGCCCGACCCAGCCCGTGCCGCCGACCCCGGTGGACGTGGCGGCGGCCGAACGCGACGGCCTGCCGGTGCCGGAGCCGGTCCGTTACGAGCGGCCGGTGCAGGAGAAGCGGGCCGCCAAGGCGGAACGGGAACTGGCCCTGCTCGGCAAGGTCAACCCGCTCGCGTTGGAGGAGTTCGCCGCCCTGGAGGAGCGCTTCAAGTTCCTCTCCGAGCAGCTGGAGGACCTCAAGGCCACCCGGCGTGACCTGCTCACCGTGGTCAAGGACGTCGACGAGCGCATCCTGGAGGTCTTCGCCAGCGCGTTCGCCGACACGGCCCGCGAGTTCGAGCAGGTCTTCACGGTGCTCTTCCCCGGTGGCGAGGGCCGGTTGATCCTCACCGAGCCGGACGACCTGCTCACCACCGGTGTGGAGGTGGAGGCCCGGCCGCCCGGCAAGAAGATCAAACGGCTGTCGCTGCTCTCCGGCGGCGAGCGGTCGCTGACCGCCGTGGCGATGCTGGTGGCGATCTTCCGGGCCCGGCCCAGCCCGTTCTACATCATGGACGAGGTGGAGGCGGCCCTCGACGACGTCAACCTGGGCCGGTTGATCACCCTGATGGCCCAGTTGCGGGAGAAGAGCCAGCTGATCGTCATCACCCACCAGAAACGGACCATGGAGATCGCCGACGCGCTCTACGGCGTGACCATGCGCAGCGGGGTCACCCAGGTGATCAGCCAACGGCTCAACCGGACCGACGCCGAGCGGTCCGACGGACACGAGGAGAATCAGTAGTGGCACGGGAACGGCCGACGGCGCTCCTGCTCGACTTCGACGGCGTACTGCGCCACTGGGACCCGGCGGTGGCCGCCGACATCGAACGGGAGTACGGCCTCGCCGCCGGGGTACTCGGCGAGATCGCCATGCACTGGGGGCGGCTGCAACCGGTGCTGACCGGGCAGGTCAGCCACGCCGACTGGATGTCCAGTGTGGTCGACGCGCTGAGCGAGTCGGTCGGCCCCCAGCGGGCGCGGGCGGCCGTGGAGCAGTGGCAGCGCTACCGGGGTGAGGTCGACGCCGACGTGCTGGCCCTCGTCCGCGAGGCGCGGGCCGCCGGCATCCGGGCCGGGCTGGGCACCAACGCCACCGACCTGCTCGACACCGACCTCGCCGAGCTGGGCCTGGTCGGCGAGCTGGACGTGGTGGTCAACTCCTCGGTCGTCGGGGTGCACAAGCCGGCGAAGGAGTACTTCCAGGCCGCCTGTGCCGCCCTGGAGACCCCGCCCGCCCGGGTGCTCTTCGTCGACGACGAGGACTGGGCGATCCGGGGGGCGCGGGCGGCCGGGCTGTCGGCGTACCGGTGGAGTGGGCCGGAGGGACTGCGCTACCTGCGGGCGGCGCTGGGGCTCTGACACCCGGCCGGGCCGGTCGGCGGCGGGGTCACTCGCCGGTGACCCCGTCGAGGCGTTCCCGGAGCAGGTCGGCGTGGCCGTTGTGCCGGGCGTACTCCTCGATCAGGTGCAAGTAGACCCAGCGCAGGCTGAAGGTCCGTTTCTTGGCGCCGACCTCGGTGAACGTCTCGTCGAGCGAGCGGCCGACGGTGGCGGCCCGGGCCAGGGTGACCTGCTCGTGGTAGGTGGCGAAGTCGGCCTCGGCGTCGGCGTGGGTCACGTCGAGGTCGGCGTCCGGGTTCTCGGGTGTGCCGTACGGGTAGTCGACCTGTTGCCCGGCGAAGTTCTCCCGGAACCACCAGGACTCCACCTCGCCCAGGTGGCGGACCAGGCCGAGCAGGGTCAGTGTCGACGGCTGCACGCTCGGGGTGCGCAACTGCTCGCCGGTCAGCCCGGCGCACTTGAGCAGCAGGGTCTGCCGGTGGTAGTCGAGCCAGCTCTCCAGCATGGCCCGCTCGTCGCCGACGGGAAGTTCAGGGGTCCGGGTGATCTCCGGTGCACGCCAGGTCATGCCGGCATCCTCGCCGACCGGTCCGACATTCCCCGGACCCCGCCCCGGTCAGGGGACGACGAGGACCGGCCAGCGGCCGGTGCGGACCAGGCGGGTGGCGACGGAACCGACCAGCCGGTGCCCGGCCTGCTCGGAGGAGCCGACCACCACCAGGTCCGCCCGGGACTCGTCGGCCGCCGCCCGCAGCTCGGCGTACGCGTCCCCGCGCCGGCACAGGAACGTCACCGGCAGCCCCAGTTCCTCCGCGCCTCGGCGGCACTCCTGCCGCAGCTCGTCGGCGAGTTCGTCGTGGGTCTGCTGGACCGCCCCGGCCACCACCCCCGGCATGAGGGAGACGTAGCCGGCCGGGGCGCTGACGAAGACCACCACCAGCCCGGCGCCCTGCCTGCGGGCCAGCCCCGCCGCGTACGACGCGGCACGTAGCGAGGTCCGGCTGCCGTCGACGCCGACCAGCACCACCCGGGGCCCGTCGGTGCCCCGCTCGAACTCCAGCGGGCGGGCCTGCGGGCCGTACTGCTCACGCTCGACGGGGATGCTCACCGGTCGGTCCCGGTGCGGACCACCGCCGCCCCGCCGCCCGCGGCGACGGCGGACTCCCGCGCGACGGTGTCGGTGACGGCGTCCCCGGTGTGCTGGCGCAGCGGGATCTCCTTGATGAAGATCACCGCGATCAGGGCGATCAGCCCGAACGGGGCGGCGGCCAGGAAGATGTCGCCGGCACCGTGGCCGTAGGCGCTCTCCACCACGATCCGGATCGGGCCCGGCAGGGTGTGCACGTCGGGCAGGACGCCGCCGCTGCCCGAGCCGGAGGCCGGGATGCCCAGGGCGGTGAGGCCGTCGGCGATGTAGTCCTTGACCCGGTGGCCGAGGACCGCGCCGAGCACGGACACGCCGACCGCGCCGCCGAGGCTGCGGAAGAACGCCACCACCGAGCTGGCCGCGCCGAGTTCGTGGGTGCTGACGGTGTTCTGCACGGCGAGGACGAGGTTCTGCATGGTCATGCCGAGCCCGAGGCCGATCAGCGCCATGTAGATGGCGAGGTGCCAGTACGGGGTGTCGTAGCGGATCGTGCCCATCAGCGCGAAGCCGGCGGTGAGCAGCGCGGAACCGGCGACCAGGTAGCGCTTCCAACGGCCGGTCCGGGTGATGATCCGGCCGACGACGACGGAGGAGACCAGCAGGCCGAGGATCATCGGCATGGTCATCAGGCCGGACATGGTCGGGCTCTCGCCCCGGCTGATCTGGAAGTACTGACCCAGGAAGACCGATGCGCCGAACATGCCCACGCCGACGGCGATGCTGGCGACGACGGCGAGGGTGATGGTGCGGTTGCGGAACAGCCGCGGCGGGATCATCGGCTCGCTGGCCCGGTTCTCCACCCGGATGGCGAGCGTGCCGAGCACGACCGCGCCGGTCACCATGACGGCGCTCTGCCAGGAGATCCAGTCGTACTTGTCGCCGGCCAGGGTGACCCAGATCAGCAGCAGCGACACAGCGGCGGTGATCAGGGTCGCGCCCCACCAGTCGATCTTCACCTGGCGCCTGACGACCGGCAGGTGCAGGGTCTTCTGGAGCACCACCAGGGCGGCGATGGCGAACGGCACGCCGACGTAGAAGCACCAGCGCCAGCCGAGCCAGGAGGTGTCGACGATGACGCCGCCGATCAGCGGGCCGCCGATGGTGCCGACGGCCATCACCGCGCCGAGGTAGCCGCTGTACCGGCCGCGCTCGCGGGGCGCGATCATCGTCGCCATGATCACCTGGGCCAGGGCGGTGAGGCCGCCGGCCCCGACGCCCTGGAGCACCCGGCAGGCGATGAGCTGTTCGGTGGACTGGGACAGCCCGGCCAGCACGGAGCCCAGCACGAAGATGGCCAGGGAGAGCTGGACCAGGATCTTCTTGCTGGTCAGGTCGGCGAGCTTGCCCCAGATCGGGGTGGTCGCGGTGGTCGCCAGCAGGGTCGAGGTGACCACCCAGGTGTAGGCGGACTGACCGCCCTTGAGCTCGGTGATGATCCGCGGCAGCGCGTTGGAGACGACCGTGGAGGAGAGGATCGCGACGAACATGCCCAGCAGCAGTCCGGAGAGGGCCTCCAGGATCTGCCGGTGGGTCATCTCGACGCCGGTCGCCCGGGTGGGCGCTGTCGCCTGGGTCATCGTCGCTGCCTCCGCTGGTGGTGAAAAGGGTGCCTCGGGCAACCGTAAGCGTTTGTTGCCTCAAGCAACAACCGGACGTGACGTGGCTCTATTCCCCCGGACCCGGGGCACGAGGCCGCCCGGCCCGGGGCGCGGCCGGGTTCAGAAGGTCTCGTTGAACCGGTGCATCAGGCGGGCGAACTCCTCGACGTCCCGCTTCGGCCAGGTCTCCATCGACCTGTTGATCTGGTCCATCCGGGCCGACCGGGCCGCGTCGAAGCGCCGGGTGCCCTCCTCGGTCAGCCGTAGCTGCGCCGCCCGCCGGTCGACCGGGTCCGGATCGCGGCGCACCAGGCCCAACGCCTCCAGCCCCTGGATCTGCCGGCTCAGCGTGCCCTTACCGATACCCAGCTCGGCGGCCAGGTCGGTCAACCGGGTCGACCCGGACCGGCGCAGCCACAGCAGCAGGCCGTACGCGTTGGGCTCCAGGTTGGGATGCACCTCCCGGGCGATCTCCCAGGACAGCGCCCGGCCCCGGCGGAGCAACGCGGTCAGTTCGTGCTCCAGCACGCGCAGTGTCTCCGGCAGATGATCGTCCACGGCACCGAGGGTACGTGGCGCGGGTCACTTCGCCGAGGAGAGCCGCTGCCGGGCCACCTCCCGCAGGTGCCCGTCGCTGGTGGTGCCCTCGATCAGCACCACCGCCTCCCGCCCGGTGTGGCGCAACGTGCTCACCGCGTTGCCGAAGTACGGGCCGGCGAGCTTCTTCCAGCGCACCGTCGGGCGGCGTACCCCGGCGGAGCGGGCCAGCGCCCGGGTGGCCGCCGCCGGCCCCGCGCTCCAACCCAGCTTCATCAGCGGGCGCATCGCCGCCGGCACCTGGTTGTGGATCGGGGAGCAGGTGAGCTGGTGCACCGGGGTGCGTACCGCCGGGTCGTCGAACCGGGCGCGGGCCACGTACGAGTGGTGCACGTCGCCGGAGAGCACGCTGATCGACGCCGGCGCCGGGTAGGCGGGCCCCGCGCCGACCCGGTCCCCGGTGCTGCCCGGCTCGCCACTGCCCAGCCGCACGAACAGCGCCCCGAGGGCGTCGAACGAGCGGCGGAACGCGGCCCAGTGCTCCAGGTCCAGCGCCCGGCGCAGCTTCTCGGCCAGCCCGGCGACCCACGGCCTGCCGGAGTCGGCCAGCTTCTCGTTCCACGCCTCCACGTGGTGGATGCCCGGCGGCAGAAGCCAGGGCAGCGACGCGCCGATCACCAGATGGTCGTAGACCCCGTGGGCCCGGTCCAGGAACCAGGACCACTCGCCGGCCGGCAGCATCGACCGGGCGCCCGGTTCGAGCACCCGGCTGCACCTGTTGTCCAGCATCACCAGCCGGGTGCGGCCCAGGTCCAGCGCGTAGCTCCACTGGTACTGCACGGCCCGCCAGCGCTCGGTGTCGTGCGCCTCGTCGGCCTCGGAGTCCACCCGCTCGCCGAACTCGCGCAGCACCGTGGTGGCGTCCTCGGCGGCGACCACCTTGGCGTAGAGCGGGTCGGCGGCGATCTCGTCCGGGGCGAGGTTGCCCAGGTGCTGGTAGACCCAGTAGGAGGCCAGGCCGCTGCGGATCCGCTCGGCCCACCAGGCCTGCTGGCGCATGTCGGCCCGCCACGACTTCGAGGTGTTCCAGTCGTCGATCACCTCGTGGTCGTCGAAGATCATCACGCTCGGCACGGTGGAGAGCAGCCAGCGGATCTCCGGGTCGCGCCACGACTCCAGGTAGAGCTTGGTGTACTCGTCGAAGCTGACCACCTGGTCGGCCGGGGCGTCCTTCGGCCGCCGCCGACGCCGCTTGAGCAGCCGCCGGACCGTGGGCGAGGTGACGTCGGCGTAGACCTGGTCACCGAGCAGCACCAGCAGGTCGGGCAGGTCGCCCGGGTCGGGCGCGGCCATCAGCCGCCGGGCGTACGCGTCCAGCGCGTCCGGGGGCAGCTTGCGGGTGGTGTTGTGCTGGGTGGTCTCCCGGCACGACCCGAAGATCAGGCTCACCGGCTGGTCCCGGTCGTCGGCCGCCCTGGTCCGGATCACGCTGGGCGGGAAGCCGTCGCGGGCCACCGGCCAGACCAGCTCGTCGTCGACCAGCACCTCGTAGGTGGTGGCGTGGTCCGGGGTCAGCCCCTCCACCACCACCAGCGCGTAGTGGTGCTCGTACGCGGAGAAGGTCGGCGCGGAGCCGGTGGCGCCGTCGGCCGTGCGGACGGTGACCACCGCGGGCCCGCTGGTCTCGACCCACACCGTCGCCCGGGTGTCGACGACCCGGCGCAGCAACGGGCCGATGAGCAGACGTGGCTCGGGCATGGGTGGCACCTCCGAGGAGAAGACGGTTCATCTCTGCTACCCCGTGGGCGGGTGGGTCACCCCCGGCAGCGGCGAGCGTACCCGCAGCTCGCCCGGGTCTGGAGGCGGTGAGTGGGACGCGGTCGTCGGCATCTGACAGGATTTCGGCATGACGGACTACCTCCTCGTCGCACTGGCCCTGCTCGGCGTGCTGATCCTCGGCGGCCTCGGCCTGGTCGTGCCCCGGCTGCGTCGGCGTGCCGCACCCCCGCTGCCGCAGACCGAGGTCGACACCCGGGCCGAGGAGGACCTGGCCGGGCCACCCGTCGAGGCGGCCGAATCCGACCTGTCCACCGGCGTGCTGGTCGAGCCGCCGGTGGCGACGGCCCCGCCGCTGGAGGTTCCCGAGCCGACCGCCGGCCGGCTGGTCCGGCTGCGGTCCCGGCTGGCCCGCTCGCAGAACGCCTTCGGCAAGGGCCTGCTCGGCCTGCTCGCCCGCGACCACCTCGACGAGGACGCCTGGGAGGAGATCGAGGACAGCCTGATCACCGCCGACGTCGGCATCGACGCCACCCGGGACATCGTCGACCGCCTCCGCGAGCGGACCCGGGTGCTCGGCACCCGCTCCGCCGGTGAGCTGCGCGACCTGCTCGCCACCGAGCTGGTCACCGCGCTCGACCCGGGCCTGGACCGGTCGCTGCGCACCACCGGCCGCGACGGCGTGCCGGCGGTGCTGCTGGTGGTCGGGGTCAACGGCGCGGGCAAGACCACCACCTGCGGCAAGATCGCCCGGGTGCTGGTCGCCGACGGACGCTCGGTCACCCTCGGCGCGGCCGACACCTTCCGGGCCGCCGCCGCCGACCAGCTGGAGACCTGGGGTGGCCGGGTGGGCGCCGAGACGGTTCGGGGCGCCGAGGGCGCCGACCCGGCCAGCGTGGCCTTCGACGCGGTCCGCCGGGGCATCGACGCCGGCACCGACACCGTGCTCATCGACACCGCCGGCCGGTTGCAGAACAAGATCGGCCTGATGGACGAGCTGGGCAAGGTCAAGCGGGTGGTGGAGAAGCACGGCCCGATCGACGAGACGCTGCTGATCCTGGACGCCACCACCGGGCAGAACGGGCTGGAACAGGCCCGGGTCTTCACCGAGGTGGTGAACGTGACAGGCGTGGTGCTGACCAAGCTCGACGGGACGGCCAAGGGCGGCATCGTGATCGCCGTCCAGCGCAAGCTCGGCATCCCGGTCAAGCTGGTCGGCCTCGGCGAGGGCGCGGACGATCTGGCCCCCTTCGACCCGGCGCAGTTCGTCGACGCGCTGCTCGGCACCGAGCCGCTCGCCCGGGACGCGTAACCTCGCGGTGAGCAACGACGATCGCGCGTACGCCGGGTGGCGTGACCCCCGCCATGCGGCGCCGGGCCTGGGGAGACCGTACGTGACCTCGCAGGAGATCCCGCTGCACGGCGGGAACGTGAGCACCGTCGTCCGGGTCGGCGACACCGTCCGACGCAACGCCGGCCCGTGGACGCCCTCGGTGCACGCCCTCCTGCGCCACCTGGAGTACGTCGGGTTCACCGGTGCTCCCCGGGCGCTGGGCATGGACGAGCGCAACCGGGAGGTGCTGTCCTACCTCGAAGGGGAGTGCGGGGAGTACCCGCTGGCCCCGCACTGGGTCACCGACGAGGCGCTGGTGACGGTGGCCACCATGCTCCGGATGTTCCACGACGCCCAGTACGGTTTCGCCCCGCCGCCCGGCGCGGTCTGGCGCTCGTTCGGGCCGCCGCCACCGGACACCGAGGTGATCTGCCACCACGACGCCGCCCCGCACAACGTGATCTGGCGGCCCGACGGCACCCTCGGCCTGATCGACTTCGACCTCGCCTCGCCCGGGGCCCGGATCTACGACGTGGCGTACGCGGCGTGGACCTGGGTGCCGATCTTCGCCGACCGGGACTCGATCACGCTCGGCTGGAAGCACCCGGACCGGCCGCGCCGGCTGCGGCTCTTCGCCGACGCGTACGGGCTGATTCCCCGGGACCGGCACCGGCTGATCCGGACCATCCGCAAGCGGATCGTCGACCACGTGGAGGGCATCCGGCGGATGGCGGCGGCGGGGGAGCCGGCGTTCGTCCGGATCGTGCACAAGGGTCACCTCCGTCGCCCGATGCGCGATCTGCGCCTGCTCGACTACGAACGGCACACCCTGGAGTACGCCCTGCGCTGACGACCGCAACGGGGAAAGAGTGGCCGTTCGTTGCCGGAACGGCCACTCTTTCGTATCCGGAGTTTCATGATCGAGGTTCTTCACACGCCGGAAACAACCCGTCACGTGTCGGAAATCGAGGGGTGTCGGTCCAGGAAACAGCAGCCGGCCAAGCTTCCGCGCAACCGGCGTACGGGCGACGCTGCCCCGGAAGCCGCGAAGGAGGGAACTTCACCTTTAGGAGGCCAGCGTGCCTGAAGCACCGACGATCGACGGCGGCAACACCGTTTGGCTGCTGGTTTCGACCGCTCTCGTGCTGCTCATGACCCCCGGACTGGCGCTGTTCTACGGCGGCCTCAACCGGGCCAAGGGCGTGCTCAACATGATGATGATGAGCTTCTCCGCCATCGGGCTCATCTCTGTTCTGTGGTGGTTCTACGGTTTCAGCATTGCTTTCGGGACCGACGTCAACGGTTTCTGGGGCGACCCCGGTGCGTACCTGGGCACCAAGACCTTCCTCGCCGAGACCGACCTGTGGGGTGCCACGGCGGAGAACCCCAGCGGCATCGGCGTCCCGCTGTACGTGTTCATGGCGTTCCAGATGGTCTTCGCGGTGATCACCGTCGCGCTGATCAGCGGCGCGATCTCCGACCGGGCCAAGTTCGGCGGCTGGCTGCTGTTCGCCTTCGGCTGGGCCACCCTGGTCTACTTCCCCGTCGCCCACTGGGTGTGGGGCGGCGGCATCATCGGCGCCAAGATCCACGCGCTCGACTTCGCCGGTGGTACCGCGGTGCACATCAACGCCGGTGCGGCGGCCCTGGCCGTCGCCCTGGTGCTCGGCAAGCGGCTCGGCTGGCCGCGTGAGGGCATGAAGCCGCACAACATCCCGCTGGTCGCGCTCGGCGCCGGCCTGCTGTGGTTCGGGTGGTTCGGCTTCAACGCCGGGTCGGAGCTCACCGTCGACTCGGTCGCCGGGCTGGCCTTCATCAACACCCAGCTCGCCACCGCCGCGGCGGTGCTCGGCTGGATCGCGGTGGAGTGGATCAAGGACAAGAAGCCGACCATGGTCGGTGCCTCGTCCGGTGCCGTCGCCGGTCTGGTCGCCATCACCCCGGCCTGCGGGTTCATCGCCCCCTGGGCGGCCGTCCTGCTCGGCATCGTCGCCGGTGTGGTCTGCGCCCTGGCCATCAGCCTGAAGTACAAGCTCGGCTACGACGACTCGCTCGACGTGGTCGGCGTGCACTTCGTCGGCGGTTGGATCGGGTCGCTGTGGCTCGGCCTGTTCGCCACCAACTCGGTCAACGCCGCGATCAGCGACGTGGTCGGCGCCTCCGACGGCCTGTTCTACGGCGGCGGCGTGACCCAGTTCGGCCGCCAGGCCCTCGCCGGCCTGATCGTGACCGCCTGGTCCTTCGGGGTCGCCTGGGTGCTCGCCTTCGTCATCGACAAGACCCTCGGTTTCCGGGTCAAGGCCGAGGACGAGGTCGAGGGTATCGACATCAGCGAGCACGCGGAGAGCGGTTACGACCTCTCCCCGAGCACCGGCGGTGCCGGTGGCGGGGCGTTCGCGATGGCCGGGATCACCCCGGGTGGCGCGAAGGCCTCCGAGCCGGCCGCCGCGCCGGTGGACGAGAAGGTCGCCGGTTAACGTTCGGAGAATGGAGGGCATGGACATGAAGCTGGTGACCGCGGTCATCAAGCCGTACCAACTGGACGCGGTGAAGGAGGCCCTGCACGCTCTCGGCGTTGCCGGCCTGACCGTCAGCGAGGTCCAGGGGTACGGGCGTCAGAAGGGGCACACCGAGGTTTACCGGGGTGCCGAGTACACGGTCGAGTTCCTGCCCAAGATCCGGGTCGAGGTGCTCACCGACGAGATGGACGTCGACAAGGTCGTCGACGCGATCGTGGCCGCCGCCCGTACCGGCAAGATCGGTGACGGCAAGGTCTGGGTGACCGGCGTGGAAGAGGTCGTCCGGGTCCGTACCGGCGAGCGCGGCCTCGACGCCCTGTAGGAGGACCTGTAGATGACCCCGTCGATCAGGAGGAACGCGTCGGACGACAGCACCGGCGCAGGGACGGACCTCCTGGTCGACGGGGTCGTCGGGGTTCCCGTAGGCATCGGCGAACCGGCCCGGCTCGCCCGGGCCGGGGCGTTCGACGCCTGGCTGCACGGCCTGCTGCCGGCCCGGGAGGGCATCGCGCTGATCGCCGTCGGCGGCCTCGGCCGTCGGCAGTGCGCACCCTACGGGGACCTCGACCTCGTGCTGCTGCACGCCGGGGTGGCCGGGGTGGACGAGTTGGCCGCCTCACTGTGGTACCCGATCTGGGACGCCGGGGTCCGGCTCGACCACTCCGTGCGTACCCTCGCCGAGGCGCTGTCGGTGGCCCAGGACGACGTCAAGGTCGCCCTGGCCCTGCTCGACGCCCGGTTCGTCGCCGGTGACCGGGCGCTGGCCGACACCCTCACCCGGACCGCCACCGACCACTGGCGGCGAACCGCCGTCCGCCAGCTGCCCGCCCTGCGGGAGATCACCGAGGTGCGCTGGCGTACCCACGGTGAACTGGCCTTCCTGCTCGAAGGCGACCTGAAGGAGGCCGCCGGCGGGCTGCGCGACGTGGGCATCCTGCGGGCCATCGCCACGGCCGGGATCACCGACGCGCTGCGTCCCGCCGTCCGCGCCGCCCACCTGCGGCTGCTGGACACCCGCGACGCCCTCCACCAGCAGGTGGGACGCCGGGTCGACCGGCTGGTCGCCCAGGAACGCGCCGGGGTGGCCGCGCTGCTCGGCCTGCGCCAGTCGGCGGCCGAGGCCGCCGAGGCCGGGGCGCGGGCGGACTCCGGCGACGGTGACGCCCTGCTGCGCCGGGTGGCCGGCGACGCGCGCACCGTCAGCCACGCCCTCGACGACGCCTGGCGGGCCGCCGACCGGCTCCGCTCCGGCCGTCGCCGGGGTACCGACGGCCGGCCGCTGCGCCGCCCGGTCGCCCGGGACGTGGTCGAGCACGACGGGGAACTGGTGCTCGCCCGGACCGCCATCGGGGCCCGCCCCGACCCGAGCCTGTCGCTGCGGATCGCCGCCGCCGCGGCCACCCACCGGCTGCCGATCGCGCGGGCCACCTGCGAGTGGCTGGCCGCGTACTGCCCGCCGCTGCCCGCGCCCTGGCCGCCGGCCGCCCGGGCCGCGTTCGTCACCCTGCTCGGCGCCGGCCCCGGCCTGGTGCCCGCCTGGGAGACCTGCGACCGGTACGGCCTGATCGACGGCTGGCTGCCCGAGTGGACCCGGATGCGCAGCCTGCCCCAGCACAACCCGGTGCACCGGTTCACCCTCGACCGGCACCTGGTGCAGGCCGCGTACGAGGCGAGCCGGCACACCCGCGACGTCGAGCGCCCCGACCTGCTGCTGATCGGCGCGTTCCTGCACGACATCGGCAAGGGATTGGACGGCGACCACTCCACCGTCGGCGCGCCGCTGGCCGAGGCGGTGGCCACCCGGATCGGCCTGCCCGCCGAGGAGGCGGCGCTGATCGGCACGCTGGTCCGGCTGCACCTGCTCCTGCCCGACGTGGCGACCCGCCGCGACCTGTCCGACCCGAAGACGATCGCCGGGGTGGCCGAGCGGGTCGGCGACACCACCACGCTGGAGCTGCTGCACGCCCTGGTGCTGGCCGACGCCGCCGCCACCGGCCCGGCCGCCTGGTCCGGGTGGAAGGGGCGGCTGATCGCCGAGCTGGTCGCCCGGGTGCGGACCACCCTGGACACGGGCGTGGTGCCCGCCCCGCCGGCCCCCGACCCGGCGCTGGTCTCCGGGCCGCTGCCGGTCGTACACCTGACCGAGGACCGGGTGGCGGTGGCCGCGGCCGACCGGCGGGGGCTGCTCGCCACGGTCGCCGGTTGCCTGGCCCTGCACCGGCTGGAGGTGATCTCGGCGGACGCCGCCACGGTCGACGGCCGGGCCCTGGTCGAGTGCCGGGTGCAGCCGCGCTACGGGCTGGCCCCGGACCCGATCGCACTCAGCGCCGACCTGCGGCGCGCGGTCACCGGTGACGTCTCGGTGACCCAACGGCTGCGCGGCCGGGCGCTGGCCGCCCGCAGCGGGGGAGCGGCCCCCCGGGTCGTCTGGCACCGGGAGGCGGCCACCGACGCGGTCCTGCTGGAGCTGCGCGCCGCCGACGCGGCCGGCCTGCTCTACCGGGTCACCTGCGCGCTGGACGAGGCCGGGGCACAGGTGCGCGCCGCCCGGATCTCCACCCTCGGCGGTGACGTGGTCGACGCGTTCTACCTGGTCGGTGGCTGGCCGTCGGACGAGCAGCGGGACCGCGTCGAGGCCGCCGTCCTCGCCGCCGTGTAGGGCTGCCGGCAACCGCCCGGGGCGACGCCGGTGCCCGGCGGCCGGTCGGGCCGGCGGGCGCGTCGTGGGCGGCCCGCCGCCGGCCGGGCCCCGGGCACGGTGCGGGGCGCGGCGCGCGGGGCCGGAGCGGGCGTGCGGCCGGCGGGCTACCCTAACGGTGGGCTGGACAGCCGGCCCGGCCGCACCTGTGCCCGCCGCTGACGACATACGGGATGTTCGCGTGTTTGACACCTTGAGTGACCGCCTGTCCGGAATCTTCACCAAGCTCCGTGGCAAGGGCCGGCTCACCGACGCCGACATCGACGCCACCGCCCGCGAGATCCGCCTGGCGTTGCTGGAGGCGGACGTCGCGCTGCCGGTGGTGAAGGGCTTCATCGCGAACGTCAAGGAGCGGGCCCGCAGCGCGGAGGTCTCCCAGGCGCTCAACCCGGCCCAGCAGATCGTCAAGATCGTCAACGAAGAGCTGATCAACGTGCTCGGCGGCGAGGGCCGGCGGCTCCAGTTCGCCAAGCAGCCGCCGACCGTGATCATGCTGGCCGGCCTCCAGGGCTCCGGTAAGACCACCCTCGCCGGCAAGCTGGCCCGCTGGCTCAAGGCCCAGGGGCACCAGCCGCTGCTGGTCGCCGCCGACCTCCAGCGTCCCAACGCCGTCGGGCAGCTCCAGGTGCTCGGTGGCCGCGCCGGCGTCGAGGTGTACGCCCCGGAGCCCGGCAACGGCACCGGCGACCCGGTGCAGGTCGCCCGCGCCTCGATCGAGCACGCGAAGCGGGCCGCCCGGGACATCGTCATCGTCGACACCGCCGGCCGGCTCGGCATCGACGCCGAGATGATGCAGCAGGCCGCCGACATCCGGGACGCGGTCGACCCCGACGAGGTCATCTTCGTCATCGACGCGATGGTCGGCCAGGACGCGGTCCGCACCGCCGAGGCGTTCCGCGACGGCGTGGGCATCACCGGTGTGGTGCTGTCCAAGCTCGACGGCGACGCCCGCGGTGGCGCGGCGCTGTCGGTGCGGGAGGTCACCGGCCAGCCGATCCTGTTCGCCTCCACCGGCGAGAAGCTGGAGGACTTCGACGTCTTCCACCCCGACCGGATGGCCAGCCGGATCCTCGGCATGGGCGACGTCCTCACTCTGATCGAGCAGGCCGAGCAGGCCTTCGACACCGATCAGAAGGAGAAGATGACCGCCAAGCTGATGGGCGGCGAGCAGTTCACCCTGGAGGACTTCCTCGACCAGCTCATCGCGGTGCGGCGGATGGGCCCGATCGCCAACGTGCTGGCCATGATGCCCGGCATGGGGCAGATGAAGGACCAGCTCGCCGAGCTGGACGACAAGCACTTCGACCGGGTCACCGCGATCATCAGGTCGATGACCCCGGCCGAGCGGACCAACCCGAAGATCATCAACGGCTCCCGGCGGGCCCGCATCGCCGGTGGCTCCGGGGTCACCGTGATGGACGTCAACCAGCTGCTCAACCGCTTCGCCGACGCGCAGAAGATGATGAAGCAGATGGGCGGCATGATGGGCCTGCCCGGCGGGGGCCGGCGCAAGGCCACCAAGTCCCCGAAGAACAAGCGCAAGGGCACCAAGGGTGGCAACCGGCCGCGCAGCGGCGCGGGCGCCGGGCTGCCGGGCGGCTTCCCCGGTGGCATGCCGCAGCTCCCGCCGGGGATGGACCCGAACGACCTGGCGGGCGGCCAGGGGCTGCCGCCGGGCTTCAAGCTTCCGAAGATCGACTTCAACAAGCTCGGCAAGGGCGACAACCGGCCCCGCTGACGCGTGTCGGTGGCGGAGGGCGACGACCCGAGCACCTAGGGTGGTCGTCGCCCCTGGGAGGAGATGTCATGACCGCAGCACCCAGCCTGCCCGAACGGCACGAGTGGACGGTCGACGACCTCGGCGACCTGCCGAAGGACCTTCCGTACGAACTGATCAACGGAAGGTTGATCGTGCCGTCCCCCACTGCCCTGCATCAGGACCTGTGCGTCCGTCTGTTGCTCGCTGTCGAAGTCAACTGCCCGTCGGATCACCTCGTGAGTTTCGACCTGTCGATGCGGGTCGATCGCCGCAACGAGCCCCGGCCCGACGTGGTGGCGATCCACCGCCGGCACGCCGGCCGGTCGCCCGTCCCCGTCGAGGACGCCCTGCTCGCCGTGGAGGTGGTGGCACCCACCTCCACCTTCCGCGACATGTACGACAAGGCGAAGGTCTACGCGCACGCCGGGGTGCGCTCGTACTGGGTGGTCGACCCGCTCCAGGAGCGGATCACGCTGACCGAGTACGCGCTCGGTCCCGGTGGCCGCGACTACGAGCAGATCACCCACACCGAGGACCTGTTCGTCACCGAGTCGCCGTGGAAGGTCTCGGTCGACCTGCCGGCGCTGACCGTCCGGAAGAACGACCTGCTCGCCCCCGACGGGCAGTGATCGGGTAGGACTGTGCGCATGGCTCTGCATGTGCGCGGTGTGCTCCTACCCGACGACGAGGTCCGGGACGTCTGGCTCGACGGCGACCGGGTCACCTTCGACCCGGTGCCCGACGCCGAGACGGTCGCCGACTCCGGGTTCGTGCTGCCCGGCCTGGTCGACGCCCACTGCCACCTCGGCATCGCCCGGGGCGCCACCCCGGTCACCTCCCTCGACCAGGCCCGCACGTTGGCCCGTACCGACCGGGACGCCGGGGTGCTCGCGCTGCGCGACGCCGGTTCGCCGTACCCGTACCCCGAACTCGACGACGAACCGGACCTGCCGCGACTGGCCCGCGCCGGGCGGCACGTCGCCCCGCCGAAGCGCTACCTGCGCGACATCGGTCTGGAGGTCGAAGCGGCCGAGGTGACCGCAGCGGTCACCGCGCAGGCCGCCGCCGGCAACGGCTGGGTCAAGCTGGTCGGTGACTGGATCGACCGGGGCGTCGGCGACCTCGCCCCGGCCTGGGACGCCGACACGATGGCCGCCGCCGTGGCCGCCGCGCACGCCGCCGGGGTACGCGCGGCGGTGCACACGTTCAGCGAGTCGGCCGTGGAGATCATGGTGAAGGCCGGGGTGGACTCGGTGGAGCACGGCACCGGGCTGAGCCTCGACCTGATCGACCTGATGGCCCGGCAGGGCACCGCGCTGGTCCCCACGATGATCAACATTCGGACCTTCGGGGGCATCGCCGCCGCGGCCCGCCCCAAGTTCCCCGGCTACGCCGACCACATGCTCGCCCTGCGCGACCGCTTCCCCGAGGTGGTGCGTGCCGCCCACGAGGCCGGGGTGCCGATCTACGTGGGCACCGACGCGGGCGGCGGCATCGACCACGGGCTGGCCGCCGAGGAGATGCTGCTGCTGCACGAGCAGGCCGGCATGCCCGCCGTGGACGTCCTCGCCGCCGCCTCCTGGCGGGCCCGACAGTGGCTCGGCTTCCCCGGCCTGGTCGAGGGCGGCCTGGCGGACCTGGTCGTCTACCCCGAGGATCCGCGCCGCGACCTGCGGGTGGTCCGGACGCCCAGCCGGATCGTGCTGCGCGGCCGGGTGGTCCGCTGACCGGCCGGGTCGCCCGTGGCCGGCCCGCGCGCCGGTTGCGCCGCCGACCACGGTGGTCGACGGCCACGGACGCCGCTCAGCGCACGTCGAGTTCGTACTCGGCCTCGACCCAGAACCGCGCGCCGTCGTGCCCGGCGAAGGTCAGCCGGTGCGTGCCCGGCGCCGGCGGCGGCACCAGCCCCCACAGGCCCCAGCAGGAGACCTGCACCGGCCACGGCCAGGTGGTGACGACGTTGTTGAAGAACCCCCGGACCGGGAACGAGGCGGCGGAGCCGGCCGGCCGTACCGGCACCGGGGCCCCGTCCAGTTCGGCGTGCCCGCTGGCGTCGGGCATCGGCTCGGCCGGCTCGTCGCGGCGGCCGGGCTGCCAGTAGCTGAACGCCGGGAAGAACAGGGGACGGCCCGCCGGCACCACGCAGCGCCGGCTGACTCCGCCGCCGAAGGTGCCCGCGAGGAACCACACGTCGTCCGGCTGGTGACGCCCGCCGTGCCGGCCGGTGTCGTCCCTGACCGGGTTGACCGGCTGACGGTGCGCGGCCACCCAGGCCACCCAGCGGGCGGCGAGCGGGGCCAGGGCCGGTGCCGGGTCGCAGAGCATGACGGCAGATGGTAGTGCGGGCGCGCCCGGCTGCGCCGACCCGTCGGGGGGCGCATAGGATGTGCGGTCATGGCTCGCGTGCTCACTCCCCGTGCGGAGGACTTTCCCCGCTGGTACCAGGACCTGATCGCCAAGGCGAAGCTGGCCGACAACGGCCCGGTCCGGGGGACCATGGTCATCCGACCGGCCGGCTACGCCATCTGGGAGCGGATGCAGGCCGAGATGGACGCCCGGATCAAGGCGGCCGGCGCGGAGAACGCGTACTTCCCGCTGTTCATCCCGGAGAGCTACCTCAAGCGCGAGGCCGAGCACGTCGAGGGCTTCTCGCCGGAGCTGGCGGTGGTCACCCACGGTGGCGGTAAGCAGCTCGCCGAGCCGGTGGTGGTGCGCCCCACCAGCGAGACGGTGATCGGCGAGTTCATGGCCAAGTGGATCGACTCGTACCGGGACCTGCCGTTGCTGCTCAACCAGTGGGCGAACGTGGTCCGCTGGGAATTGCGGCCCCGGGTCTTCCTGCGTACCAGCGAGTTCCTCTGGCAGGAGGGGCACACCGCGCACGCCACCCGCGAGGACGCCCGCGCCTACGCCCGCAAGATCCTGCACGAGGCGTACGAGGACCTGATGGTCAACGTGCTGGGTATCCCGGTGGTGGTCGGGTTGAAGACGGCCCGGGAGCGGTTCGCCGGGGCGACCGCCACCTACACCTGCGAAGGCATGATGGGCGACGGCAAGGCGCTGCAGCTCGGCACCAGCCACGAGCTGGGGCAGAACTTCGCCAAGGCGTTCGACATCAGCTACTCCTCGGCCGAGGGCGGCCGGGAGCACGCCTGGACGACCTCTTGGGGCACCTCCACCCGGATGCTCGGCGGGCTGATCATGGCGCACGGTGACGACAACGGGCTGCGGGTGCCGCCGAGGCTGGCCCCGATCCAGGCGTACGTCATGATCGTCAAGGCGGGCGACGGCGTGGGCGAGGCGGCGGCCAAGCTGCGTGACGCGCTGCGCGACGCCGGCGTCCGGGTCGCGCTCGACGACCGCACCGACACCGCGTTCGGCCGCCGGGCCGTCGACGCCGAGCTGCGCGGCTACCCGGTACGCGTCGAGGTCGGCCCCCGCGACCTGGCCGCCGGCAACGCGGTCGTGGTCCGGCGGACGGACGGCTCGAAGGCCCCCACCCCGGTCGCCGACGTCGTCGACGCCGTCCTGGCCGCCCTGGAGGCCGACCAGCAGGCCCTGCACGACGAGGCGCTCGCCCACCGGCGGTCCCGCACCGTCGAGGTGTCCACCCTCGCCGAGGCGATCGAGGCGGCGGCCACCGGCTGGGCCATGGTGCCGTGGTCGGCCGTCGGCATCGCGGGCGAGGCCGAGGCCAACGGCCAGGGCGTCACCGTCCGGTGCCTGCTGCGGGCCGACGGGTCCGTCCCGGACAACGAGGACGAGCCGGACCTGACCGCCATCCTGGCCCGCGCCTACTGAGCCGCCCACGGCGGACCCCGGTCCGCCGACCCGCTCTCTGCCGGCGGTGCCTCCCGTGCGCCGCCGGCTCACCGGGACGCGGGCCGGCGTCGTGGCCGGAGCCCCGGGACCGCCGGGACCGGCGCGCCGCAGGTGCGTGCAGAGCTGTGGAGGTGTGGTGCGTTTCGAACCGGGTCAGCTGATCGTGCACCGCAACGTGCGGCACGGCCGGATCGGGTGGGTCCGGCCGGCCCGGGTGGTGCTCGACGACGACCGGGGCCTGCTGCTCTGGGTGGCCCGGGACACGCCGGTGGCGCACGAGGTGTCCGAGGCGGGGCTGGGCATGCGGGCGATGCCGTTCACCGAGTGGATCACCTCGTCGTACCGGCTGGCCCGGGGTCGGTGGAACGGACCGCCGCTGCTGGAGTTCCTGCCGGCGGGCGCGGCCCACTCGGTCTGGTTCTTCCGCGACGAGAAGGACCGGTTCGCCGCCTGGTACGTCAACCTGGAGGAGCCCGGCGTCCGGTGGGACGACGGGTCGCTGGCCGGGGTGGACGTGGTCGACCAGGACCTGGACGTGGTGGTCCGGCCCGACCACAGCTGGCAGTGGAAGGACGAGGACGAGTTCTCCGAGCGGCTCGCCTTCCCCGACCACTACTGGGTGACCGACGAGAAGGCCGTACGCGCGGAGGGGGAGCGGGTGATCGCCCTCGCCGAGGCGGGGACGTTCCCGTTCGACGGCACCTGGTGCGACTTCGTCCCGCCGGCCGACTGGACGCCCCCGACGGAGCTGCCGCCCGGCTGGGACCGGCCACCCGCGCGATGAGTGTGTCGTAGCTCACTGGCGACCGGCCCGCCGGCCGGCCGTGCCGGTCGGGTGGGCCGATGTGAGTGTTCGGCGGGTGATCTGGCAGAATGGGTCGCTGGTATCCGGCGCGCGTCCGGCGCCCTCTAACCCGGGCGCGTCGCCAGTCCATCGAGCAGTCTCCGGCCCAACCCCACTGTGCCGGTCGACGCTCACCCGTGCACCGCCCGTAGCCGGGTCGGTGAAATCGCAACAGGAGCGAAACAACTGTGGCCGTAAAGATCCGGCTCCTGCGGATGGGCAAGATCCGCAACCCGCAGTACCGCATCGTCATCGCGGACTCGCGCACCAAGCGTGACGGTCGCGCGATCGAGTTCGTGGGCGTCTACCAGCCGAAGGAAGACCCCTCGATCATCGAGGTCAAGTCGGAGCGCGTCCAGTACTGGCTCTCGGTCGGCGCGCAGCCGAGCGAGGCCGTCCAGCGTCTGCTGGAGCTGACCGGCGACTGGCAGAAGTTCAAGGGCCTGCCGGCCCCGCCGCCGCTCAAGGTCGCCGCCGAGCGCGCCGACCGCAAGGCGGCGTACGAGGCCGAGGCGAAGGCCGCCGCCGGCCTGGCCCCGGAGACCCCCGCCAAGCCGGCCCGCAAGGCCGCCAAGGCGGAGGCCCCGGCCGAGACCGAGGCGCCGAAGACCGAGGCTCCGGCCGAGGCCCCGGCTGCTGCTGCCGACGCCGGTGAGCAGGCCTGACATGCCGCTGCGTCCCGCCCTGGAGCACCTGGTCAAGGGAATCGTCGACCACCCGGACGACGTGCGCGTCCGCATGGTCGACTCCCGTCGGGGCAAGCGGCTGGAAGTCCGCGTGCACCCGGAGGATCTCGGCACGGTGATCGGGCGGTCCGGGCGGACCGCCAAGGCGCTGCGTCAGGTGATCGGCTCCATCGGTGGACGCGGGGTACGCGTCGACATCGTCGACTCGTACTGATGCTGCTCATCGTCGGCAGGATCGGCAAACCGCACGGCATCCGCGGTGAGGTCACCGTGGAGGTGCGGACCGACGAGCCCGAAGCGCGGTTCGCCCCCGGCGCGGTGCTGTGCACCGAGCCGGGGGCGACGCCCCGGGTGGCGGCACCGCGCCGGGGCGGGGCCGAGCCGGCCCCCACCGTCGCGCCCGGCGTGGCCTACGAGGTCCCCGCCGAGCTGACCATCGAGTCGGCCCGCTGGCACCAGGGGCGGATGCTGGTGGCCTTCGAAGGGGTGCTCGACCGGGAGACCGCCGAGGCGCTGCGCGGCACCCTGCTCGGGGTGGACAGCGCCTCCGTCGCCCCGCCGGAGGACCCGGAGGAGTTCCACGACCACCAGCTGGTCGGCCTGGCCGTGGTCACCCCGGCCGGTGAGCACCTCGGCGAGGTGGCGAAGATCGACCATGCGCCCGCCTCCGACCTGCTCGTCCTGCGCCGCCCCCAGGGGGGCAGTGCGCTGATCCCGTTCGTCAAGGCGATCGTCCCGGAGGTCGATCTCGCCGGCGGACGCGTCGTCGTCGACCCGCCGGCCGGTCTGCTCGACCTCTAGCCGGAAGCCACCCACATGCGCGTCGACATCGTGTCGATCTTCCCGGAGTACTTCGCCCCGCTCGACCTGTCCCTGATCGGGCGGGCCCGGGAGCAGGGCCTGCTCCGGCTGGCCGTCCACGACCTGCGGGACTGGACGCACGACGTGCACCGTACGGTCGACGACACGCCGTACGGCGGCGGGCCGGGCATGGTGATGAGGCCCGAGCCGTGGGGTGAGGCGCTGGACGCGCTGGCCCCCGACGAGCTGGCCCCGGACGGCCTGACCCTGCCCCGGCTGCTGGTGCCCTCCCCGGCCGGTGCGCCGTTCACCCAGGCGATGGCGCACGAGCTGGCCGCCGAGTCGCACCTGCTCTTCGCCTGCGGCCGGTACGAGGGCATCGACCAGCGGGTGCTCGACCACGCGGCGACCCGGCTGAAGGTCACCGAGGTCTCGCTCGGCGACTACGTGCTCTTCGGCGGCGAGGTCGCGGTGCTGGTGATCCTGGAGGCGGTCACCCGGCTGCTGCCCGGGGTGCTCGGCAACGCGGGTTCGCTTGACGACGAGTCGCACGCCCACGGCCTGCTGGAAGCCCCGATGTACACCAAGCCGGCGAGCTGGCGGGGGTACGAGGTGCCCGACGTGCTCCGCTCGGGCGACCACGGGCGGATCGCCCGCTGGCGGCGCGACGAGGCGCTGACCCGGACGGCCCGCCGACGGCCCGACATGATCGCCGCGCTGTCCCCGGAGATTCTGGACAAACGGGACGTGGCCGCGCTGGAGCGGGGTGGCTTCCCCCTGCCCCCGGGGGATGTGGCAAAGTAGAGGGGTTGCCGCATCCGTCCACGCCGTGGGCGGCTGCGAGGATTCCCGACCGGGGTCGGCCTGCCGGCAACCACCCGGGGATCAGAATCACCCATCCGCGCACCGAGTGACGGTGCGCCGTGAGCATTACGAGGACGCAGCGATGAACATCCTGGACGCCCTTGACGCCCAGTCGAAGCGTACCGACATCCCCGACTTCCGGGCCGGTGACACCGTCAAGGTGCACGCGCGGGTCGTCGAGGGCAACCGGTCCCGGGTCCAGATCTTCCAGGGCGTCGTCATCCGCCGCCAGGGTGACGGTCTGCGCGAGACCTTCACGGTCCGCAAGGTCAGCTTCGGTGTGGGTGTGGAGCGGACGTACCCGCTCAACGGCCCGGGTATCGACCGGATCGAGGTCGTGACCCGTGGTGACGTGCGTCGGGCCAAGCTCTACTACCTGCGCGAGCTGCGCGGCAAGAAGGCCAAGATCAAGGAGAAGCGCGAGAAGCAGCCCAGCTGATCTCCGTTCGCCACGCCGCCTGACCTGCGCGGATGTCGTATCGACCAGAGCGCATTACGCTGATCGGTACGGGCGCAGACCGGCGGATGGTGTCGCGACGACAGATCGCGGCGCTCCGATCGTCCCTGCCGCCCGTGGGGCCTCGACGAGGCTCCCGGGCGGTAGTGTCGTTTCTGCGGACCGGGGAGTGGCGTGGTGCAGGTGCTTGACTCGAACGGCACAGCGGACCCGTGGCGTCGGCGGGCCCGCCCCGCCCGTCGGCAGATGCCCCTCTGGCAGGAGCTGCCACTGCTGTTGATCGTGGCCTTCTGCCTCGCGGTGCTGATCCGCACCTTCCTCCTCCAGGCCTTCTTCATCCCGTCCAGCTCGATGGAGGACACCCTCCTCATCGGCGACCGGGTCCTGGTCAACAAGGTCGTCTACGACATGCGCGACCCGTTGCGCGGCGAGGTCGTGGTGTTCCGGGGCACCGACAAGTGGGTCGCCCAGGAGAATCCCGTGCCGCCGACCGGTGCCGCCGGCAAGATCGGTCGCACCCTCGGCGATCTGGTCGGGGTGAGCCGCCCCGGCGAGAAGGACTTCATCAAACGGGTGATCGGGCTGCCCGGCGACCGGGTCAAGTGCTGCGACGACCAGGGCCGGGTCATGGTCAACGGCATCCCGCTCGACGAGCCGTACGTGGTGCGGAACTCCCCGCTGGACGTCCCGCCGAACCCGAAGGAGTGCCGGTCCCGCCGGTTCGACGAGGTGGTCGTACCCCCGGGGCAGATCTTCGTGATGGGTGACCACCGGCTGGTCTCCCAGGACGCCCGCTGCCAGGGCCCGGTGCCGATCGACAACGTGGTCGGCCGGGCGTTCATGGTGGTGTGGCCGTCGTCGCGGTGGGCGTCGCTGCCGGTGCCGGCCACCTTCGCCAAGTTGTCCGACTCCGCCGCCGCGAACACCGCCCCGGCCCCGGTACGGCCGACCCCGACCGGCGACGTGGTCCTGCTCCTCCCGGTCGCCGCCCTGCTGGCCGCCATCACCCGGTCCGGGCGGCGGGCGTGGTCCCGCGACCCCGCACGGCCCGGCGGTCGGGGCCGGTTCCGCCGACGGGAACGGTGGTGGCGGGCCGGGTGGCGGGAACCCCTCCGGCGTTCCGGGCGGCCCGTTCGGCTCCGGCGACGTAGGCTCCACCCGTGATTGACGAGCAGACCGAAAAGCCGCGCAGCTCCTTCTGGAAGGAGCTGCCCATTCTCCTGGGCGTCGCGATCCTGGTGGCGGTGCTGGTCCGCGCATTCGTGCTGCAGACCTTCTTCATCCCCTCGCCGTCAATGGAGAACACCCTCAAGATCGACGATCGGGTGCTGGTCAACAAGCTGGTCTACGACTTCCGCTCACCGCACCGGGGTGAGGTGGTGGTGTTCAAGGCGCCGACCGAGTGGAGCGGCAACCCCGACGGCGAGGACTTCATCAAGCGGGTGATCGGGGTCGGCGGCGACCACGTGGTCTGCTGCGACGCGCAGGACCGGCTCACGATCAACGGCAAGTCCCTCGACGAGCCCTACATCTACTCCGCGAACGGCCAGCAGGACAAGCCCGCCGACCAGGAGTTCGACATCACCGTCCCGGCGGGGCGGCTCTGGGTGATGGGTGACCACCGCTCGGCCTCCGGGGACTCCCTGGAGCACTGGCAGCAGTCCGGCCGCAACATCGACAGCGCCACCATCCCCGAGGGGGAGGTGGTGGGCCGGGCCTTCACCGTCTTCTGGCCGTTCGACCGGGCCACCTGGCTCACCGTGCCGAAGTCGTTCGACGGGATTCCCAACCCCTGACCGGCCGCGCCCGCCCCGGGCGTGGCCGACCGCCGGCACCGTCTGGCAGGCTGATGCGGTGACCGTCTTCCACCCCCGACGTGCGGCCCGCGTGCTGCTCGTCGACGCGTCCGGCCGGGTGCTGCTCTTCGCGGGCGTCGACCCGGCCCGCCCGGGTCACCGGTACTGGTTCACCCCCGGCGGTGGGCTCACCCCGGGGGAGTCCCCGGCGGTCGGGGCCGCCCGGGAGCTGGCCGAGGAGACCGGGCTGCGGCTGACGCCGGTTGAGCTGGGCGGGTCGGTCCGCTCCGAGACGATCGAGTTTCCCTTCGACGGCGTGTGGTACCGCCAGGAACAGGAGTTCTTCGTGGTCCGGGTGCCCACCTGGGAGGTCGACACGGCCGGCTTCGACGCGATCGAACGGGCCAGCGTCACCGGGCACCGCTGGTGGTCGGCGGCCGAGCTGGCCGACACCACCGAGCGGTGCTACCCCGCCGACCTGGCGGACCTGCTCACCCAGGTGCTGGCGGCGGCCCCCGCGTCGGAGCCGTCGTGCTGACCCCACCGCGCACGGTGGTGCGTCGCGACGGGGGGCTCTACGCGCTGGAACGCGCCCTGCAACGACGCGGATTCCGGCACGTCGCGGGCGCGGACGAGGCCGGCCGGGGGGCCTGTGCCGGCCCGCTGGTGGCCGCCGCCGCGGTGCTGCCCGAGGGGCGACGCGGCGAGATCGAGGGGCTGGCCGACTCCAAGCTGCTCACCCCGGCCAGCCGGGAGCGGGTGTACGCCGAGGTCGTCGCCCGCGCGCTGGCGTACGCGGTGGTGGTCGTCCCGGCCGAGGAGGTCGACACCCGGGGGCTGCACGTGTGCAACCTCGCCGCGATGCGCCGGGCCCTTGCCTCGCTGACCACCCGCCCGGAGTACGTGCTCACCGACGGCTTCGGGGTGGACGGGCTGGACGTGCCGGGGCTGGCGGTCTGGAAGGGCGACCGGGTGGCGGCCTGTGTGGCGGCGGCCAGCGTACTGGCCAAGGTCACCCGGGACCGGATCATGGTGGAGCTGGACGGACGCCACCCGGGCTACGGCTTCGCCGAACACAAGGGGTACATCACGGCCGAGCACACCGAGGCGTTGCGCGAGCGGGGGCCCTGCGTGGAGCACCGGTTCTCGTACGTCAACGTGGCCGCCGTCGCGGGCCGGGAGGGGACCCCACCCCGGGCCCGCCGGCCGCTCGGCGCAGCTGCTCCCGAGCCGATGGAGCGCTCGGGCCGGACAGGGGGTACCGTCGGCGTGGCGTTGGGCGAGCAGCCGCGGCCTCCGGCACCGGTGGGGGAAGATGTGGTCATGGAAGGCGGAGTGCGATGAGCGCGGAAGATCTCGAAAAGTACGAGACTGAGATGGAGCTGCAGCTCTACCGGGAGTACCGCGACATTGTCCGTCAGTTCTCCTACGTGGTGGAGACGGAACGCCGCTTCTACCTGGCCAACCAGGTGGACCTGCACGTGCGCAACTCCGACGGCGAGGTCTACTTCGAGGTCGAGATGCACGACGCCTGGGTCTGGGACATGTACCGTCCCGCCCGCTTCGTCAAGAACGTCCGGGTGATGACGTTCAAGGACGTCAACGTCGAGGAGCTGGAGAAGCCCGACATCTCGCTGCCGGCCGACTCGGGCTTCGGTAGCTGATCCCCGCCCCGCGTCGGCCGCCCACCGCCGACGTCGGGCCGGGAGCGGGCCGCCTCACTCCGCGACGACGAGCACGTCCACCCGCTGGACGAGGTTGTTGGCGAACCCACCCCGGTTCCACGGCTGCTCCACGGGCTGGGTACGCCCCGACGCGTCGGTCGCCCGCGCCCCCAGCGCGTAGCGGCCGGGCTGCGGCGTCCACTCGTACCGCCAGCGTCGCCACGACCACCCGCCGCCGGCCGGCGGGTCCAGGGTGGCCGGTGACCAGCTCGCCCCGCCGTCGGTGGTCACCTCCACCGCCACCACCGGCCCGTGCCCCGACCAGGCGCGTCCGTCCACCGTGCACGGCCCCGGCCGCAGCACCCGGGCCCGGGACATGAAATCCGGGAAACCCGGCGGCCGGACCAGCGCCCGGGGCTCGATCCGGGTCACCGGCACCCCCGGGTCGTCGGCGTCGCGCCGCAGCCGGTAGGCCACCGCGTTCTGGTAACCGTCGAACTCCCGGGTCAGCACGCTGATCGTGCGCAGCCACTTGACGTGCGCCATGCCGTACCAGCCGGGGACGATCAGCCGCAGCGGCGCGCCGTGCTGGGGCAGCAGGGGAGCGCCGTTCATCTCGTACGCCAGCAGCACCTCGTCGCGCAGCGCGTCGGCGACCGGCAGGGCCCGCTGGTAGTCCTGCTCCACCCCACGTTCCACGCCGTGGTCGGCGCCGGTGAACACCACGTCCACCGCGTCGGGCGCGATCCCGGCCTCGCGCAGCAGCGGCGCCAGCGGGGTGCCGGTCCACTCGGCGTTGCCCACCGCCTCCACCAGCCACGGCTGGCTGACCGGGCGGGGGTGCAGCAACGCCCGGCCGTTGCCGGCGCACTCCAGCGTCACCCGGTGGGTCACCCGGGGGCGTTCGCGCAGTTCGGCCAGCCCGAGCCGGAGCGGCCGACCCACCGCCCCGTCCACGGTCAGCGCGTGGACCGCCGGGTCGAGGTCGGGAATGTCGTAGTGGATGAGCAGGTAGTGCAGGCCGGCCGGGGTGACGTCGTACCGCAACGCTTCCAGCGGTATGCCGTGGTTGCGGGCGGCCAACCGGAGTTCCTCCGGGCTGATCCCCTCGTCCGTCCCGGCGACCCGCGAGGGCCGGCTCACGTCGTCCATGGTGGTCATCGGTGGCCTCCCGCTCCGCGCCGCACTGCGATCCCGTCAGCCTAGACCGGTCGGCCGGCCGGCACCGTCGTCGTTCCGCCCGGCGGCGGCCGGCAACCGGCATAACAGATCCACCGGCCCGACGGTCGTTTTCCACAGCCCGTCCCCTCATCCACAGCGGACACCGGGTGCGCGGCACCACGCGGGCGACCCCGGCATGCTGCGGTGATGCGCACAGGACTACGGCAGGTGACGGCCCTCGGGGTCGCCGTGCTCGTGTTCGGCTCGCACTGGTTCCCCGGCCGGCCGACCCCGCCACGATCCGCCCCGGTCCGGGTCGTGCCCGCACCGGCGTTCCGGTGGCCGCTCGACGGCCCGCCCCGACCGGTACGCCGGTTCGACCCACCCCCGCTGCCGTGGCTCGCCGGCCACCGGGGCGTGGACCTCGCCGCCGCGCCCGGTGCCACCGTCCGGGCCGCCGGGGCCGGCACGGTGCTCTTCGCCGGCATGGTCGCCGGCCGACCGGTGGTCACCGTCGGCCACCCGCAGGGGCTGCGGACCACCTACGAGCCGGTACGCCCCCGGGTGCGCACCGGTGACGTGGTGGCGGCCGGCGCCCCGCTGGGCGTGCTGCTGGCCGGGCATCCGGGCTGCCCTGCGACGGCGGCGCCGGCCGGCGGCTGCCTGCACTGGGGGGCCCGACGCGGCCCGGAATACCTCGACCCGCTGGCCCTGCTCGGGCTCGGCCGGGTCCGCCTGTTGCCGGTGACGACCGACCTCAGCCTCGGCCCGGGCACCACCGTCGAGGCCGGCCTCCGTCCGGCCCCTGACGCCGGGGTGGCCAGCCGTCTGGCCCGTGACGCCGCTGTGGCCCGCCGTGCGGCCACCGGCGGCGCTCCCGTCCGGACCCCAGGCACCGGCGACGGTCGACGATGGGGTGCCGGGCCGGACGGGGTCGCCCGGCGGGACGACGCGGCACCCTGCCGGTGCGGTCGGCGCTCCGCCGGCGTCGGCTCAGCCCCGCCCGCTCAGCAACGCCGGCAGCCGGGCCGCCAGCCGCTCGTACTCGTCGGGGGTGTTGTAGACCTGCCCGCACAGCCGCAGCCAACCCCGCCCGTGCCAGGCCATCACCGCCACCTCGGCGGCGAGGCGATCGGCGATCAGACCGCGCAGGGCAGCGGCCTCCTCCAGGGTGCCGGCGACGCCCGTCGGCAACGGCACGATCCGCATCGCCACCCCCGGCCCGCCCGGGTCGGGCAGGTCGGCCGGGGGCACCCCGAGCGCGTCCCCGACCACCCGCTGCCCGTACGCCGCCAGCGCGGCGTTGTGCGCCCGGACCCGCTCGACGCCGAGGCTGCGCAGCGCGTAGAGACCGGCCGGGGCGCTCAACCAACTCGTGTAGTCGAGGGTGGCCTGCCACTCGACGTTGCCCGGGAAGCCCTCGGCCTGCTGCCAGGACACCACCAACGGCTCGATCCGCGTCCGCCATGACGGGGCGACGACCAGTACGGCGGTGCCGCGCGGGGCGAACCCCCACTTGTGCAGGTTACCCACCCAGAAGTCGGCCCCGATCGCGTCGACCTGCACCGGCAGCATCCCGGGCACGTGTGCCGCGTCCACCAGCACCGGGATGCCGTGCTCCCGGGCCACCGCCACCAGCGCGGCGACCGGCAGCACCCGGGCGGTGGCCGAGGTGAGCTGGTCGACAAGCAGCAACCGGGTACGCCCCGGGCGCAGGCCGGCCCGGACGATCTCCACGATCTGCGCGTCGGTGGCCGACCGGGGCAGGTGCAGGGCACGGGTGGTCGCGCCCGTCCGGCGGCACTCCCGGGCGACGGAGTAGTTCACCGCGCCGTACCCGTGGTCGGTGCCGAGCACCTCGTCGTCGGGGCGTAGGCCGAGTGACTGGAGGACCACGGCCACCCCCGTCGTGGTGTTGCCGACCAGGGCGGTGCCCTCCGGATCGGCACCGAGGAAGGCGGCCAGGTGCCGTCGGGTGTGGGCGAGCCGGTCGATCAGCGCCATCCCGAAGAAACGCTGCGGGTTGGCTTCCATCTCGTCGCGCAGCCGCTGCTGGGTGCGCTGTACGCTGAGTGGCACCGCACCGAACGCACCGTGGTTGAGGTAACTGACCGAGGGGTCGAGGGTGAAGAGCAGTCGGGCCCCGGGAATCGACTCGGGCGGCGTCGGGACGCTCATCGGGCGATCGTAGCCCGCATGCCGCCGGGCGGCCGGGCCGATCGTCACCGGTCACCGCACCCCGCCGACGGCGTGGCCCCACGACTCCCGGGGGTGGGCCGGCTCCGGCCCCGGAGGGCGGTCAGGCCCGGGGATGGGCCTGCCGGTAGGCGGCGCGGAGTCGTTCCACCGACACGTGGGTGTAGATCTGGGTGCTCGCCAGGGACGAGTGCCCCAACAGCTCCTGCACCGCCCGCAGGTCGGCCCCGCCGTCCAACAGGTGGGTGGCCGCCGAGTGCCGCAGCCCGTGCGGGCTGGTCGGCGGTAGCCCGGCGGTCCGCGCGTACCCGGACACGATCCGCCGGGCCGTCGTCGGGTGCAGCCGCCCGCCCCGGGCACCGAGGAACAGGGCCCGCCCGGAGTCCGGGCCGGCCAGTTCGGGTCGACCGGCCGCCAACCACCTGTCGACCGCCCGCTGCGCCGGCAGCCCGTACGGGACCGTCCGTTCCCGGTTGCCCTTGCCGAGGACCCGGATCACCCGACGTTCCCGGTCGACGTCCGTGGTGTCCAGACCGCACACCTCGCTGATCCGCGCGCCGGTCGCGTAGAGCAGTTCGAGCAGTGCCCGGTCACGCGACAGGACCGCCTCCTCCGCCGGGTCCACTTCCGGGGAGGCCCCACCGGTGGTCGGGGCGGGAGGTGCCCCGGTGGAGGGAGCGTCGGGTGGCGCGGCGGGAGGCCCGTCGTGGCCCGGGGCGGTGGGCCGGTTGCGGCCCGGGGCCTCCACGAGGGTGGCGACCTGGTCGGCGCGGAGCACCACCGGTAGCTCCCGACGTGTCTTCGGGGTGGCCAGCGGGGCGGCCACGTCCGTCGTCAGGAGGCCGGACCGGTGGGCCCAGCCGCTGAAGGTACGCGCCGCGGCGGCCCGTCGAGCCGACGAGCTGGATGCCGCGCCGGTGGTCCGTTGCTTCGCCAGCCAACTGCGCAACACGCCCAGATCCAGGTCGGCGGGGGCCGCGCAACCCATCCGGACCGCGTGGTCGAGCAGCGAGACCAGGTCGGCGACGTACGCCCGGACGGTGTGCGCGGAGCGGTTGCGTACCTGCGCCAGGTGCACGGCGAAGCCGTCGACCGCGTCCCGCATGGCCGGCGGCAGTGCCTGGTGGGTGGCGCGGGTCCCCGGCCTGCGACTACTCATCGCGCTGCCACCGCCGAGGTCCCCGGCGGCAACTGCCGGGGGTCGACGGTTGTCGACCTGCGACCGACCACTCGTCCGGGTTCACCGGCCCAGCTTACGGACGCCGGCAGGGGGACACCGCCGACCGGACGACCCGCGGGGCCCGGCAAGCCATCCGGAGGCGGACGGGCCGCCGGAGGAGGCGGGTGGCTGATCGGGGACGGACGGGCGGCGGGTGGAGGGAGGTGGTGGTGCTTCGGCGGGGCGGCCGGTGGGCGCGGGGGTGCTCGGGCTGTGGTCCGGTCGGCGGCGGGAGCGGGTCAGGCGAACGCGTTGGCCACGGCGACGCGGGCCGGGTCCGGGTCGGCCCAGCTCCAGTTCGGATGGGCACGGTTGGTCAGCAGCACCAGCACCCGGCGACGGTCCGGTTGGACCAGGAACGACGTGCCGGTGAACCCGGTGTGTCCGAAGGTGGTGGGCCGGGCGAGCCTGCCCATGAACCAGGGTTGGTTGAGCACCACGCCGAGGCCGTGGTCGGAGGTGCGTCCCGGCCGGTCGGGGTCGACGGCGGGCAACCCGGTGTTGGCGTTGCGCAGCATCCGGGCGACGGTGCTCTCGGCGAGGATCCGCTTCCCGCCGTAGCTGCCGCCGTCGAGCAGCAGTTGCCCGATGACCGCAACCTCGCTGGCGGGGGCGAAGATGCCGGCGTGACCGGCGATGCCGCCGAGGTGGTTGGCGACGTCGTCGTGCACCACACCCCGCAGCAGCCCCCGGGAGGAACGGGCGTCGGTGGCGACCAGCCGGTTGGCCCGGTCGGCCGAGCTGAGCCAGGTGTTGGGGTTGAACCCGGTGTAGCGCAGCCCCAACGGGCCGGTCAGGTAGGTCTTCAGGGCCCGGTCGAGGGTGAGCCCGGTGACCTGCTCGACGATCTTTCCGGCCACCATCAGACCGACGCTGGAGTAGCGGAACACCGTGCCCGGGGTGGCGCCGCTGACCAGCGGGGTGGCCAGCACCGCCTGCCACCGCTGCGCCATCGTCGAGTAGCCGGTCACCTTCGCCCCGACCGGCAGGCCGCTGGTGTGGGCCAGCAGCATCGCCACGGTGACGGTGGACTTGCCGGTGCCGGTGAACCCGGGCAGGTATCGCACCACCGGCGCGTCCAGGTCGATCCGCCCACTGTCGACCTGTTGCAGGGTGAGGATCGCGGTGTAGACCTTGGTGAGCGAGGCCAGGTCGAAGATCGAGTCGGGACGCATGGCGACCCGCTTCGCCGCCGGCAGCAGCACCGGCCCGGCGTCGTAGCGCAGTGCCTCACCGACCGCCAGGTGGTCGGTCGGCTCACCGTCGGTCGTCGCCAGCACCACCGCCCCGGCGTACGTCGGGTGCTTCGGGTTCTCGGTGGTGGGCTGGAGGTAGCGCTGGAGCGCCACGGTGAGCGTGCGCGGCTTTCTGGTCACGGTCGGGGCGGCACCCCGGGCGGCGGCCCCCGGTCGGCCGGTAGCCGCCGCACCCTGGCCGCCCTGCGAGCCGTCACCGGGGACCGGGGTGGCCCAGGAGCCGGCCGGCCCGGTGGACGGGTGCTGCGCGCAGCCGGTCAGCCCGAGGGCGGCGGCGAATCCGAGACCGAGGACGGAACGACGGGGAATCGACACGGCAGCGATCATCGCATCCGAACCCGTCCACCGGGGTGGCACCTTCGGGTGGCATCCGTCGTCTCCGCCTCAGCGCGACGGGGGCCGGGCGAGGGCGTAGCCGTCGGCGCGGCGGGCCACCAGGCCCAACTCCTCCAGCAGGGCGAGTTTGCGTAACGCCGTCCGGACGGGAACGCCGGCCCGGGCGGCCAGTACGTCCGCGCCGACCGTGCCGCGTCGGGGCATCGACTCGCGCAGCATGGTCGCCTCGTCGTCGAGGACATCGGTCGGGCGGGCCGCACCCCGGGCGGGTGGCGCCAGGTCGACCCCGATCCGGCCCACCTCCTCCAGTACGTGGGCGAGCCCGGTGACAAGTCGGGTGTCCCCGTACTCCCGCAGCAACTCGTGTGCGCCGACGGACAGCGCCGAGGTGACGGGGCCGGGCACCACCATCGAGGGCCGTTGGAGGGCGATCGCCCGGTGCATGGTCTGGGCCGCGCCGCTGCGGGCCGCCGCCTCGACCAGCACGCTGCCCCGGGTCCCGGCGGCGATCACCCGGTTGCGGATCAGGAAACGGGGACGCAACGGCTCCGCACCCGGCAGCCATTCGCTGACCAGCAGGCCGGTCTCGGCGATCCGGTCGAAGAGCGCCGAGTTGCCCATCGGGTAGGGACGGTCCACCCCGCAGGCCAGCACCGCCACCGTCACCCCACCGGCGTTCAACGCGCCCCGGTGGGCGGCGGCGTCGATACCGAACGCGCCGCCGGAGACCACCGTCCACTCCCGGTCGGCCAGGCCGTACCCGAGTTCGGTGGCGACGTGTACGCCGTAGCCGGTGGCGGCCCGTGCGCCGACCACCGCGACCGACCGGTCCAGCACCTCGGCCAGCGGCCACCCGCCGCGTACCCACAGGCACAGCGGTGGGGCGGTCTCCCGGTCGACCTTCCGGCTCGCCCCGGGCAGTTCGAGCCCTTCCAGGTCACCCAGTGGGGCGGGCCACTCGTCGTCGGCGGGACAGACGATCCGCGCGCCGAGCCGGTCGGCGAGCGCCACCGCCCCGGCCGCCACCGTCCTGGGGTCGCCGGCGTCCAGCCGGGCCGCCACCGTCGCCCGCAACGCGTCGTCGGGCGCACCGCCGTCGAGCAGCAACTCCAGGGTGGCCGCCGCACCCAGCCGGCCCACCAGGCGGTACACCGACCGGGTGCCCGGTTCGGCGAGCCAGGTGAGCGCCACCCGGGCGTGCAGGTCCTCGATGCTGGTCACGCTTCCTCCCCCGTTCTGAGGCCGATGGCCTCCCGGACGTCCTCCTGATCGGGCCGGGTCCGGCCGTCGAGGTCGGCGATCGTCCAGGCGAGCCGGATGATCCGGTCGAAGCCCCGGGCCGAGAGCGAACCCCGGTCGAGCCGACCGCGTAAGTCGGCGGTGGCCTGGGCGGCGAGCCGCCACGGTGGGCGGCGCAGCAGCGGGCCGGGCACCTCCGCGTTGAGCCGGTGCCCGACCGCAGCCCACCGCTCGGCGGCAGCCCCGCGCGCCGCCACCACCCGGGCGGCGACCGCCGCCGAGGGCTCACCGTCCGGGTCGGTGCCCATCAACTCGGCCGCCCGCACCGGCAGCACCCGGACCTGTACGTCGATGCGGTCGAGCAGCGGACCGGAGAGCCGGCCAAGGTACCGCCGGCGGGCCAGCGGGCTGCACTCGCAGAGCGTGTCGCCCCCGGGCCGGGCGCAGGGGCAGGGGTTGGCGGCCAGCACCAACTGGACCCGGGCCGGGTACCGGGTGCCGCCACGGGCCCGCGTCAGGTGCACCTGACCGCTCTCCAGCGGTTGGCGCAACGCCTCCAGGGCGGCCTTGCTGAACTCGGCGGCCTCGTCGAGGAAGAGCACACCCCGGTGCGCCAGCGACAGCGCCCCCGGCCGGGCCAGTCCCGAGCCGCCGCCGACGAGGGACGCCACGGTGGCCGAGTGGTGTGGTGCCTGGAACGGTGGACGGCGCAGCAGCCGCCCGTCCGGCGGCAGGATGCCGGCGATCGAGTGCAGCGCGGTCACCTCCAGCGCGGCGGCGTCGTCGAGTTCCGGCAGGATCGACGGCAACCGCTCGGCGAGCATCGTCTTGCCGGCACCCGGCGGCCCCAGCAGGGAGAGGTGGTGTCCGCCGGCCGCCGCCACCTCCACCGCGCGTCGGCCCAGGCCCTGCCCGGCGACGTCGGCGAGATCCGGCCCGGCCGCCGCCTCGGCGGGGGCGGGTGGCGGTGGTTCGAGCAGGGGCGTCCCGTCCCGGATGAAGGCCACCAGCCGGTGCAGGGTGTCGACGGCGCGGACCCGTACCCCGGGGATCACCGCCGCCTCCGCCGCGTTCCCCACCGGTACGACCACCCGGTCCAGCCCGGCGCGTACGGCGGCGGTGACCATCGGCAGTACGCCACGAACCGGCCGGACCGTCCCGTCGAGCCCCAGCTCGCCGAGCACCACCACCCCCTCCACCGGCAGCAGCGGCAGTTCACCGGCGGCACCGAGCAGGGCGACCGCGATGGCCAGGTCGAAGGCCGAGCCGTACTTGGGCAGCGTGGCGGGCAGCAGGTTGAGGGTGATCCGGCGGTTGGGCCAGCGCTGCCCCGAGTTGACCACGGCCGCGCGGACCCGGTCCCGTGCCTCGTGCAGGGCGGTGTCCGGCAGCCCGGAGATGACGACCGCCGGCAGCCCGGGGGAGAGGTCCGCCTCGACCTCGACCAGGTGGCCGGTGACGCCGACCAGGCCCACCCCGAGCACCTTGGCGTAGCTCACCACGCCACCCCCGCCCGGACCCGCCAGCCGGCCCGCCGGTCCTTGTCCCGACGCCCGCCGGCCATCAGAAGGCCCCCTTGAGATGCTCGACGCGGGCCGGTCCGGCGGGTGGCAGCCGGACCGACAGGACGTCGAAGCGGACCTCGTCGGCGGTGGTCCCGGTCTCGGCCAGCCAGCGGACGGCGAGCCCGCGCAACCGCCGGGCCTTGGCCGGGACGATCGCCTCGGCGGGACTGCCGTAGGTGTCTCCCCGGCGGGTCTTCACCTCGCAGAAGGCGAGGACCGGGCCGTCCCAGGCGATGACGTCGATCTCGCCCGCCCGGCAGCGCCAGTTGCGGGCCACCGGGCGTAGCCCGGCCCCGATCAGATGGCGTACGGCGCACCGCTCGCCGTACGCGCCGATCGCCTGGTTCCGGTTGGTCATGACGGTCAGCGTCCGGGTGGGGATGGGCGGAACGCGACCCCCGTTACCCCGGCTGTGGACAACCCGGGGGCCTGTGGACGACCGGACGATCAAGGCCCCGGCGTGCTATGGAAACCCGGATACGTCCTGCTCCGGGGCCGGTCGGTCGCCGGGGACGATCCGCCCGATCGGTCGTGTTCAGCCGTCCGACCTGCGAATGGCGTCGGACGGGTCGGTCGCATACGGTGCCGGACGTGGACGCACGACGGAGCTACCCCGAAGATCAGGAGTCGCGCTGGTACCCGGCCGGCCGGGACCGCGCGTACGACGACCCGGACTGGCGGACGGCGAGCGGGGTGCGCCGGTACGACGAGCTGCGGACACCCGACCAGCGGGCTGCCGAGGAGGGCCGGTACGCGGACGCGAAACGCCTCGACCCGGGGCGCTTCGACGCGGCCGACCCGTTGGGTGACGGCGCGGGCGACTCCGCCGGATACCGGCCGACCCGGCTCCGTCGCGACGATCCGGAGGTCTCCGGCGAACTCCCCACCGACCGGGTGGGCCGACGGGCCGCCCGGGAGGCCGGCGTCGGCGACTCCGGGCCGCTCGGGGACACCGGCACGGGAGCGCTCGGCGGCTCCCCCCGGGGCATCGGCGACACCGGTACCGGTCGGCTGGCCGACGGCGGCCTGGGACGGAGTGTGAGCGACACCGGCACCGGCCACCTGACGGACACCGGGCCGGGGCGGAGTGTGGGTGACACCGGCACCGGCCGGCTGTCCGACACCGGCCTGGGACGGAGCGTGGGCGACACCGGGAGCGGCCCGCTCGGCGCGGCCCGGTCGAGCGGCGACACCGGCGTCGGGGCGCTCGGTGGCCTCCCGGTGCGGGGGGCCGGTGACACGGGGGCCGGCCTGCTGACCGGCCCCGGGGTGGACCGGGGCGTCGGCGACCCGGGCCGGTCGGGCGGTGCCGGTCGGTTCGGCGCGGCTGACGGCGGCACCGGTCGGTTCGCCGCCGACTCCGGTGTGCTGGGGGTCAGCGGGGTCGGCCCGCTGGCCGGCTCCGAGGCGGGTCGACCGGCGGCGCTGGGCAACTATCCGATCGTCGAGCCGAACCGGCCGGCCGAGCCCTCCCCGCTGGAGGTGCCGACCGGCCCGATGGCGCCGGTCGTGCCCCGTCCGGACGGCGTGGCCGGCCCCGACGGGACGTACCGGACGGGCGCGCCGGCCTCCGACGGCGTCTACCGCACCCGGCGGCCGGCGCTGGCGGCGTTGCTGGGCCTGTCGGTGCTGGTCTTCGAGATCCCGGCGCTACGGGTGCTGCTGCACGGACTGACCGGCGATCCGGTCCCGGTGGCGCACGTCGTCGTGGGCGTCTTCCTGGTGGTCGGTCTGCCGATCTTCGCCGGCGGCCTGTACGGGCTGCGGGCCGGCGGGCTGGCGATGGCCGACGGCGACCGGGGCTGGCTGCGCCCACCGACCGCCTATCTCACCATCGGGCTGGTGCTCTTCGTCGCCGCCGCTCTCGCCGCCCGCTGACCCGCCCGTCGGCAGTCCTGGCCGCCCGTGGAGCCGCCCGCCAGCCGGCTGGGCCGTGGGTGGCCGCACCCCCGTCCCGGGCCGTCCTGCGCCGGAGGGGAGCCCGGGGCCGGGTGGCGGGGTGGGGGCGTACACTGGGCTCTTGGCGACCGCCTTGCGCGGTCGACCTCGCGTGCCCTCTCCACGTCTCGTCGTGGGGCGACGGCCTCCCTGGTCCCGATCCCGTCGGGCCCACCATGGCCGGCGACCAGGCGCCAGGACGCCCGGCCACCGGTCGGGCGGAACAACCAGGGATCTTGAGGAGTACCCCACCATGGCCGTCGTGACCATGCGTCAGCTGCTGGAGAGCGGTGTCCACTTCGGGCACCAGACCCGGCGCTGGAACCCGAAGATGAAGCGCTTCATCATGACCGAGCGCAACGGCATCTACATCATCGACCTGCGCCAGACCCTCGACTACATCGAGAAGGCGTACGACTTCGTGCGCAACACGGTGGCCGAGGGCGGCAGCATCCTGTTCGTCGGCACCAAGAAGCAGGCTCAGGAGGCCATCTCCGAGCAGGCCACCCGGGTCGGTCAGCCGTACGTCAACCACCGTTGGCTCGGTGGCATGCTGACCAACTTCCAGACGGTGTACAAGCGGCTCCAGCGGATGAAGGAGCTGGAGGCGCTGGGTGACCTGACCGGCACCGCCGCCGGGTACACCAAGAAGGAGACCCTCCAGCTGTTCCGCGAGAAGACCAAGCTCACCAAGACCCTCGGTGGTCTGCGGGACATGCAGAAGCTCCCGGCCGCGGTCTGGATCGTCGACACCAAGAAGGAGCACATCGCCGTCGACGAGGCCCGCAAGCTGGGCATCCCGGTGATCGCGGTGCTGGACACCAACTGCGACCCGGACGAGGTCGACTTCCCGATCCCGGGCAACGACGACGCGATCCGCTCCGCCGAGCTGCTGACCAAGGTCGTGGCCGCCGCCGTCGCCGACGGCCTGATCGCCCGTTCCGGCCGGCGTCGCGGTGGCGACGAGAAGCCGGAGGCGGGTCAGGTCGGCAGCGACGAGCCGCTGACCGAGTGGGAGCGCGAGCTGCTGGAGCCGAAGAAGGCCGACGAGCAGCCGGCGGCCGAGGCCCAGCAGCCGGCGGTCGACGCGCAGCAGCCGGCCGAGCAGCCGGCCACCGCCGCCGCCGAGTGACCGCACCGTCGCGTCCCGCCGCCCGGATGACCGGGCGGCGGGGTGCGACGGTTTCTGCCGGGCACGTCCGGTGCTGTTCCGGGTAAACCGGCACCTCAGACCACCCACCGCAGTCTCAACACCGAAGAGAGAGTCATGTCCAACTTCACCGCCGCGGATGTCAAGAAGCTCCGCGACCTCACCGGCGCCGGCATGATGGACTGCAAGAAGGCGCTCACCGAGGCGGAGGGCGACTTCGACAAGGCCGTCGAGATCCTGCGCGTCAAGGGCGCGAAGGACGTCGGCAAGCGGGCCGGCCGGACCGCCGCCAACGGCCTCATCGCGCACTCGGGCAAGGCGCTGCTGGAGCTCAACTGCGAGACCGACTTCGTGGCCAAGACCGACGCCTTCGTCGCCCTGGCCCAGCAGCTGGTCGAGCACGGTGAGCGCAGCGGCGTCGGCACCGCCGAGGAGCTGCTCGCCACCGAGTTGGACGGCAAGACCGTCGCCGACCTGGTCCAGGAGCAGTCCGCCAAGATCGGCGAGAAGCTGGTGCTGAACCGCTTCGCCAAGCTCGACGGCGCCGTCGCGGTCTACCTGCACCGCAAGAGCCAGGACCTGCCGCCGGCCGTCGGCGTGCTGGTGGAGTACACCGGCAAGACCGACGAGGCCGCCGACGCCGACGCCCGGGGCACCGCGATGCAGATCGCCGCGATGCGCCCGAAGTACGTCACCCGCGACGAGGTGCCGGCCGACGTCGTCGAGTCCGAGCGGCGCATCGCCGAGCAGACCGCCCGCGAGGAGAACAAGCCCGAGGCGGCCCTGCCGAAGATCGTCGAGGGTCGGGTGAACGCCTTCTTCAAGGACTACGTCCTGATCGAGCAGGCGTCGGTGTCCGACAACAAGAAGACCGTCAAGCAGGTGCTGGCCGAGGCCGGCATCGAGGTGACCCGCTTCCTCCGGTTCGAGGTCGGCCAGGCCTGAGCCGCCCACGGACCGGGCGCGGACACCGCGCCCGGGCGGGCACGCAACGTCGACGAGGAGGCCGCCGGTGTACGTGACAGGCACCGGGGCCTCCTCGTCACATAGGGTCGGCAACGGGCAGGTACGCGGTGACGCGGCGCGGTCGACGTGCGCGCGGGAAGGGCGGGGCGGATGACACAGGTTGTGAACGACCGGAGCCTGGAGGCGGACGACCCGACGGCGCCGCCGCCCGGCCGCGCCCGCCGAGTGGTGCTGAAGCTCTCCGGCGAGGTGTTCGGCGGTGGGGCGATCGGTGTCGACCCGGACGTCGTGCAGGCCATCGCCCGGCAGATCGCCACCGTCGTACGACGTGGTGTGCAGGTCTCCGTGGTGGTCGGCGGCGGCAACTTCTTCCGGGGCGCGGAGTTGCAGAAGCGCGGCATGGACCGGGCCCGCGCCGACTACATGGGCATGCTGGGCACCGTGATGAACTGCCTGGCGTTGCAGGACTTCCTGGAGAAGGAGGGCATCGAGACGCGCGTGCAGAGCGCGATCACGATGGCCCAGGTCGCCGAGCCGTACATTCCGCTGCGGGCGATCCGGCACCTGGAGAAGGGGCGGGTGGTCATCTTCGGCGCGGGCGCCGGGATGCCGTACTTCTCCACCGACACCGTGGCCGCCCAGCGGGCCTTGGAGATCCGCGCCGACGTGGTGCTGATGAGCAAGAACGGCGTGGACGGCGTCTACAGCGCCGACCCACGGATCGACCCGGACGCCAGCAAGTTCGACTCGATCACCTTCTCCGAGGTGCTGCGCCGTAACCTGCGGGTGGCCGACGCGGCGGCGTTCAGCCTCTGCATGGAGAACGGGCTGCCGATGCTGGTCTTCGGCGCCCAGGGCGAGGACACGATCATCCGGGCCGTCGGCGGCGACAAGATCGGTACGCTGATCACCGCCTGACCGATCCCGCCGGCCACCGCAGCGGTCCTCCGCACCAGAGCAGCAGATCAGCCCACGACGAGCAACAGAAGGAGGCGAGGAGACCGGTGATCGACGACACCCTCCTCGAGGCCGAGGAGAAGATGGAGCGTGCGGTCGAGCACGCCAAGGAGGAGTTCGGCGCCATCCGTACCGGTCGCGCCAACGCCGCCATGTTCTCCAAGGTCATCATCGACTACTACGGCACGCCCACCCCGCTGCCCCAGATGGCGTCCATCGGGGTGCCCGAGCCGCGCATGGTCATCATCAAGCCGTACGACAACTCGCAGATCAACGCCATGGAGAAGGCGATCCGCGACTCGGACCTCGGGCTGAACCCGAACAACGAGGGCAACCAGCTGCGCATCCTGCTCCCGCAGATGACCGAGGAACGCCGCCGCGAAATGATCAAGGTGGCCCGGCACAAGGGCGAGGAAGCCAAGGTGGCGGTCCGCAACGTCCGCCGCAAGGGCAAGGAAGAGCTGGACCGGCTGGTCAAGGACGGCGAGGTCGGCGAGGACGACGGCCGCCGCGCCGAGAAGGAACTCGACGACCTGACCCAGCGGTACGTCGCCACCGTCGACGAGCTGGTCAAGCATAAGGAGTCGGAGCTGCTCGAAGTCTGAGCTCCCGGCTGCCACGGCACCGGCGCGGCACCGCCTGACGGCGGCGTCGCTCCGGTGCCGCCGTCGTTGAGGTCGCCGCTGTCGTTGAAGTCTCTGTCGTGAGGTCACCGCCGTCGGGGAGGTGTCGGTGGCGGGGACCGTCTCCCCTGATCGCCCGGGGCTCGGGCCGGCGGGGACACCACGCGGAACCCACCGTCTCCGCGCCGTGACGGGCCGCCGCGACGAGGCCGGCGGGCGGGCGGCATGGCCGCCACCGCTGGCCAACCGGGCCCGGCGTCCACCGTGCCCGGCCGGCCCGTGCAGTAGGCTCGGCACGATTCCCGGCCACCGGGCGGTGAACGGCGGGGATCGATCGGCCGTCGGGCCGGTCAACCGAAGTAGTCACGCGGGTAGGGGATGGTTGTGGTCTTGCGTCATGTGGTGGCACTCGTACCGTCGTCCGGTACGTGATGTCCCCCCTCGACCCCTACAGCGGCACCGAGCCCCGTGGCTGGGAGCGGTCCGACCGCCCCCCGGCGTTGCCCTGGCCGGACCGGGAGGTCGAACCGTGGTCCCCCCGGCAGTCGGGCACCGACCTGTCCGCGGTGCCCCAGGCCCCGCCCCGACCGCCCGTCCGCCGGCACGACGAGTCGCCTGACGGTCCGTACGACCCGCCGGTGGCCGGCCGGCCGTTCGCCGACGACGACGCCCCGACCTCGCAGCTACCCCCGGTCCGCGACGACGACGCTCCGACCGCCCAGCTGCCCCCGGTCCGCGACGACGCCGTCCCCACCTCGCCGTTCACCCCGGTCCGGACCGACGACGCCGCCCGGCCCGAGGTCGACGCCGACCCGCAGGAGCCACCGCCCGGCCGGCGGTCCCCGGGTCGGCGACGGGCCAGCGCCGAGCGGCCCGCCACCGGGCAGCCGTCGACCGGCCGGGCCGGGCGCAACCTGCCGGCCGCGATCGGGGTCGGACTCGGGCTCGGTGCGCTGGTCCTGGTCCCGCTCTTCTTCTTCCTCCCCGGTTTCCTGGCCGTGCTGGCCGGCGCGATCGGGGTCGGCATCTGGGAGATGGCCCGCGCGGTACGGCGCAGCGGCGCCCATCCACCGCTGGTGCCGCTGCTCGCCGGTGGCGTGCTCACCATCGGGCTGGCCTGGTTCGCCGGCCCCGACGCGCTGAGCCTGGGCCTGCTGGTCACCGTGCTGGGCACGATGATCTGGCGGTTGGGTGACGGCCCGGCCGGTTTCCAACGGGACATCACCGCGGCCACCCTGATCGCGGTCTACGTGCCGTTCCTGGGCGGCTTCGCGGCGATGCTCGCGGCGGCCCCCGGCGACGGCCCGTTGCGGGTGCTGGTCACCGTGGCCGGCGTGGTGCTCTCCGACACCGGCGGGTACGCCGCCGGGGCGAACTTCGGCAAGCATCCGATGGCCCCCCGGATCAGCCCGAAGAAGTCCTGGGAGGGGTTCGCCGGTTCGGTCGTCGCCGCGGCCGTCGGCAGCGCCCTGCTGATCTGGCTGCTCTTCGACGTGGCCCCCTGGTGGGGCGCGCTGTTCGGGGTGGCGGTCTCGGTGGCGGCGGTGCTGGGTGACCTCGCCGAGTCGATGATCAAACGGGATCTGGGCGTGAAGGACATGAGCAGCCTGTTGCCGGGGCACGGCGGTCTGATGGACCGGCTGGACTCGATCCTGTTCGCCGTACCCACCGCCTATCTGCTGCTGGCGGTCCTCGTACCGGTGGTGGGCTGAGGGATGAATCACGCCG
Source organism: Micromonospora humida (assembly GCF_016901255.1). Taxonomy (NCBI): domain Bacteria; kingdom Bacillati; phylum Actinomycetota; class Actinomycetes; order Micromonosporales; family Micromonosporaceae; genus Micromonospora; species Micromonospora humida. Next base: position 290,175 of record NZ_JAFEUC010000002.1, read on the forward strand.
TGCCACCCGGGCGGTCCCGGCGGTGGGGGTCGATTCGGCACCTCCGGACGGGCGGCTGCGGCACACGGCGTGACAGACTGGACCAGCCATGACGAGCCTGCCTGTGATCCCCGTTGACCCCGACGCCCCCGGCCGCCGCCCGGCGATGCCTCCCCGGCACCTGGCCGATCTCGATCTGCCGGGCCGGAAGGCGCTCGTCACCGAGCTGGGCGAGCCGGCCTTCCGGGCCCGGCAGATCTCCCACCACTACTTCGGTCGGCTGGTCCGCGACCCGGCTGAGATGACCGACCTGCCGGCGGCCAGCCGGGACCGGCTGGCCGGGGCGCTGCTGCCCCGGCTGCTCACCCCGGTCCGGGAGCTGGCCTGCGACGACGGCGCCACCCGCAAGGCGCTGTGGCGGCTGCACGACGGTTCGCTGGTGGAGAGCGTGCTGATGGGCTACCCGGACCGGGTCACCGTCTGTATCTCCAGCCAGGCGGGGTGCGGCATGGCCTGCCCGTTCTGCGCCACCGGCCAGGCCGGGCTGACCCGTAACCTCTCCGCCGCCGAGATCGTCGACCAGGCGGTCTACCTGGCCGGCGTCGCCGCCTCGGGCGCGGTGGCCGGTTCGCCGCCCCGGCTGTCCCACGTCGTGTTCATGGGCATGGGTGAGCCGTTGGCCAACTACTCCCGGGTCGTCACGGCGATCCGGCGGCTGGTCGCGCCGGCCCCGGAGGGGCTGGGTCTGTCGCAGCGTCACGTCACCGTCTCCACGGTCGGTCTGGTGCCGGCCATCCGCCGACTGGCCAGCGAAGACCTCTCGGTGACCCTTGCGTTGTCGCTGCATGCGCCCGATGATGAGCTGCGCGACGAACTCGTGCCGGTCAACCAGCGCTGGAAGGTAGCCGAGGTGCTGGACGCAGCGTGGGACTACGCGGCGACGACGGGCCGCCGGGTGTCGATCGAGTACGCGATGATCAAGGACGTGAACGATCAACCGTGGCGGGCCGACCTGCTCGGACGCCTGTTGGCCGGACGGTCGGCGCACGTCAACCTCATCCCGCTCAATCCGACGCCGGGCAGCCGGTGGGACGCCAGTGCCAAGCCGGTGGAACGGGAGTTCGTCCGACGGTTGCGCGAGTCCGGCGTGTCCACCACGGTGCGTGACACCCGGGGGCGTGAGATCGACGGTGCGTGCGGGCAGTTGGCTGCCGCGGGGGACAGTGACAGCGAAGCGCCGCGCGGGCGCGACCGGGCGTAGCGGTACGAGACCAGGAGACATAGTGGCGAGTCAGGGTCAGCGTTTCCGGCGTAAGGCGCTCCGCCGGGGCTACAAGGTCGACGAGGTCGACGCCTTCCTGGATCGGGTGGAGGCGACCCTCGCCGGTCAGCCGGTCGGTGCTCCGGTGGCTTCCCAGGAGGTCCACGACGTCGTCTTCCGGGTCCGCTTCAACGGCTACGACGAGTGGCAGGTCGACCTGCACCTGGACCGGGTGGAGCGGCAGCTGGCCGAGCTGGAGGAACGGTCCGCCCCGACCGGTCGCGGTGCCGACCCGCGCGGCGCGGACCGGCTCGCCCCGCCGATGCGTGACGACCACCGGGGCCTCCCGCAGACCCCGCCGTCGATGCCGCCGCGCGCCATGCCGGCGCAGCCCGGCCCACCCGACCGGTACGGCAGCCGCTACGACGAGCCGACCGGTGCCTTCGCCGGTGGCTACGACGCCCCGCGTGGCGGGTACGACGCCCCGCGCGGCCAGTTGGGGCCGGGCCCCGGCGGTCCGATGGGCCCCGGTCCGGGTGCGCCGATGGGTCACGGTGGCCCGCCGCCGCGTGGTCTGCCGGCCGGTCCGGGCAGTGGCTACGGACCACCCCCCGACGAGCAGCGTTTCGACGGGTTCGAGGCCGGTCGCCACGGCCGTGCCGACATGACCGCCGAGATCCGGATGCCGGAGCGGGACCGCATGTCGGACCGGGACCGGATGCCCGACCGGGACCGGATGCCGGAGCGGGACCGCATGCTGGACCGCGACCGGATGCCCGAGTACGACCGGATGCCCGACCGGGACCGGATGCCGGAGCGGGACCCCATGCTGGACCGCGACCCCCGGGACATGCGTGGCCGGGGCCCGGCCGGCCCTCCGCCGATGCCGCCGCAGTCGCTGGGTGGCCCGCCGCTGGGCGGCCCGCCCGCGCAGATGGGCCCGCCGGTCGGTGGCCCGCCGATGGTGGGTCCGCCGATGGCCGGTCCGCCGGGCAGCGAGCTGTACCGGGTCGACCAGATCCGGCGCAGCTTCCAGGTGCGCCGGTTCGGCAGCGGGTACGACCCGGACCAGGTGGACCGGTTCTTCGAGAGCCTGCTCGGTGGGATGCAGGGCCGTAACCAGATGCCGGTGAACCCGAAGGACCTGGACACGTTGCGCTTCGGCCTGGTGCCGGGCGGCTACTTCGAGGCCGAGGTCGACGCCGCGCTCAAGGACGTGCAGGACATCCTCTTCGGCCGGTGATCCACCACACGTGACGAGGGCCCACCCCCGGCCGGGGGTGGGCCCTCGTGGCGTTGCGGGGGCGGTGCGTCAGGAGCGCAGCCCGCTGCGACGCAGCACGGCGTCGCCGACGACGATCGCCAGCAACAGCACCGCCAGGCCGACCAGCCAGATGTCCTCGACCTTGCCCTCGTGGTTGCCGCACAGCATCGCCAGCAGCGCCAACGCGGAGAGCACCGCGCCGATCCGCCCGGCCTTGCGGTGCCCGGGCCTGTGCTGATCTGGCGCGGTTACCGGCTCGCTTCCTGCCACTGTCGGTCCTTCCCTCGCGATCGGATCTCCGGTTAGTCTGGCACGCCCCGCCCCGGGCCCGGTGCGGGGTCCGCCCTGCTGGAGGCGCGGTACGGCGCAGGACCACGCCACCGGGTGGGGTTGGCCGGCCGGGGCGGCACCCGGGCCGAAGGTCCCCTTCCCGGTGGGGCGGGTCGGCTCTACCGGCGTCGCGGGCCGTCGACCACACTGCCTCCGGTAGCGTTCCTGACGTACACCTTGATTGTCTGTTTGAGGGGGACTGCGGTGCGAGTGACCGGTACGGGACACGCCAGCATGCGGATCGACACGGCTGCGGGCAGCATCCTGTGCGACCCGTGGGTCAATCCGGCCTACTTCGCCTCGTGGTTCCCGTTCCCCGACAACTCCCTGCTCGACTGGGAGACCCTGGGCCGGGTCGACTACCTGTACGTGTCGCACCTGCACCGGGACCACTTCGACGCCAAGCACCTGCGGGACTTCGTCTCGAAGGACGCCACCGTCCTGCTGCCCGAGTTCCCCACCTCGGAGATGGAGGACGAGCTGCGGGCGCTGGGCTTCACGAAGTTCCTGCGGGCCCCCAACGAGCAGGTGGTGGAGCTGGACGGCGGCCTGAAGATCATGATTCAGGCGTTGACCAGCCCGACCGACGGTCCGATCGGCGACTCGTCGCTCTGGGTGGAGTACGACGGGGTCCGGCTGCTCAACCAGAACGACGCCCGCCCCACCGACCTGACCGTCTTCGCCGAGCTGGGCCACGTGCACGCGCACCTGCTCCAGTTCTCCGGCGCGATCTGGTACCCGATGGTCTACGAGCTGCCGCAGGCGGCGAAGACCGCGTTCGGCAAGCAGAAGCGGGAACGGCAGTTCGACCGGACCTGGCGCTACATCGACGACCTGAAGGCCGACCACGTCTTCCCGATCGCCGGCCCGCCGTGCTTCCTCGACGACGCGCTGTGGCAGTTCAACGACATCCACGGCGACGAGGGCAACATCTTCCCGGACCAGTCGGTGTTCCTGTCGGAGTACGCGAAGGTCGGCGGCACCAACGGCATCGTGCTGCTGCCGGGCAGCGTCGCCGAGGTGACCACCTCTGGCGCGACCACCACCCACCCGCAGCCGGTCGAGGAGTTCTTCGCGAACAAGACCGCGCACCTGGAGGAGATGCGGGAGCGTAAGCGCGGCGTCATCGAGGCCGAGAAGGCGTCCTGGCGGCACCCCGAGATCGACGTGTTGGCCGGGATGAAGCGTCGGATCGAGCCGCTGCTCGACGAGTCGATCTATCTGGCCAAGGGCGTCGGCGGCCCGGTCCGCTTCGACCTGGTCGGCTACGACGGCGACAGCGTCGAGTCGATCGTGGTGGACTTCCCCGGCAAGGAGGTCCGGCCGTACGCGGACGAGAAGGTCCGGTACCGGTTCCGCACCGAGCGGGCGCTGATCGAGCACCTGCTCTACATCGACGAGGTCGACTGGGTCAACTCGCTCTTCCTGTCCTGCCGTTTCTCGGCGGCCCGGATCGGCCAGTACAACGAGTTCGTGTACGCCTTCTTCAAGTGCCTGTCCACCGAGCGCCTCCAGTACGCCGAGGGCTGGTACGACGAGCACGAGCGGGCCGTCGACGCTGAGGACGTCACCCTGGGCGACTGGGTGGTGCAGCGCCGTTGCCCGCACCTGAAGGCGGACCTGACCCGGTTCGGCATCGTCGAGGGCGACCAGCTCACCTGCCAGCTGCACGGCTGGAAGTTCGACCTCCCCTCCGGCCGCTGCCTCACCAGCGTCGGCCACAAGATCCGCGCCGCCCGGGTGGACGCGGAGGCCCCGGCCCCGGCCGGTGAGCCGGTCAACTGACCGGCTCACCGGGCCGCGGCCCGTACCACCGACCGGTGGGGTAACGGCTTTGCCCTTCCGAGGTGGGACGGCACCCGCCAGCCTTCCCCGACGTCGGATCGGCAGAGGCAGCGGTGGCTGGAGTGATCACGTGCCCGGTGGACGTAACCGGCGGGGTACGCAGAGATTCTGCCGGGCCTCCTCGGTCAGCTGGGCGAAATGTCCACCGCACCAACTGGCGACCGACTCCTTCGACCCTTCGGGTAGCACGGCGAAGGTGAGCCACAGCGGCTGGTTGCCGTGCCGCTGCTGCTGGCCGTAGTCGGTGCTCAACAGGAGGACCACGGGTACCTCGGTGCCGAACTCCGCCCGTAGCCGCAGATGCTCGGCGAGGATGTCACTGGCGTAGAAGGTGTGCGAACCGTTTGCTGCCTGCTGGCGCGGATCGACGATGCCCTCGGACTTCGAGGCGAGTTGGGCGACGTACCGGCCGTCGAGGTTGACCGTGGGCAGGTCCTGGTCGTGCAGTCGATGCAACTCGGCCAGGGCCGCGGCCTCGGGATCTGGTGGGGTGGTGGTACCACCGTCGGGCGGTCCGGTCGGCTCGTCCGGGGTACCGGTCGAGTCGGCCGGAGTGAGGTATGGGTTCGGGGTGGACACCGATTCGCCGTAGCCGGAGGTGCCGGGGTCGTCGGGGTTCCACAGGTGCACGCCGTACGCCGTGCCGACGACGACCAGCAGGACGGCTAGGACCACGCCGGCCGGCTTCCGCAGCGTGGGGGTGCTCGGCAGAGTCGTCCCGGATCGTTCCGGCCGGCGCGGGAACGCCTCCGGTGCGGTGACCTTGTCGGTCGGCACCACGGGAAGTCCACCGAATGGTGCCAGTGCTGGGTGCTGCCGCTCGTCGCCTTCCGTCAACGAGTCTGCCTGCTGGGTATCCGGGCGGGACGTGGGGGACTCGGCCAGTGGCGTACCGGGTGGCCGCCGGTTCGGGGCGTCCCGGGGCGGTCGGACCCCGATGGTCCGGGCGGCGGGGGCACCGTCGCCCGGGCCGGCCGGGATCTGGTCCGCGAGGTCGCCGACCAGATCCCGGAGGTCCCAGATCGCGCCTTTCCCCTGGTTCTCCTCTTTCGTCATCTCAGCCTCTCAGGCGTCGCCGGGTACCAGAACCCGACGGCGGCTCCCACCGTCGGGCGTGGGGGTCGCCACCGCGGCACCCGCAGGCACAGCCCGTTCCCGACCCCAGTCACGGATTTCCGCGATCTGTTCGGGGTGGGTGCGGCTCAACGGGATGATGTTGACGAAGGTGTCGATCACGAAACTGGCCGTCAGGGCGCTTTGACCGTCGTGCAGCATGACCTCGATTCCCACCTCGTTCATCGCCGACTCGATGTCCGAGCCGGCGAAGCCGTCGGAGAGGTCGACCAGCCGGGCGAGCAGACCACCGTCTGCCTCGGTGCCCAGATAGCGCCGGTGGTAGAGCCGGATGATCTCGGCGCGGTCGGTCGCGTCGGGCAGGTCGACGAAGAAGAGTTCGTCGAATCGGCCCTTGCGGAGCAGTTCCGGTGGCAACGATCGGACGTCGTTGCAGGTCGCCACGACGAAGACCCGTGACTTGGACTCCTGCAACCAGTACAGGAACTGTCCGACCAGTCGACGGCTCACCCCGGTGGAGTCGTGCTGTCCGGCCAGCCCCTTCTCGATCTCGTCGATCCACAGGACGCACGGCGCCATGCGTTCGGCCATCTCCAACGCCTCCCGCAGCCGGGCCTCGGACTGTCCGACGTACATGCCGAGAATGGTGGCGAAGTCGAGCCGGTACAGGGGCATCTGCCACTGGGCCGCGACGGCCTTGGCAGAGAGCGACTTTCCGCATCCGGGCACACCGACCAGCAGCACCCCACGGGGCGGGCGCAGCCGGGTGCCGCTCAGGTCGGCGAGCATGACCTGGTGTCGACGTTGCAGCCAGGCGCGCAGGGTCGTCAGCCCGCCCAACTGGTTGTCGGCCGGGGCGACGTGCACCCGTTCCAGGCCAGCGAGATCACCGAAGTGCTTGTCCTTGAACTCGGCCAGCCGGGCCACGTCGTCCCGGTGGAGACGTCCACTCGCGGCCATGGTGGCCAGGACGTTGATGGCAGTGCCTTCCGGTACCCCGACGAGGAACTCCGCGGCGCGCCGGGCATCGGCCTCGGTCCACTCGATGTCCACCGCACCCTGCTGCTCGGCCAGGAAGTCGGCGACGATGTCGTACATCTCGGCGGCGTCGGGCAGGTCGAGGGTGATGCTCATCCCCAGGCGTTGCAGACCACTCCAGAGCGGCGTGTCGGTGATCAGGACGATGCTGCCGGACCGGGCGTCGGCGAGCCGGGCGAGTTCGGCCAGATGACGGGCCGCAGGTGAGTCGGTGGTCAGGTCCTCCGGCTCGACGAACACGATCGTCGCCTGGGCCCGGCGGGACAGTTGCCCCGCCGCGAAGTCCATCGCTGCCACCAACGACCGGTCATCCTGCACCTGCGTGTTGGTGCGTAGGTCCCGCAGGCCGGCGGCACGGGTGTGGAGCCAGAACGGCAGGCCCGCGCGACGCGCGCTGCCGGCCACCTCACGTAGCAGCCGCACGGCGCGTAGCGGCTCGACGGTACGCACACCGACGAGCGGCACCCGAGCGGCGACAAAGCTGTCGAGGTCGCGGTGGGCCTCCAGGTATCGGGACATCCGTGCTCCTCAGCCGGCGGTGGTGGACGGGCCGGTGATGATCCGGCGGGACGGTCGGACGGGTTCCGTCGCCCACTCGTCGAGGGGCCCCGGAAAGTGGGCGACGGACGCCGTGAGCGAGTTCTCCCGCAACGTCCGCAACCTGTTCTCCACCAGCCGGCCGTCGCCACCAGCACGGCGGAGCGTCTCGACACCCTCCTCGAGCGTCTGCTGCACGAGTACGACCTGTTCGTCGACCAGACCGCGCAGGTGCCGGGCCAGCGGCTCCGGCAGCCCAGGATGTCCCGCGACGGCCCGGATCGGCACCAAGCCGCGACGGCCCTGGGCAAGGGCACGTCCCCGGTCGAACTCGTCACCGGCGGCGGTCAACGCCTTGAGCAGGCCGTCCACCCATGCCTGGAGACGCTCGGTCAGCGCGCTGTTGAGCAGCTGCACAAACCGGAACCAGCCGTCGGCGGGCAGTGACTCCGGGGCCAGCGGAGGCAATCCGTGCGGATCGGCCGGCTCCGCGTTGCGCCAGCGTCGCAGAAAGGTCAGCCAGGCGTGCAGGTCGTCGCCCCCGTTGCTCATACGTCGTCCCGTGCGGGTCGACGGACCTTGGACTCCCCCGGTGGCAGCGGATCCCAGTCGGGTAGCTCCTCGACGATCTGCCGGCGGCGCTCGGTGCGGGTCAGCCATACCGGGGGTGTGGTCCGGGCCCACGGCACGTTCGTCTGTGGGGTGGCCACCTGCGGTACGGCCATCTCGCCGGCATGGTCGGAACCGGTCATGTCACTCTCCTTCCGTGATGCGGGCCACCACTCGACGATCGTGCGACGACTCGGGCCCGCCCGCCGTCGCCAGGTCAGCGATCAGGACGGTGACCTCACCAGCCTTGCCGTCAGCGGCCTTGAACCGCTCGTACCAAGTTTCGAGTTCCATGCCGGTGGCCCGGAGGTCGCGCAGGGACTCGTCCCGGGCGTCGTCGATCAGCGTCCTGACCCGTGCCTGCTCAGCGGCTGCCCGGTCGGCCCGGCCCTTCAGGACCACCGCCCAGGCGATGCCGGCCGCGGCGGTGACGAGCAGCCCCGCCCCCGGACCCCCCAGCCCCCAGGTGATCACCAGCAACAGGAGCAGGAACACCGATGGTCCGATCAGGTTCCTGCCCCAGGTGAAGGTGAGGCTGTCGACGAAGGAACGGGAGGCCCGGTCCCAGTGGGTGGTCAGCGAGTGCTCCATCGCTCCCAGCGGCTCGTCGAAAGACCCCTGCCACCGGGGCGGTCGGAAGGCGGGGATCCCGCAGCTTGCTCCGGGATCGACAACCATCTGCACCGTCTGGGGCGCGGCGAGCCGGTAGTCGCGGGTGAACGACTCATGGGCCTGGGCCAACCAGTCGTGGCAGTTCGCCAGGGCGAGCCGCTGGGTCTGCGGAGAGACGGCCAGGGTCTCGGGGGTGAGCGCGCAGTCGGTCTGCAGGCTGAGGTAGTCACGGGTGTCGTCGAGGGCGTCGGCCTCGGTCCGGACCAACTGTTCGGCTGCCGCCAGGTCACCGTCGGAGCGGACGACTGCCTCGTACGCGAGGAGTTCCCGACGCAGAGGCAACTCCTCGCGGTCGCTCTCGCTGACGAGTTGTTCGAGCAGGTCGTCAACGGCGTCTTCGATGTCGCTGCTCACCGTGGCCTCGGCGGCCAGCAGGGGCGCGTATCGGTCGATGATCGACTGGTGGGCGTCCGCGTGGGACAGCATCAGGCGTAGCTGAGGCCACTGCGGCGTGGCCGTGGCCAGTCGGGGAAAGTCTGTTTCGAGCCCGTCAGCGCGGATGTGGGTGTTCAGCTCCTCGCGCCAGCGTCGGACCTGCGCGGCCACCGCCTCGTCGTCGAGCAGGAGACGACGCCACCGGTCGAGCCGTTCCTGAACGAGGGCCACTCCGGCGGGGCCGAAGGCACCCTGGGCAATCGCCTCCAGGATGACGGGGAACTCGCGACCGAGCGCTGCGGGGTCCTGGGCGTCGAGGTAATGCCGCAGCCACCGTACGGCGGCCGACCGTCGGCCCTGCCGCCGGAGCACCAGGGTCATGAACAGCGATGTCCGTTCGGGCGAGTGGCTGTAGGCGTCCTCCAGCGCACGTACGCACCGCTCCTGGTCATCGCCGACCCAGGCAGCCAGTGCCACCAGGACGGGTGCCAGCCAGTAGCGGGAGTTCTGCACCATCAGCTCCTCGCTGACGGTCTGGACGGTCTCCTCCCGGACCAGCCCTCGGTCGAACGCACGGAGGATGCCGACGGCGGTCCGGCGTACCACCTTGTGATGGCCGAACCGTTGCTCGATGTCGGCCTTGACCTGGCCGACCTTTGCCTCGGCGCTGTGCAGGTGCTTGGTTCGCTCGGCCTGTTGCTCCAGGCGGAGCAGGCCGTTGCGCAGCGCGAGCAGTTGGTCCTGGGTGTCCCGCTGGCGCACGCCGATGTCGGCGACCTGCGTACCGACCTCACCCACGGCGACCCGCAGGCCGTTGATGTCCCGTCGGTACTCGCGGAGGACGCTCTCTATCGCTCTCAGTTCTGACATGGCTCCCCGGCTCCTACCCGTACCGAATTTGAGTCGACGACTCTCAGGCTCTGCTAATCGTTGACGGCGATGAGATCGAGTCGGTCCCGTCCGCGATACTCATATTCGCCTGTGACGACGCCGCCATATCGTTTTCCGGCGGCGTGATGAATGGGCGATGGTGTGGATGGTCGTCGGTTCGGGGCTGCCGTCGCGTCGACCGAAGGTCTCGAAGGGTTGACCGATCGGATAGCGGTTCCCGCCTCTTCTGATTGGAGGCTGTCCGGTGGTGGGGCGGATCCCGCTCGTCGGTCTTCCTGATGTGCCATCTGTGCGAGCGCGGCCGGGTCGGCGGGACGATCTGGCAGTACCCGGCCGGCCGGTGGGCGTTGAAACCGTCCACCCCCACCACGGAGGCGGTTGCCTGACCGGTGTTCACCGGTCGGGATGCGACTGCTGACCTCGGCCGGACTCACACCCACTCCCTCGCGTCTCGTGTGGACACCGAGCCTGGCACGGTCGCGACCACGCGATCCCGGATTAGTACGGGATTCCCACCGCCGGATCGGCCGATGATGTGTTCCGGAGATATTTGAGGCCGGACGCGATTATCGGAAACTGTCAGTTGGTTGACAGTTCCACGTGGGGGATCGGATGGTCGACGATGATCGGACATCGCGTCGGCGGTGATCCTCCCGGGGGCGACCGGGTAGTGCGGTGGGTAAGGCCGTCCCCGTGCGGTACGAATTCCTTCAGGCGCCCTGAGACGAATCGCCGGTGGCCGGGCCGGTCGGGTCCTTTCGAATGGAGACCACATGGACGCGGATGAGCCGCTGGCAGGGAACCCGCCGGTGCTGTCGATGGACGAGCCGATACGGCCGTCGGACCTGCTGGTCCGGGTGGCGCTGCTTCCCGGTTCGACCCGCGACGCGGGCACCGCCGGATTCCCCACCGATCCGGGCGGGGTGAGCCTGGGACGTCCTCTGCTCTTCCCGGTCCCCGCCGAGGAACTGCCTTCCCAGTTGCGCCGACGTGCCGGGGCTGGCGGGCTGCGCTACTACGGGGTGTTGTTCGCCTTCGACCTGGACCCACTGCCGCAGGGGGGACAGCACGCCGCGGTCCGGTTCGAGGTCGCCCTCGCCGACGAGGGCGCACTGGCCGTGCAACTGCACGCCGACGGGGGAGCCCTCGGCCTGACCTTCGGAGCCGAGCGGGCCCGCGCGGTCACCCCCGCCGCCGACCGGGCTGCCGCCGCTGCGGCAGCCCGCAACGGTTGGCTGACCCGCCTGGCACCCCGGGCGGATCGCCCCCGTGCCTGGTCGTTCGGAGCCCACCGGCACCGGTTCGGGTGGAACTACGAGGATGCCGGCGGGTCGGGCCTGCCCCTGACCTACGGACTGCACGCCCTGATCGAGGTGCCGTCCACCACCACCGTGCTCACTGGACGACTGGGGGTTCGGGTCCGGAACCGACCGGGCCGGCGTCATACCGGTGGAAGCTGGACAGCAACCCTGCACGACACCGTGCCGTTTCGTGAGGTGCTGCCCGACCGGGTGGAGCACCAGGGAGCGGCGGTCCGGTTGTGCATGGCTGCCGACGTTGCCGGCTACAGCAGGCGCCCCAACGACCTCGCTGCCCGGACCCAGTCCTGGCTGGTCCGGGTGCTCAGGGAGGCGCGTCATGCCGCCGGCATCGACGAGTCGGCCGTGTCCCTGCAGTTCCAGGGTGACGGCGAGTTCGCGGTCCTGCCTGTCGGCATCGACGAGTCGAGGGTGATCCCCCGCCTGGTCGACGGGCTCGACCTGGCATTGCGCCGGACGAACGATGGTCTCGGTCCGGCCGAACGGATGCGACTCCGATTCGCTCTCCACCGTGGTCTGATGAAGCCCGGGGACAGCGGTTGGGTCGGGGCCGCAGCGATCGCGGTACACCGGATTCTGGACAGCCCGCCCCTGCGGGCCGCCCTGCGCGACAACCCGTTGGTCGACTACGTCCTGGGCGTACCGGATGTGCTCTATCAGGACGTGCTGCGGCACTCCCAACTGCCGCCACTGCCCGAGCGCTTCGCCGAGGTGACCGTCGACCTGCCGGAGAAGGGCTTCGTCGAACACTGCTGGCTCCACGTGCCGATCGGGGAGGGGCCTTGACCGGGCGGGTCTTCGCGTTGCTGGTCGGCATCGACAGCTACCGGGGGTCGCCTCCCCTGCGCGGGTGCGGCAATGACGTGGCGCAGGTGGCGGAATTCCTTCGGGTCCGCGTCCCGGCGCAGCGGAGTCCCTCGGTCCTGGCGTTGGTCGACCACGAAGCGACCCGGGACCGCGTGGTGGCCGGATTGCGTGATCATCTCGGGCAGGCCGGGTCCGGGGACACGGCCTTGTTCTGGTTCAGCGGGCACGGCTCGCGGGCCGCTGTGCCTGGCGAACTGTGGCATCTGGAGCCGAGCGGGCAACTGCAGACCCTGGTCTGCTACGACAGCCGTCACGGCGACGTCCCCGACCTGTACGACAAGGAGGTTTCCTTACTGCTCGGCGAGGTCGCGGCCCGGGACTGTCATGTGGTTGCCGTCCTGGACAGCTGCCACTCCCACGGCGCGACCCGTAACGTACAGCGTTCGGTGCCGGATCTGACCACTCCGCCCGCAGTCGGAGCACTCCTGCCGGAACTGCGCCTCGCCGCTGCCCGGGGCCCGGTCGAGCACGTGCTGTTGGCGGCCTGCCGGTCCTCCGAGGTGGCCACCGAGGAGTGGTTGGACGGCGCCTACCGGGGGTTGTTCAGCTGGGCTCTGATGGCGGCGATGCACCGGCTCGGCCCGGCGGCCACCTATCGTGAACTGCTCGCCGCCGCCCGGTGCGAGGTGGAGCGGTATGCGTCCCGACAGGTGCCGAAGCTGGACCCGGTGACCCCGGGAATCGTCGACCAGCCGTTCCTCGGTGGCCGGATCCGCCCGCCCGCCAGCGGGATGTGGCTACGCGCGGGTCAGGGCTGCTGGGAGATCGACGCGGGAGCCTGCCACGGCATCCCGACCAGGGTCGACGGGAACGGCATACGGGTGGCCGTGGCAGGCACGAGCGACGAGGCCAGGATCGTCCGGGTCGACCCGGACCGTAGCGTCGTCGAGCCGGTCGGCTGGGAACCGGACGAGGACGTGCAGTATCCGGTGGTGCTCAGCCGGGTACCCGTGCCGGAGGTCGTCCTCGCCGTCGAGGAGGCCGCGGGGCCCACCATCGACGTGGTCATGGCCGCGCTGGCCGCGTCGGGACCGACCGGGGGTCCGTCGCCGTACGTCCGGCCGTTCGTCGGGGCGGGGGAGGCTGACTCGGTCGAGTTGCGTCTACGGGCGGAGGCCCCGGATCGGGTGAGCATCCGCGACCGTGACGACGTCCCGCTCTGCGCGGACTTCACCGGGGTACACGGCGACGATGGCCGGAGAGTCGTCGCGGCGCTCGAACACCTGGCCCGGGTACGCCTGGTCCGGACCCTGGTGAATCCGGTGTCGCGGCTGACCGGTGCGGTGTCCCTGCAACTCGTCGAGGCCCGTCCCACGGACGTGACCGCTCCGGCGCACCGTCCGGCACTGCTGCCGGGGGCTGACGGTGCGATCGTGCTGCGCTACCACTGGGAACACGGTCGCTGGGTGGCACCGACGGTCTTCGTCCGGCTGCACAACGACAGTGGTCGCCCGCTGCATGTGGTCCTGTTGAACGTCACCCAACGGCACCGGGTGCACGCCGGCCTGTTCCCCGGTGAGGACATCGCGCCCGGGAGTGCCGGCGCTGCCCTGTACGGCCGGCCGGTGGAGTTCCGGCTGCCGGCCGGAGTCCCGGTCGAGCCGGGCGCACACACCCGCGACCTGCTGATCCTGCTCGCGGCCGAGGAGGAGTTCAGTGCCGCGCCGTTCGAGCTGCCGGCCCTGGACGAGGTGGGTACGCGGCGGACCCGGGCACCGTTGGCGGTGACCGGCCTGCTCGGCCGGCTGGGCCTGGCCGCCGTGCACCGCGACGCGGGCGCCGCCGGCACGGCGTGCGACTGGCTCAGCTTGGCCCTGACGGTGGTCACCGAGGTGCCGGGGAGCACCGGTCTCAGCGGGGTGGGTCGATCCAGGTGACCGACGACCACGACCCGGACGAGCTGCCCCTCAACGAATGGATCGACGTGCTGCTCCAGCTCAGCATGGATCCGCCGGCCGACGCCGACCCGGCCGAGATCGCCGGGCTGCTCGGCGAAGCCCTCCTGGAGTGGTACGACCAGGACGGGGACGACAATCACCTCTTCGCGGCGGTCGGCGAGCTGACCCGCGCGCTGGATGTCTCCCCGCACCACACCGGCGCGGCCTGGTGGCACTACGGCCTCGGGCTTGCCCACGGTGAGCTGGCCCGGCTGGCGGCGGGACTCGAAGGGCCCGGCCGTGCCGGGGTGGCCGACCACCTGGAGCGGTCGGTGACGCAGCTGACCATGGCCCATCGGGCTTGGCCGGCTGCCGATCCCGAGCGGGACAACGTGGCGGTGGACCTGCTGGAGGCGGCCTGGAAGCGGTTCTCCTGGCATGCTCCGGACCTGGAGGAGGACTCGCCGGCTGCCGTGGCGGAGGTGGATCGTCTGGAACGGGCCATGGTGGGTGTCACGGTGGGCGACGCCGATCCTCACCGGATCCGGTACGTGCGGATGCTCGGTGGGTTGGCCCTGCTGGCCCGTTACGACTGGGCCGGCCGTCGTCGGCGGGATCTGGACGAGGGGGTGGCGCAGCTCACCGCGGCACTCGCCGGCCTGCCACCGGAGACTCCACGGTATTCGTTCGCCTCCGCCGAGTTGGCGGCGGGTTATCTGGAGCTGGCCGGCCTGGACGAGGATCCGAACAGCCTGAGCCTGGCCATCGCGGTGGCGAACCGGGCGATCCGGTCTGGCCGGCCGGACCAGCCCGGCTGGCTCAGCCTGCACCGGGGGCAAGCCTTCGGGTACGCCGCCCGGTGGGACCTCGACCACGATCCGGCGGACATCGCGGCGGCGATCGAATGCTGGCGGACCGTGCGGGCGGACGACCCGGACCCGTCCTCGGCTATCGCTCTGGCCGAGCTGCTGCACAGCCGGGCGGTCCGGACCGGGGAGGCGGACGGTCTCGCCGAGGCGGTCGAGCTGTTGGGCGGAGCGCTGCCAGCGGCACCGGACCCCGCAGCGGTCTGGTGCCAACTCGGTGCGACGCACCTGCTGCGCTGGCAACATGGTCGTGCCCCTGAGAGTCTCGCCGCCGCCCGGGCCTGCGTCGACCGGGCGCTGACCGCCGACGCCTCGACGGAGGACGTGCTGGCCGCCCACCGGATCCGCCTTCTCGCGCTCTACGAGGCGGTCTCCGACGAGGACAAGGTGGAACCGGTGGCCACGCCCGCCACTTTCGAAGGTCTGGAGCAGTCGCTGGTCGAGGCCGACCGGGTGTTGGACGAGGTGACCCAGGCGTCGCCCGCTGACCGGGGGAAACTCGCTCTCGTCATCACGTACGCGGAGTTCGCCCGGCTCGCGATCACGATGGCGGACCCCGATCTGCCCCGGCTACGGCATCTGCTCGCGACGGCCCGGGTGGGCATCGAGGGCCAGCCGGCGGGCTTCGCCGGGGCCGTCGACACCGCGGAGGGAGTCGTCGCGAGCTTCAGCGCTGTCACGGAATTCGACTCCGACTCCGACTACGGCATGGCCGCCTTCTCCGCGGCCCTGGCCGACCAGGACTTCATCGCCGGCTCACAGGGGCGGGCGCTCACCTCCTTCACGCTGGTCTGTCGGGGGGCCCGCGTCGGTGATCTCCGCAGCTTCCGGGCCGGGACGGCCCCGCTGCCGACGCGGGGTGACGCCGCCGCCGAGGAGACGGACGCGACCTGGTCAGAGTTCGCACTCTTCGCGGCCATCATCGAGGTACTCCGCCTGGGTACCCACGCGGACGTGGTCGGGATGGGCCGTGCGCTCGCGACCGTCGAGGAACTGTACGGCGGTCTGCGTCCGTCGCGGCTGTCCCGGCACCTGCTCGATCCCCTCGTCGAAGCGTGCCGGGATCACTACGCGCTCCTGGCCCGTGCCACGAGCGAGTCGCCCCGGCCCCGGCCCCCGGTCCCGCTGCCGGCCGGGCCGCTGACCCCGCCTGACCTGCTCACCATCCTCCTGACCGCCGGGACGCAGGTGCACTCGGCGACCAAGCACCAGGACGTGGGGTTGCTCCGGCACTGGGCCGACCACCTGATCGGGCTCGCCCACCGACAGTTGCCCTTGTCCGGGCTACGGAAGTCCGTGCTCAGCCTTGCCGGCAAGGCCGAACTCGCGCGGGCGGCTGCGGCTGGGGACCGTGGGTCGGCGGCCCGCGCGGTCCGGTACCTCGGCCAGGCGCTCGCCGAGAGCGTCGGTCCCGCTGATCCGCTCTGGTCCGACATGGTCGGCGACCACGCGGAGGCGCTGCGCCGATCAGGGGATCCGGACCGGGCGGCGACCCGGCGGTTCGGATTGTCCGCGTTGCAGGGGCAGGCCCGGCAGGTTCTCCTCCAGTCCGGCACCGACCAGGCGTTGGAGAGGGCGCGGTCGGCCGCCGCCGCCGCGGCCCGGGTGGTCCGTTGGTGCCTTCAGGACGAGGCCGACGACGATCTGCTCACCGCCCTGGACGCCGGCCGGAGCCTGACTCTGCACGCGGCGACCGCCGGTCACACCGTGGTGGAGTTGCTCGGTCGTGCCGGTCGGAACGACCTGGCTGCGGAGTGGCAGGACTCCGGGGGCCTGGGTCGCGACCACTTCACCGGTGACCTGCTCGGGGCGGTCGTCACCGCCGGGGAGGCACCTGACGATCTGCGCCTGCGGGTGCTGCGTGCGCTGGAGAACGCCGGTCTCCTCGACGACCTGCTGACCCAGGTGCGGACGGACGAGGTCCGTGCCGCCCTGCACGGACTGGACTTCGACGCCCTCGTCTATCTCGTACCGGCCGCAGGGGCGGTGCCGGGGCTCGCGGTCGTGGTACCCGCCGTCGGCGACATCCTTCCGCTGAGCTTCCCCGACCTGTTGGCGGGCCCCGGCAGCCCGGTACGTCGACTGTTGGCGGCGGCCCTGGGCCCGGCCGTGCTGGGCGATGCGGCGGCACCCGGATCGCGCGGCGTCATGCTCCGTCCGGATACCGACGTCGTGGCGACCAACGGGCGGCCCGTTGCGGGGACGGTGCCGCGGGACGCCGGTGCGGTGGGCGGCGAGGTGGGAGGGCCGGCTGCCGTTGCGCGGGCCACCTACATCGACGACCTGTGTCGGTGGGCGTGGCGGGCGGTGGTGGGACGCCTCATCGCCGACCTGCGGGGGTTACGACCGGACCGACCTGCCCGGGTGGTGCTGGTGCCGATGGGAGTGTTCGGGCTGGTGCCATGGCACGCCGCGTACGAGGAGACCGTCACCGGTCGCCGTTACGCAGTCCACGACCTGGTGATCTCGTACGCGCCGTCGGCCCGGATCCTCTGTGCGACGGCGGCCCGGCCGGTACGGGCGGTCCGATCCGCCCTGGTGGTCGGCGATCCGCTGAGTGACCTGCGGTATGCGGGCATCGAGGCGCATGCGGTGTACGAGCGGTTCCACCACAGTGGCGACTTCCTGGGCGCGGATCCTGATCCGCGACGCCGGGCCAGCCCGGAGGGTGTGCTGGCGTGGATTCGTGCCGTCAGGCCCGGCCCGTCCCTGCTGCACTTCGCCTGTCACGCGCGGGTGGACCCGGCTCGGCCGGCCGATGCCCACCTGCTGCTTGCCGGGGGGCCGTTGCCGGCCCGGGAGCTGCTGCAGGCGTCCCGCCTGGCGCAACTCGACCTCGGTCAGGTGTTCCTGGCCGCCTGCACGACGCACGCCGCAGGTGGGGCCTACGACGAGGCGTTCAGTCTGGCCACCTGCTTCCTGGCGGCCGGTGCCCACACCGTGTTCGGTTCGTTGTGGCAGGTGCCGGACGAGGGCACCTCGCTGCTCATGTACCTCGTGCATCACCTGCTGTACGAGGAGGGCTGTGCCCCGGCCGACGCTCTGCACCGGGCCCAGTTGTGGATGCTCGACCCGGACCGTGAGCCGCCGGCCGGGATGCCGGCCGTACTGGCTGCGGAGTGTTCACGGCCGGGCCTGGCCGACCCGATCTCCTGGGCCGCGTTCACCCACCAGGGCCGATGACGCCTTCTACTTTTGTCCCCCGATCGCCGGCCTGCGAGGCGAGAATGACAAAGGCGGCGAAACGGCCCTGCTTTGGTAACCGACGGTCCACGATCGTTGTGGGGCCGCGATTCGATGCGGTGCCCCGGTTGAGGGGTGGGGGTGGGGTGGGGGACGAGGAGGAGTACGAGTTCGGGCACCGGCGGGAGAAGGAGCGGGACGCGTCGCGGGTGGAGGCGTTCAGCGACGCGGTGATCGCGATCGTGCTCACCCTGATGGCGGTGGAGCTGCTCCAACTCAGCCCGCAGCGGCCCGAGGGCCAGGACCTGCCCGGGGCGTTGTTCCACGAGTGGCCCGCCTACCTGGCGTACGTGATCACGTTCGTGATCGTCGGGCAGGTCTGGTTGACCCACCACAACATGTGGCGGTACGTCGTCAAGGTCGACCAGATGCTGCTCGTCCTCAATCTGCTGTTGCTGCTGTTCGTCGCGGCCATCCCGTTCGCGGCCAGCCTGCTCGCCGACAACCTGCGGGGCACCGTCGCCGACCAGCGGTTGACCGCCGCGCTCTACGTGGGCACGGTGCTCGGTGAGGCGCTGTTCTTCAACCTGAGCTGGTGGTGGGCCCGCCGCCGCCGACTGCTCGACCCGGGGCTGGACCCCCGGCTGGCCCGCGCCGTGGCCCGCCGGTTCCTGCTCGGCCCGGTGCTGTACGTCGTCGCGTTCGGTATCTCGTTCGTCGACCCGGTGCTCAGCCTCGCGGCGTACTTCCTACTCACCGGGCTCTACCTGATCCGGGGCCCCGGCGACCTGCCATCCTCCCGGCCGGCCCCCGTCTGAGCGGGGGCCGGGCCGGTCGGGGTCAGCGGCCGGTCGGGGGTCAGCGGCCCAGGTCGGCGAGGATGCGCTGGGCGGCGTTGTGGCCGGCCGCGCCGATCACGCTGCCTGCCGGATGGCAGCCGGCGCTGCCCGCGTACACCCCGTCGATGCCGGTGGCGTACGGCATCCGGTCGGTGAACGAGACGGTGTTGTCGACGTGGTGGATGTGCCCGCCGGTGATGCCGAAGTGCGCCTCGATGCCGGGCGGGGGCAGCGGCACCGCGTCGGCGATCAGGTCACCGGTGCCCGGGGCGTACCGTTCGCAGATCTCCACCAGCCGGGTGACATAGCCGGGCAGCGCGGTGTCCCAGTCGGTGCCGGCCAGCGTGTAGGGCACCGACTGGACGAACAGCGCCGACGAGTGGTGCCCGGCCGGGTCGGACAGCGACGGGTCGACGGTGGTGTGCAGGTACCACTCGATGGTCGGCTCGTCGGGCAGCCGCCCCGCCTGCACGTCGGCCCACATCGCCCGCAGCGCCGCCATCGGCGACGCGCCGCCCGCCCCGACCAGCGACGCCGACCCGGGCAGCAGGTGGATGGTGGACCCGAACGGGCTGGGCGCGTCGGCCGGCAGGCAGGAGAACCGGGGCAGCCCGGTCAGCGCCAGGTTGAGCTTCAGGGTGGTGCCGGGCCGGCGGACCGCCGCCATCCGCGCGCCCAGCTCCGCCGGCAGCGCGCCGTCGGGCACCAGGTCCATCAGCCGGTACGGGTCACACGCGCCGAGCACCACCTCGGCGGCGACCTCCCGCCCGTCGGCGAGCCGGACACCCGACGCCGCGCCCCCGGACAGGGTGACGGCGTCGACCCGGGCACCGGTCAGGATGGTCGCCCCGGCGGCGCGGGCGGCCTCGGCGAAGGTGCGGGAGACGGTGCCCATCCCGCCCTGGGCGATCATCCAGGTGCCGTCCGCTCCGGGCAGCCGGCACATGTTGTGCACGAGGAAGTTGTGGCCGGTGCCGGGGTCGTCCGGGCCGGCGTTGAGGCCGGACAGCCCGTCGGTGACCGCGTACATGCTGACCAGCAGCTCGGAGCGGAAGTCGAAACGGGCCAGATAGTCGGCGACGGAACCACGGACCAGGTCGACGAAGACCTGCCGCAGCTCGGGGCGGACGTAGCGCTCGGCGGTCTGCTCCACCGGCAGCGGCTCGGCCAGCCAGGCCGGGGCCAGGTCGGCGCGCAACTGCGCCAGCTCGGCCTGGAGCGCGTCGTCGGCGGCCACGTCGGCGGGGGAGAAGAACTCGGTGAGCTGCCGCCGGGTCGCCGCGGTGTCGCTGCCGAACAGCAGGTACGGCGCACCGGGCCCGCCCGGGGTGGGCAGGAAGTAGTGCGGGTCACGGCGCAGCACCGGGATGCGGACGTCGAGGGTGGCGAGCAGCTCCGGCGGCATCAGCCCCAGCAGGTACGACCCGGTGGAGTGGCGCAGCGCGGGCACCTTCGGGAACGGGTTCTCGGTGCGGGTGGCCCCGCCGATCACCTCCGCCGCCTCCAGCACCAGCACGTCCAGCCCGGCGCGGGCCAGCAGGACGGCGGAGACCAGCCCGTTGTGCCCCGATCCGACGATCACGACGTCGGCGCGGGACGGCAGCTCACTCGCATCGCTCATGCCTGCGCAGCCTAGTGCGGTGCGCGGCGTCCGTGTGCCGGCTCGACCGGCGGGTGCCCCGCCCGCTCCGGCAACCGGGAGAGGCCGGTCCCGGCCCGTCGAACGTGAACGGTTGTTGCGATAGTGGACGTCGATCGCTGTGGGGCGGTCCCGGTGGGCGGCCCGGGTGCGGGCGGCGGTGGTTCGACGGGCCGGCGGGTCGACGAGGGGAGAGACCGATGTTCGCCTGGTGGGGGCGGGTGGTGGTGCGCGCCCGGTGGGCGGTGCTGGCCGTGGCCGGGGTGTTGATCGCCGTCGGGGCGACCTGGGGCACCGGGGTGTTCGGCGAGCTGAGCGGGGGTGGCTTCGACGACCCGTCGAGCGAGTCCAGCCGGACCGTGCAGCGGGTCACCGCCGAACTCGGCAGGCAGGGTGCCGACGTGATCGTCCTGTGGTCCAGCGACACCGTCACCGTCGAGGACCCGCAGTTCCGCGACCCGGTCACCTTCACGGTGGCCGGGCTGCGTCAGCGCGCCGAGGTGGCCGAGGTGACCACCTGGTACGACGCGCCCGCGCCCGCGCTGGTCGCCACCGACCACCGGGCCACCTACGCGCTGGTCAAGCTCACCGGCGGCGACGAGGACGCCCGCTCGGCGCAGTTCGCGGCGCTGCGCCCCGCGCTGGACGCGCCCGGCCTGCGGACCGACGTCGGCGGGCTGGTGGCGTTCCAGGAGGCGGCCACCACCCAGAGCACCGAGGACGTGACCCGGGCCGAGCTGCTGTCCATGCCGGTGCTGCTGGTGCTGCTCGTGTTGATCTTCGGTGGGCTGGTCGCCGCCGGTACCCCGCTGCTCGTCGGCGGGCTGGCCATCCTCGGCGCGTTCGTGGCGGTGCGCCTGGTCAACCTGGTCACCGACGTGTCGATCTTCGCGATCAACGTGATCACCCTGATCGGCCTCGGGATGGCGGTCGACTACGCGCTGTTCATCGTCAGCCGGTTCCGGGAGGAGCTGGCCACCGGCCGGTCCGTCGCCGAGGCGATCCGCCGCACCATGCTCACCGCCGGCCGGACCGTCTTCGTCTCCGGGCTGACCGTCGCGCTCGCCATGGCCAGCCTGCTGATCTTCCCGCAGCCGTTCCTGCGGTCGATGGGCTTCGGCGGGATGGCCGCCGTGCTGATCGCCATGCTGGCCGCGCTCACCGTGCTGCCGGCCATGCTGGTGGTGCTCGGCCACCGGGTGGACGCGGTGCGCGTACCGCTGCCGTGGCGGCGGGGGACGCGGGGTGCGCGGCCGGCGGCGGGTGCGTCCGGCGGCGCCTGGGCCCGGATCGCGCGTAGCGTGATGCGCCGGCCGGTGCTGTACCTGGTGGGGGTCGCGCTGCTGCTCGGCGTGCTGGCCACCCCGTTCGCGCGGATCACGTTCGGTGGGGTCGACGAGCGGGTGCTGCCGGCGGACGCCGCACCCCGGGTGGTCTCCGAGCGGATCGCCGCCGAGTTCCCCGGCGGCACGATCGCCCCGGTCGAGGTGCTGGTCTCCGGCGCGCCCGCCGACGCGGTACGCCCGTTCGCCGACCGGATCGCGGCGCTGCCCGGGGTGACCGGGGTTCAGGTGACGGCGGCGAAGGGGGAGTCCACCCTGCTGTCGGTGAGCTACCCGGGGGAGCCGACCGGCGACGCCGCCCGGGACCTGGTGCGGACGCTGCGCGACCTGCCCGGCCCGGCCGGGGCGCAGGTGCTGGTCGGTGGGCGGCCCGCCGCCGACGTGGACCTGCTGGACAGCCTCGGCGACCGGTTGCCGTGGATGGCGCTGCTGATGGCCGGCGCGACCCTGCTGCTGCTGTTCCTCGCCTTCGGCTCGGTGGTGCTGCCGGTCAAGGCGGTGCTGATGAACCTGCTGTCGATCGGCGCGTCGTTCGGCGTGGTGGTCTGGATCTTCCAGGACGGGCAC
This sequence comes from Micromonospora humida, assembly GCF_016901255.1. Classification (NCBI taxonomy): domain Bacteria; kingdom Bacillati; phylum Actinomycetota; class Actinomycetes; order Micromonosporales; family Micromonosporaceae; genus Micromonospora; species Micromonospora humida. The sequence continues at coordinate 312,550 of NZ_JAFEUC010000002.1, forward strand.
CTGTCCGGCCTGCTCGGCTTCACCTCCACCGGGTTCATCGAGCCGAGCAACCTCATCCTGATGCTCGCGGTGCTGTTCGGGCTGGCCACCGACTACGAGGTGTTCCTGCTCAGCCGGGTCCGCGAGGAGTGGGACCGCACCGGCGACAACACCGCCTCGGTCGCCACCGGCCTGCAACGCACCGGGCGGATCATCACGGCCGCCGCGCTGCTGCTGATCATCGTGGTGGCCGGCTTCACCACCGGCGGGATGGCCTACATCAAGCTGATCGGCGTCGGCATGATCGTGGCGATCGTGGTGGACGCGACGCTGGTCCGGGCGCTGCTCGTGCCGGCCACCATGCGGCTGCTGGGCCGGTGGAACTGGTGGGCCCCGACGCCCCTGGCCCGGTTCTGGGCCCGCTACGGCCTGCGCGAGACCGACGACCCGGCGGAACCGCCGACGACCCCGGACACGTCGGCGTCGGCGTCGCCCGTCCCGGTGGTGTCGCCCGTCCCGGCGGCGGGGACCCCGGGCGGGTCGGCGGATGCCTCGGGCTGGTTCGCCGTGGCCGACGCGGCATCGACGCCTGCGGACGCGCTCCCGGGGCCCGACGTCGACGCCGAGTCGACGGTCGGGCCCGAGCCGGACGTCGACCCGGAGGCGGCGGCGCGGCGGGCCCGCCAGCGGGACAACGCGAGGGTGGCCGAGTAGCCGGCCAGCACGATCACGTGGAACAGGTAGAGCCAGAGCAGCACCGCGACGCCGGCCCCGACCGGGTCGAAGCCGCCGAACGGCACCCCGAGATCCAGCGGGAGCGAGCAGAACAGCACGAAGCCGTGCAGGAAGCCGGAGAGGTTGGCGGCGGTGAACGAGCCGACCGCCAACGTCGACAGCCAGTCCGGTGAGGCCGGCCCGACCACCCGGAACACCCACATCAGCACCGGGGTGAGCACCAGCCACACCGCCAGGAACGACAGCACGATGCCCAGGGCGGCGACCCAGCCGCCCTGCCGGATCAGCCGGGTGGTGGTGGGCAGCGCGATGAGGATCGACAGCAGCAGGGCGGGGGCGGGGGCGAGCAGGGGCAGCAACAGCAACCGGCCCCGCCAGCCGACCAGCGACTCGTCCGGGTTGGGGGCGACGGCCACCGAGACGAACGCCCGGCGCAGCCCCTCGCCGTAGAGCGAGGCGGGCAGCAGGGAGGCCAGCGCCAGTAGCGGGGTCAACTGCACCCCGGCGTTGACCAGCGCGTCCACCGCCTCGGGCGCACCGATCGCGTCCGGCAGTGTCTCCACGGCGTACGCGGTGAGCCGGCGTACCCGGTCCGCGCCGGCCAGCAGCGAGGTCAGCCAGATCGCCAGCAGGGCCACCGGCACCACGGCGATCGCCCCGTAGAAGGTGATCGCGGCGGCGTGCAGGGAGAGGTCCCGCCCGCGTACCGGTCGGAACGCGGCGCTGGTGATCCGCTTCGTACGCTGCCATGCGTCGCCCATCGCGATGTTCTTCCCCCTGTCGCCCGCTGCCACGCATCACGATCCCGCGTCATGCCCGTGCGCCAGCCATGATCGGCTCAACTCGGCCGATGTTGCGGTGTCGGGACGCCGTGATGGCGCAACATCAGCCCCGGCGAGTGGATCAATATCGGGCTGGCCGGTAGGTAGGCGGTCATTAGCCGCAATCCGGACGACGTCTTGCGGTGTCCATAGACGTCGCCCTATCCTCGCTTGTGGAAAGCGCTTTCCAGATGCTCAGTGCGGGTGCCCCGGCGAGTTCCACCACCGCCGCAGGCGCCAGTTCGCCGTGCGCGGCAGCACGGCGAGCGGGTCGACCCGACCACCGGCGCAGACACCCCTGGCCGGCCGGCGACTCCGCCTGACGGCCGCGAAGGCCCGGCCCGTCCCCGGCGCGCAGAGGTCCACCAGGACCACCGTCATCACCGCCGCCCGACCGGGCACCACACCACCCGGCAGCGGCACCACCACCAGGTAATGAGAAAGGTGACGCGAGGATGAGACGACCAGTCGCACGACGAGTCCAGGCGGGGCTGGCCACGGCCGCCGTCGGTGCCGCGATCTGCGTGGCCCTGCCGGTGCACCAGGCGTCGGCGGCGGCCGGCAGCGCCAGCGGCTACGCCACCCAGAACGGCGGCACCACCGGCGGCGCGGGCGGGCAGACCGTACGGGCCAGCACCGGCACCGCGATCCACGCGGCGCTGTGCAACCGGGCCAGCAGCAGCACCCCGATCGTGATCGAGGTGCAGGGCACGATCAACCACGGCAACACCACGAAGGTGTCGGGCAACAGCTGCAACACCGCAGCCGACAAGATCGAGCTGAAGGAGATCAGCAACGTCACCATCGTCGGGGTCGGCAGCGGGGCGGTCTTCGACCAGCTCGGCATCCACATCCGCGACTCCCGCAACATCATCATTCAGAACGTGACAGTCCGGAACGTCAAGAAGTCGGGCTCGCCGACCTCCAACGGTGGGGACGCCATCGGCATGGAGAGCAGCGTGCGCAACGTCTGGGTCGACCACACCACGCTGGAGGCGTCGGGCGGCGAGTCGGAGGGTTACGACGGGCTGTTCGACATGAAGGACGACGTCCAGTACGTGACGCTGTCGTACAGCATCCTGCGCAACTCCGGCCGGGGCGGCCTGATCGGCTCCAGCGAGAGCGACCGGGGCAACGGCTTCGTCACCTTCCACCACAACCTCTACCAGAACATCGACTCCCGTACGCCGCTGCTGCGGGGCGGGATCGCGCACATCTACAACAACTCGTACGTGCAGTTGAACGAGTCGGGGATCAACTCCCGGGCCGGCGCGCGGGCCAAGGTGGAGAACAACTACTTCAAGAACTCCCGGGACGTGCTGGGTACCTTCTACACCAGCGAGGCCGGCTACTGGCAGGCCAGCGGCAACATCCTGGACAACGTGACCTGGTCCAGCCCCGGCAGCGAGACCAACCCCGCCGGGCCGGGCATGCCGTCGAACACCAGCGTCAGCATCCCGTACTCCTACCGCCTCGACGGGGCGAGCTGCGTGCCGGACATCGTCCGGCAGACGGCCGGCGCGAACACCGGCCTCAAGGAGTCCAACGGGAGCTGCACGCCGACCACCCCGAACCCGACCACCCCGGCCCCGACCACGCCCGCGCCGACCACCCCGGCCCCGACCACCCCGCCGCCCACCAGCACCCCCGGCGGGACCAACCTCAGCATCGGCGCCGGCTCCGACGGCTCCAGCAAGGCCAGCGGTACGAGCTACGGCGACGTCCGGGACGGCAACCTGGGCACCTACTGGTCGCCCGCCGGCTCGACCGGTGACATCTCGATCAAGTGGGGCTCCGCGACCAGCATCTCCTCGATCAACATCCGGGAGGCGTCGGGTTCGGCCGGCAGCGTCACCTCCTGGCAGGTGCTCAACGCCGACACCGGAGCGGTGCTGGCCTCCGGCAGCCGGGCCGGTGTGATCACCTTCGCCCGTACCTCGCTGAAGAAGGTCACCTTCCGGATCAACAGCTCTGCTGCCACCCCGAAGGTCGCCGAGTTCGAGACCTACGCCTGACCGTCGTCCCCGGGCCGCGTCCGGGGCGATGATCAACTCAATGGGGCCGATGTAGGGGTGTCCGATCGACGGGAACACCCCACATCGGCCCCCTTGTGTCGATCAACGGGTGGGCGGCGGCCGGTCGTGGCGGGTCCAGGCGAGGAACCGGGTGAAGTAGGCGGCCGGCTCGACCGGGCCGGTGCCGACCCGCAGCGCATCGGCGATCGCGTCGTGCATCAGCAGACATAGGTAGATGGCCAGCGCCGGCCGGTCGTGGGCGTACTCCCGCCGCAGGCTCAGTTTGGCCGGCTGGCAGGGCCACGGGGCGGCACAGGCCCGGCACCGCCAGGCGGGCCGCGCGGCGAGGTGCCGACCCGGGCCGTCCGCCCGGACCGCCGCCGACCGCCCCCGCCGTGCCCCGTCCACTGGCGGGGTCATCGCCGACAGCGACCGTTCCCGTCGTGCGTCGTCCGGTGGCGGCACGGCCGACGCCGGTCGCCCGCGCCGTGCGCCGCCCGTCGGCGGGGTCACCGGTGGCGGCCGTTCGCCCGACGTGCCTGCCCCCGGGTGACCAGTCCCGCAGCGCCCACCCAGTAGGCGGCGGTGGGGCCGTTCCACAGGTAAGGGCGGGGCGCGGGCAGCGTGGGTGGTGGCGGTTCCCGCAGCGGTACGGCGGCCAGCCGGTCCGGGCACGGCCAGCGCAGCCCACAGGTGCAGTGCCGACCCCACCGGGACCAGTCCCGCCGGTGCCGTGGCGTCACCGGTACCGGCCTGTCGCGCTTCCCCATCCGCCTGCTCCCTCCGTATGCCTGTTCACACTCTGCTGTGGACGCGGCTACTTTCTGAAGGGGGCGCGGGGTCTCAGCATCGACTGTGCCGACCGGGTCCGGTCCCGTGGTCGTCGCTGGCGGCGGGTGGCAGACGTGTGGTGGAGGTGTGATGACCGGTGGACCGATGTCGACCCTGGAATTCCTCGGGGCGGAGCTGCGCCGGGCGCGCAAGGAACGTGGGCTGAGCCAGGAGGATCTGGCCCAACAGATCAGCTACTCGTCGTCGCTGGTGGGCATGGTCGAGATCGGCCACCGTACGCCGTCGCAGGACTTCATCACCCGCGCGGACGCCGCCCTGGAGGCCGGCGGCCTCTTCGAACGGCTGCTCGCCCTGGTCCGCGCCGACTCCGCACCCCCGTGGCTACGCGAGTGGATCAGCGTGGAGCGGGAGGCGACCCTGATCCGCTGGTTTGAACCGTCACTCGTCCCCGGCCTCCTGCAAACCGAGGCGTACGCCCGCGCGGTCCTGCACGGTGGCGGAATGCTCGGGGAGAGTGAAGTCGAGCAGCGAGTCTCCTCCCGAATGGATCGGCAGGCAGTGTTGACCCGGGAGCGCCCACCCGAGGTGGTGGCGGTGATCGACGAGGCGGTACTGCGCCGGGGGATCGGCGAACCGGCGGTGATGATCGAGCAGTTCGAGCATCTGTTGCGGCTGACTGGGCATTCGCACATCAGCGTGCATGTGGTGCCAGCGGATGCCGGGATGCACGCCGGCCTGGCCGGCCCGTTCATTCTGGTCCGTGTGCCCGACGGAGGAGAGGTCGTGCATCTGGACAGCGCCCTACGAGCACACATCACCGACCGGCCGGACGACGTTGATAGCCTTCAGCGCAGATGGGAGAGCCTGCGCGGTGAAGCACTGCCCCGGCGGGCCTCCCGGGATCTCATACGGGAGTTGGCGAAGTCATGGACTTGACCGGTGCAGTCTGGCGCAAGTCGACCCGCAGCGACAACGGTGGCTCCACCTGCGTGGAGGTGGCGACGAATCTGCCGCAGGTGGTCGGGGTGCGGGACAGCAAGGACCGTGGTGGCCCCGCGTTGACCTTCCCGCCCGCCTCCTGGGCCGGCTTCGTGGCCGCGACCCGGTCGGGTGACCTCAACCCCGCCCGACATGTCTGCCGTCCGGCATGATGATCGACTCAACGGGGCCGATATTGGGGTAAGGATCGTCGCGGACACCCCTGTATCGGCCCCGATGTGTTGATCAGGCGTGTGGATCTGGCCGACGGGCGGGGAGGTCGTGGGCTGACCGGGACGCACTGGCGGTGCGACGGGCGGCTCCGGGGGCTGCGGCGATTAGGCTGGGACCAGCAGGATGTTCCGCTGAGGGGGTGAGCCCGGATGGCCCAGGCCGCATTCGCGCCCGAGCCGGCACCGCAGTCGCCCGACCCGACGTCCCCGTCGCCGGGGTCGATCGACCGGCCGACCGGGCCGTCGTTCGACGTGCTGCGCTGGCACGACGAGCCGTGGACCGCCCAGCTCGCCCTCGACCTGTTGCCGGAGACCAACGGTCCCAAGGTTGAAGTCCTGAGCGGAAGCGTGATCGTGACCCCACATGCCGGATACGACCATCAGAATGCCGAGTTGGATCTGGCCTACCTGCTCAAACAGGCGGCCCGTCGGGAAAAACTGTGGCTGTACGCCGAAGCCAACATCGTTTCTGGTGCCGACCTCTTCATTCCGGACATCGTGCTCCTCGACGTTCCCGGTGGCGGGCGGACGACGATGGACATCGGCCACGCCGTGCTGCTCGGTGAGGTCGTCTCGCCGGGCAACAGGCGTAAGGACGTGATCGACCGGCCCCGTGAGTACGCCGCCGCCGGTGTCCCGTTCTTCCTCCGCGTCGACCTGCGTAACCGGGTGCCCACCATCGCGCTCTTCGAGTTGACCGACGGGGAGTACCGGCCGGTCTCGGCGGCTGCCGCCGGGACGACGTTCGTCATGCGGCAGCCCTTCGCGTTCAGTATCGATCCGGCCGACCTGTTGGGCGAGGAGGCACCGGTCGAGGAGGCGGAACCGCTGGGGCAGGGGGCAGACGCGGAGGGTGACGTCGAGGGGTGAGGCTCCCAGCCGGCGCACAGCGCGTACGGGGCAGAATGACCGGGTGACAACTCCCCGGGACCTCGTTCTGCTCGGCTCCACAGGTTCGATCGGCACCCAGGCGATCGACATCGTCAGGCGCAACCCCGACCGGTTCCGGGTGGTGGCGCTCGGTGCCGGCGGCGGCAACGTCGAACTGCTCGCCACCCAGGCGCTCGAACTGGGCGTGGACGCGGTCGGGGTGGCGAAGGCGTCCGCCGCGCAGGATCTGCAACTCGCCTTCTACGCCGAGGCGAGCCGGCGCGGCTGGGCCACCGGCGACTTCAGGCTGCCGAAGATCATCGCCGGCCCGGACGCCATGACCGAGCTGGCGCAGTGGCCCTGCGACGTGGTCCTCAACGGGGTGGTCGGGTCGCTCGGGCTCGCGCCGACGCTGGCCGCGCTGCGCTGTGGTCGTACCCTCGCGTTGGCCAACAAGGAGTCGCTGGTGGCCGGCGGCCCGCTGGTGAAGGCCGCGGTGACGCGGCCGGGGCAGATCGTACCTGTCGACTCGGAGCATTCGGCGCTGGCCCAGTGCCTGCGCGGCGGCACCCGGGGCGAGGTGCGGCGGCTGGTCGTCACGGCCAGCGGCGGACCGTTCCGGGGGCGGCGACGCGACGAGCTGACCGCTGTCACCCCGGAGCAGGCGCTCGCCCACCCGACATGGAACATGGGACCGGTCGTCACGATCAACTCGGCCACCATGGTCAACAAGGCGCTGGAGGTGATCGAGGCGCACGAGTTGTTCGACGTGCCCTACGCCGACATCACCGTGATGGTGCACCCGCAGTCGGTGATCCACTCGATGGTCGAGTTCGTCGACGGCTCCACCCTGGCCCAGGCGAGCCCACCGGACATGCGGCTGCCCATCGCGCTCGGCCTCGGCTGGCCCGACCGGGTGCCCGACGCCGCCACCGCCGTCGACTGGACCACCGCCCACACCTGGGAGTTCGCCCCGCTCGACGACGAGGCGTTCCCGGCGGTGGCGCTGGCCAAGGCGGCCGGCGTGGCGGGCCACTGCCGCCCGGCGGTCTACAACGCGGCCAACGAGGAGTGTGTGGCGGCGTTCGTCGCCGGACGGCTGCCGTTCCTCGGCATCGTCGACACCCTCGGGCGGGTGTTGGAGGACGCCCCCGATTTCGGTGAACCAGGTACCGTCGAGGACGTGCTCGCCGCCGAATCGTGGGCGCGCGCGCACGCGCAGGAGATCATCTCGGGGTCGGGGAAGGAAGCCTGATGCTCTATCTGCTCGGGGTGGTGGTGATCGCCCTGGCGATCCTCATCTCGGTGAGCCTGCACGAGGCCGGTCACATGTTGACCGCCAAGGCCTTCGGCATGAAGGTCACCCGTTACTTCGTCGGCTTCGGGCCGACCATCTGGTCGTTCCGCCGGGGTGAGACGGAGTACGGCCTCAAGGCCATCCCGCTCGGCGGATTCTGCAAGATCGTCGGCATGACGCCGCAGGACGACGACGTCGAACCGGGCGACGAGAAGCGGGCGATGTGGCGTTACCCGGTCTGGAAGCGGACGATCGTGATGTCCGCCGGCTCGGTCACCCACTTCGCGCTGGCCGTCATCGCGATCTGGCTGGCCGCCATGTTCATGGGCCTGCCCAACAAGGACCTGCCCAACCCGCTGCCGGCGCACGTCAAGGTCGTCGAGTGTGTCGTCCCCACCGACGCGGTCCGCGAGTGCGCCCCCGGTGACCCGGTCAGCCCCGCCAAGCAGGCCGGGCTGCGTGACGACGACAAGATCGTCGCGATCAACGGCGTCGCCGTCCCCGACTACGCCGCGCTGGTCAAGACCGTCCGTGACCTGCCGCCGGGCCAGCCGGCGACCATCAGCTACGAGCGCGACGGGGTCGCCGGCCAGGTCCGGGCCGACCTCGCCGCCGTGCAGCGCAAGCCGCTGGACGACCCGAACGGCGCCCCGATCACCGTCTCCGCCCTCGGCGTCGCCGGCCCGATGCTCCCGCCCGGCGTCCCGGCGAACGTCACCTACGGCCCGGTCGAGGCCATCCCGGCCACCGCCGGCTACACCAAGGACCTGGCCGTCGGCACCTACGAGGCACTCAAGCGCATCCCCGACAAGGTGCCCGCCCTGTGGACCGCCGTCACCGGCGGCGAGCGGGACAAGGACACCCCGATCAGCGTCGTCGGCGCGAGCCGGCTCGGCGGCGAAGCCCTGGAGAACGGCGTCTGGCAGCTGCTGGTCCTGCTGTTCATCTCGCTGAACTTCTTCGTCGGCGTGTTCAACCTGCTGCCGCTGCTGCCCCTGGACGGCGGCCACATCGCCATCGCCTGGTTCGAACGGGCCCGCTCCTGGCTCTACGCCCGGATCGGCCGGCGCGACCCCGGCCGGGTCGACTACCTCAAGCTGATGCCCATCACGTACGCGGTGATCCTCATCGGTGGCGCGTTCACCCTGCTCACCGCTACCGCGGACATCGTCAACCCCATCACCCTCTTCACAAGGTGAGTGCCTGAAGTGACCGCTGTCAGTCTCGGTATGCCCGCCGTACCTCCCCCGCCGCTCGCCCCGCGCCGGGCCAGCCGCCAGATCATGGTCGGTTCGGTGCCCGTCGGTGGCGGTGCCCCCGTCTCGGTGCAGTCGATGACCACCACCCTCACCTCCGACGTCAACGCCACCCTCCAGCAGATCGCCGAGCTGACCGCGTCCGGCTGCCAGATCGTCCGGGTCGCCGTGCCCAGCCAGGACGACGTGGAGGCACTGCCGGCGATCGCGAAGAAGTCGCAGATCCCGGTGATCGCCGACATCCACTTCCAGCCGAAGTACGTGTTCGCCGCGATCGACGCCGGCTGCGCGGCCGTCCGGGTCAACCCGGGCAACATCCGCCAGTTCGACGACAAGGTCAGGGAGATCGCCGCAGCGGCCTCCGCCGCCGGTACGCCGATCCGGATCGGCGTCAACGCCGGCTCGCTGGACAAGCGGCTGCTCACCAAGTACGGCAAGGCCACCGCCGAGGCGCTCGTCGAGTCGGCGCTGTGGGAGTGCTCGCTGTTCGAGGAGCACGGTTTCCGGGACATCAAGATCTCGGTCAAGCACAACGACCCGGTGGTGATGATCCGGGCCTACCGTCAACTGGCCGAGCAGTGCGACTACCCGCTGCACCTGGGCGTGACCGAGGCCGGCCCGGCGTTCCAGGGCACCATCAAGTCGGCCGTCGCCTTCGGGGCGCTGCTGGCCGAGGGCATCGGCGACACCATCCGGGTGTCACTGTCGGCCCCGCCGGTCGAGGAGATCAAGGTCGGCAACCAGATCCTGGAGTCGCTGGGGCTGCGCGAGCGCGGGCTGGAGATCGTCTCCTGCCCGTCCTGCGGCCGGGCCCAGGTGGACGTCTACAAGCTCGCCGAGGAGGTCACCGCCGGCCTGGAGGGGCTGCCGGTGCCGCTGCGGGTCGCCGTGATGGGCTGCGTGGTGAACGGGCCGGGCGAGGCCCGCGAGGCCGACCTCGGGGTGGCCTCCGGCAACGGCAAGGGGCAGATCTTCGTCAAGGGGCAGGTCGTCAAGACCGTCCCCGAGGGGCAGATCGTCGAGACGCTGATCGAGGAGGCGCTGCGGATCGCCGACGAGATGGGCGCGGAGATCCCCGAGGAGCTGCGCGACCTGATCCCCGGCCCCACCGTCACCGTGCACTGATCCACCGTCGACGAAGGCGGCCCTCCCACCGGGAGGGCCGCCTTCGTCGGTACCGGGTGATCGTCGCCGGAGTCGTCCCGGTCCGGGCTGGTCGGCAGGTCGCCGGGGCTTACTCCGGGGGTCACTCGGATTCGGCGAGGATCGCGTACAGCTTGCGACGGGTCTCGTCGAGCACCTGGGCGGCGCGTTCCCGCTGGTCGTCGGTGCCGGTCATCATCACCTGGCGCAGCGCGTGCATGGCCTGCGCGCCCGCGTCGCGGATGTCGTGCCAGCTGTTGACGGTGTCCTCGGCGAACTCGGCCCAGGGCGGGGTCTGCGCGGCCGTGGTGGCCTCCTCCCGGCCGGCCTCGGTCAGGTCGAACCGCTTACGCCCGCCGCCGGCCGGATCGGTGCTGGCGGCGATGACGCCCTCGTCCTCCAGCAGTTGCAGCGTCGGGTAGATCGACCCCGGGCTGGGCCGCCAGGCCCCGCCGGTGCGGGAGTCGATCTCCTGGATCATCTCGTAGCCGTGCATCGGCCGCTCGGTGAGCAGGGCCAGCACGGCGGCCCGGACGTTGGGGCGGCGTCCCCGACCCCGCCCGCGCCCGCCCCGGCCGCCGCCCCAGCCTCCGTGCCCGTGCGGGCCGGGGGGCACGGGCGGGAAGCCGAAGCCGCGCTGCCGGGCCTCCTGCAGTGCGTGGATCCGACGGTGGAATCCCATCATGTCGTCCTCTCATTGTGCTGTCGCTGATGCATCAACGATATATCGGCAATGTGTTGGCGACAAGTCCCTTGACGGCTGTGCCGGTCGCCCGGCGAACCACCGCCCGGATCTGGCAGGCTGGTAAGCGTGCTGACGGTGCCGGTACGCCAACTGGGAGAGTCGGAGCGGCGCGCCGTCGAGCGGCTGCTCGACCTCGACCCGTACGCGGGCGCGCAGGTCGCCGAGCGGGTCTCCGCACGCGGCCTCGCCTGGTGGCGGGCCGAGGGCCGGATCCTCGGCTACGGCACCCGCCGCAACCTGGAGTCGATCTGCTGGCTCGGCGGCAACCTCACCCCGATCCTCGCCACCGACTCCGCCGTCGCCGCCTTCGCCGAGCAGCTCTCCGGCGAGGAGCGGCTCTGCTCCTCCATCGTCGGACGGGCCGACGCGGTGCTCGGCCTCTGGGACCGGCTCGCCGACCACTGGGGGCCGGCCCGCGACGTCCGCCCCAACCAGCCGCTGCTGGCCACCGATGCCCTGCCCGCCATCCCGGTCGACCCCGAGGTGCGCCGGGTGCGCCCCGACGAGGTGCACCTGCTCTTCCCCGCCGCGGTCGCCATGTACGCCGAGGAGGTCGGCGTCTCACCGCTGGCCGAGGACGGCGGCCGGGCCTACCGCCGACGGGTCGAGGACCTGGTCCGCGCCGGCCGGGCGTACGCCCGCATGGTCGACGGCGAGGTCGTGTTCAAGGCCGAACTGGCGGTGGTGACCCGCCGTACCGCCCAGGTCCAGGGCGTCTGGGTGGCCCCCGCATGGCGCGGACGCGGGATCGCGAGCGCCGCGATGGCCGCCGTCGTCCACGACGCGCTGCTCCGGGTCGCCCCCACGGTCAGCCTCTACGTCAACGACTTCAACCGCCCCGCCCGCCGGGTCTACGAACGCTGCGGCTTCCACCGCGTGGGCACCCTCGCCACCATCCTCTTCTGACGATCCCGCCCCTCGCGCCTCCCCGCGCGCCCCGCCTCCCCGCGCGCCCCGCCTTCCCGCGCGCCCCGCCTCCCCGGGCACCCCCGCTCGCCACGGGCCCCCGCCTTCCTGGCTCCTGCCTCCCCTGGCTCCTGCCTCCCTGGGTGCCCCGCCCGCCATCCGCCTCGCCTCGTTTGGTCGCCGGCTCGTCCCGGTGATCAAGAGGTTTGAGTCAGTTGATCAAGAGGTTTGCGGCAATTTGGAGATCAATCTTGACGCGAATCTCTTGATCACCGGGGCAGGGCGGGGCAGGGGCAGGGGCAGGGGGAGGTGGGGCGGGGGAGGGTGGTGGGGGGCGGTAAATGCGTTGAGGGGAGGGGGGCGGGGGGTCAGGCTGGGGGGTACCGCCACCCCGAGTCCCGGAGGGAGTCTCCATGCGCCTGCTCCGTGATCTCTGGGCGTCCGCGCCACGCCGCGTGACGGTCGTGATCGTTCTTGTCGTCCTCGGTGCCGCCGGTCAGGCCGCCGCCTCGGCGGTCGCCGGCCCGGTGCTGGTACACCGCTCGGCCGGATGGTTCGTCGCGCTGGTAGTCGCGCTGGTCGTCGCGGTCTTCGGCGAGTTGGTGATCGCGCTGCTGATGGCGGGCATCACCGCCGACTGGTCCGCCGATGTGCGCCGCCGGCTCTGCCGGGTCGCCCTCGGGCAGGATCTGCCCACCCTGGAGGGCACCCCGGTCGGTGAACTGCTCGACCGGATCGACAACGACGTCTACCAGGTCGCCTCCGAGCTGCGGAACACCGGCGTACGGCTGGTCCAGGGGTTGGTGCTCTGCCTGCTCGCCACGATCAGCGCGCTGTTCGTCTGGTGGCCGGCCGGGGTGGCGATGCTGCTGCTCACCGCGCTGCTCGTCGTGGTGCTGCGGCGTCCCACCGCCGCCATCGCCCCGGCCCGGATGTCCGAGGAGGAAGCCTGGTCGGACCTGGCCGCCGTGATGGAGGAGGCGGTGCACGGCCAGGACGACGTCCGCACCAGCCTCGCCCAGCCGTACGTGCTGCGGTTGTACGCCCGGCGGGCCGCCGAGGTGCTGGCCCGCTGCCGCCGGGTCTTCCTGATGTCGGCGCGGGTCACCGCCTTCGCCGCCGGCACCATCCGGGTCGGGATCGCCGCGGTGGTGCTCGCCGGGGCCTGGGCGTTGACCACCGGCCGGATCGACGGTGCCCGGCTGACCGCGATCTGGCTGCTCGCGTTGAGCTTCGGCGCGACCGTCGAACACCTCGCCCGCTGGGTGCCGCACCTGCAGTACGCGCTCGGCGCCTGGGCCCGGGTGCTGCTGCTGTCCGACTCCCGGCAGGAACCCTCAGGCGGTCTCACCCCCACCGACGGCGACCTGACCCTGCGCGGGCTCACCTTCCGCTACCCGGCCACCGGCGAGGACGAGCGGGAACCCGCGCTGCGCGACGTCCGGCTCAGCTTCGTCCGGGGCCGGTCGTACGCGCTGGTGGGGCGGACCGGTTCGGGCAAGTCGACGCTGGCCAAGGTGCTCACCCGGGCGGTCGAGGTGCCGCGTGGGACGGTGCTGCTCGGCGACACCGACCTGTGCGACCTGGACGTCGAGGAACTGCGGCGCTGGATCGCGGTGGTGCCGCAGCGTACCGAGATCCTCGCCGGCACCCTCGCCGAGAACGTCGCCCTGTTCGACCCGGACCTGCTCGACGACGCGCCCCGCGCGCTGGCCGAGCTGGGGCTCACCGGGTGGGTCGCGGAGCTGCCCGACGGCATCCGGACCCGGCTGGGCGAGGGCGGCCACGTGCTCTCCGCCGGCCAGGAACAGCTGGTGGCCTTCGCCCGCATCCTGGTGCGCGACCCGCACGTGGTGATCCTCGACGAGGCCACCGCACGGCTGGACCCGGTCACCGAGACCCGGGTACGCGAGGCGACCGAACGTCTGCTCACCGACCGGATCGGCATCATCATCGCGCACCGGCTGTCGTCGGTGCGGCGCTGCGACGAGGTGGTGGTGATGGCCGACGGTGCGGTCCTGGAGGCCGGCCCGCTGCGCTCCTCGGCCCGTTTCGCCGAGCTGCTCGCCACCAGCCACGCCGCCGCGTACACCCCGGTCGGTGCGGGCCGGTCCGGCAGCCGGGGCGGACTGGACCTGCTCGACGGCCCGGCCACCGCCTGGCCGGAATCCGGCACCCGGGGCACCGCCTGGCCGGAGGCGGATCCGCCGACCGGGAACTGGCCGCAGGCCGACCCGCCGGGCACCGCCTGGCCGGACGTCGACGCGACGTCCCCGGCCGGGGCGGACGGCGTCGGGTCGGCCGGCACCGGAGCGGGCGACGACGGGCCGGGGCGGGCCGCCGCCGTGGCAGGCACCGGGACGGCCGGACGGACGGCGGTGGCCGTACCGAAGGGGGACCCGCCGCCGCTGCCACCGCTACCGCCCGCGCGGACCATGCGGGAGATCCTGCGGCTGGGCCTGAACGACCCGCGCCTCGGCCTGCTGTCGGTCGTGCTGTTCATGGTGATCACCGTGCTCGGCCTCGACGGCGCGGTGCTGCCCTGGCTGTGGGCGGACGTCGTCGACGGCGGTGACCCGTGGCTGCCGGCGCTCGGCATCGCCGCCGCGCTGGTGGTGGTGCTGCCGCTGCCCTTCCTGACGAACCTGCGGTTCCCCCAGTGGTGGGTACGGCAGATGCTGCGGATGAGCCTGCGGCTGGTGCACGGCCAGACCGGCCCGCGCCGTACCAGCCGGCACACCCCGGCCGAGGTGGTGGCGCAGAGCGGGGACACCGAACGGGTCGTGCAGCTCGCCGACAACCTGATGGACCAGTTCATCGCCCTGGTGACGATGGTGACCATGACGCTGATCACGGGCAGTCTCGTGCCGGCCCTGTTCTTCGTGGGCACGATGGCCGTGTCCGGGCTCGCCGCGACCCTGTTCGGCCCCCGGTTGGAGCGTTCCGCGCGGGACACGGTGGCCGCCCGCGCCGCCTTCGCCACCGCGCTGGTCTCGTCGCTGTCGGCGGCCCGGACGGTCAAGCTCGCCGGGGCGACCCGGCCGGTGCTGGACCACCTCTCCGCGCTGGACCTGGTGCGCAGCGACCGGCAGCGGCGGGAGATCGCCGCGCAGGTGTGGGCCCGCTCCACCCCCTCGGTGGCCAGCGGGCTGCTGCCGATCGCCGCGTGGGCGCTCTACCTCGGCGGGGGGCTCTCCGCCGGTGCCACCCTGGTCGCCGTCTCCACCCTCGGGGCGGCCCGCTGGTTCGCCTGGACCACCGCGTCCCTGGTCTCGCAGTACCCGTCGGCGCGGGTGTGGACCCGGCGGACGGTGGCGATGGCCGGGATCGGGGCGTACTCGGCGGAGGTGCCGGGGGTGGACATCGCCGCCGGCACCGCCCCCGCGCCGCAGCCGCCGCCGCGCCGGCCGCTGCGCCGCCTGGAACTGGTCGACTTCGGGGCACGGCACTCCGACGGCACTCTCGCCGTGCGGGACGTCGACCTGACCGTCGACCGGGGCCAACTGGTCCTGGTGGTGGGGCCGGTCGGGTCCGGCAAGTCGTCGCTGCTGCGGGCGCTGGCCGGGATCGTGCACCACGTCGGCGAGCTGCGGTGGAACGGCGAGCCGGTGACCGAGCCGGAACTGTTCCTACGCCCCCAGCAGGTCGGCTACGTCGGTCAGCTGCCCCGGGTGCTCTCCGGCACGGTCGCCGACAACATCGCCCTCGGCCACGACGTGGACGCCGCCGGGGCGGTCACCACCGCCCAACTGGAGCACGACCTGGCGGGCGGCGGCGGGCTGGGGCTGCTCATCGGGCACAAGGGCACCCGGTTGTCCGGTGGGCAGTTGCAGCGGCTGGCGCTGGCCCGGGCGCTCGCCCCGCGTACCGAACTGCTGGTCGCCGACGACGTGTCCTCCGCGCTGGACGTCACCACCGAACTGGCGCTGTGGGCGGCGTTGCGGGGGCACGGGGTGACCGTGCTCGGCTCCACCTCGAAACGGGCGGCGCTGGTCCGCGCCGACCACGTGGTGGTGCTGGTCGACGGCACGGTCGCCGCCCAGGGCGCGTGGCGCGACCTGGAGGACGACTGGGGTCACCTGGCCGGCTGACCCCGCCGCCGTCCGGCCGCGGGACCGGGGAGAGTTGTCGTCGCTCCAGCGACGACAACTCTCCCCACAGCGGTCGCCGCAGGCCGGTCGGCAGACGGTCAGAAGGCGCGGGCGTACGGTTCGGGCCAGTCGGGGGTGGCACCGAGCTTCGCGGCGGCCCGGCGCGGCCAGTACGGGTCACGCAGCAGTTCCCGACCGAGCAGCACCAGGTCGGCCTCCCCGGCGGCGACGATCTGCTCGGCCTGCTCCGGCTCGACGATCAGGCCGACCGCACCCGTCGGCACGCCCGCCTCGCGGCGGATCTGCGCGGCCAGCGGCACCTGGTAGCCGGGTCCGACCGGGATGGCCGCCCGGGTCGACGCCCCGCCGGAGGAGGCGTCTACCAGGTCGACGCCGGTCGCGGCCAGCTCGGCGGCGAGGGCGACGCTGTCGTCCACCGTCCAGCCGCCGTCGACCCAGTCGGTGGCGGAGATCCGGGTGAGCACCGGCACCTGCTCGCCGACGGCGGCCCGGACCGCGCGGGCCACCTCCAGGGTGAGCCGCATCCGGGCGGCCCGGTCGCCGCCGTAGCCGTCGGTGCGGTGGTTGGTCAGCGGGGACAGGAACTCGTGCAGCAGGTAGCCGTGTGCGGCGTGGATCTCCACGACGGCGAATCCGGCGTCGACGGCCCGACCGGCGGCGGTGGCGAACGCGGACACCACCCCGGCGATCCCGGTCTCGTCCAGCGCGGTCGGCTGCCGGTAGTCGGGCAGGAACGGCTCGGCTCCGGGGCCGACCGGCGTCCAGCCGCCCTCGGCGTCCGGCACCCCGCCGCGCTCGGCCGCCCACGGCCGGTAGGTGCTGGCCTTGAACCCGGCGTGGGCGAGCTGCACGGCGGGCACCGCCCCCTGGGTGGCGACGAACGCGGTGACCGGCCGCCACGCGTCGACGTGCGCGTCGGACCAGATGCCCGTGTCCTGGGGGCTGATCCGCCCCTCGGGAACGACCGCGGTGGCCTCGGTGAGGATCAGGCCGGCTCCGCCGACGGCCCGGGACCCGAGGTGCACCCGGTGCCAGTCCGTGGGCAGCCCGTCCGGGCCGGCGCTGTACTGGCACATCGGCGCGAGGGCGATCCGGTTGGGCAGGGTGACGCCGCGCAGGGCGAGTGGGGTGAACAGGGCACTCATGCGGGTGATCCTCCGGTACGGGCGGGTGGCGGTGCGGTGCGGGGCGCAGTGTCCAAAGGAGGGCTCGGCCGGTGCGCTCAGGCCGGTGCCGGCGCGAGATCGTCGCGGCGGGCCGGCCGGTCGGCGGCCTCGTCGGCGTCGGTCTCGTCGGCGTCGGTCAGGTCGCGCCGTCCGGCGTTGGCGTAGGCGTCGCGGTCCAGGATGCCCTCGCGGGCGGCCACGATGGTCGGCACGACGGCCTGCCCGGCCACGTTGGTGGCGGTGCGGATCATGTCCAGGATCGGGTCGATCGCCAGCAGCAGGCCGGCCCCGGCCAGCGGCAGGCCCAGCGTGCTCAGGGTCAGGGTCAGCATGACGATGGCACCGGTCAGGCCGGCGGTGGCGGCCGAGCCGACCACCGAGACGAAGGCGATCAGCAGGTAGTCGCCGATGCCGAGGTCCACCCCGAAGACCTGCGCCACGAAGATCGCGGCGAGCGCCGGGTAGATGGCGGCGCAGCCGTCCATCTTGGTGGTCGCGCCGAACGGCACCGCGAAGGAGGCGTACTCACGGGGGACGCCGAGCCGCTCGACGGAACGCTGGGTCACCGGCATGGTGCCCACCGAGGACCGGGACACGAAGGCCAGCTCGATCGCCGGCCAGGCCCCGGCGAAGAAGCGCAGCGGGTTGAGCCGGCCGGCCGTCACCAGCAGCAGCGGGTAGACCACGAACAGGACGATCGCGCAGCCGACGTAGACGGCGGTGGTGAACTTCGCCAGCGGGGCCAGCAGGTCCCAGCCGTACGCGGCGACGGCGTGGCCGATCAGCCCGAGGGTGCCGATCGGGGCGAGCCGGATCACCCACCACAGCGCCTTCTGCACGATGGCCAGCACCGCGCGGTTGAGCGCGACGAAGGGCTCGGCGGCCGCACCGACCAGCAGCGCGGCGGCACCGACCACCAGGGCGAGGAAGACGATCTGGAGCACGTTGCCCTCGACGAACGCGCCCACCGGGTTGGTCGGCACGATGCCGGTGAGGAAGTCGGTCCACGAGCCGGTGGTCTTCGGGGCGGTCGCGCCGCCGACGTCCAGGCTCACCCCCCGGCCCGGGTCGGTGAGCAGGCCGATGCCGATGCCGAGGCTCACCGCGATCAGGGCGGTGACGCCGAACCAGAGCAGCGTCTTCAGCGCCAGCCGGGCGGCGTTGGCCACCCCGCGCAGGCTGACCACGCTGACCACGATGGCGGTGAAGACCAGCGGCGGGACGGCCAGCTTGAGCAACTGGACGAAGAGCCCGCCGACGGTGTCGAGGGTGCTGGCCAGCCAGCTCAGGTCGCCCTCGCGGGCGAGGAAGCCCAGCGCCGCGCCGAGCACGAGGCCGAGCAGGATCTGGGCGGAGAAGGGGAACTTGCGCAGGGTGGAAGCCATCAGGGCGGGTCCAATGTCGGTAGGGGTCGGTCGCGGGCAGCGTCAGGAGCGTGGCTGCGCCGGACAGACCCCACTGGCCTGGCGTCGGAGGTCGACGTACAGGCGCACGGTGAGGTGCCAGACATTGGTCATCGCCTGTCGACGCTACTCCCGGCCGACCGCGAGCTGGAATGACCGCTCCGCGTGAGGCTCCTTACACGGAGGTTGTCGACCCGGTGACCCGTTCGTCACGTTCGTCGTGCTCACGGGCACGGGGCACGCCGGGGCCGGTCCGGTCGGCCGGTCCGGCAGCGGCCGGCCGGTGCCGGGCCAGCAGCAGAGCGGTGCACAGGCCCCAGCCGGCACAGACCACCAGCAGCAGCCGTTCCAGGCCGGCCACCAGATCGCCCCGGCCCACCGTCAGCAGGCCCAGCGCGACCGCCCCGGCCACCGGCAACGCCAGCACCCCGGCGACCCGGGCCACCCGGCGCAGCCCCGGCGTCGCCGGCCGGAGGAACCCGACCACCAGCATGGCGAGCACGGTCACCCCGGCCGCCACGATGCTCGCCCCGGCGTGCACCAGGTCGGCCGGTGTCGCCGCCTCGAACGGCGGCAGCGGGCACCCGGCGCTGCACGTCACCGCGCCGGAGACCACGGTGCCGGCCGCGCCGGCCAGCAGCAGGCCGGCCGCGAGCCGCAACGTCACCGGCAGCGCCGCGGCCAGCGACAGCAACGCCGCCGCCAGGGCGAACACCCCCATCCGGTACGTCGAGGCGAACGCGCTGTCGCTGACCCCGGCCTCGCTGACGTACCCGCGCCACGGGCCACCCGGGCCGGCTCCGACGGCGACGGTCACCGCGACCGCGCCGAGCAGCACGCAGCCGGCGGCGAGCCGGCCGGCGACCGCGCGGGCGGCGTCAGGCACGGCCGTGCGGGGTGAGCCAGCCGGACGTGTCCGGGCCCGCCGGCACCACCCCGGTGGGATTGATCTCACGGTGGGTGGCGTAGTAGTGCCGCTTGATGTGGTCGAAGTCGACCGTCCCGCCGAAACCCGGGGTCTGGAACAGATCCCGGGCGTACGCCCAGAGCACCGGCATCTCGGTCAGCTTCTGCCTGTTGCACTTGAAGTGCCCGTGGTAGGCCACGTCGAAGCGGACCAGGGTGGTGAACAGCCGCACGTCCGCCTCGGTGATCGCGTCACCCATCAGGTACCGCTGCCCGGCCAACCGCTGTGACAACGCGTCCAGCCGGGCGAACAGCGCCGCGTACGCCTCGTCGTACGCCTGCAGGGAGGTGGCGAAGCCGCACCGGTACACGCCGTTGTTGACGTCGGTGTGGATCTCGGCCATCAGCACGTCCAGCTCGGGACGCAGCGCGACCGGGTAGAGGTCGGGCGCGTCCGGGGCGTGCAAGCGTCGCCACTCGGTGGAGAAGTCGAGGGTGAGCTGCGGATAGTCGTTGGTGACCACCCGGCCGGTGAGCGTGTCCACCAGCGCGGGCACCGTCACCCGGCCGGTGTAGTCCGGGTCGGTGGCCAGGTACGCCTCGGACAGGAAACCGATGCCCAGCGCCGGGTCGAAGCCGTCCGGGTCGAGGGTGAACCGCCAGCCGCGTTCGTCGCGGATCGGGTCCACCGTGCCCAGCGAGATCACCCCGTCCAGGCCGAGCAGGCCCCGCACGATCATGGCCCGGTGCGCCCACGGGCAGGCCCGGCACCAGATCAGCCGGTACCGGCCGGCCGCAAGCGGCCAGCGCCCCTGCTCGTCCGGGCCACCGCCCTCGGGTGAGGTGGAGTGCGGGGTGACCCGGCCGGTGAACCGGTTGGGCTGGCGGACGAACGCCCCACCGCCGGAGGTCTCTGCGCTGAACTGGGCCCGGGTCATACCGCCAACCTATCCGGCGTCCGCCCGCCCGACCTGGTGCGCGACCCGGCCGGGCGGCGACCGGCGCGGGCGTGGATATCCTGACGGCGGGCGTCCCCCGTGACCCGGGTGACGCCGGGACCGCCAGCCCCTTCCCACCCCCCGAAGGACGTGCGTCGATGAGCGTGGCCTACCTCGTGTCCGGAGTCCGTACCCCGATCGGCCGGTACGCCGGCGCGCTGGCCGGGGTGCGCCCCGACGACCTGGCCGCCCACGTGCTGCGCGAACTGGTCGCCAGGCACCCGGCGGTGGACTGGGCCCGGGTCGACGACGTGGTGCTGGGCTGCGCCAACCAGGCCGGCGAGGACAACCGCAACGTGGCCCGGATGGCTGCGCTGCTGGCCGGCCTGCCGCAGGAGGTGCCGGGCAGCACCGTCAACCGGCTCTGCGGCTCCGGCCTGGACGCGCTGGCCACCGCCGCCCGTGCCGTGGTGGCCGGGGAGGCCGACCTGGTGCTCGCCGGTGGCGTCGAGAGCATGAGCCGGGCCCCGTTCGTCATGCCGAAGGCGACCACGCCGTATTCGCGGGCCGCCGAGGTGTACGACACCACCCTCGGCTGGCGGCTGGTCAACCCGCTGATGGAGGCGGGGTGGGGGATCGACTCGATGCCCGAGACGGCCGAGAACGTGGCCGCCGAGTTCGGCGTCGACCGGCGCGCGCAGGACGAGTTCGCGCTGCGTTCCCAGCAGCGGGCCGCCAAGGCGCAGGCCGACGGCCGGTTCGCCGAGGAGATCGTGCCGGTGACCGTGCCGGCGGGCCGCCGGGACACGAAACTGGTCGAGGTCGACGAGCATCCCCGGGAGACGTCGCTTGCGAAGCTGGCCGCGCTGCCCACCCCGTTCCGGGCCGGCGGCACCGTCACCGCCGGCAACTCCTCAGGCGTCAACGACGGCGCGGTGGCCCTGCTTGTCGCCTCCG
Organism: Micromonospora humida; assembly: GCF_016901255.1. NCBI lineage: Bacteria > Bacillati > Actinomycetota > Actinomycetes > Micromonosporales > Micromonosporaceae > Micromonospora > Micromonospora humida. Next base: position 333,802 of record NZ_JAFEUC010000002.1, read on the forward strand.
AGGCGGCGGTGGCCCGGTACGGCCTGAGCCCGCTCGCCCGGATCGGCGGCGCGGCGGCGGCCGGCGTACCGCCCCGGATCATGGGGATCGGGCCGGTGCCGGCCACCCGTCGGCTGCTCGACCGCCTCGGCCTCGCCCTGGCCGACGTGGACGTGGTCGAGCTGAACGAGGCGTTCGCCGCGCAGGGGATCGCGGTGCTGCGCGAGCTGGGCCTGCCGGAGGACGCCGAGCACGTCAACCCGAACGGCGGCGCGATCGCGCTGGGGCATCCGCTCGGCGCCAGCGGCGCCCGGCTGGCGTTGACCGCAGCCCTGGAACTGCGCCGTCGGGGCGGCCGGCGGGCCCTGGCGACCATGTGCGTCGGGGTGGGTCAGGGCATCGCCCTGGTGCTGGAATCCGTCGACTGACGCGCCGTGGTGGCCTGTGGTGCGCGGGCGGACGCGCAGCGTGACCACGGTTCGCCCGGCGGGTCCGACCTGCCGGTCCCGGGCACAGATCGGGGTCGGCTGATCTCCCGTACCTGGGCGGACGGGCCTAGAGTGGTCAGCACCACACGATCCGCGGGTCGGCCGGTGCGGCTCCGCGTGCCCGCGCACGCCGTCGACGCCGGTGCCCTCCCGCACCGCGGCGACGAACTGGGGGGCCAGGCAGAGATGCAGACGCCGGACGGACTTCCCGCCGAGATCGACCTGAGCCGGCCCAGCGCCGCCCGGGTCTACGACTACTTCCTCGGCGGCGCGCACAACTTCGAGATCGACAGGCGGCTCGCCGAGCAGATCGCCGGCATGACGCCGAACCTCGCGGCCACCATGCGCTCCGGCCGGGAGTTCCTGCGCCGCGCCGTCCGGGCGCTGCTCGACGCCGGCATCGACCAGTTTCTCGACATCGGCTCGGGCATCCCCACCGTCGGCAACGTCCACGAGGTCGCCCAGGCCGCCGACCCGCAGGCCCGGATCGTCTACGTCGACATCGACCCGGTCGCCGTGGCGCACAGCCGCGAACTGCTCACCGGCAACGACCGGGCCGTCGCCGTGCACGCCGACCTGCGCGAGCCGAAGCTGATCCTGGACGAGGCCCGGTCCAGCGGCCTGATCGACTTCGACCGTCCGCTGGGCATCCTGCTCGCCGGGGTGGTGCACTTCGTCCCCGACGCCGACCGCCCGGCCGACATCCTCGCCACCCTGCGGGCCGCCGCCGCACCCGGCAGCTTCCTGGTCATCTCCCACTCCACCTTCGAGGACCAGCCCCAGGAGATGCTCGACGCGCAGCGGCTCTCGGCCCGGACCGACACCGAGATCACGCTGCGGTCCCGCGCCGAGATCACCGGCTTCTTCGGCGACTGGACGCTGCTCGCGCCCGGCGTGGTGCACATGCCGCTGTGGCGGCCCGACTCCCCGTCCGACGTGGACGACCACCCCGAGCGGTTCGGGGCGTTCGGCGGCGTCGCCCGGCACGACCGACCCGCCGGCTGAGCCGACCATGTCCGCCGTTCCGGACCCCGGCGGCACCGACGCGTCCCGTCCGGGCGCGCAGGGCTACGCCGCCGACTGGGCACGGGCGGTACGCCGGCTCGGGTTCGTGCCGATGAGCACGGAGGAGACCGAGCGGCTGCTGCTGACGCACACCGTACGGCTGGCGCAGGCCCTGCTCGCCGAGGAGTTCTCCGCCGCCCCGGCGGAGGAGGTGGGCCGGGCGCTGGTGGAGGCGCACCTGACCGAACCGCGCATCCTGGACTGGTCGGTGCGGGCGCTCGGCGAACAGTTGCCGCAGCGGGTGCTGCCCCCGAACGACCTGCCACCCGACCTGCCCGTCCGGGTGGCCGCCCTACAGGGTGGGCTGGCCGCCGGGTTCGGCCGGGCGTTGCGCGACCGTACCTTCAGCCAGCAGGAGCGGATCGCCCGGTCGGCCTGGCAGGCGCGGGATTCGGTGGAGCGGGCGCTACGGGACAGCGAGGCACGGTTCCGGGCGGTGTTCACCGGGGCGGTCATCGGTATCGGGATCGCCGGCATCGACGGTCAGATCATCGACGTCAATCAGTCCTTTGCCGACATGCTCGGCTACACCCCGGAGGAGCTGCGGCAGACCAACGTCGCGTCGCTGTTCCACCCCGACGACGCGGCCGGGATGTGGGAGATGTACCAGGAGCTGATCGAGGGCAAACACGACAGCGCCCGGGTGGAGAAGCGCTACTACCGCAAGGACGGCAGCGTCGTCCTGACCGACCTGGCCGTCTCGCTGATCCGGCACGACGACGGCCGCCCCCGGTTCACGGTCGCCATGATTGAGGACATCACCCAGCGGTACGAACTCCAGCAGCGGCTGCGGTTCCAGGCCCTGCACGACCCGCTCACCGGTCTGCCCAACCGGACGCTGTTCTTCGAGAGACTCGGCCAGGTCTTCGCCGACGCCGGGCCCGAGCAGCGGATCGGCGTCTGTTTCCTCGACCTGGACGGCTTCAAGGCGGTCAACGACAGCCTCGGCCACGACCTCGGCGACCGGCTGCTGGTCACCATCGCCCGGCGGCTGTCCGACTGCGTCATCGGCCAGGGGCACCTGGTGGCCCGGATGGGTGGCGACGAGTTCGTCATCCTGGTCAACGGCGGTGAGGGCATCGACGACGCGGTCGGGGTCGCCGAGTTGGCGCTCGCCGCGGTGGCCGCGCCGGTGCTCGTCGGCGACCACCAGCTCGCCGTGTCGGCGAGCGTCGGGGTGGTCGAGTGCCCGGCCAGCGAGACCAGCGTGTCCGAGCTGATGAAGGCCGCCGACACCACGCTGTACTGGGCGAAGGCGGAGGGCCGGGGCCGCTGGGCGGTGTACGACCCGGAGCGCAGCGCCGCCGACATCGCCCGGTCCGCGCTGGCGGCGGGCCTGCCGGCGGCACTGGACCGGGGCGAGTTCGTGGTCCACTACCAGCCGATCGTGTCCCTGCTGGACGGCTCGATGCTCGCGGTGGAGGCGCTGGTCCGCTGGTCCCACCCGGAGCTGGGCCTGGTCGGTCCGGACCGGTTCATCGGCCTGGCCGAGGAGACCGGGCTGATCGTCCGGTTGGGCGAGTGGGTGCTGCGGCAGGCGTGCCGCGACGCCCGCGCCTGGCACCGCGAGTTCCCGGAGGCGAAGCTGGTGGTCAGCGTCAACCTGGCCGCCCGGCAGGCCGACGACCCGGCCATCGTGGACACCGTCGCCAGCGCGCTGAGCCGCAGCGGCCTGCCGGCGGAACTGTTACAGCTGGAGCTGACCGAGAGCGCCGTGATGGGCACCGCCGGGGAGCCGTTACGGTCGTTGTACCGGTTGGCGGATCTGGGCGTACGGCTGGCCATCGACGACTTCGGCACCGGCTACTCGAACCTGGCGTACCTGCGGCGGTTGCCGATCCACTGCCTGAAGCTGGCCGGTCCGTTCGTCGAGGGCATCCGGGGTGACGGCGGCGACTCGTCTCCCGACCACCGGGACGAGCGGATCGTCGACGCCCTGGTCCGGTTGGCGCACGCGCTGGAGCTGTCGGTGACCGCCGAGGCGGTGGAGACCGGGGAGCAGGCCGAACGGTTGCGGGCGTTGCGCTGCGACACCGGCCAGGGCCGCTGGTTCGGGCCGCCCGCCCCGGCCGACCGGATCACCGCCCGGCTGCGTGGGGAGACGACGGAGTGACCTGCCCCCGGCCCGGTCGGGGGCGTCGTCGGCGGTGCGGTGGTGACCGGGGCGTGGTCGTTCGGGGTGGGGTGGCCGCAAGCGGCCGGTCGGGTACGGGTGGCCGGCGGGGAGGCCGGTGCTCTGGCATGGTGACGACGTGACCGGGACGGGACCGGGCGGGGGAGAGGTGGCGGGGTGAGCCTGACCGATGGTGGGGCGGCGGTCTCGGTGGTCGCGGCGATCGCGATCGTGGCCGGGCTGGCCGGGGTGGTGGTGCCCGGCCTGCCGGCACTGCCGCTGTGCTGGGGCGGGGTGCTGCTCTGGGCGCTCTTCGGCGGTGCCGGGCCGGGACGCTGGGCGGTGCTCGCCGCCGCCACCGTGGTCGCCGCCGGCGGTGCGGTGATCAAGTACGCCTGGCCGGCGCGCAACCTCAAGCGCACCGGGGTGCCCACGTCGTCGCTGCTCGTCGGGGGTCTGCTCGGGCTGGTCGGGTTCTTCGTCATCCCGGTGATCGGCCTGGTGATCGGCTTCGTCGGCGGGGTGTGGGGGGCCGAACGGCTGCGGCTGGGCAGCAACCAGCTCGCCTGGCCGGCGACCGTGCAGGCGTTGAAGGCGGCCGGCCTGTCGATGCTGGTGGAGTTCCTGGCCGGCCTGGCGATCGCCGCCCTCTGGGTGGCCGGCCTCCTGTTCACCTGACCACCCACGGGAGCGGCGGCAAGATCGACTCGGTTGGGTCGATGTTGCGGTATCCGGTCGCCGGGACACCGCAACATCGGCCCAGGTGAGTCGATCAAGGCGGGAGTGGGAGGCGGAGCGGGACGCCCGTCGGGTACGGCATGACGCCGTACGTGAGAGAGGTGGGCGTCCCGCGCCGCCGTGGTGCCGGGCTCCTGCCGAGCGCCCGGCGTCGGCCCGTCGCGATCGGGCCTGGTCACGGGCTCAAGCATGCGTCGGTGCCGGATCCGGGGCAACCCGATTACCGCCCGCCGGGGCGACCTGACCACCGCCGCCCGGGGCGACGCGAATTAACGAGTTCGGCACCGGCGACGGATTGACCGTCGTGATCGGCGGGACGAGACTCGGGCGCACCCGGGGATCACCCGGGTAGTTCCGGGTACCACCTCAGGGAGGTGTGCTGTGGCCACAACGCCCCCGCCGACCACCGGGCAACCGCCGACAGCCGGGAACGGGCAACCGTCGACCGCCGGGCAACCGCACGCGCCGGACGACGACGCCCGACGGCTCGCCGAACTCGGCTACCAGCAGGAGTTGCACCGGAAGTGGAGCGGCTTCTCCAACTTCGCCATCTCGTTCTCGATCATCTCGATCCTGGCCGGCTGTTTCACCACCTTCGGGCAGGCGTGGAACAACGGCGGGCCGGTCGCCATCTCCTGGGGCTGGCCGCTGATCTCGCTGTTCATCCTGATCATCGGGTTCTGCCTGGCCGAACTGGTCTCGGCGTATCCGACGGCCGGGGGGATCTACTGGTGGGCGGCGAAGATGGGCAGGCCGGTGCACGGCTGGTTCACCGGCTGGCTCAACCTGATCGGCCTGGTCGCGGTCACCGCGTCGGTGGACTACGGCTGCGCCACCTTCCTCAACCTCACCCTGTCGGCGCTCTTCGACGGGTGGGAGGGGACGCTGCGGCAGGCGTTCGTCCTGTTCGTGATCATCCTGGCCCTGCACGGGCTGATCAACATCTTCGGGCACCGGATCATCGACGTACTCCAGAACGTGTCGGTCTGGTGGCACGTGGCCGGCGCCGCCGCCGTGGTGGCCATCCTGCTGCTGGTGCCCGACCGGCACCAGAGCTTCCAGTTCGTGTTCACCGAGCGGTTCAACAACTCCGGATTCGGTGACGGTGACACCGGCGGGTTGACGTTCTGGTTTTATGTGCTGCCGCTGGGATTCCTGCTCACCCAGTACACGATCACCGGATTCGACGCCTGCGCGCACGTGTCCGAGGAGACCCGGGGCGCGTCGCAGGCCGCCGCCAAGGGGTTGTGGCGGTCGATCTTCTATTCGGCGGTGGGCGGGTGGATCCTGCTGCTGGCGTTCCTGTTCGCCGCCACCGACGTGGACGCGGTCAACGCGGCCGGCGGATTCTCCGGCGCCATCTTCGAATCCGCGCTGACCCCGTTCTTCTTCAAGACGGTCATCATCATCTCCACCATCGGGCAGTTCTTCTGCGGAATGAGCTGCGTGACCTCGATGAGCCGGATGACGTACGCGTTCAGCCGGGACCGGGCGGTGCCCGGCTGGCGGCTGTGGTCGAAGGTCGACCGCAACGGCACCCCGGCCAACGCGATCATCGGGGCGACGCTTGCCGGTCTGGTGCTCACCCTGCCGGCGCTCTACGAGAGCCCGTCCGGCATCCCGGTCGCCTTCTACGCGGTGGTGTCGGTGGCGGTGATCGGCCTCTACCTGTCCTTCGTCATCCCGATCGCGCTGAGGCTGCGCCTCGGCGACCGGTTCGAGCCGGGCCCGTGGACGCTCGGCCGGAAATACAAGCTGCTCGGCTGGATCGCGGTGGTCGAGATCGTGATCATCTCGGTGTACTTCGTGCTGCCGATCGTGCCGGCCGGGGTGCCCGGCAACGCGGAGTTCAGCTGGTCGGCGGTGAACTACGCGCCGCTGGCCGTCGGCGGGGTGCTGCTCGGGGTGGGCATCTGGTGGTACGCCTCGGCCCGGAAGTGGTTCACCGGCCCGCGTCGGACGGTCGACGTACCGGCGGCACCGGCGGCGGACGCCGCACGGGTCGACGGGCCGGCCTGACCACCAGCCCTCCGGGGCGACGACGGACAGCCCCCGGCCGGAGCCCTGAAGGGTTCCGGCCGGGGGCCGCCCGGCGACCGTCAGAGGTACGCGCTGTTGCTGAAGGTGAGCGGGATGAACGTGGTCGGGCCGCCGTAGTTCCAGGTGATGAAGGCGTCCGCGCCCGTCTTGTACTCGCCGGTGTACCGGGGGTACTCGGTGTCGACGTTGCCGAGGACGGTGCTGTAAGCCGTCTTGGTGTTGTAGGTGACCTGGGTGCCGTAGCGGAACAGGGCGACCTCGACCTGGATCGCGTAGACGGGATAGGTGCACTGCACCGCCGCCAGGCCCTCCTCGCCGCCGCCGTACGGGCCGCCGTAGTAGACGAACGGGGTGCTCGGGGTCAGCGTGCAGGTGACGGTGATGGAACCGACGGTCCCCGTCACCGAGGTTGAGGCGAGGGTGCCGGCGGAACCCGCCGACACGCCGGTGGCCCCGGTGGACAGCGGCGCGAGGCGACCGGCCCGCGCGCCGTCGGTGGCGGACGATCCGGCCGCCGGCTGCGCGGCATCGGCACCGGCGGTGCGGGGGGCCGCCTGGGTCGGGCCGGCCACCGCGAGCAGCGCGGCGGAAACGGCGATCGCCACCAGGGCGGCGAGGGCCCGGGGCTTCCCACTGGGACGTACTCTCGTCATTACGCGTCCTTCGGTGCGTCGTGATGGAGCAGTTCGGGTGTTACTGGGCCGGCCGGCCCGGTGCGACCAGGAGGGCCGAACATCCACGCTCCGGTGACCTGTCGACGCATTGCGCGCGAATACGCGGCAGGTCAGGGGAAGTGGTCGTGCGGATCGGCCGACAAAATGCCGTGCGTCGCACCGGCCGGCTCAAATTCTGGCAAGGGTTCCAACTTTCACGCAAGGTCGCCGCGCGATTACCGATCGGTGTGGTCGGCTATGTGTCCGAACGGATGAGTGGCGTGTCGCGGCGCTTCTTTCCCGCCCTTGGGAAAAGCGTTTCCGTCGTTGTGCGCACGACAATTTCCGCTCGTTTCGCGCGTCGGGGTCGCGTCCGGCTCCGGGCCACGGGCGGGCCCTCGCGGGCCGGGCCGCCGGGTCCGGACCGGGTCCGACCGGGCACCCCGGGTCGGGGGTTTGCCGGCCCGCCCGGACGGGGCATTGACGGTGATCCGCTCGGCCGGTAGACCTTGGTGATGGAGGCGCACGGATGAGGAAAGCCCCGCTCACGTTGGAACAGCTCCGGGTCGCCGTCGCCGAGGGCGAGATCGACACGGTGGTGCTCGCCCTGACCGACATGCAGGGCCGCCTCCAGGGCAAACGGTTCCACGCCCCGTTCTTCCTCGACCAGGTCGTCGCCAACGGCAGCGAGGGCTGCAACTACCTGCTCGCGGTGGACGTCGACATGAACACCGTCGACGGGTACGCCATGTCGAGCTGGGAACGCGGCTACGGCGACTTCGCCATGCGCCCTGACCTGTCCACCCTGCGCCGGATGCCGTGGCAGCCGGGCAGCGTGCTGCTCCTGGCCGACCTGGAGTGGCTGGACGGCTCCGGCCCGGTGGTCGCCTCACCCCGGCAGATCCTGCGCCGGCAGCTCGACCGACTGGCCGACCACGGGCTGACCGCGTACGCCGGCACCGAGCTGGAGTTCGTCCTCTACCGCGACTCGTACGAGGAGGCCTGGCGACGCGGCTACCGCGACCTCACCCCGGCCAACCAGTACAACGTGGACTACTCGCTGCTCGGCACCGCCCGGGTGGAGCCGCTGCTGCGCCGCATCCGCACCGAGATGGCCGGCGCGGGGCTGACCCCGGAGAGCGCCAAGGGCGAGTGCAACCTCGGCCAGCACGAGATCGCCTTCCGCTACGACGAGGCGGTGGCCTGCGCCGACCACCACGTGATCTACAAGAACGGGGCGAAGGAGATCGCCGCCCAGGAGGGCGTGTCGATCACGTTCATGGCCAAGCCCAACGCCCGGGAGGGCAACTCCTGCCACATCCACTTCTCGCTGCGCGACGTCGACGGCCGCTCGGCGATGCTCGGCGACGGGCCGGCGCAGCTCAGCGACACCGGGCAGCGGGTGCTGGCCGGGCTGCTCGCCACCATGCGCGAGATGAGCGTGCTGTTCGCCCCGAACATCAACTCCTACAAGCGTTACCAGCCCGGCTCGTTCGCGCCGACCGCGTTGCGCTGGGGCACCGACAACCGCACCTGCGCGCTGCGGCTGGTCGGCCACGGGCAGGGGATGCGGGTGGAGAACCGGGTCCCCGGCGCGGACGTCAACCCGTACCTGGCGATCGCCGCCCTGGTCGCCGGGGCGGTGCACGGCATCGAACAGGAGCTGGAGTTGGCCGACGAGTGCACCGGCAACGCCTACGACGACCCCACCGCCGAACGCGTCCCGCCCACCCTCCGCGACGCCCTCACCCTCTGGCAGAACTCCGACATCGCCCGCACCGCCTTCGGCGACGAGGTCCACGCCCACTACGCCAACCTGGCGAAGGTCGAACTGGCGGCCTTCGACGCCGCCGTCACCGACTGGGAACTGACCCGTGGCTTCGAACGCCTCTGACCCCCACTGCGGCGTCGAACATGGAGTTGTGGTGGGCGACGTGTGGCGGTATGTGGTTCATGCGGGGCACCACAACTCCATGATCGACGGGGAAAGGGGTGGGGTGTGACGCGGGTGGTTGATCCGGCGAGCGGGGATGTGGTGGGGGAGGTGGCGGCCACCGGGCCGGGGGAGGTGGATGCGGCTATCTCTCGGGCTGCTGGTGCGTTCGAAGCGTGGCGTCAGGTGGCGCCGGGGGAGCGGGGGCGGGTTCTGCGGCGGTTCGCGGGGCTGGTGGACGCGCACCTGGAGGAGTTGGCCCAGCTGGAGGTGCGCAACTCCGGGCACACCATCGGCAACGCGAGGTGGGAGGCGGGCAACGTCCGCGACGTGCTCGACTACTACGCGGGGGCGCCGGAGCGGCTGACCGGGCAGCAGATCCCGGTGCCCGGTGGCTGGGACGTCACCTTCCACGAACCGCTCGGCGTGGTCGGGGTGATCGTGCCGTGGAACTTCCCGATGCCGATCGCCGCCTGGGGTTTCGCCCCGGCGCTGGCCGCCGGCAACACGGTCGTGCTCAAGCCCGCCGAGCTGACTCCGCTGACCGCGCTGCGGCTGGCGGAGCTGGGGTGCGAAGCCGGCCTGCCGGACGGCGTGTTCACCGTGCTGCCCGGCCGGGGCGACGTGGTCGGCGAACGGTTCGTCACCCACCCGGCCGTGCGCAAGGTCTGCTTCACCGGCTCGACCGAGGTGGGCACCCGGATCATGGCCGGCTGTGCCGCCCAGGTGAAGCGGGTCACCCTGGAGCTGGGCGGCAAGAGCGCCAACCTGGTCTTCGCCGACGCCGACCTGGAAAAGGCGGCGGCCACCGCGCCGTACGCCGTGTTCGACAACGCCGGCCAGGACTGCTGCGCCCGCTCCCGGATCCTGGTCCAGCGCCCGGTCTACGACCGGTTCCTGGAACTGCTCGAACCGGCGGTCCGGGCGCTGCGGGTGGAGGACCCGGCCGCCGAGACCGCCGAGATGGGCCCGCTGATCTCCGCAGCCCACCGGGACCGGGTCGCCGGCTACCTCGACGGTGCGAGGGTCGCGTTCACCGGCAACCGGCCCGACGGCCCCGGCTTCTGGCACGCCCCGACGGTGCTGCTCGCCGACTCCCCGGCCGACCGGCACTGGCGGGAGGAGATCTTCGGGCCGGTCGTCTCGGTGCTCCCCTTCGACGACGAGGCCGACGCGGTCCGGCTCGCCAACGACACCGAGTACGGCCTGTCCGGCTCGATCTGGACCCGGGACGTCGGCCGGGCGCTGCGGCTGGCCCGCGCCGTGGAGGCGGGCAACCTGAGCGTCAACTCGCACTCCTCGGTGCGCTACTGGACCCCGTTCGGTGGGATGAAGCGTTCCGGGCTCGGCCGTGAGCTGGGCCCGGACGCGCTGCACGCCTTCACCGACGTCAAGAACGTCTTCATCAGCACAGAGGAGTGAGGCGCGTGCAGGGTCGGCTACAGGACCGGGTCGCCGTGGTGACCGGGGCGGGCAGCGGGATCGGGTTGGCCACTGTGCGGCGGTTCGCCGCCGAGGGGGCCCGGGTGGTCTGCGTCGACATCGACGACGAGGCCGGCGGGCGGGCCGCCGAGGAGGTCGGCGGCGAGTACGTGCACACCGACGTCGCCGACGAGGCGGCCGTGCGGGACCTCTTCGACGGGGTCGTGCAGCGGCACGGCCGGGTCGACGTGGCGTTCAACAACGCCGGCATCTCCCCGCCCGACGACGACTCGATCCTCGACACCGGTCTGGACGCCTGGGAACGGGTGCTGCGGGTCAACACCACCAGCGTCTACCTGTGCTGCAAGTACGCGATTCCGCACATGCGCCGGCAGGGCAAGGGCTCCATCATCAACACCGCCTCGTTCGTGGCGCTGATGGGGGCGGCCACCTCGCAGATCGCGTACACCGCGAGCAAGGGCGGGGTGCTGGCGATGACCCGGGAGCTGGGCGTGCAGTTCGCCCGGGAGGGCATCCGGGTCAACGCGCTGTGCCCCGGCCCGGTCGCCACCCCGCTGCTGATGGAGCTGTTCGCCGCCGACCCGGAGCGGGCCGCCCGCCGGCTGGTGCACGTGCCGATGGGCCGGTTCGGCGCACCGGAGGAGATCGCCGCCGCGGTGGCGTTCCTGGCCAGCGACGACGCGTCGTTCATGACCGCCGCGCAGTTCGTCGTCGACGGCGGCATCACCGGCGCGTACGTCACCCCGCTGTGAGCGGGCCGGCGGGTGGCGGCGCCGGGCCGTCCGGCCGCAGGGCGCGTCCGCTGATCGGCATCACCGGGTACGTCGAGCCGGCGAGCTGGGCCGTCTGGCGGGACGTGCCGGCGTCGCTGATCCCGCAGGCGTACGTCCGCTCGGTGACCGCCGCCGGGGGCCGGGCCGTGGTGCTGCCCCCGGACGACCTGGACGCCGACGTGGTGGACGTGCTCGACGGGCTGCTGCTGGCCGGTGGCGCGGACGTCGGCCCGGAGCGTTACGGCCAGCCGGCGGACCCGCGTACCGAGCCCCGGCCCGACCGGGACGCCGGGGAGTCGGCCCTGCTGGCCGCCGCCCTCGCCGTGGACCTGCCGGTGCTGGGGGTGTGCCGGGGCATGCAGTTGCTGGCCGTCGCGTACGGCGGGTCGCTGCACCAGCACCTGCCGGACGTGGTGGGTCACGACCGGCACCGCCCCGCCCCGGGGGTGTACGGGGCGCATCCGGTGCGGTTCGCGCCGGGGACCCGGACGGCGTCGGTGTTGGCCGGGGTGGACCGGGTCAACTCGTACCACCATCAGGCGGTGGCCGACCCGGGGCGGCTCACGGTCACCGGCTGGGCCGACGACGCGGTGGTGGAGGCGGTGGAGGACCCGGCGCGACGGTTCCTGCTCGGGGTGCAGTGGCATCCGGAGAACGACGACGACCCGCGCCCGGTGACCGCCCTGGTGAGGGCCGCCCGAGACCACTGATGCCTCCCATTATGCGGGATGCCTGTCTCGAAATGCGGTCAGCGGCGGCAGGATGACGGTATGGGGACCGTGTATCCGGCGCTGGACGGGCGACTGCGGGAGTTCGTCGAGGCGCAGCCGATGTTCTTCGTGGCCACCGCGCCCAGCGGCAGCGGGGGGCACGTCAACGTCTCGCCCAAGGGCATGCGGGGCACCTTCGTCGTGCTCGGCCCGCACCGGGTGGCCTGGCTTGATTACCACGGCAGCGGCGCGGAGACGATCGCCCACCTGCGGGACAACGGCCGGATCACGCTGATGTTCTGCGCCTTCGACGGCCCACCGAAGATCGTCCGACTGCACGGGCGGGGCGTCGCCACCCCGGTCACCGACCCCGGCTTCGGGGCGCTACTGGCCGACTTCCCGCAGCCGCCCGACGTGCACGCCGTGCGGGCGGTGATCGGGGTGACCGTGGACCGGGTCAGCGACTCCTGCGGCTACGCGGTGCCCCTGATGGACTACCGCGCCGACCGCGACCTGTTGCTCACCTCACACTCCCGGCGGACCGCCGAGGACCTGGTCGCCTACCGGGCGACCAAGAACGCCGCCAGCATCGACGGCCTGCCGGTCTTCTGACCTGACCGCCCCCACCGTGCGCTGTCGGACAGATGACGGCAGGATGAGGCACGGGTTACCAGCGTCCGTCGGAACCTGTGCGTTACGTTCCTGATCCGTCGGGGTAGAAGACGGACGCGACCGGCGGTGAGCCGAGGCGTTATGGGGGGCACGACCGGCCGAAGCAGGGGGCGCGGATGAGCTCGGCCCGTGGGGGCGAGGACGGCCGAGGGCTGTCCGCACTGTCGTCCGCTGACGCCGTACTGCCGCCGTGGCTGACCGGGGCGTTCGCGGCGGGCGGCGAGATGGGCCGCCGGCTGAGCGGACACGACTGGGCGGCCAGCCCGCTCGGCAGCCCCGACACCTGGCCGGCGGCGCTGAGCCACGCCATCGGCATGATGCTCTCCTCGCGGGCCCAGATCGTGATGTTCTGGGGCCCCGACCAACTGGCCTTCTACAACGACGCCTACCGGCCCACCATCGGCGACAAGCATCCCGTCGCGCTCGGCCGGCCGGCCCGGGAACACTGGGCCGAGACCTGGGACGTGCTCGGCCCCCTGCTCGACGGCGTGTGCCGCAGCGGCGAGTCCTACCGGGCCGAGAACCACCCGTTCCTGCTCGACCGGCACGGCTTCGTCGAGCGGGTCTACTTCGACATCTCCTACGACCCGATCCGCGACGACGACGGCAGCGTCAACGGCGTCTTCTGCTTCGTCAACGAGACCACCGGCCGGGTCGTCGGGGAACGCCGGCTGCGGGCCCTGGCCGAACTCGGCGCCCGCCTCGGCTCGGCCGGCAGCATGGCCGAGCTGGGGCAGGCCACGGCGGCGGTGCTCGACGGGCACCGGGCCGACGTCCCGTTCGCCCTGGTCTACCTGACCGACGAGACAGGTCGGCCGGTGCCGGCCGGGGTCAGCGGCGTCGATCCCGCCCGGGTGCCGGCCGAGCCGCCGGCCACGCTGGCCCGGGTCGCCGCCGGTGGGGTGGCCGCCGACATCGAGGTGGCCGAGCTACTCGGCGCGGTGCCCGACGACGTCGCCCCCCGGGCGCTGGTGCTGCCGCTCACCGCCACCAGCGAGCCCGCCGGGGCGCTGGTGGTCGGCCGTTCCGCCCGACTGCCGTTCACCGACGAGTACCGCGACTTCCTCGGCCTGATCGCCGCGCAGGTGTCCCGGGTGGTCGGCCAGCAGCGGGTGTACGAGCAGGAGCGGGCCCGCGCCGCCGAACTGGCCGCGCTCGACCGCGCCAAGACCAACTTCTTCGCCAACGTCAGCCACGAGTTCCGCACCCCGCTGACCCTCGTCCTCGGCCCGCTGGAGGACATGCTGGCCGACCCGACGCTGTCCGCCGAGCACCTCGACCGGCTGACCATGATGCACCGCAACGCGCTGCGCCTGCTCAAGCTGGTCAACACGGTGCTCGACTTCTCCCGGCTGGAATCAGGCCGGCTGGCCGCCCACTACCAGCCCACCGACCTGGCCGAATACACCTCCCGGCTGGCCAGCACGTTCCGCTCCGCGACCGAGCGGGCGGGGTTGCGGCTCGTGGTCGACTGCCCGCCGCTGCCCGCGCCGGTCCTCCTGGACCGCGACATGTGGGAGAAGATCGTCTTCAACCTGCTCTCCAACGCGCTGAAGTTCACCTTTGACGGGGAGATCCGGGTCCGGGTGGTCGCGGTCGACGGCACGGCCCGGCTGGAGGTGGTCGACACCGGGGTCGGCATCGCCGCCGAGGAGGTGCCGCACGTCTTCGAGCGGTTCCACCGGGTGCCGGGGGTCCGCTCGCGTACCCACGAGGGCACCGGCATCGGCCTGGCCCTCGTCCGTGAACTGGTCGAGATGCACGGCGGCACGGTCGCCGCCACCAGCCGGGTCGACCACGGCACCACGGCCACCGTGACCGTCCCGTTCGGCTCCGCGCACCTGCCGCCCGACCGGGTCGCCGCCGCCGCGCCGCTGCCCACCAGCGAGTCGGCGCAGGCGTCGCTCTACGTGGCGGAGACCGCCAGGTGGACCGACCGGCCCGACCCGGCCGGCGACGGGCGGCCCGGCCCGGCCACCGGCGACCCCGCCCGGGTCGGCCGGGTCCTGCTCGCCGACGACAACGCCGACCTGCGCGAACACGTCACCCGACTGCTCAGTCCCGAGTACGAGGTGGTGGCCGTGCCGGACGGCGCGGTGGCCCTCCAGGAGGCCACCGCGGGCCGGTTCGACCTGGTGCTCACCGACGTGATGATGCCCCGGCTGGACGGCTTCGGCCTGGTCACCGCGCTGCGCGGCAACCCGGCCACCCGGCACGTGCCAATCGTGCTGCTCTCCGCGCGGGCCGGTTCCGCCGAGGCGGTCGCCGGTCTCGCGGTGGGTGCCGACGACTACCTCACCAAGCCGTTCTCCGGCACCGAGCTGATCGCCCGGGTCCGGGCCAACGTCGAACTGGGCCAGTTGCGGGGTCAGATCATCCGCCGGCTGCGGGCGCTCGCGGACGCCGCCGTGGCGGTCAACACCGCGAAGTCGACAGCCGACGTGGTCCGGGTCGCCGCCCGGCACGCCCTGCACCTCGCCGAGGCGGCCCGGGTATCGGTCACCACGGTCACCGGCGCGCGGCACGAGGCCGACGGTGGTGGTGCCAGCACCGACCAGCCGTCCCAGGTGCTGCCGCTGACCGGCAGCACCGGTGGGCAGCTCGGCGAGCTGCGGGTCTGGCGTCGGGAGGGCGACGGCACCGAGCACGCGGCCCTCACCCAACTGGCCCGCCTGGTCGGCGTACGACTGGAGAACGCCCAGCTCTACGAGGCCGAACACCGGATCGCCACCACGCTGCAGCACAGCCTGCTGCCGCGTTCGCTGCCCCAGCTCCCGGGTGCGGTGATGGCCAGCCGCTACCTGCCCGGCAGCACCGACGTCGAGGTCGGCGGCGACTGGTACGACGTGATCGGCACCGGCGACGACGAGGTGGTGCTGGTCATCGGCGACGTGGTCGGCAAGGGCGTCCGGGCCGCCGCCGCGATGGGTCAGCTCCGCAACGGCCTGCGGGCCTACCTGCTGGAGGGCTACGACCCGGGGCAGGCGTTGACCCGGCTCAACCGGCTGGTCGGCTCGACCGAGCGGCAGTCGTTCGCCACCGTGTTCTGCCTCTCCTTCACTCCGCGCACCGGCCGGCTGCGGTACGCCAGCGCCGGTCATCCGTCCCCCCTGCTGATCCGAGGAGACGACGTGGCCTTCCTGCACGAACAGGCCCTCGGGCCGCCCATCGGGGCGCTCACCGGCACCGACTACCGCACCGTCGAGGGTGGACTCGCCCCCGGCGGTCGGCTGCTGCTCTACACCGACGGCCTGATCGAGGACCGGCGGGCCGGCATCGACGCGGCCCTCGCCCAGCTCCGGGCGGACGCCGCTGCCGGTGCCGGCGGCGGACACGTGGCCGACCTGGTGGACGCGGTGGTAGGGCGGGTCGACGGGCGCAGCCGGCACGACGACGTCGCGGTGCTGGCCCTGGAGGCCGCCGAGCTGAACCGGTTCGCGTTGCGGCTGCCCGCCGACCCGACCCGGCTCAGCGTGCTGCGCAAGCGGCTGGAGGACTTCCTGGTCGCGCACTCCGTCGGCGAGAACGACCTGTTCGACCTGATCGTCGCCGTGTCCGAGGCCGCCGCCAACGCCATCGAGCACCCGGTCGCGCCGGTGGAGCCGACGATCGTGGTCGAGGTGTCGATCGTCGACCGGACGGTGGTGGCGACGGTGCGCGACAGCGGCCGGTGGCGGGAGTCGACCGGGGCCGGGTTCCGGGGCCGGGGACTCGCGCTGATCGAGGCGCTGGGCGAGCTGTCGGTGCGCCGTACCGACGAGGGGACGGAGGTGTCGCTGCGCCGCCGGCTGGCCGACTGAGCCGGGCCCCGGGTCAGAGCGGGCGCAGCCACTCCTGCCCGCCCAGGCCGGAGATCTCCAGCACCCGGCTGACCTGCCGGGACGGGAAAACGGTCAGCGCGCCCGGGAACCGCCGGGCGAGCTGGACCACCGCGTGGATGGCGGCGGAGTCGAAGAAGGTGACCGCGCGCAGATCCAGGGTGACCTGCCGGGCCGGCTCACGCAGCGTGGTCTGGACCATGGTGTCCGCGGTGGCCATGTCGACCTCGCCGGTCACCGTGACGCGGACGTGGTCCCCGGTGTTCTCCGCGCGTGCGGAGAACACGGGCGGTTCGCCCTCCAGATCCACCCCGCCACCATTGCACAGCCCGGTGGTGGCGGCAACAACCGCCGGGCCGTGCGGGAGGCCCTCCGCCCTCCGGAGATAGGCTGTCGTCATGACCGTCCGTGCCCCGCTCACCCCCGGCACACTCTCCCCGTGGCGAGCGGTCCCCGACCACATCGCCCGCCCGGAGTACGTGGGCCGCAAGCAACCCCAGCAGTGGCGCGGCTCGCACGTGCAGACCCCGCAGACCATCGGGAAGATGCGGGTCGCCGGCCGGTTGGCGGCGCAGGCCACCCAGCTCGCGGGCGCACACTGCAAGCCCGGGGTCACCACCGACGAGATCGACCGGGTGGTGCACGAGTTCCTCGTCGACCACGGCGCCTACCCGTCGACGCTGGGCTACCGGGGCTTCCCCAAGTCCTGCTGCACCAGCATCAACGAGGTCATCTGCCACGGCATCCCCGACTCGACGGTGCTCGCCGACGGTGACATCGTCAACGTCGACGTCACCGCCTACCTCGACGGGGTGCACGGCGATACCGACGCCACCTTCTGCGTGGGCGAGGTGAGCGAGGAGGCCCGGCTGCTGGTCGAGCGCACCCACGAGGCGATGATGCGCGGCATCCGGGCGGTCCGCCCCGGCCGGCAGATCAACGTGATCGGCCGGGTCATCGAGTCGTACGCCAAGCGGTTCGGCTACGGGGTGGTCCGCGACTTCACCGGCCACGGCATCGGCGAGGCCTTCCACAGCGGCCTGTACGTGCCGCACTACGACAGCCCCCGGCCCACCGACATCATGGAACCCGGCATGACCTTCACCGTCGAGCCGATGATCACCCTCGGCACCTACCAGTACGACATGTGGGACGACGGATGGACGGTCGTCACCAAGGACCGGAAGTGGACGGCCCAGTTCGAGCACACCATCGTCGTCACCGACGACGGCTTCGAGATCCTCACCCTGCCGTGACCGAGACCCCGGCGGCGCTGCGCGAGGCGCACCACGCGGACGTGTCCGGCGGCTGGCTGCGCCCCGCCGTCTTCGGCGCGATGGACGGTCTGGTCACCAACATCGCCCTGATCGCCGGGGTCGGCGGCGGTGGGGTGTCGGCGCACAGCATCGTGCTCACCGGCACCGCCGGCCTGGTCGCCGGCGCCATCTCTATGGGGCTGGGCGAGTACACCAGCGTCCGGTCGGCCAACGAGCAGGTCGCCGCCGAGGTGGCCAAGGAACGCCGCGAGCTGGAACGCCACCCGGAGGCCGAGGCCCGGGAGCTGTCCGACGCCTGGGTGGCCCGGGGCCTGCCGCGTGACCTGGCCGACCAGGTCGCCGAGGCGGTACGCCGCAACCCGGAGGAGGCGCTGCGGGTGCACGTCCGGGAGGAACTGGGTGTCGACCCCGACGAACAACCCAGCCCCTGGGCGGCGGCGATCTCGTCGTTCCTCTGTTTCTCCGTCGGCGCGCTGCTCCCGCTGCTGAGCTACCTGCTCGGCTCCACCAGCCTGGCGCTGGCGCTCGCCGTCGGCGGGGTGGGGCTCTTCGCGGCCGGGGCGGTGGTGGCCCGGTTCACCCACCGCCCGTGGTGGGCCGGCGGGCTGCGGCAGCTGCTGCTCGGCGCGGCGGCGGCCGGCGCGACCTACCTGGTCGGGATGCTCATCGGGGTGCAGGGCGGCCTCGGCTAGACCGGCCCGGTCGGTCGTCACGGTCGGTCCGGCGGTGCCGGGGCTCAGCCGGTGAGCAGGTCGTCCACCGTGCCGTCGACCGGTCGGCCCCGGGCGGTCAGCTCCTCGGCCTGCCCGGTCAGCACCCGGCCCACCTCGGTCATGTCCGCGCCGGCCAGCCCGGTACGCCGCACCGCGTCGCCCGGGTCCCGGAAGTAGGTGCGGCTGAGCAGGCCGCTGACCGTGGCCGCCGCCAGCCGCGCCTCACCCAGCATGACCAGCGCCTGGTCGGTCTCGTACCACTCGGCGAGCCGGGCCGCGCGGGCGTGCGCCGCCCAGCCCCGGTACCAGGCGTCCCGGGCGGCGGTGCTGAACTCGGCCGGCCGGGCCCGGGCCAGCCGGCCCAGGTGCTCGTCGCGCAGGGTGCGCAGCCAGCCGGTCGGGTCGTACAGCGCGACGGTGGTGACGTACCGGTCGGCGGTCAGCGGCCAGGCCGGGGTCAGCGTCCGGGCCCGCCGCAGGTAGCCGTCGGCGTCGGCCACGGTCAGCGCGACCAGCACCCCGTCCACCCGCCGGGTCGACGGGGCCGGGCCGCCGCCCGCCCGGTAGGTGACCAGCAGCAGGTCGACCTCGGCGTCCCCGCCACCGTCGTCGTCGCCGTGCGCCAGCGGACCGTGCACGGCCACCGCGAGGATGTCCGCCGGGAAGCGTCGCCGCGCCGCGTCGGCCACCCGCCCGGCGACCTGCCAACGCGGATCGTCCAGGTCCACTCCGGCTGCCGGCTCCGGCACGGTCACGGCAGGTCGGCACCGGTCGGCGCCAGCCGGAAGATGTGGATCTCCCGGCCGCCGGCCCGCTGCACGTACGTCCGGTACGCCGGCCACTCGGTGACCAGCAACTGCCAGAGCCGTTCCCGCTCGGCCCCGGTCGCCAGGTCGGCGCGGACGGCGAGCCGACGGCCCTTGACGGCCACCTCCGCCTGCGGCCGGGCGAGCAGGTTGTGCACCCAACCGGGCTGGTGCCGCTGACCCCAGTTGGAGCCGATCACCACGAACCCGTCGCCGTCCGGCACGTACAGCAGGGGGTTGCTGCGCGGCAGGCCGGAACGGTGCCCGGTGGTCGTGATGATCAGCGAGGGGACCAGCCCCAGCGCGACCACCCGACCCCGGGTGAGCCGTCCGACCGCCCGGTCGACGGGGACGAGCAGGCGCATGGTGGCACCGAACCACGTGTGGTGACCGAGCCGCCGGGTGAGGGTTCCGAGTACGGGCACCCGGCCAGTCTGCCTGGTCGACGCGGTGTCCGCACCCACCGGCTCCCGGCGGGCCGCTCAGTCCAGCCGGCGTTCGACAGTGAGGCGGGACCTGGTGAACAGGCCGGCACCGAGCATCGCCACCAGCGGCACCACCACCAGCACGCCGAGGGTCTGCCAGGGCACCACCATCGGGTACGGCGTCTGGGTCGGCCAGCTCTGCGCGTACTGGCGGTTCGTCGAGGTCAGGATGATCAGGGCGGAGCCGAGCCCGGCCGCGATGCCGAGCGCCGAGCCCACCACGGCGATCACCCCCGCCTGGCAGAGCGAGAGCACCCGGCGTACCCGGGGACTGGCCCCCACCGCCGCGAGCGTGGAGAGGTCCCGGCGGCCCTCCGCCGCGGCGAGCCCGGTGGCCACCCCGGCCGCGCCCAGGGTGATCATCCCGGCACCGGCCGCCAGCAGGAGCAGCAACGGCCGCTGCTCCGAACGGGGCGGACCCCGCTCGATCTGCGCCGACACCGGCAGCAACGGCCGCAGCGCGGTGACCACCCGGTCGAGCTGCGCGGCGGTGGGCGCGGACCGGGTATCGACGGCGAAACCGACAGGCTCCGTGCGCAGACCGGCCCGGGCGGCGGCCGTGGGGGAGAGCACCAGCCGGTCCACCGCCAACCCGTCACGCAGCAGGTGACCGGGGAGGGTGACGGTGTTCGCCACCGGCGGCCGGGAACCGCCGGTCGACCGGTCGACCCGGACCATCACCCGGCCGTCGACCACGTAGCGGGGGTCGCTCACCACCACGCCACCGGCCCGCAGCACGGCGGCCGCCGCCGCCACCTCGGCCGCCGGCGCGCCGCTGAGCACCCCCAGGGCGGTGCCGTCGTCGACCATGGCGGGCAGGTAGAAGCCGCTGACGATGCGGACCGGCGGGACGCAGCGCGGGTCGTCCAGCGCCGCGCGGCGGGCCTCGGCTGTCTGGTACGACTCCGGGTCGTACGGGCATGCCCGGCCGGCAGGCAGCACCGGCGCGACCGTGCAGTAGGCGCCCGGGTCGCGCACTTCGGTGCAGCCGGGCGTCGCCACCGGCAGCACCGCGTCGGTGCCCAGCTCGGCCCGCACCCGCTCGGTGATCAGCGGCAACGGGGGCAGCGGTCCGGTGCCGTCGCGGTCGGCGCGCAGCAGCAGCACCCGGCCCGGCGGCATCCCCGGTTGCCAGTCGGCTCGTTCGCGGGCGTCGTTGCTGGCCACGTAGACGCCCAGAGCGACGCTGCCGGCGACGGCGGCCATCACCGCGGAGATGGCCGGGGCGGCCGACGAGCGGTTGCGGCTGGCGTCGCGCAGCGCGATCCGGGGCGCGGGCGGCAGCAGCGGACCGAACCGGGCCAGCAGACCGATCAGCATGGGCGTGCAGAAGACCAGGCCCAGCTCGCCCAGGACCAACCCGGCGAGGATCAGCGGGGTGTCGCCCCGCGCGGCACCCAGGGCAGCGGTTCCGCTGCCCAGCACGGTCAGCGCCACCCCGAGGAGCAGCCAGCGGCGGCGGTGCGGGGGTGCGGTCCGGCGACCGGCCAACCCGGCCACCACGTCCTGCCGGGCGGCGGCCAGCGCCGGGGCGAGCGCGGCCAGCACCCCGGCCAGCACCGCGACCGCCGCGATCGCGGCGAGCGCCGCCGGGAAGACCCGGTAGCCCCCGCTGCGGGCCCCCAGCACGTGCTCCTCGACCAGCGACCGGCCGACGAGCGCGGCGGTGACCCCGAGCAGCAGCCCGCACGCCGCCCCGAGCCCACCGAGGACCACCCCGTCGGCGAGCACGATCCGCCGCAGGTGCACCGGGTCGCCGCCGGCCACCGCGACCAGCGCCAGGTCCCGCCGCCGCCGCCGGACCCCCACCGCGAAGGCCGGGCCGACCAGCAGGACGACCTCCAGCAGACCGAGGCCGCCGACCAGCACCGTGTTGCTCGCCAGCACCGGATCGGGCAGGTAGAGCGTCGACCCGTCGGGGGAGCGGGCACCCGGCACCGGGTTACGGGCGCTGACCAGCACGCCGTGCGCGTTGAGCCGGTCCACCAGCGCGGCATCCACCGGGCCGGGGAGGTCGACCAGCCAGCTCTCGTCGTAGCTCCGCCCGTCCCGGGGCAGCCCGGCCGGGGTCAGGGCGACGATCTCCCCGAGCTGGTCCGGGAACTCGACCACGCCGACCACCCGCCACCGGCGGGTGCCGTCGGCCGCGTCGACCGACCCGCCCACCCGGACGCCCATCCGGGCGGCGGCCTGCGCGCTCACCGCGACCTCGTCGGGTGCGGTGGGGACCCGCCCGGAGCGCAGCCGCACCGTCGAGCGGGCCACCGCGTCGGTCAGGTCCAGCGCCCGCCCGTCGAGGGTCCTGGTCCGGTCGCCGATCCGCACCTCGAACGGCACCCACCAGCTCACCCGGCTGGCGCTGCTGCCGGCCGGCAGCAGCGCCTCGATCTCCGCCCGGCCCACCGGCCGCTCCCGGGTCACCTGCTCACCCGTACGGGCCCAGTTCGTGTCCCCCCAGGAGTCCTGGTGGATCGGGTTCTCCGCCACCCAGCTCAGCTCGACGTCGGCGGCGCCGGCCCGCTGGACGAAACTCTCCTCCCGGGTGAGGTCGGCCATGTCGTAGGTGACCGCCACGAAGCTCAGCACCAGCACCGGCAGCGCGATCATCGTCAGCACCAGCGCGGTACGCCCCCGCGCCCGCCGCGCCTCCCGCCGGGCGATCCGCAGCGCCGCCCGCCAGGACCCGACCGTGCCGGCGAGCCGGGCGGTGCGGGCGGACCGGCCGTCGGCGGGCGAGGGTCCGTCCGGGTGGGGCGGGGCGCTCACCGGCCGATTCCGGAGAGCAGGTGCTCCACCCCGGCCAGCGGCGCGGTGGAGTCGACCATGACGCCGTCGCGGAGGAACACCACCCGGTCGGCCCAGCCGGCGTGCCGGGCCTCGTGGGTCACCAGCACCCCGGCCGCGCCCGCGTCGACCCGGCGGCGCAGCAGGTGCAGCACGGCCTCCCCGGTCTGCGAGTCCAGCGCCCCGGTCGGCTCGTCGGCGAGCACCAGCCGCCGGTCACCGACCAGCGCCCGGGCGATCGCCACCCGTTGCTGCTGACCCCCGGACATCTGGTCGGGGAAGCGACCGCCGAGCCCGTCCAGGCCGACCTCCTGCAGGGCCGTCAGGGCCGCCCGCCGGGCCTGACGTACGCCGACCCCGTCGAGTTCCAGCGGGAGGGCCACGTTCTCCGCGGCGGTGAGGCTGCCGAGCAGGTTCAGATCCTGGAAGACGTAGCCGATCCGGCGACGGCGCAGCCGGGCCAGCCGCCGCCCGTCGAGCGTGCCGAGCGACTCCCCCTCGACCAGCACCTCCCCGCCGGTCGGCCGGTCCAGCCCACCGGCGAGGGTGAGCAGGGTCGACTTGCCCGAACCGGAGGGGCCCATCACGGCCACCAGCTCGCCCGGTCGTACGGTGAGGCTCACCCCGCGCAGCGCGTGCACGGCCGCCTCCCCGCCCCCGTGGGTGCGGTGGACGTCGCGCAGTTCGAGCACCGCGCCGTCGGGACCGGTCACCGGTGTGCCTCCTGGTCGGCCCGCTCCACCACCTCCGGCGGTGACCCGCTGCGTGCGGTGGGGGCCGCCGGCCGGTGCCGGACCAGGCTGGTCTCGCAGTGGTCGAGCCAGCGGATCTCCGCCTCGGCCTGGAACATCATCGCGTCCAGCACCAGCCGCCAGGGCAGGTCCTCCGGCCGGTCACTGGTGTACTTGAGCCGGGTCAGCTCCTGCAATGTACGCATGGTCGCGCCACGCTGGGTCTGCACCACCGCCCGCACGTCCACCCCGGGTGTGGTCAGCGCCAGGGCCAGCTTGATGGACAGCTCGTCGCGGGGGCGGTCGTTGCGGCTGATCGGGGTGACGAACCACAGCGCCAGGTCCGCCCGTCCGGCGTCGGTGATCTCGTACGGCCGCTGCCCGCCCTCGTGCTCGGGCAGCGAACGGACCAGGCCGTCGCGTTCCAGCCGGTTGAGGGTGGTGTAGACCTGACCGATGTTCAGCGGCCAGGTGGAGCCGGTCGACTCCTCGAACGCGGCCCGCAGCTGGTAGCCGTACATCTGGCCGCGCTCGAGCAGGGCGAGCAGGCCGTGACGGATGGACATGCGACGGAGTATGCATACCCCGTATGCGGACCGCAACCGCAGGGTACGGACGGTGGGTCAGGTGGGACTGCCGGGGAACGGGACGGTCAGTGGGGTGAGGCCCGCGCTGCGCCGCCACCGGGTGGCCCGTACCGCGCAGTCGGTCAGCGCGTTGAGCGCCCGCGTGCGGTCCGCGCCGGTGGTGACCGGCAGCGCCACCCGCCAGAACGCCGCGGTGCGCTCCTCCACCTGCACCGCCAGTCGCAGCGCGGTGGCCCGGTCGGTGACCGGGAACGGCAGGGCGTAGCCGGCCTGGTCGGGCGGCACCGTTCCCCCGGCCGCGCTGAGCTGGAGCACGAGCGCGTCGCGTCGGGACCGGTGGGCCGCCTCGGCGGCGCGGGCCGCCCGCCGGTCGGCGTCGGTGAGGTGCACCCCGATCGGGCCGTAGGCGTAGATCGCAGCGTATTCGGCGGCCAACGCCCCGGCGAGCGCGTCGCCGGGGGTGGCGGGGGCGGTGGAGCGGCTCACTTCAGCGCCTCCAGGTGGGTGGCACGGGCGGCGGTGATCGCGCCGAGCAGGGCGGCCCGGTCGCCCGGCGCGTCGGCGCACGCCTTCGCCGCGTTGTCCCGGCCGCGCTGCTCAGCCGTCCGTAGCGCGGCCAGCACGGCGGCGCGGTCACCTCCGGCGGCGGACGGGTCCGGCGACGCCGCGGCGGAGGGTCCGGGGCGGCCGATCACCCGGCGCAGCTCGTCGGCGTGCGCGGCGTGCGCGTCGGCGATCGGGGTGAGCCGGTCGGCCAGCCCCGGATCGGCGGCGATCGCGGCCCGGTGCCGGTCGGCCAGCGACCGGGCCTCCGCCGCGAGGGGTTCCAGCGGGTCGGGCGGCGGGGTCGGGTCGTCGCGGTCGAGAAGACCACACCCGGTCAGCGGTACGGCGGCGACGCCGGCCGCCAGGAGCGCGCCGGCCCGCAGCACGGTACGCCGGGACTGCCCCGTTGCGTCGTGGTGCGTCGTTGTTCTGCCCGTGGCCACCGGACAAGTCAACACCATGCCCGGCGTCCGCCGGGCGACCGCCGTCGGTGCGCCGCCGGGGCCGCCGTACCGACGGCGCGTTACGCTCTGCGCAGCCACCGGCGCTGCCGCCCCGGTGGCGTCCCGGCGTGCCGGTCCGACGACCGCCGCCGACCAGGAGAAGGGTGCCCAGATGACGCAGCGTGGCCGTGCCACCAGGCCGACGGCACCGGCGGGACGCTCCCGCCGCACCGACGGTCCCCGGGGCGGCGACCGTGCCGGCGCATCCCGGGGTGACCTGGCCGCCCGTCGTGACCGGCTGCGCGCGGTGATCGAGCCGGTGGTCGCCGGGGCGGGCTACGACCTGGAGGACGTCTCGGTCTCCCGGGCCGGCCGCCGGCACGTGGTCCGGGTGATCGTGGACGCCGACGGCGGGATCAACCTGGACGCGGTCGCGGTCGTCTCGCGGGCGGTCTCGGCGGCGCTGGACGCGGCCGAGGAGTCCGGCGGGGACATCGTGGCGGGGGAGTACCAGTTGGAGGTCAGCTCCCCGGGGGTGGACCGCCCGCTGACCCTGCCCCGGCACTGGCGGCGCAACGCCGGCCGGCTGGTGAAGGTGACCGTACGGGCCGGCGAGCCCGCCGTGGACCGGCAGGTCACCGGGCGGGTGACGGCGGCCGACGACGAGCGCGTGGTGCTGGAGACCGAGTCCGGTCCGGTGGAGCACCGCTACGCCGAGCTGGGCCCCGGCCGGGTCCAGGTCGAGTTCCACCGCCTCGACGAGGCGGACGAGATCGACGAGGTCGGCGACGACACCGACGAAGATGACGACGATGATGTGGAGGACGAGGAGAGGTGAACATCGACCTCGCGGCGCTGCGCGCACTGGAGCGCGAGCGGGAGATCCCGTTCGACACGATCCTCGCGGCGATCGAGACCGCGTTGCTGACCGCCTACCGGCACACCGACGGCGCCGAGTCGCACGCCCGGGTGGAGATCGACCGTAAGAACGGCGCCGCCCTGGTCTACGCCCAGGAGCTGGACGACGACGGCAGCGTGGTGCGGGAGTGGGACGACACCCCGCACGACTTCGGCCGGATCGCGGCGATGACCGCCAAGCAGGTGATCCTCCAGCGGCTGCGGGAGGCCACCGACGAGGTGCACTTCGGCGAGTACGTCGGCCGCGACGGTGACCTGGTCACCGGCGTGGTGCAGGCGCACGAGGCGCGCAGCGAGAAGGGCATCGTCAGCGTCGACCTGGGCAAGCTGGAGGGCGTGCTGCCGCAGTCCGAGCAGGTGCCCGGCGAGCGGTACACCCACGGCGAGCGGATCCGCTGCGTGGTGGTGCACGTGACCAAGGGGATGCGCGGGCCGCAGATCACCCTGTCCCGGTCGCACCCGGCGCTGGTGAAGAAGCTCTTCGCGCTGGAGGTGCCGGAGATCGCCGACGGCACCGTGGAGATCGGGGCGATCGCCCGTGAGGCAGGTCACCGCACCAAGATCGCCGTCCGGTCCACCGTGCAGGGTGTGAACGCCAAGGGCGCCTGCATCGGGCCGATGGGCCAGCGGGTCCGCGCGGTGATGAGTGAGCTGCACGGCGAGAAGATCGACATCATCGACTGGTCGGACGACCCGGCGACGTTCGTCGGTAACGCGCTCTCGCCGGCCAAGGCGCTGCGGGTCGAGGTGGTCGACCTGGCCACCCGTACGGCCCGGGTGACCGTCCCGGACTTCCAGCTCTCCCTGGCGATCGGCCGGGAGGGGCAGAATGCCCGGCTTGCCGCCCGGTTGACCGGTTGGCGGATCGACATCCGGTCCGACGCGGAGCAGCCGGGCGCCGGCGGTCGGGGTGGAGGCGAGCACGTCCCGGAGCCGGGCGGAGCGATCTCGGCCGGCTAGGGGTAGACTTCTTCCAGTGGTACGACGCGCGCATCCGGAGCGCACCTGTGTGGGTTGCCGGAAACGTGCGCCGGCCAGCGAACTGCTGCGGATCGTCGCGGTCGGTGACGAGGATGGTCACAGTCTCCGGCCTGATCCGAGCCGCAGTCTGCCGGGTCGGGGAGCGAACCTGCACCCGGATCCGGCCTGCTTCGCGCTGGCGGTGCGGCGTCGCGCCTTCGGGCGGGCGCTGCGACTCACCGGGGTCCCCGATCACGGTGCCGTCGCGGAGCACGTCGATGCGCCAACCACTACGTCCGGTCAACCCGATCGGGCGAGGGTCGCTAGCAAGGTAGGACGACCGACATGAGCACACGATGAAGTCCCTGAAATGACCAGGCTTCAAGTGCAGGAGTGAGGTCGCTGCGGGTGCTGCCCGCACGACCTCGGAGTGAGGAGTGCAGTGGCAGGTAAGGCCCGCGTACACGAGCTTGCTAAGGAGCTCGGGGTCGAAAGCAAGACAGTGCTCGCCAAGCTGAAGGAAATGGGCGAGTTCGTGAAGTCCGCGTCCAGCACCGTCGAGGCGCCCGTCGCCCGACGACTGCGTGGCGCATTCGTCGCGTCCGCCGGTGGTTCGTCGGCACCGTCCGCTCCGGCGGCGGCCCCGAGCCCGGCACCGACCCCGACGCCGACCCCGACCCCGGGTGCCCCCCGGGTCTCGGCCCGACCGATGCCGCCCCGGCGGCCGGCCGCGCCGACCCCTGGACCGAAGCCCAAGGGCCCGGTCCCCGGCCCGCCGCAGCCGGTGACCCCGGTCGCCAAGCCGGCGAGCGCACACGACATCGAGGTGGCTGCCGCCGAGGCGCGTGCCGCCGCGTTGAAGGCCGAGCAGGAGGCGGCGGTCAAGGCCGCTCAGGCCGCTCGGCAGCAGCAGCGGGACAACGTCCGGCGGGAGCCGCCCACCGAGGGTGGCCCGCGTCCGGGTCCGCGTCCCGGCCCGAACGCCGTACCGCCGCGTCCGGGTACCCCGGCCGCCGGCCGGCCCGGTGGTCCCCCGGCGGGCCCGGGTGCCCGGCCCGGTGGTCGTCCCCCGGCGCGCGGCGCCGGTAACAACCCGTTCGGCATCCAGGGTGGCCAGCAGCGGCCCCCGGCGGCCGGCGGCGGCGGTCCCCGGCCGAGCCCGGCCGGCATGCCCCCGCGGCCGAGCCCGGCGTCGATGCCGCCGCGGCCCAGCCCGGCCTCGATGCCGAGCCAGCGGCCCACCACCGGTCGCCCCGGCGGCCCCGGTGGCGGTCGTGGCGGCCCCGGCGGCGGTGCCGGTCGTCCCGGTGGCGGTGGCGGTGGCTTCCGTCCCGGTGGTGGCGGTGGCGGTGGCTTCCGTGGCGGTCCCGGTGGCGGCGGTGGCGCCGGCGGCGGTGGCTACCGTGGTGGCCCCGGTGGCGGCGGTGGCGCTCCCGGCGGTGGTTTCCGTCCGGGTGCCCCGGCCGGTGGCGGTGGTCGTCCCGGTGGTGGCGGTCGTGGCCGTGGCGGCGGCGCCGCGGGTGCCTTCGGGCGTCCGGGTGGCCGGCCGACCCGTGGTCGCAAGTCCAAGAAGCAGCGCAGACAGGAGTTCGACAACCTGTCGGCCCCGACCATGAGCTCGGGTGCCCCCCGGGGTCAGGGTCAGGTCGTCCGGCTCTCCCGTGGCGCCTCGCTGTCGGACTTCGCCGACAAGATCAACGCCAACCCGGGTTCGCTGGTCCAGGAGATGTTCAACCTGGGCGAGATGGTCACCGCGACCCAGTCCTGCTCCGACGAGACCCTGCTGCTGCTGGGTGAGCACCTCGGCTTCGACGTGCAGATCGTCAGCCCGGAGGACGAGGACCGCGAGCTGCTCGCGCAGTTCAACATCGACCTCGACGCCGAGGTCGCGGAGGACCGCCTGGTCAGCCGTGCGCCGGTGGTGACCGTCATGGGTCACGTCGACCACGGTAAGACCAAGCTGCTCGACGCGATCCGTAAGGCGAACGTGGTGGCCGGCGAGGCGGGTGGCATCACCCAGCACATCGGCGCGTACCAGGTCCACGTCCCGCACGAGGGCGAGGACCGCGCGGTGACCTTCATCGACACCCCGGGTCACGAGGCGTTCACCGCCATGCGTGCCCGTGGTGCGCAGGTCACCGACATCGTGGTGCTGGTGGTGGCGGCCGACGACGGCGTCATGCCGCAGACGATCGAGGCGCTCAACCACGCCAAGGCGGCCGACGTGCCGATCGTGGTCGCGGTCAACAAGGTCGACAAGCCGGAGGCGAACCCCGACAAGGTCCGCCAGCAGCTGACCGAGTACGGCCTGGTCGCCGAGGAGTACGGCGGCGACACCATGTTCGTCAACGTGGCGGCCAAGCCGGGCATCGGCATCGACGAGCTGCTGGAGGCGGTCCTGCTGACCGCCGACGCGTCGCTGGAGCTGACCGCTCCGATCGACGGGCCGGCGCAGGGTGTGGCCATCGAGGCGCACCTGGACAAGGGTCGCGGTGCGGTGGCGACGGTGCTGGTGCAGAAGGGCACCCTGCGGGCGGGCGACTCGATCGTCGCCGGTGGGGCCCACGGCCGGGTCCGCGCCATGCTCGACGAGAACGGCAACCAGGTCGCCGAGGCCGGTCCGGCCCGTCCGGTCCTGGTGCTCGGTCTGACCGCGGTGCCGGGTGCGGGTGACACCTTCCTGGCCGCCGAGGACGACCGCACGGTGCGGCAGATCGCCGAGCAGCGGCAGGCACGACGGCGGGCGGCGTCCTTCGCCAACTCCCGCGGTCGGGCCACTCTCGAAACGCTCATGGAGCAGCTCAAGGAGGGCGAGAAGACCTCGCTCAACCTGGTGCTCAAGGGCGACGTCTCCGGTTCCGTGGAGGCCCTCGAGGACGCGCTGTTCAACCTCGACATCCCCGAGGAGGTCCAGCTCAGGATCATCCACCGGGGCGTGGGTGCGATCACCGAGAGCGACGTCATGCTCGCGAGCGCCTCGTCCGAGGCGGTCACGATCATCGGCTTCAACGTGCGGGCCGCCAACAAGGTCCGCGAGATCGCCGACCGCGAGGGCGTGGAGATCCGGTACTACACCGTCATCTACCAGGCCATCGAGGAGATCGACGCCGCGCTCAAGGGGCTGCTCAAGCCGGAGTACGAGGAGGTCGAGCTGGGCACCGCGGAGATCCGCGACGTCTTCCGCTCGTCCAAGATCGGCAACATCTCCGGTTGCATCGTCCGGTCCGGCATCATCCGCCGCAACGCCAAGGCGCGGCTGCTGCGGGACGGGGCGGTCGTGGCGGACAACCTCACGATCAGCTCGCTCAAGCGGTTCAAGGACGACGCGACGGAGGTCCGCGAAGGCTTCGAGTGTGGTCTGACTCTGGGCGGTTTCAACAACGTCCAGGTCGGCGACACCATCGAGACCTTCGAGATGCGGGAGAAGCCGCGCGCCTGATCCGAGGCTGACAACAGTGCTCAAGGGGTTTACGCCACCCGGCGTAAACCCCTTGAGCATGTCCGGGCCGCTTCCGTAACGTCCGTGGCGATGTATACCGGAACCGCACTCTTCGACCTGCTCCTGCCGGGTGACTCCCGATCCCTCAAGGCGAAGCGCTCCTATGTCCGGCCCATCGTGGCGGCGCTGCGCCGCTTCGAGGTGTCGGCCGCCGAGGTGGGCGCGCTCGACCTGCACGGGCGGGCCGAGATCGGGGTGGCCGTGGTGGCCGCCGAGGCGACCCACGTCCGCGACGTGCTCGACTCCTGCGAACGCCTGGTCGCCGCCCGCCCCGAGATCGAGCTCCTCTCCGTTCGCCGCCACCTCCACACCCCCGAAGACTGACCCCCTCTCCCCACCCACCCACCAGCTCCCGCCCCCGCCCCACGCCCGCCCCCGCCCCGCCCCGCCTGTTCGCGTTGATCAAGAGGTTTGCGTCAGCTTCGATCTTCAGGTTGACGCGAACCTCTTGATCAATTGACGCAAACTTCTTGATCACCGGGGCGGGGCGGGGTGAGGCAGGGTCGGGCTGGGTGGGACGTGGGGGAGGCGGGAGTGCGGGGTGGTGGGGCGGGGTGGGGGCGGGCGGGTGGGGGTGGCGCGCGGGTAGTGTTCGAGGTGTTGGGTGGTTGGTCCCGGTGACGCCCGCGTCGCCGCTCCAGCCGCGGAAGGAACGCCCTGGAGGTGGGGGACATGACTGATCCGGCCAAGGTTCGCCGGCACGCCGAGCGGATTCGCGAACTGGTCGCCTCGGTGGTGCGGAGCCAGATCAAGGACCCCCGGCTCGGGATGATCACCATCACCGACGCCCGGATCACCGCCGACCTGCGCGACGCCACCGTCTTCTACACCGTCCTCGGTGACGCGACGGCACAGGCCAGCACCGCCGCCGCGCTGGAGAGCGCCAAGGGCATGCTGCGCAGCACCGTCGGCAAGGCCCTCGGGCTGCGCCACTCGCCCTCCCTGACCTTCGTCCTCGACGACGTGCAGGACCAGGTCAAGCAGATCGACGACCTGCTCGCCCAGGCCCGGCA
The DNA here is from genome assembly GCF_016901255.1 of Micromonospora humida. Taxonomy (NCBI): domain Bacteria; kingdom Bacillati; phylum Actinomycetota; class Actinomycetes; order Micromonosporales; family Micromonosporaceae; genus Micromonospora; species Micromonospora humida. The sequence continues at coordinate 364,989 of NZ_JAFEUC010000002.1, forward strand.
CGCCGACGCCGAGGTGCAGCGGCTGGCCGCCCAGGCCAAGTACGCGGGCGACGCCCAGCCGTACCGGGTCGACGACGAGGACGACGAGGCGGACGACGACGCCACCACCGACACGTCCGCCACGGACCGGCGGTGACGGCCGCCCCGGGCACGGCCGACCAGCTCCGTACCGGGTCGCCGTCCGCCGGCCCCGGCGAGGACGACTGGGCCGCCGCCGTCGCAGCGGTACGCGGTCTGCCGGCCGATGCCCGGGTGCTGCTGATCTGTCACGTCAACCCGGACGGCGACGCGCTGGGCAGCATGCTCGGCTTCGGGCTGGGGCTGCGCCGGCTCGGCGTACGCCGGTTGCAGGCCACCTTCCCGGGGCCGCCCGGGGTGCCGGAGCCGTTCCGCTGGCTGCCGGGGCTCGATCTGCTGGTGCCGGCGGCCGAGGCGTACCCGGATCCGGATCTGGTGGTCTGTTTCGACGCCGCGAGCGAGTCGCGGCTCGGTGACCTGGTCGACCGGCTCGACACCGCCGGCACCTCGATCGTTCTCGACCACCACGCCTCGAACACCGGCTTCGGCGCGGTACATCTGGTCGATCCGACAGCGGCGGCGACCTCGGTCGTCGCCGAGCAGTTGCTCTCCCGGCTCGACGTGCCGCTGGACGCCGAGATCGCGACGGGCCTCTACGTCGCGTTGACCACGGACACCGGCTCGTTCCGGTTCGCGGCCACCACCCCCGAGGTGCACCGGCTCGCCGCCCGGCTGCTCGCCACCGGCCTGCACCCCGGGGACATCTCCCGCCAGGTCTTCGACACCCGGCCGTTCGGCGCGGTCCGGCTCTTCGGCGAGGTGCTGGGTCGGGCCCGGCTCGAACCGGAGGCCGCCGCCGGCCACGGCCTGGTCTGGACCGACGCCACCCTCGACGACCTGGCCCGGCACGACCAGCAGCCGTACGTGCTGGAATCGCTTATCGACTCGGTCCGCTGCACCGCCGAGGCGGACGTCGCGTGCGTGCTCAAGCAGGTCGGGCCGGCCGAGTGGGCGGTGTCGATGCGCAGCAAGGGTGCCGTCGACGTCAGCGCGGTGGCGGTGGCGCTGGGTGGCGGAGGTCACCGCTTCGCCGCCGGTTTCACCGGATCGGGCGACGCCGAGCAGGTCATCGCCCTCATCAGGGCGGAGTTGGCCGGTGCGCTGACCGGTGACCCCGCCGACGCCGACGGGTGTCGGTCTTCCCGCACACGGTGACCCCGGGGAGAATCGGACGATGGAGCAGCCGCACGAGATCGCCGTGGACGTCTCCCGCGCCTGGGACAGGCCGGTGGTCACCGTGCCGGTGCTGGCCTGCCTCTCCCTGGTCGGTGGGCAGTTCCCGTCGTTCTCGGCACAGGCCAACATCTGGACGCTGGGCACCGGCGGTGCGCTGATCTGGCTCGGCCTCGGCAACCGGGTGCAACGTCGGCCGGCACCGCGCCGGCTGGGCCGGGGCACCGTCTGGTGGCTGCTCCCGGCCGCGCTGTTCGGGGTGCTCGAAGGGGCCACCTTCGTCATGGCGGTCGGCGACGAGTTCCCCACCTTCTCCCGCCTGGCCGATCCGCTGCTGGAGGACGAACTGGTCCGCTCGGCGGCCTGGTTCGCCTGGCTGGCCGCGTTCTGGGGGCTGGTACGGCGATGATGCGCACGCTCGCCATCAGCGGCTTCCTCGCCTCGCTGGTGCTCTTCGCGGCCGTGGAGTGGGCCGCCCGCCGGGAAGGTTCCCGGATTCCGTCACTGGGCGACGTCTGCGCCTACGTCATGCGGTACGAGGTCGGTCCGGTGCCGGTAGGCCGGATCGGCGTGTTCGGGTTCTGGTGGTGGCTCGGCTGGCACTTCCTGGCCCGCTGACCGCTTCCACCGTCGGGTGACGGCCGCTGCGGGCCCGGCAGGAGCGGCGACGCGGACCTGCCCAGCGATCCCGCTCCGGTAGGTCGCCCGGCCCGTTTCCGCCCTGCCCGCCCGACCTGGCCCGCGCCACCGGGTGGCACGGGCCCTGCCTTGCCTTGTCTGGCCCGCCCGGCTCCGCTCGCCCGGTTCCCGCGCCGGCTCGCCCGGGTTCTGCGCCGGCTCGCCCGGTTTCCGTGCCGGCCCGGCTGGGTTCCGCGCCCACAGCCTGCCTGGGTGTCCCGTGCCTGGGCCGGCCGGTTCAGCGGTGCCGTCTCGTGGCCGGTATGGGCCTGCTCGATCCCACGGGTCACGGGGAACCCCGACGGGGTCCGGGTGATGCGCGACCCGTGTCGATGCGTGCAGGTCGGTCTGGGCTGCTCTCGGGATGCTTGCCAGGCCCGTCCAGATGACGGGAAGAGTGGGCAGCATGTGGAAAGTAAACGTTAACTTGGGAGAGGCCGACGTCGCGCCGCGACGCAGGTCGCGGGCGGTGGTGCCACACCCGGTGCCGCCTCCCTCCAGGGTCTGACCGACCCGGGCTCACGCTGCCAGGCGAGCCGCTCCGGTGATCCCGGGCCGCCTTCCCGGCGCTCAGCAGGACCGCCCGTCCGGGCCACCTGTTCGGTGGTCCGCACCCTGGAAGGACACCGCCATGGCGACCAAGCCCAAGACCGAGACCACCGACGAGGCCCGCGAGCAGATGCGCCGCGCGTTGCAGACCTCGATGGACACCCGCCAGTGACCCTGCCGAACCGGCGATGACCCCGCTGCCCGGCTGAGTTCCGACTCAGCCTGGCTCCGGTGGTCGTGCGCGGTCCGGCCCCGCCCGGCTCGTTTTCACCCACCCCACCGGACTCGGCACCGAACCGTCGTCCCGCCGCTGGTCGGGCTCGCTACCCCCAGGCGCGGCCCGGCCGTAACGCATGCTCCGGGTCGTCCCGCCCTGGCGTCGGCCCGGTCCGGCACCGACTGCTTTTCAGCTTGACCCCGCCCGGCCGCGATCCCGCCCCCGGCCGCAGGCCGTGGCTGCCCGGTTTTGCGTGGCCGGGCCTGGCCTGCCGCCCGTCCGGACCGCCCCGGCACCCGGTTGCGCTCAGCCCTACCGTTCCCGGCTCCGGACGCGTTCGGCGCGGCCGAGCCGGGCCGTGTCCATCCGGTCCGGCGGTGTACGAGGGCGGCTCGCTCCGAGCCGGGTTCGACCGGCTCCGCCGAGCCGTGCCCGGAGGCCGCCCGGCCCGAGCCGTGTCCGACAGGCCGGGTGAGAGCCCCTCCAGAGGTCGTTCGGCCGGGTCGTGTTCGACCTGCGGTGGTCGTACCGATACCCGTCAGCCGGGCCCGCCCCGGCCCGATCGGCTCGGCCTTCCTCAGTCGGGTGCGCCCCAGCCTGCCCCGGCCCGGTCGGCTCGGCGCGGCGGCCGACCTCAGCCCGGTCGGCTCGGCCTGCCTCGGTGTGCCGGTGGGATCGGCCGTCCAGGCAGGGCCGGGCACACCCCACCCCCCCGCTGAGTCCGGCCGGCTCGGCCGCAGCACCCCACCTCACCACTCCGCCATCCGCGCTCATCTCGTCCCCCGCGATCGTGTCCCTCGCCGGGCGGCTTCCGCCGACCCTCGCTCGGTAAGCGATGCCAAGGCTTGCGTTCCTTACCGCAGGCGTGCCAGGATCGGCGGCGATGAGCCAGTCCACCGCCACCGCCACCGCGCTCGCCTCGCCGCGCCGGATCGCCGCACTCGCCCTGCCCGCCCTGGTGGTGCTGGCGGCCGAACCGCTCTACGTGCTGGTCGACACTGCCGTCGTGGGGCACCTGGGCCGGGTCCCGCTGGCCGCCCTCGCCGTCGGCGGCACGGTGCTGACGCTCACCGCCTGGCTCGGCACCGTGCTGGCGTACGGCATCACGGGGCGGGCGGCCCGCCGGTTCGGTGCCGGTGACCGGGCTGCGGCGCTGGCCGAGGGTGTCCAGGCGTCCTGGCTGGCGTTCGGGGTGGGCGTACTGGTGGCCGTCGGCATGCAGTTCGGCGGTGACGCGCTGGCGCGTACCCTCGCCGGTGGTGGTGGCGAGGTGGCCGACACCGCCGGGCAGTGGCTGCGGATCGCGGCCCTCGGCGCGCCCGGGCTGCTGCTGGCCGCCGCCGGCAACGGCTGGCTGCGCGGCATCCAGGACACCCGCCGCCCGCTGCTGTTCGTGCTCGGGCCGAACCTGCTCTCCGCGCTGCTCTGCCCCCTGCTGGTCTACCCCGCCGGACTCGGCGTGGCCGGTTCGGCGGTGGCCAACGCGATCGCCCAGACCGTCTCGGGTGCCCTGTTCGTGGGGGCGTTGCTGCGGGAGCGGGTGGGCGTGCGGCCCCGACCGGCGCTGATCCGCCAGCAGTTGGTGCTCAGCCGGGACCTGCTCATCCGGGGGCTCGCCTTCCAGGCCAGCTTCCTGTCCGCCACCGCCGTCGCCGCCCGGTTCGGTGCCGCCGCCGTGGGGGCCCACCAGATCGCGCTGCAACTGTGGTTCTTCACCGCGCTGCTGCTCGACGCGTTGGCGATCGCCGCGCAGGCGTTGATCGGGGCGACACTGGGCGCGGGCGACGCCGCCGGTGCACGCGCCCTGGCCCGCCGGTTCGCGCTGCTCGGCGGCGTGTGCGGAGTGGCCTTCGCGGTGCTGATCGCCGCCGGGTCCGGCGTCGTGCCGTCCCTGTTCAGCTCCGATCCCGAGGTACGCGGGCAGGCGATGGTGGCGTGGCCCTGGTTCGTGGCGATGCAGCCGTTCGCCGGGGTGGTGTTCGCCCTCGACGGTGTGCTCATCGGTGCCGGCGACATCCGCTACCTGCGCAACCTGACAGTGGTCGCGGCGGTCGGCGGCTTCCTGCCGGCGATCTGGCTCTCCTACGCGTTCGACCTCGGTCTGGGCGGTATCTGGGCCGGCCTCACCCTGCTCGTGGTGATCCGCCTCGTCGGCGTGCTGCTGCGGCTGCGGTCCGGCAGGTGGGCGGTGGTCGGCGCGGTGCGCTGAGCAGCCACCGGGGGCGACCCGTCCGGCCGTACGGTGGTCGGCGGGCCGGGACCCAGGTGGGGCGCCGGGTCCGACGGCGCGCGATGTGCCGTGCGGTGGCGGGCGGGGTGGACCCGTCTGGCAGGCTTGGCGGTCGTGAACGGTGACGGTCTGATCGTGGTCGACAAGCCCGGCGGCATGACGTCGCACGACGTGGTGGCGCGCATCCGCCGGTTGGCCCGCACCCGCCGGGTCGGGCACGGCGGCACCCTCGACCCGATGGCGACCGGGGTGCTGGTGATCGGGGTCGGCCGGGCCACCCGGTTGCTGACGTACGTGATCGGGGCGGGCAAGAGCTACACCGCGACGGTCCGGCTCGGCCAGTCCACGGTCACCGACGACGCCGAGGGCGACGTGATCGGGACCACGCCTGCCGGTGCGCTGACCGACGCCGCGATCCGGGCCGCGTTCGTGCCGTTGACCGGTGAGATCGACCAGGTGCCCAGCGCGGTGAGCGCCATCAAAATCAACGGGGAGCGGGCGTACAAGCGGGTCCGGGACGGCGAGCAGGTCGAGCTGCCCGCCCGCCGGGTCACCGTCTCCCGGCTCGACGTGTCGGCGATCCGCCGGGACACCCCGGACGTGGTCGACGTGGACATCGACGTCGACTGCTCCTCGGGGACGTACATCCGGGCGCTGGCCCGGGACGCGGGCCTGGCGCTCGGCGTCGGCGGACACCTCACCGCGCTGCGGCGTACCGCTGTGGGCAGTTTCACCCTGGCCGAGTCGGCGACCCTCGCGACGCTGGAGCAGCGCGCGCCCGAGGTGGTCACCCTGCCCCTCGACACCGCCGCCGACAGGTACTTCTCCCGTCGGCAGGCCAGCGCCGACGAGGCGAAGGTGCTCTCCCACGGCGGCCCGCTGGACCCGGTGGGCATCGCCGGACCGTACGCCGTCTTCGGACCGGACGGCGGCCTGATCGCTATCGTCAGCGAGCGGGACGGCCGGGCCCGCGCGGAGATCGTGCTCGCCCCGGCCTGACCGGGCCGTCGGCCGGCACGGCCGGACGGCACAGCGGGGACGGGTGCGGGGACGACGGCCGGCACGACCGGCGGCGGTGGGTACGGGTGTGAGCCGGTCAGCGGCGGAGCAGGGAAGGAGCGGCATGCAGCGGTGGCGGGGGTACGAGGCGGCACCCGGTGACTGGGGGCGGTCGGTCGTCACCATCGGCGTCTTCGACGGCGTGCACCGGGGGCACCAGGCGACCATCGGACACGCCGTGGCGCGGGCCCGTGAGCTGGGCGTACGGTCGGTGGTGGTGACCTTCGACCCGCACCCGGCCGAGGTGGTCCGCCCGGGCGCGCACCCGGCCGTGCTCACCGAGCCCATCCGCAAGGCGGAGCTGATCGAGGCGCTCGGGGTCGACGTGTTGTGCGTGGTGCCGTTCACCGCCGAGCTGTCCCGGCTGCCGGCCGAGGCGTTCGTGCACGACATCCTGGTCGAACACCTGCACGCGGCGCTGGTCGTGGTGGGGGACAACTTCCGGTTCGGGCACCGGGCCGCCGGGAACGTGGCGCTGCTCGAACAGCTCGGCCGCACCTACGGCTTCGCGGTGGAGAACGCCCCGCTGGTCGCCGCCGACGGCACGGTCTTCTCCTCGACGTACGTCCGGGCCCGGATCGAGGCCGGGGACGTGGCGGCGGCGACCGTCGTGCTCGGCCGGCCGCACCGCCTCGAGGGGGTGGTGGTGCTGGGCGACCAGCGCGGCCGGGAGCTGGGTTTCCCCACCGCCAACCTGCGCTGCCCGCCGCACGCGGCGGTGCCCGCCGACGGGGTGTACGCCGGCTGGCTGGTACGCGGGGGCATCGAGCGGCTGCCGGCGGCCATCTCGATCGGCACCAACCCGACGTTCGCCGGCCGGGAGCGCCGGGTCGAGGCGCACGTGCTGGACTTCGCCGGCGACCTGTACGGCGAGCAGGTCGCCCTCGACTTCGCCGCCCACCTGCGCGGCCAGATCCGGTACGACGCGATCGAGCCGCTGCTGGCGCAGATGGCCGAGGACGTCGCGCGGACCCGGCTGGCGGTCGCCTGACCGGCCCGGCGGGTGGGGTGTACGGGCCCCCGACGCCCGCCGCGTGGGGCTTGACCGGGCGGTTCCGCGACGGGCTGGTAGTGTGGCGGTGACGTCGGATGACCGACGCGGGGCCTCGCGTGCCTGCACGACGCCGCGGGTGCGAGGTTCGTCCGTCTCCGGTCCACGCGGACCCGAACGACGGACACCAGTTGTCAACCCACCGAAACAGGGAGAACATGGCGCTCGACCAGGAAGCCAAGGCCAAGATCCGCACGGAGTACGCGACCGCCGAGGGCGACACCGGTTCGCCGGAGGTCCAGGTCGCGGTCCTCACCAAGCGGATCGCGGAGCTGACCGAGCACCTGAAGGTGCACAAGCACGACCACCACAGCCGCCGTGGGCTGCTGCTGCTGGTCGGTCGGCGCCGTCGGCTGCTCAACTACGTCCAGAAGAAGGACATCAACCGCTACCGGTCGCTGATCGAGCGGCTCGGCCTGCGCCGATGACGTGACGGGGGAGCGGCCACCGGGTCGCTCCCCCGCTCGGCACCACCAGAAGAAGAGGGCCGCGCGACCACCCGAGAGGGAGCCGGTCAGCGTACCGGTCTCCGGTAGTGGCCCCCGGGCATCCCGGCATCATGCCGGCCACCCGGGCGCTTCGATCGAAGACCGGCCGTCTGAGCAGCTCCGGTGTCGTGGGGCCCACGACGCGAAGGAGTACCGCAGCACATGACCGAGACCAACCTCGGCACCGAATCCCGCACCGCCGTGATCGACAACGGGTCCTTCGGCACCCGTGAGATCACCTTCTCCACCGGCCGGCTGGCCCGCCAGGCCGCCGGCTCCGTCATCGCCCAGCTCGGCGAGACGGTCGTCCTCTCCGCCACCACCGCCGGTAAGCACCCGAAGGAGCAGTTCGACTTCTTCCCGCTGACCGTCGACGTCGAGGAGCGGATGTACGCCGCGGGCCGCATCCCCGGCTCGTTCTTCCGCCGTGAGGGCCGGCCCAGCGAGGACGCGATCCTCACCTGCCGGCTGATCGACCGGCCGCTGCGCCCGTCGTTCGTCAAGGGCCTGCGCAACGAGGTCCAGGTCGTCGAGACCGTCCTCGCGCTCGACCCGCAGCACCCGTACGACGTGGTCGCCATCAACGCGGCCTCGATGTCGACGAAGCTGTCCGGCCTGCCGTTCTCCGGCCCGATCGGGGCGACCCGGGTGGCCCACGTCGACGGCCAGTGGGTGGCGTTCCCGACCCTGGAGGAGCTGGCCCGCGCCACCTTCGACATGGTGGTGGCCGGCCGGGCGCTCGACGACGGCGACGTCGCGATCATGATGGTCGAGGCCGAGGCGACGCCGCACGCGGTGACCCTGATCGCGGCCGGCGCGACCGCCCCGACCGAGGAGATCGTCGCCAGCGGCCTGGAGGCCGCGAAGCCGGCGATCCGCGAGCTGTGCCGGGCGCAGAGCGAGCTGGCCGAGGTGGCCGCCAAGCCGGTCACCGAGTTCCCGGTCTTCCTCGACTATCAGGACGACGTCTACCAGGCGGTGGCCGAGCTGGTCCGCGCCGAGGTGGCCGAGGCGCTCCAGATCGCCGGCAAGGCCGACCGTGAGGAGGCCCTGGACCGGGTCAAGGCCAAGGTCGCCGAGGAGCTGACCGGTCGGTTCGAGGGCCGGGAGAAGGAACTCTCCGCCGCCTTCCGTTCGCTGACCAAGTCCGAGGTCCGCAACCGGGTGCTGCGCGAGCAGGTCCGCATCGACGGCCGGGGGCCGCGCGACATCCGGCCGCTCACCGCCGAGGTCGGCGTGCTGCCCCGGGTGCACGGTTCCGCGCTGTTCGAGCGGGGCGAGACCCAGATCCTCGGGGTCACCACGCTGAACATGCTGCGCATGGAGCAGATGGTGGACACCCTCTCCCCGGAGAACCGCAAGCGTTACATGCACAACTACAACTTCCCGCCGTACTCGACCGGGGAGACCGGCCGGGTCGGCTCGCCGAAGCGGCGGGAGATCGGCCACGGCGCGCTGGCCGAGCGGGCGTTGCTGCCGGTGCTGCCGTCGCGCGAGGAGTTCCCGTACGCCATCCGGCAGGTCTCCGAGGCGCTCGGCTCCAACGGCTCGACCTCGATGGGGTCGGTCTGCGCCTCGACGCTGGCGCTGCTGTCGGCCGGTGTGCCGCTCAAGGCGCCGGTGGCCGGCATCGCGATGGGCCTGATCTCCGACGAGGTCGACGGCAAGACCCAGTACGTGACGCTGACCGACATCCTCGGTGCCGAGGACGCGTTCGGTGACATGGACTTCAAGGTCGCCGGCACGCCGGAGTTCGTCACCGCGCTCCAGCTCGACACCAAGCTCAACGGCATCCCGTCGGATGTGCTCGCCGCCGCGCTCCAGCAGGCGAACGAGGCCCGGCAGACCATCCTCGGGGTGATGCAGGCGGCGATCGAGGCCCCGGCCGAGATGTCGGACTACGCGCCCCGGGTCACCACCGTCAAGATCCCGGTGGACAAGATCGGCATGGTGATCGGCCCGAAGGGGCAGACCATCAACGCCATCCAGGACGAGACTGGCGCCGAGATCTCCATCGAGGACGACGGCACGATCTACGTCGGCGCGACCAACGGCCCGTCGGCGCAGGCCGCCGTGGACCGGATCAACGGGATCGCCAACCCGACCCTGCCCAAGGCCGGCGAGCGGTTCCTCGGCACGGTGGTCAAGACCGCCGCGTTCGGCGCGTTCATCTCGCTGCTGCCCGGCCGCGACGGCCTGCTGCACATCTCCAAGGTGGGCGACGGCAAGCGGGTCGAGCGGGTCGAGGACTTCCTCAACGTTGGCGACAAGGTCGAGGTGGAGATCGCGGACATCGACGCCCGCGGCAAGATCTACCTGGACAAGGTCCGGCCGGAGGGCGCCGAGGCGCCGGCCGCCGGTGAGGCCGCCGGTGGCGACCGGCCGGCCGGCCGGGGCGGCGACCGGGGTCCGCGCGACCGCGGTGACCGGGGCGGCGACCGCGGTGGTCGCGCGCCGGAGCGCGGCGAGCGTGGCCCGGGTGGCGGCGAGGGTGGCGACGGCGGCGAGCGTCCGCGTCGGCGTACCCGGCACAGCTGAGCAGTGACCGGCCGGGTGACGACGACGTCGTCACCCGGCCGGTGTGTTCCCTCCACCCCTCGTCGCACGGGAAGCAGGTCTGCGTGAGCCGCGCCCAGCGTTCGTCGTTTCCCCCGGGCCGGCGGCCGGCGGCGTCGCCCGTCCGGCACGCCGTCGCCGGGCAGCCCGGCCGCGCCGGGGCCGCGTCCCGGGCGGTCACCCGCACGATCAGTGACGACCCGCTGGGCGGCACCGTGCGGCGGACCGTGCTGCCGAGCGGGCTGCGGGTGCTCACCGAGGCGATCCCGACGATGCGCAGCGTCTCGTTCGGCATCTGGGTCACGGTCGGCTCGCGGGACGAGACGGGCCCGCAGGCCGGTGCCGCGCACTTCCTGGAACACCTGCTGTTCAAGGGCACCCACAAGCGCACCGCGCTGGAGATCTCCGCCGAGATCGAGGCGGTGGGCGGCGAGACCAACGCCTTCACCACCAAGGAGTACACCTGCTACTACGCGCGGGTGCTCGACGAGGACCTGCCGCTGGCCATCGACGTGATGTGCGACGCGGTCGCCGACTCGCTGCTGGAACCGGCCGACGTGGAGACCGAACGCGGGGTCATCCTCGAAGAGATCGCCATGCACGACGACGAGCCCGGCGACGAGGTGCACGACCTGTTCGCCCGCGCCGTCTACGGCGACCACCCCCTCGGCCGGTTGATCTCCGGCACCGAGGAGACGGTCACCCCGATGACCCGCAGGCAGATCCAGAGCTTCTACCGCCGCCGCTACACCGCGCCGCAGATCGTGATCGCCGCCGCCGGCAACCTCGACCACGCCACCGTGGTCCGGCTGGTCCGCCAGGCGCTGCGCGGCACCCCGCTGGACACCGACCCGGCCGCGCCGGGCACGCCCCGGCGCAACACCCCGGCGGTACGCACGAAGCCGGCCGCCGTCCTGGTCGAGCCGAAGGAGACCGAGCAGGCGCACGTCATCCTCGGCTGCCCCGGCATCGACCGGGTCGACGAGCGGCGGTTCGCCCTCGGGGTGCTCAACAACGTCCTCGGCGGCGGCATGTCCAGCCGGCTGTTCCAGGAGATCCGCGAACGGCGTGGCCTGGCCTACTCGGTCTACTCCTACGCCAGCCAGTACGCCGACAGCGGCCTGTTCGCCGTCTACGCCGGCTGCGCGCCGGGCAAGGTCGACGAGGTGCTCCGGTTGACCCGCGCCGAACTGGCCCGGGTGGCCGCCGACGGGCTCACCGAGGCGGAGGTGGCCCGGGGCAAGGGGATGAGCAAGGGCTCGTTCGTGCTGGGCCTGGAGGACACCGGCTCCCGGATGAGCCGGCTGGCCAAGGGTGAGCTGCTCTACGGCGACCTGATGCCGGTGGACGAGCTGCTGGCCCGGGTCGACGCGGTGACCGTGGCCGACGTGAACACCCTCGCCGCCGAGCTGCTGGGCCGGCCGATGTCGCTGGCGGTGGTCGGCCCGTTCGGCGAGCACGACTTCGCCGGTTGAGCCCGCCGCCCGCCGACCCGTGCCCGGTGACGCGGGCCGTCCCGGCGGTGGTCCGACCGGCCGGCGTCCGGGTGGTCGGCGGTTCGCGGTCGGGTCCGGGGTCCGTACCGGGACCGGCCGGTGGGACGGTGGTGGTCCGGCGGTGGCCCGCGTCCCGATTGGGATAGGTTGTGCCGCGTGACTGACGAGCAGGAGAAGGTTCCGGGTGGGGCGGTCCGGGTCGGCGTGCTGGGTGCCCGGGGCCGGATGGGCGCCGAGGTGTGCCGGGCGGTCGACGGGGCCGACGACCTGGCGCTGGTGGCCGCCGTCGACCAGGGCGACGAGCTGTCCGCCGCCGCCTCCGCCGAGGTGGTCGTCGACTTCACCACCCCGGACGCGGTCATGGACAACCTGCGCTGGTGCATCGAGCGGGGCGTGCACGCGGTGGTCGGCACCACCGGCTTCACCGGGCAGCGGCTGGAGCAGGTGCGCGGCTGGCTGGCCGACCGGCCCGACGTCGGCGTGGTGATCGCCCCCAACTTCGGCATCGGCGCGGTGCTGATGATGCAGTTCGCCGCCCGCGCGGCCCGGCACTTCGAGTCCGTGGAGATCATCGAGCAGCACCATCCGCGCAAGCTCGACGCGCCGAGCGGCACCGCCACCCACACCGCCCGGCTGGTCGCGCAGGCCCGCGCCGAGGCCGGCCTCGGGCCCACCCCCGACGCGACCAGGGACGAGGTGCCCGGCGCGCGGGGCGCCGACATCGACGGGGTACGCGTGCACGCGGTCCGTGCCACCGGCCTGGTCGCCCACCAGGAGGTGCTGTTCGGCACCCTCGGCGAGACGCTGACCATCCGGCACGACTCGTACGACCGGGTGTCGTTCATGCCCGGGGTGCTGCTGGCGGTGCGGGCGGTCCGGCAGCGGCCGGGGCTGACCGTCGGCCTGGACGCCCTGCTCGACTAGACCTGCCGCGTCGCCCGCCCGCTGTGCCCGGGTGCCGGGTCGGGTGTGGCGTGCGCGTGGCGACGAATTCGTTGGCGGGGTGCCGCCGTGCGCCCCTAGGCTGCCCCGGTGCTGGATTCCGGACATACCGATCAGGCCGGGCGGCGGGTCACCCTGCGCCCGGTGGACGACGACAACTGGCGGGCGGTGGCCGACCTGGCCCCCCGCGACGACCAGCGGGGGTGGGTGCCGGCGCTGGCGGCCCGCTACCTGGTGCTGACCTCGCGTTCCGAGGTCTGGACGTCGCTGGCGGTCCACGCCGACGAGACCGTGGCCGGCCACGTCATGTGGGGCGTGGACGACGACGGGTCGCGGTGGATCGGCGGCATGCTGATCGACGCCGCCGAGCAGGGCCGGGGGGTGGGCCGGGCCGCCGTACGCACCCTCGCCGCCTGGCTGGCCGGGCCGGACGGCACGCACCCCGTCCGGTTGTCGTACCACCCGGACAACACGGCCGCCGCCCGGCTCTACACCTCGCTGGGCTTCACCCCGACGGGGGCGGTGGAGGACGACGAGCTGGTCGTCGAGCTGCGCCGTTGACCCGGTGCGGGGTCACTCCTGCTCGATGACGGACAGGATGTTGCCGGCCGGGTCGGTGAACCAGGCGATGGTCGGCCCGTTGTCGCGCATGATCCCCCGGTCGTCCTGCGGCAGCCCGGGGTAGCGCGCGAACCGCACCCCGCGTGCGGTCAGCTCGTCGACCGCCCGGTCGACGTCGGCCACCGGGAAGTTGAGCACCGTGAACGTCGCCGGCACGTGGTCGGCCTTGGGGTAGACCACCACGTCCCGGTCGCCGGCCAGGTGCAGCATCAGCAGCCCGCCGGGGCCGCCGAGCTGCGACACCCGCAGGTCGAGGGTGCCGGCGTAGAACTCCCGGGCCCGGTCGGTGTCGTCGGCCGAGAACCCGCTGAACGCCTTCGTCTCCCGGAACATGCCCGTCTCCCTCACCGTCGGTGGCGCACCGCCGCCTCCGGTCTACCAGGATGGGCCGACAGAACCGACCGGTTCAGGGCGTGTCGTCCGGTTCGGTGGGGACCGCGACGTGCAGCCGTACCTGGGGGACGAGCATGTCGTCGACGTCCAGCGCGCGGGCCGCGCCGTCCGGCTCCCAGCCGGTGCTGGTGAGGAACTTACGGGTCGCCTCGTCGCCGTCGAACGTCCAGGCGACCGCGTGGGTGAACCCGTCGCCGCGCCAGGCGTCGACGGCGGCGGCGAGCAGCCGGCTGCCGTGCCCGCGCCGACCCCAGCGCGGCTCGACCAGCAGGTCGGTCACCGCGACCACCCCGGCGCCCAGCGCCGTGGCCGGCTCGCCCGGGGCGAGCGCTTCGGCGTCCGCCGGCCCGGAAGCCGCGAAACCCACCAGATAGGATTGCTCGGCCTGTTCCACGGCGACGAGCACCCGGTGCGCAGCCGAGGGCGGCTCCTGCACCGCCGCGCTCCACCGCCGGGCGAGCCACGCCTCGTCCAGGTTGTCGAGCACGTGCCGGGGCAGCAGTCGACGGTACGCGACCCGCCAGGTCGCGAGCTGCACACGGGCGATCTCGGCGGCGTCCTCGGGACGCGCCGGGCGGACGTACCCCAGAGCCATGGCACGAAAGCCTAGGCCACAGCGAGGGAGACGACGGTGGCGCAGGGGGCCAGGCGGACGGCCGGGCAGGTCGTCACGGTGGTGGTGCTCGCCGTCGCGGTGGCCGCCTTCCTCTCCGTGGCGGCCGTCCGGCACGGCTTCTTCGACCTGAAGGTCTACTACGGCGCGCTGACCTTCTGGGTGCACGACCACGGCGAGATCTACGACTACCTCAAGCCCGGCACCCAGTACGGCTTCACCTACCCGCCGTTCGCCGCGCTGGTGATGCTGCCGATGGCGTACCTGCCGTGGCCGGTCGCGATCACCGTCAGCGTGGCCGCCACGGTGCTGGTCAGCGCGGTGCTGGTCTGGTGGCTGCTCGACCCGGTCGCCCGGCGGGCCGGCTGGACCCGGTGGTTCGTCCTGGCGGTGGCGCTCTGCCTGGCCGCCGCGTTCGAGCCGATGCGGGAGACGGTCAACTTCGGCCAGGTCAACATGCTGCTGCTGTTCCTGGTCGCGGTGGACCTGCTGCGGCTGCTGCCGGCCGGCAACCGGTGGGCCGGGGTCGGCATCGGGCTGGCCACCGCGATCAAGCTGACCCCGGGTGTCTTCATCGTCTACCTGCTGATCACCAGGCGGTTCCGGGCCGCCGGCACCGCCGTCGCCGCCGCGGCCGCGGCCACCCTGCTCGCCGCAGCCCTCTTCCCCGACGCCGCCCGCGAGTTCTGGACGTCGGCGCTGTGGAACACCGACCGGGTGGGCGAGTTGGCGTTCGTGTCCAACCAGTCGCTGCGCGGCGTGGTGGCCCGGCTCGACCCGGAACACCCGAGCACCCTGGCCTGGCTGGCGCTGGTGCTGGTCACCCTGGCCGTCTGGGCGTGGCGCTGCCGGGCCGCCGTGGCGGTCGGCGACGAGGCCACCGGGCTGGCCCTGACCGGCGCGCTGATGTGCCTGGTCAGCCCGGTCACCTGGGTGCACCACCTGGTCTGGTTGATCCCGGCGCTGATCCTGCTGGTCGACAACGTGGTCGCCGCGCCCGCCGGCAGCCTGCGGCGGCGCGCGTTGCTGGCCCTCGCGGTGATCTCCTACGTGCTGCTGTGCAGCCGGATCGTCTGGGCCTGGGAGAAGGACTTCACCGGGGCCGGCGGTTTCCTGGGCAGCAACACCTACGTCTGGATCAGCCTCGCGTTGCTGGGGCTGCTGCCGATCCGCACCTGGGCCGCCCCGGTCGGCGGCCGGCCGGGCGCCCCGGCCGGACCGGTCGACCCCGGGGCCGGTCGGCGGCCGGCGGGCTCAGCCGGGGAGCCGGCCGGTGTAGCGCAGTTCGTCGAGGTGGACCGGGGGACCGCCGCCGGCCAGCGGCACCCGGTACCGGGACCGCTCACCGTCGGCTGACAGGCCGGCCCGCTCGTAGAACCGGCGGGCGCGGAGGTTGTCGGCCAGCACCCACACCCGGTACTCCCGCCAGCTGTTCGCCGCCAGCCCGTCCCGGGCGGCGGCGAACAGGGCCTGCGCGGTGCCGTCACCCCAGCGCGCCGGCTCCACGTAGATCGCCAGCACCTCGCCGTACGCCGGGTCCAGGTCGTCCCGGTCCTGGTTGTTGCGGTACGGCCCGAAGGTGGTGAATCCGGCCGGCAGCCCGTCGACCTCGGCGAGCAGGGTGGTGAACGGGTGCTCCGGGTGGGCCGTGCCCACGTCCCGCCGGCGTTGCGCCCAGGCCACCGGGTTGAGCCGGGCCAGCACCTCGGCGGGCATGATGCCGGCGTACCCGGCCTGCCAGCCGTGGATGTGCACCCGGGCGATCGCTTCGGCGTCGTCGGGCTCCTCGCGGCGGATGGTGAGCATGCGTCCGTTCTATGCCCCGACGGGCGGTCGGTCCAGTGTCCGCTCCGGTGTCGTACCGCTGGTCTAGGGTCGTCGGCGATGGTCGCACCGGAATCGCTCTCGCTCGCCCAGGCCCGGCGGATGACGCTCGCCGCCCAGGGTTTCGCCGACCCCGCGCCCGCCGGGGTGCCCACCCGCCGGCACCTGCGCCGGGTGCTCGACCGGGTCGGGCTGATCCAGATGGATTCGGTCAACGTGCTGCAACGGGCGCACTACCTGCCGCTCTACAGCCGGCTCGGGCCCTACCCGACCAGCCTGCTCGACTCCGCGGCCTACCGCCGCCCCCGTGAGCTGTTCGAATACTGGGGGCACGAGGCGTCCCTGGTGCCGGTGGGGCTGCACGCCGCGCTGCGCTGGCGGATGGCCAAGGCCCGCGACGACGCCTGGGGCGGGATGCGCCGGATCGCCGCCGAGCAGCCCGAACTGGTCGCCTGGGTGCGCGACGAGGTGGCTGCCGCCGGGCCGCTGACCGCCGCCGAGATCGAGCACGACGCGCCCCGGGAGACGGGCAACTGGGGCTGGAACTGGTCGGCGGTGAAGCGGGCGCTGGAGTTCCTGTTCTGGGCCGGCGAGGTCACCGCCGCCGACCGGACGCCCTCCTTCGCCCGCCGCTACGACCTGCCCGAACGGGTGCTGCCGGCGGCCGCGCTCGACGCGCCCACGCCGACCGACGCCGACGCGTACCGCACCCTGGTCGCGGTGGCCGCCCGGTCGCTGGGGGTGGCCGCCGAGCCGGAGCTGCGGGACTACTTCCGGCTCCCGCTGGCCGGTGCCCGGCAGGCCGTCGCCGAGCTGGTCGAGGCCGGTGAGCTGGTGCCGGTGACGGTGCAGGGGTGGCGGCAGCCGGCCTGGCGGCACGTCGACGCCCGGCTGCCCCGGTGGGTGCGGGGCAACACCCTGGTCAGCCCGTTCGACCCGCTGGTCTGGGAGCGGGCCCGCACCGAGCGGCTGTTCGGCTTCGGCTACCGGATCGAGATCTACGTGCCGGCCGCGCAGCGGGTGCACGGCTACTACGTGCTGCCGTTCCTGCAGGGGGAGCGGTTCACCGCCCGGGTCGACCTCAAGGCCGACCGGAAGGCCGGGGTGCTGCTGGTGCCGGCGGCCTGGCAGGAACCCGGCGTCGACCCGGGGGAGACCGCCGTCGCGCTCGCCGCCGAGCTGCGTCGGCTCGCCGGTTGGCTCGGCCTGGACGCGGTCGCCCCACCTGCGGCCGGTGACCTGGCCGCCCCGCTGGCCGCCGCGTTGCGCAGCCTCACCGGTGTACCGTGAGGCCGTGACGAGCGTTGACGGGCCGACCGGGCCTTCCCGGTCGGGGCAGGGCACCGATCCGACGTCGACCGGTGCCGCACCGGCCGGCACCACCCACACGCTGAGCGACCCGTACCCCGTGGGCACGCCGACCGGCCCGTACGCCGTCGGCACGCCGACCGACCCGGCCGCCTCCCACGGGCACCCGCACCCGGGGGTGGGCGCAAACGCCGAGGGGCTGCCCCCCGGCTCCTGGTCGGCGGGGCCGCCGGTGGTGTGGCAGCCGGCCGAGCCGGACCGGCTCACCCGGTTCGTGCTCCGCCTGCACGCCCGGTCGCCGCGCTGGGCCGCCCCGCTGGCCGCGCTCGGCTGCGTCGCCGCCGGCATGGCGTACGCGCTGGTCAGCGACCCGACCACCAGCGACCCGGACGCCGCGCCGAGCTGCCTGCTCAAGCTGACCACCGGGCTGGACTGTCCGGGTTGCGGGGGCACCCGCGCGCTGTGGTACCTCCTGCACGCCGACCTGCCGGCAGCCGCCCGCCACCACGCCGTGTTCGTCTTCGCGGTGCCCTTCCTGGCATACCTCTTCGTCGCCTGGGCGGGCCGGCAGGCGTTCGGGTGGCGGCTGCCCGAGCTGCGGCTCAGCTCCCCGGTGATCGGCGGGTTCCTCGCCGTCTGGATGGCCTTCTCGGTGCTGCGCAACCTGCCCTGGGCACCGTTCACCGCGCTCTACGTCTGACCGGCCGGGGCGCCCGGCGGGCCGGGTGGGAGACGTTGGCCACCCGCCGCCGCCCCCGGCCGGAACTGTCCATGATCTCGCTGGTCAGCGCGGTGGCCCGAGTTTCCCCGCAGCCCACCGGGCCACTACAGTCGCAGGAATGCCGGAGATGGTGCAGCCCCAGGTGCAGTTGATCGCGTGGACCCAGTTCCAGGCCCCCGACGACGTGCCGTGGTCGACCGACGCCGAGGGCGGCCAGGCGCTCGCGGAGTTCGCCGGCCGGGCCTGCTACCAGAGCTGGAAGAAGCCGAACCCGGCGACCGCCACCAACGCCGGCTACCTGGCGCACATCCTGGAGGTCGGGCACCTGTCGGTGCTGGAGCACGGCAGCGTGACGTTCTACTTCACCGGGGTGTCCCGCTCGTTCACCCACGAGCTGATCCGGCACCGGCACTTCTCCTACTCCCAGCTCTCCCAGCGCTACGTGCCGGAGCGGGACGCGGCGATGGTCGAGCCGGCGGTGATCGCCGACGACCCGGAGCTGCACAAGCGGTTCGTCGAGGCCGCCGAGGCGAGCGTGCGGGCGTACACCGAGCTGCTGGAGGGGTTGGAGCAGCGGTTCGCCGACGAGCCCAACCCGACGCTGCGCCGCAAGCAGGCCCGGCAGGCGGCGCGGGCGGTGCTGCCCAACGCCACCGAGACCCGGATCGTGGTCACCGGCAACTACCGCGCCTGGCGGCACTTCATCGGGATGCGGGCCACCGAGCACGCCGACGTGGAGATCCGTGAGCTGGCCGTGGAGTGCCTGCGGCAGCTCCAGCAGGTCGCCCCGAACGTCTTCGCCGACTTCGTCGTCTCGACGCTGCCCGATGGCACCGAGGTGGCGACCAGTCCGCACGCACAGCTGTCCTGAGCCCTTCCCCACCGGCTGTCCGGTGCTCGTCCGCTAGGTTGTGAGCATGACGCACGACCACCCTGCCGCCCCCGACCGGGGCGTGTCGCGCCCGTTCGGGCGGCTTCTCACCGCGATGGCGACCCCGTTCACCGCCGACGGCTCCCTCGATCTGGACGGGGCGGTCCGGCTGGCGACCTACCTCGTCGACGAGCAGGGCAACGACGCGCTGGTGCTCAACGGCACCACCGGCGAGTCGCCGACCACCTCGGACGCGGAGAAGGAGACCCTGATCCGCGCGGTGGTCGAGGCGATAGGTGACCGGGCGCGGATCGTGGCCGGCGTCGGCACCAACGACACCCGGCACACCATCGAGCTGGCCGCCACGGCCGAGAAGGCCGGCGCGCACGGCCTGCTGGTGGTGACCCCTTACTACAGCAAGCCGCCGCAGCGGGGGCTGGTGGCGCACTTCACCGCCGTCGCCGACGGCACCGGCCTGCCGATCATGATGTACGACATCCCGCACCGCGCCGGGGTGCCGATCGAGACCGAGACGCTGGTGCGGCTCGCCGCGCACGAGCGGATCGTCGCGGTCAAGGACGCCAAGGGTGACCTGACCGCCACCAGCTGGGTGACCAGCCGCACCGACCTCGCCTTCTACAGCGGCGAGGACTCGCTCACCCTGCCCACCCTGGCGGTCGGCGGGGTCGGGCTGGTCGGCACGTCGACCCACTTCACCGGCGCGCTCGCCAAGCAGATGATCGAGGCGTACGACGCGGGTGACACCGGCACGGCGCTGGCCCTGCACCGGCGGCTGCTGCCGCTGTTCACCGGGATCTTCCGTAGCCCGGGCACCATCCTGGTGAAGGCGGGCCTGAACGTGCTGGGCCTGCCCGCCGGCCCGGTGCGTCCGCCGCTGGCGGACGCCACCGACGACGAACTGGCCCTGCTGCGCGCGGACTGCGCGGCGGCGGGCCTGGACCTGCCCGAATGATCGAACGACACGACGGACGCCGGGTTACGGCGTCGCAGAATGAGGTGGACGCGTGACCGAGGCGCAATTCGAGGGTGAACTGCCCCCGCCGCTGCCCGAGGGCGGGCTGCGGATCATCCCACTCGGCGGACTCGGTGCCATCGGTCGGAACATGACCGTCTTCGAGTACGACGGCAAGCTGCTCATCGTCGACTGCGGGGTGCTCTTCCCCGACGTCGAGCAGCCCGGCGTGGACCTGATCCTGCCCGACTTCGCACCGATCCTGGACCGGCTGGCCGACGTGCAGGCGATCGTGCTGACCCACGGTCACGAGGACCACATCGGCGCGGTGCCGTACCTGCTCGCCCACAAGCCGGACATCCCCCTGGTCGGCTCCCAGTTCACCCTCGCCCTGGTCGAGGCGAAGCTGGCCGAACGGCGCATCCAGCCCTACACGCTCACCGTCCGCGAGGGCGGCCGGGAGCGGCTGGGCCCGTTCGAGTGCGAGTTCTTCGCGGTCAACCACTCGATCCCGGACGCCCTGGCGGTGGCCGTGCGTACCCCGGCCGGCCTGGTGCTGCACACCGGTGACTTCAAGATGGACCAGCTCCCGCTGGACGGCCGGATCACCGACCTGGCCGGCTTCGCCCGGCTCGGCGCGGAGGGCGTCGACCTGCTGCTGTCGGACTCCACCAACGCCGAGATCCCCGGTTTCGTCACCCCGGAGCGGGAGATCGGGCCGGTGCTCGACTCGATCTTCGCGAAGGCGAAGGGGCGGATCATCGTCGCCTCGTTCGCCTCGCACGTGCACCGGGTGCAGCAGGTCTTCGACTCGGCGCTGGAGCACGGCCGCAAGGTGGCGCTGATCGGCCGCTCGATGGTCCGCAACATGGGCATCGCCCGGGATCTCGGCCTGCTCAACATCCCGGCCGGTCTGGTGATCGGCATCGAGGAGGCCACCACGCTGCCGCCCGACCAGATCGTGCTGATGTCCACCGGTTCGCAGGGCGAGCCGATGAGCGCCCTGGGACGGATGGCCAGCGGCGACCACCGGCACATCACCATCGCCCCCGGCGACACGGTCGTGCTCGCCTCGTCGCTGGTCCCCGGCAACGAGACCTCGGTCTACCGGGTGATCAACCGGCTGGCCCGGGCCGGCGCGGTGGTGGTGCACAAGGACGTCGCCAAGGTGCACGTCTCCGGGCACGCCCCGGCCGGTGAACTGCTCTACCTGCTCAACGTGGTGCGCCCGAGCAACCTGATGCCGGTGCACGGCGAGTGGCGGCACCTGCGGGCGCACGCCCGGCTGGGCATCGAGTCCGGCGTCGCCCCGGACCGGGTGGTGATCTGCGAGGACGGCGACGTCGTCGACCTGGTCGAGGGCCGGGCCAGTGTGGTCGGGCACGTGAAGAGCCGCTACGTCTACGTCGACGGCCTGGCCGTGGGCGACGTCAGCGAGTCGCTGCTCACCGAGCGGCGGATCCTCGGCGACGGCGGTTTCATCGCCACCACCGTGGTCGTCGACTCGGTCACCGGCAAGGTGGTCGCCGGCCCGACCCTGTCGGCGAAGGGCTTCTCCGAGGACCCGGCCGCGTTCAACCCGGTGATCCCGCTGGTCACCGAGGCGTTGAACCGGGCCGCCGCGGACGGCATCACCGATCCGCACCAGCTTCAGCAGATCGTCCGCCGCACCGTGGGACGCTGGGTCAACGACGCGTACCGCCGCCGCCCGATGATCGTCCCGACCGTCGTCGAGGTCTGAGCGGGTTCCCCACCCGGACGCCGCGGGCCGGCCACCGTCGTCACGACGGTGGCCGGCCCGTTTGCCGGTCGGCTCAGCGGTGGCGCAGGGTGGCCACGATCAGGTTGGGGTCGGTCGCGGTGACGTAGGCGGCGCTGGCCACCAGGACCGTGTGCCCGCGTACGGCCACCGAGGTCGGGTTCTGCAGCCCGTCGGCAGCGGTCAGCAGGGTCCTGGTCCGCCCGTCGTGGTCGATGCCGACCACCGTGTTCGGCCCGTTGAGGGCGGCGACGACCCGGCCGTCGGCGGTGAACGCGAAGTCGTCGATGCCGACCAGCCCGGTCGCCCTGACCTCGACGGCTCCCGGGCGGCCCTGCCGCAGCGGAATCCGCAGCAGGGTGCCCTGGTCCAGGTTGGTCACCCAGACCGCGCCGCCGCGCACCTTGACGCCGTTGACGCCGAGGAAGCCCGTCGCGGCGAGGGCGGACGCCGACGACCAGACCCGGGCCGGACCGCCGGCCAGCGGCACCGTGGAGATGGTGCCGAGCACCGAGTCGGTCAGGTAGAACGTCCGGCCCGTCGGGTCGAGCGCCAGCCCGTTGGGCAGCCCGGTGGCGGGCAGCGCGGCGATCCGTCGGGGCGGCTGACCGGGCGTCAACCGGTAGAGGCCGGTGCTGGCGGCGTCGCCGCTGGCGTACAGGAAGTACAGGGTGCCGTCGCCGGTCCGGACGATCCCGGTGGTCAGGGCGAAGCCGAGCACCGGGGTGTGCACGCCGCCGTCGGCGGGGGCGGGCAGGGTGGCCAGCACCCGGGTCCGGCCCGCCGGGTCGACGGCGACGACCTGCCGGGCCGCCGCGAAGGTGAGGTAGGCGGTGCCGTCCGGGGCCCACACGATGTTCTCCGGTAGCTGTCCCGTCGCCGGGTCGAAGTGGACGGCGATCCGGGCCGGCAGGGTCGACGGGGCGACGGGGGCGGCCGCGACGCCCGCCGTGGGGCCGGCCACCGCCGGTGCCGCAGGCGTCGCCGGTGCGGCCAGGACGCCGACTGCCGCGACGGCCACCGCGAGGGTACGGATTCTTCTGCGCATGGTTCGTCCTTCGTGGGTGTGCGGACCCGCCGATCGGGTCCGGTTTCGGGCGCGGACGACCGGACGCCCCGTGCGGAGCGCCGTCGTCGCGTGGTGCCGGGCAGCGCCGACCCCCGCCGGACGACACGGTCCGGTGGCGGGCCCGGCGCGGCCGGGTGGGACGGCGGCACCCTGTCGGCGCCGCCGGGATCGGAAGTGGAGGGTCAGCCGGGCAGCGGTTGCCGGGCGGCGGCGCGGCCGGTGACCGCGGCGTGCACCAGCAGGGTCATCGCCGCCTGCGACGGCGAACCCGGTGCGGTGGTGGCGACGACGACCGTCTGGTCGTCCTCGGTGCGCAGGCTCTGCTGGGTGACGGTCAGCGAGCCGACCAGCGGGTGCCGCATCGCGTACGCGGCGGCGCCGCCGGCCTTGACCCGGTGGTCGGCCCACCGGGCGGCGAACTCGGGGCTGCCCACCGCGAGTTCGCCCACCAGCGCGGCCAGCAGCGGATCCGTCGGGTGCTGCCCGGAGGTCATCCGCAGGGTCGCCACCACGGCCCGTGCCTTGGCCGGCCAGTCGACGTACAGATCGCGGGTGTGCGCGTCGAGGAAGACCAGCCGTGCCATGTTGGGCCGTCGGTCCGGCCGGTGCACCGCGTCGGGTTCCAGGTGACCGGCGAACAGGGCGTGGCCGGCGGTGTTCCAGGCCAGCACGTCGAGCCGGCGGCCGAGCACCAGCGCGGGCACGTCCCCGAGGGCGGCGACGAGCTGGTGTACGGCCGGGTCGACCCGTTCCGGCGGGGGCCGGCGGACGGCCGGGCGACGGGGGCCGGCGGCCAGCCCGGACAGGTGGCGGCGTTCCGCGGCGTCGAGCCGCAGCGCCCGGCTGAGCGCGTCCAGCACCTCGGGTGAGGCGTTCGTGGCCTGCCCCTGCTCCAGCCGGGCATAGTACGAGGCGCTCACCCCGGCCAGCAGGGCCAGCTCCTCGCGGCGCAGCCCCGGCACCCGCCGTCGGCCGCCGTAGGTGGCCACCCCGGCCTCCTGGGGGCTGAGCCGGGAGCGTCGCGAGCGGAGGAACTCGCCGAGTTGTCGTTGCGCCTGCATGACTCCCAGTATCGGCGGCGGTCGACAGGCCAACCACACCCTGCGGGGGACAGGCACAGCGGGAATGCGTCACCTGACGGTCACCGTACGTCGATAACTGCGGATCGGCTCATCCGTTCGGCGGCCGTCTGCGTACCTCCGTCCGGCGGGCGTACCCCGCGTCGGCCGGGAGGAGCATGGCGGATGGACCGCAGACGGATGACAGCGATCGGCGTCGTGCTGGCGGCAGCGGGACTGACGGCGGCGGTGACCCTGCCGTCGTTCGCCGGTGACCAGGGCGCGCCCCGCGCCGGGGGGACCGACGCCCGCGCGGCCGGTGGGCCGGCTCCCGAGGTGGTGGACGCGCTCAGCCGCGACCTGCGGATCAGCCGGGACCAGGCGGTCCGGCGGTTGACCGCCGAGCAGCAGGCGACCGCCCGGTTGACCGGGTTGCGGGCCGCGCTCGGCAACGACTACGGCGGGGCCTGGCTCAGCGGCGACGGGTCCACCCTGAACGTGGCGGTCGCCGACCCCGCGAAGGCCGACCGGGTCCGGGCCGCCGGTGCGGTGCCCAAGCCGGTCGACCGGGCCGTCGGCGAGCTGGACGCGGCGAAGACCCGGCTCGACGCGGTCGGCGGGCAGGCGTCCCCGGCCATCACCGGCTGGTACGTCGACGTCGCCACCAACTCCGTGGTGGTGCTCGCCCAGCCGGGCGCCGAGGCGCGGGCCCGCCGGTGGGCGGCGGGCAGCGGGGCCCCGGCGGACGCGGTCCGGGTCACCACCTCCCGGGAGCAGCCGCGCCCGCTGTTCGACCTGGTCGGCGGCGATCCGTTCTTCATCAACGACATCGGGCGCTGCTCGATCGGCTTCGCGGTGGTCGGCGGGTTCGTCACCGCCGGGCACTGCGGCCGGGTCGGGGACCGCACCACCGGGTTCAACCAGGCCCGGCAGGGGGTGTTCGCGGCGTCGTCGTTCCCGCGTGACGACTGGGCGTTCGTGCGGACCAACGGCCAGTGGACCCCGCAGGGGGTGGTCAGCGACTTCAACGGCGGCACGGTGCCGGTCAACGGCTCCGTCGAGGTGCCGCCCGGCGCGTCGATCTGCCGTTCCGGCTCCACCACCGGCGCCCGGTGCGGCGTCGTCCAGGCCCGCAACGCCACCGTCAACTATCCGGAGGGGACGGTGACCGGCCTGACCCGGACCGACGTCTGCGCCGAACCGGGCGACTCCGGTGGCTCGTGGATCGCCGGCGACCAGGCGCAGGGCGTCACCTCCGGCGGCTCCGGTGACTGCACCGTCGGCGGTGTCACCTTCTTCCAGCCGGTCAACGAGATCCTCCAGCGCAACAACCTGACCCTGGTCACCGCGAACGGCGGCCAGCAGGCGACGCGACGCGGCCGGTAACCACCCCGGGCCCCGGTACCGCGGCCCCCGACCTCCACCGCCCGGAGGTCGGGGGCCGCTCGCGCGTGCACGCCCCGTCGGCCGGTGGCGGTCAGGGCAGGGCGGCGACCGCGGCGGCGTACGCGACGCCGGTGCTCACCGCCGCGTCGACCAGGATGCCGAGCTGTGCCGGGGCCACCCCGTGCGCGAGGTCGGTGGTGACGTCGCCGGCCAGCACCAGCTCACCGCCGGGCAGCTCGTGGACGTACGCCTTCGGCAGCAGCCGGTCGTGGTTCCACGCGTTGCAGAACTCGTACGCCTCGGCGAGCCGTCCCGCCGCCAGCCGCCGGGCCGCCACCACCCGGGCGTGCAGGATCTCCCCGTCCCGGCCCAGCAGGCGGAACTGCACGACCGCCTCGTCCCAGCGGCCGACCACCACGCCTGCGGCGTCGACGGCGTACACGTCGCCCCGGGTGTCCAGCACGGCGGTGAGCTGCGAAAGGCTCAGCGGGGCCGGCTCCTCGGCCGAGGGCAGGAACGGTTCGTCGGCCGGGTCGTCGACGCTCTCCGGCGCCGGCAGGGGCACCGGGTCGCCGGTCGGCCGTTCGGCCAGCCAGGCGGCGATCCGCCCGGCGTGGTGCCCGGTGCCGTTGCGCGCGTCGAAGCTGCCCGCCAGCCGGGTCGCCTCGGCCAGCAGGTCGGTGCCGAGGGTCGCCACGTCCAGGTCGGCGGCGGGCCGGTCGGCGTGGCCGGGGCGGCGGATCCGGCGGGCGGCCCGGCCGGACTCGGCGGCGAACGCGCAGACCAGCGCCCCGGCGGCGGCGAACTCCATCGCCGACAGGTCGTCGTGGGGGTGGTCCAGCCGGGGCAACTGCTCGGCGAGGAGGTCCAGCGCCCGGTCCGGGTGCCCGGCCAGCGCGCAGAACCGCAACTGCGCGGCCCGGTACGGCAACGCGGCCCGTTCCCGCCGGTGCCGCCGGTACGCCCGCAGGTGCGCCGTCGCGGCCCGACCGGCCGCCCCGGTGCGCAGCCACGGCAGCAGCCCCACCGCGAGGGCCCGTTCCGGCTGGTCGGTGCAGTCGACCCCGGCGTCGAGCGCGGGGCGCAGCGCCGCCAACGCGGCCCGGTCGTCGCCCCATCCGGCGAGCAGTTCGGCGCGGCGTACCGCCAGGCAGGCGGGGCAGCCGCCCTCCGGGTCCGGCGCGGCGGCCGTCCACCTGTCGTACCACCGGCGGGCGGTGGGCTCGTCGCCGGCGTGGTCGGCGAGCCGGCAGCGTAACTGGGCGACCACGCCGGCCTCCGCGCCGACCCGTCGGGCCAGCGCGTCGAGCAGGGCGTTGGCCTGGTCCAGCCCGATCCGGGGGGTGCCGATCGCGGCCTCCACCGCCTGACGCAGGTGCCGCCGCAGCAGTTCCGCGTCGCCGGGGCGGGCGTCGAGCATGTCGGGGGACCGGTCCACGGTGGCCAGCAGACGGCGTACCGGCTCGATGATCCGCCACCGGCCCCCGTGCCGCAGGTACGCCGCCACCAGCGCGAACCGGGCGTCCAGGGCGGAGTGCGGGTCGCCGAGCGCGTCGGCACGGGCGGCGATCCGGTCGAGTTCGGCCAGCCGGGCCTCCCCGTCGGGCAGGTCCCCGGCGTCGGCGAACGCGGCGGCCAGGCCCGGGTCGCGCGGCGCGGCCGGCCCGTCCGCCCCCGGAGCGAACCCGCCGGTCATCCGGGCGTCCGGCCGGGCAGTTGGCCGACGGCGGCGGCGAGCCGGCAGCCTTCGGTGATGCCGCGGTCGAGTAGCCGGTCGAGCTGGTGCGGGGTGACTCCGCGTTCCAGGTCGGTGATCACCTCGCCGCAGACCTGGGCCCGACCGTCGTCGTCGACGTGCACGAACGCCTTCGGCCAGAACCGCTCGTGGTTCCACGAGTTGCAGAAGGCGTAGAGCGCCGGCACGTGCTCGATGCCGAAGGTCGCCGCCGCCAGGGTGCGGACCTGGAGCAGCTCGCCGTGGCCGCCCTGACGCAGGAACCAGATCAGGCTGTCGTCCCAGCGGCCCACGAGGTCCCCGTCCCCGTCGGCGACCACGACGTACCCCCGGGTGCCCAGCACGGCGGCGACCAGGTCGGCGGTCAGCGGGCGCAGGGCCTGCGGGTCACCCGCGAGGGGGTCGGGACGGTCCGCGAAAGCAGGCGACGCCATCGGGCATCCCTTCTGAGGCGAATAACACGTCTGCGGGCGTGGTCCGTGCTGCGACGCGCGGACACGACCCGGAAAAGCGGCGATCTGCCGGGTCACGCCGTTACGGTGACTCTATGGCGGGCCGTACCTCTCAGGCGAGCCGGCGACGCGGCGCGTCGCCGCGCGGCACCACGAACAGTCGTGCCCGTCAGCCGGCGAAGAAGACCACCCGGGCGACGGCCCGGCGGCGACCGGCCCCCCGACCCGCTCCGGCGGCGTACGTGGGCCGGGCGGTCGGGGCACTGTGGATGGGGCTGGCGCACGGGGTCGGCTGGGGCTTCCGGGCCGCCGGCCGGCAGGCCGCCTCGGCCCGGGAGTTGGACCCGGAGCACCGCCGCGACGGCGCCGGCCTGCTGCTGTTCGGGCTGGCCATCCTCAGCGCGGTGGCGATCTGGTTCTCCGGCGCCGGCCCGTTCGGCGCGCGGCTGGCCGACACCGTACGCCTGTTCCTGGGTGCGATCGCGGTGGTGGTGCCGGTGCTGCTGATGATCGGCGCGTGGCGGTTGTTGCGGACCCCGGTGGCCCCGGAACACCGGGGGAGGGGCCTGGTCGGCTGGGGGTCCATGCTGGTCGCCACGGCGGCGATGCTGCACATCGGACAGAATCCGGTGGACCCGGTGCAGCGTGACTACGCCGGTGGTCTCGTCGGTGCCGGGATCGGCGACCTGCTGGAGCGGGCGGTGACCGCCTGGGTGGCGATGCCGCTGCTGATCCTGCTGCTCGTCTTCGGGCTGCTGGTGGTGACCGCCACCCCGATCAACAAGATCCCGGAGCGGCTCGGTCTGCTCGCCGGCACGCTGGTCGCCCCGCCCGAGGCCCCGGAGCAGGAGGACGCGGAGCCGGCGGAGGTCGTCGCGAAGCCGGCCCGTAAGCGGCCGGCCCGCAAGGCCGCGCCCCCGCCGCCCGACCCGGACGACTTCGACGACGTCGGCCCGGAGGTCGACCTCCAGGAGACGATCGTGCTGCCCCGCCGGCCGGCGAGCCGGGTGCCGGCCAGCCGTAAGCCGGCGGAGCCGCCGGAGCACTCCGCCCCGCCCACCCGCGCCGAGCAGCTCGCGCTGACCGGGCTGGCCGGCGACTACGTGCTGCCGCCGGCCAACATGCTCACCGGTGGCGCGGCCCCGAAGACCCGCAGCAAGGCCAACGACGAGGTGATCGCCGCGCTGACCGGCGTCTTCGACCAGTTCGGGGTGGACGCCGAGGTCACCGGTTTCACCCGGGGCCCCACCGTCACCCGCTACGAGGTCGAGCTGGGGCACGGGGTCAAGGTCGAGCGGATCACCCAGCTCTCCCGCAACATCGCGTACGCGGTGAAGTCGCCCGACGTGCGCATCCTCAGCCCCATCCCGGGCAAGAGCGCGGTCGGGGTGGAGATCCCCAACACCGACCCGGAGAACGTCGCCCTCGGTGACGTGCTGCGGTCCCGGGCCGCCACCAGCGACCACCATCCGATGGTGGTGGCCCTCGGTAAGGACATCGAGGGCGGCTTCGTGGTGGCCAACCTCGCGAAGATGCCGCACATCCTGATCGCCGGGGCCACCGGCGCGGGCAAGTCGAGCTGCCTCAACACCCTGCTGGTGTCCATCCTGACCCGGGCCACGCCGGACGAGGTGCGACTGCTGCTGATCGACCCGAAGCGGGTCGAGATGACCGGGTACGAGGGCATCCCGCACCTGGTCACCCCGATCGTGACCAACGCCAAGAAGGCGGCCGACTCGCTGGAGTGGGTCGTCCGCGAGATGGACATGCGCTACGACGACCTCGCCGCCAACGGGGTCCGGCACATCGACGACTTCAACCGCAAGGTGCGCAACGGCGAGATCAAGGCCCCGCCGGGCAGCGAGCGGGAGATGCGGCCGTACCCGTACCTGCTGGTGATCGTGGACGAGCTGGCCGACCTGATGATGGTCGCCCCGCGCGACGTGGAGGACTCGGTCGTCCGGATCACCCAGTTGGCCCGCGCCGCCGGCATCCACCTGGTGCTGGCCACCCAGCGGCCGAGCGTCGACGTGGTGACCGGCCTGATCAAGGCGAACGTGCCGTCCCGGCTGGCGTTCGCCACCTCGTCGCTCGCCGACTCCCGGGTCATCCTCGACCAGCCGGGCGCGGAGAAGCTGCTCGGCCGGGGCGACGGGCTGTTCCTGCCGATGGGCGCGTCGAAGCCGGTCCGCATCCAGGGCGCCTGGGTGACCGAGCGCGAGATCGCCGACGTGGTGAAGTTCTGCAAGGACCAGCGTGAGCCGGAGTTCCGCTCCGACGTGCTGGCTCCGGCGCAGGACAGCAAGAAGAAGATCGACGAGGACATCGGCGACGACCTGGACCTGCTGGTGCAGGCGGTGGAGCTGGTGGTGACCTCGCAGTTCGGTTCGACCTCGATGCTCCAGCGCAAGCTGCGGGTCGGCTTCGCGAAGGCGGGCCGGTTGATGGACCTGATGGAGACCCGGGGGGTGGTCGGCCCGTCCGAGGGTTCCAAGGCCCGCGACGTGCTGGTCAAGCCGGACGAGCTGGACGAGGTGCTCGACGGCTTGCGCGGCGACGTGGACTGAGCCGGGGGCGTACCCCCGACCGGGCCGGGACGTGCGACGGGCCCGCCGGGAATCCGGCGGGCCCGTCGCACGGGTGCGTCTGGTCAGCTGTTCATCATGGCGCTGATCAGCACGAGGCTCAGGACGATGGCCACCACGTTCGCGGCGGCGGCGTACCAGCCCAGCGGCTTGTCGCCGAGCACCGCGCCGACGATGCCGAGCGCCAGGCCGATGATGCCGAAGATGACCGGCGCGATCAGCAGCGCGACGACGGCGAAGACGAACGCCAGGATGGTGCAGATGCGGGCGGCGTTGGTACGCGGGCGGGCGGGGGCGTGGGTGTCGGCCATGACGTCCTCCGTGGTCGGGGGCTGGTTGCTGTGGTGGTCGATCACTACCCACACCGGACGGAAACTACGCATCGGCCCCGGCGAGGGCCGGGCCACTCAGTGGAAGAGCTTGAGGCCGACCACGCCGGCCACCACCAGCAGCAGGCTGAGCAGCCGGGGCAGGCTCGTCGACTCGCCGAGGGCGACCATGCCGACCACGGCGGTGCCGACGGCCCCGATGCCGACCCAGACCGCGTAGCCGGTGCCGACGGGGATGTCACGCAGCGCGTACGCCAGGCCGGCCATGCTGGCGACCAGGGTGACCGCGAAGACGGCCGAGGGCAGCGGCCTGGTGAACCCGGCGCTGCGGTCGAGGGAGACCGCCCACGCGGTCTCCAGGAGTCCGGAGAGCACCAGCACGATCCAGGCCATCGGGTATCACCTCGGGGGTGCGGGTCCCGGGCCCGTCGGCCGGGGACGAGTCGATTCGGTACGGGGCGTCTTGGCCTGACCGGGTACGCCCGCGACTCGTCCGGGGTGGCCGTGCGGGCCACCACGACCGACGCTAGCACCGCCGGCCGGCGGGGTGGGGTGATCCTCCCCACCACACCTTGAGTTGAAGTCAGCTTGAGGTTGCAGCATGGGGAGTATGACGCTGCTCTTCGACGACCGGCAGGTCGCCGCCACCCTGGACGCGCCGACCACCGTCGCGGCGATGCGGGATGCCCTGCTGGCCGCCCACGCCGGCCGGCTCGTCGCCCCACCCCGGGCGTCCGCACCGCTGGCCGGCGGGCGGATGGTGCTCACCGCCGGGCAGCTCACCGACGAGTGGTACGGCTTCCGCTCCTACGACACCCTCGGCCACCCGGCCGGCGAGCAGCTCGTGGTGCTGCACGACGCCCGGACGGGGGCGGTACGGGCCATCGCCGTCGGCGCGGAGCTGGGCTCCCGGCGTACCGGCGGGCTGGGCGCGGTGGCCGTCGACGCCCTGGCCCGCCCGGACGCCGCCACCCTGGGCGTGATCGGCTCGGGCGGGCAGGCGTGGACGCAGGTGTGGGCGACCGCCGCCGTCCGGCCCCTGCGCGAGGTGACCGTGCACAGCCGCTCGGCGGCCCGCCGCGAGGCGTTCGCCGCCCGGGTCCGCGCCGAGCTGGGGATCCCCGCCCGCGCCGTCGCCTCGGCCGCCGAGGCGGTCCGCGACCGGGACGTGGTGGTGCTCGCCACCACCAGCGCCACCCCGGTGCTGGCCGCCACCGACCTCGCCCCGGGCACCCACGTCAACACCGTCGGCTTCAAGCAGGTGCACCGGCACGAGTTCGGCACCGACCTGCTCGACGCCGCCGACGTGCTGGCCACCGACTCGCCGGCCCAGGCGGCGGCGTACGACCCGCCGATGCTGACCGCCGTCGCGCCGTACCCGGGACGGCTGCGGGACCTGGGGGCGGTGCTGGCCGGTGCGGTCCCCGGCCGCACCGGCGCGGACCAGGTGTCGGTGTTCTGCTCCACCGGCCTGGCCGGCACCGAGGTCGCCCTGCTGGACCGGCTGGTCCGGGTGGGCGCGACGACGGTCTGACCGCCGGTACGTCGGCTGCGGCGGGCGGCTGCACCATGATCGGATTGCAATTCCGGCGAGTGTTCCCGGCGTGTCGTGTGCAATCTCGTCATTTGATCAACGATCTGCCGGGCGGCGGGGTGAACCGGCCGACACCGCACGCCGCCGTCGGTCGGGCCCGCTCCCGCGCCCGGTACCCTCGGATGGTGTCCGCCACCCCCACGCCTGACAACGCCGGCCCGTCGCGGCCCGCCCCGCAGCCGTCGCCCGCCGACGGCCGCCGGGTCGCCCTGCTGACCCTGGGCTGCGCCCGCAACGAGGTCGACTCGGAGGAGCTGGCCGCCCGGCTGCACGCCGATGGCTGGCAGGTCACCACCGACGGCGAGGGTGCCGACGTGGTGGTCGTCAACACCTGCGGGTTCGTGGAGAAGGCCAAGCAGGACTCGATCCAGACCCTGCTCGCCGCCGCCGACACCGGGGCGAAGGTGGTCGCCGCCGGCTGCATGGCCGAGCGGTACGGCCGGGAGCTGGCCGACAGCCTCCCCGAGGCGCAGGCGGTGCTCAGCTTCGACGACTACCCCGACATCGCCGCCCGGCTCGACTCGGTGCTGGCCGGCGAGGCGATCGGCGCGCACACCCCCCGCGACCGCCGCGAGCTGCTGCCGCTGACCCCGGTCGCCCGGCGGGAGTCGGCGGTCTCCCTGCCCGGCCACGGCACCCCCACCCGGGTCGCGCCGGAGACCGACGCGCACACCCCGGCGCACCTGCGGCAGGTGCTGCGCCGCCGGCTCGACACCGGCCCGGTGGCCTCGCTGAAGCTGGCCAGCGGCTGCGACAGGCGGTGCGCGTTCTGCGCGATCCCCGCGTTCCGGGGCGCGTTCGTCTCGCGTACCCCCGACGAGCTGCTGGCCGAGGCGGAGTGGCTGGCCAAGACCGGCGTCCGCGAGCTGGTGCTGGTCAGCGAGAACTCGACGTCGTACGGCAAGGACCTGGGCGACCCGCGCGCGCTGGAGAAGCTGCTGCCGCAGCTCGCCGCGATCGACGGCATCGTCCGGGTGCGGGCCAGCTACCTCCAGCCCGCCGAGACCCGGCCCGGCCTGGTCGAGGCGATCGCCACCACCCCCGGCGTGGCCGCCTACTTCGACCTGTCGTTCCAGCACTCCAGCGAGCCGGTGCTGCGCCGGATGCGCCGGTTCGGCTCCACCGACCGGTTCCTGGAGCTGCTGGCCAGCGCCCGCGCCCTCGCCCCCGAGGCGGGCGCGCGGAGCAACTTCATCGTCGGTTTCCCCGGCGAGACCAAGCAGGACGTGGCCGAGCTGACCCGCTTCCTGACCGACGCGCGGCTCGACGCGATCGGCGTGTTCGACTACAGCGATGAGGACGGCACCGAGGCCGCCGGGCTGCCCGGCAAGCTCTCCGCCGCCACCGTCAAGCGCCGCTACGACCGGCTCGCAGCCCTCGCCGACGAGTTGTGCTCGCAGCGGGCCGAGGAACGGCTCGGCAGCATGGTCGAGGTGCTTGTCGACACGGTCGACGACGGCGTGGTGGAGGGCCGGGCGGCGCACCAGGCCCCCGAGGTCGACGGCTCGACCACCCTGGTCGCCCCGGTCGGTGGCGGGGTCGACCTGGCAGCGTTGCGCCCCGGCGACCTCGTCCGGGCCACGGTCACCGCGACCGAGGGCGTCGACCTGGTGGCCGTGCCGGATGAGATGATCTCGGCGGCGCCCGGCGCGGAACGGTGACGGTGGGCCCGGACGGAGCGGGGGAGCCAGGTGGGGCGGTGCCAGGAACGCCACGACGGCCGGAGCGGGGCGCGGCGGTGACCGGGGCGGCGGAGTCCGCGCCGCCGGTGGCCCGGGTGCCGGTGCTCAACGCGGCCAACGGCCTGACCCTGCTGCGGCTGGTGCTGGTGCCGGTCTTCGCCGCGTCGGTGGTCGCCTCCGGCATGACCCACACCGGGTGGCGGATCGCCGCCTGCCTGATCTTCGCGTTCGCCTCGATGACCGACCTGGTGGACGGCTGGATCGCCCGCCGCTTCGGCCTGGTCACCTCGGTGGGCAAGGTGGCCGACCCGATCGCCGACAAGGCGCTCACCGGTGCCGCCCTGGTGCTGCTGTCCGTCTACGACCGGCTGCCCTGGTGGGTGACGGTACTGATCCTCGTCCGTGAGCTGGGCATCACCGGCCTGCGGTTCTGGGTGATCCGGCACGGCGTGATCGCCGCCAGCCGGGGCGGCAAGCTCAAGACGGCGTTGCAGATCCTGGCCATCGCCTGGTATCTGTGGCCGATGCCGGCGGCCCTTGCCGCCGTCGGGCCGTGGATCATGGCCGCCGCCGTGCTGGTCACCGTGGTCACCGGCTTCGACTACGTCGCCCAGGCCCTGCGCCTGCGCCGCCCCCGGCCCTGACCGGCCCGCACCGCCTCCGCTGAACCGCCGCACCGGAATCCCGGTGCGGCGGGACGGCTGTCCCTGCCGGTCGGGACGTCCCGCCCCGCAGAGTCGTCACCGCACCGACCCCTGCGGCCGGTGCGGCGTCGGCCCGACCGGGTCGACGCCCGGTGACGGCGGGCGGGGTTGCGCCCGGTGGCGGGAGGAGCAGCGGTGGGGACAGCGACGAGACACACCCGGGGGCGGTCCCCGGGCGGCGGGTGGCGCAGCCGCCGGCTGTGGGCGGCCGGCCTGACGGCGGTGCTGGCGGTCACCATGCACCAGACTCCGGCCCGGGCCGCCGACCCGGTGCCGTTCGACGAGCAGGCGGTGCACGGGGCGCTGTTCGGGGCGGTGGTGCAGCTCCGCGACGCCGGGGCGGCCGGGTTGAAGGACGCCCTGCTCACCGCCGAGCTGCTGGACTGGCGTAGCGCCCAGCCGGGTGCCGACGCGACGCAGGTGGCCGGGCACGTGGCCACCACCCGGGCGGTCGCCGACGCGGCGGTCAGCGACGCGCGGGCCGAGGACCGGTCCCGGTTCGCCGTGGCGATGGCGGTGCTGGCCCGGCTCGCCGGGTCCAGCGGCGCGGTGACCACCGGCCCGGCGGTGCGGGCGTTCCTGACCAGCACGGTCGGCGCGGAGGGCGCGAACGTGGTGCCGGACGCGTTGAACCTGGTCCGGGGCGGCTACCAGGACGCGGCGTGGAACGCCCGCTCCCGGGACCTGACCCAGGACACCTGGCGGGAACTGCACCGCCGGGCCGCCACCGACGACGCGCTGGCCACCGGCTGGGACAGCGCGTTCGCCGGGCGCACCGGCACCGGGGTGCGTACCCCGGTCGACGGGTTGCTGGCCGCCCGGATCCACGAGCCGCGCGCCGACGGCAACACCGGCACCCTCGGCTACTACGTGCCGCTGTCCGCGATCCGCGACGTCCGCGGTGACGCGACCGCCTTCAAGGCGCTGGTGCAGGAGCGGGCGTACGCGACGCTGAAGGTGCTCGACACCGACGGCAACAACCGGATCACCGAGGTGGTCAGCTACGCCAACACGTACCCGCTCAACCAGGACCCGAAGCCGAGCCAGGCGGTCATCGACGCGGAGAAGGCGAAGACCGAGTCCAACCGCAAGATCTTCGAGGGTCTCGGGTCCACCGTCACGGTGCTGTCCACCCTGGTCGGCTTCGTCGACAAGAAGTTCGGCAAGCAGTTGGAGACCATCGGCAAGGCCGTGGTGACCTCGGTGACCGCGATCAACACGTACGTGACGACGGTGCTCGGGCAGGGGCTGACCATGGCCGCCACGGCGATGGGCACGGCCGTGCTGACCGGCAACCTGCTCGGCGCGGCGGTGAGCCTGATCGGCCTGTTCGCCGGGGGCGGTGACCCGAACGCCGCGATCCAGGCGGAGATCGGCAAGCTGCGCCAGCAGATCGACCGGCTGGCCAAGGGGATCGACAAGCGGTTCGACCGGATCGAGTCGGCGCTCAAGGAGATGTACGCCGGGCTGGTCGCCCAGCTCGACGCCCTCACCAAGGGCCTCGACGAGGTACGCGCCAACCTCGGCCGGATCGCCACCCAGTTGCAGACCATCGAACGCAAGGTCGACTCGATGGCGCTCGCCACCCACGTGGCCCTGGAGAACATCGCCAAGAGCCAGCTCAACCAGGTGATCACCACGTACGTGCACCACAAGGAGATCACCGGGCAGCCGATCCCGGACTACCTGGGCACCTACTTCCCGAAGGCCGAGTCGCCGACCTTCACCTTCGCCACCGTCAACGCCTCCGACGAGGGCACCTTCACCGCGCCGGCCGGCACCAGCCTCGCCGACCCGGTCAGCGTGCTCGACACCCACCTGCCCGCCGGCTCGATCAACTACCTGGGCCAGTGGGCGCGTAACCGGGTCGGCGGCACCTGGACGGTCGGCCCGGTCGCCAACGCCGCCGCCTGGTCCACCGCCGCCCGGGTCTACAACATCCTGCAACTGGAGAACCCGCAGTTCGCCGCCCAGGTGGCCGCCGGGCGGGGCGACGCCGTCGCCGAGACCGGGCGGACCATCAACGAACGGGTCCGGCAGTTCAGCCAGCCGACCGCCGACGGCGGCACCAACCCGTTGTTCACCGCGCTGATGGCCGACTACCGCACCGCGGTCGCCGGCTGGAACGCCCAGGTGGAGAACGTCCGCAAGGCGGTGGTCTGGAACGGCAGCGACACCCTGCCGGTGCACGACATGTGGGGCAGCCCGGACCAGGAACTCCCGGCGGCGAACCGGATTCCCGAGACCGAGTCGATCGGCGGGTGCGGCCCGACCCGGGTCGGCCGGCCGATCCCGTCGACGGTACGCCGGAGCAACCTGCCCAACGCGTTCCACCTGGCCCGCCACGCCATGCCGCCGGGACACGCCCCGGAGTTCTCCACCTGCTACGACGCGAACTTCGTCAACGTCGAGGAGCACGAGGGACCCCGGTTCCAGACCACCACCGGCGACCTCCAGATCACCCTGCGGTCGCGGGTGAAGTGGGCCGGCGGGGACTGGCAGGAGGTGCAGACCGCCACCCGCGTTTTTCCCATCGGCACGTTCTGCTCGTGGGACGTCCGGTCCCCGATCCCGCAGGGCTACTGCTACGACGAGAACAAGTACCTCACCGACCGGTGGGCGGGGACGTACAAGCCGGCGTTCGAGTCGGCGGCGATCCCGGTCGTCGCCACCCAGGCGACGTCCGCCCGCAGCAAGGCCGCCGCGATGCTGTCCGGCCGGCAGAAGTACTTCTACCGGGTGATGCGGGCCGGCACCGGGCCGAACCCGCCGAGCAGCGACACCTGGGAGGTGTCCCGGGTGCTCTGGCAGAAGGGCAAGGCGGTCTCCGACGCGCTGCGGCTGTTGCAGGCGTACACCGAACTGGGCTGGGGGACCGCGCTGGAACTCGACGACAGCCTCGCCGGCCTGCTCTACGGCGGCCAGGGGTTGCCCGCCGACTACACCCGCCCGCGCAGCGACGGCGACCAGTCGGCACACCAGCACCTGCGCAACGCGATGACGCAGGCGGTGGAGAACTACGCCGACTGCGTCCAGACGTTCGACTGGAACCCGTGCGACGGGGAGCGGTCGGGCTTCGACCCGCTGCGGGACCAGGGCCAGTACGGTGCCGGCTGCGTCCAGGCCAGCGTGCCGGACAAGCCGCGTGACCCGCTGAGCGCCTGCCTGGCCAGCGCGGCGTTCGTCCGGGTCGGCCAGCTCGGCCAGCGCTACGACCACTGGTCGTCCCGGGTGCGTTCCGGCGGGCACACCGAGGGGCTGCCGGAGGTGACCGCGGCGACCGACATGACCCGGGCGACCACGGTGAGCGTGCACCCGGCGGGCTGACCGCGCGTCGACCGGGAGGGCCCCGTCGGCCCGAGCGGGTGGGACCCTTCCCCCGCCCGCCGGGCCGGCCGGGGCCCTTCCCCCGCGTCGCGGGTCCGGGGCCCTGCCCCCGCCTGCGGGGTGCGCTTCCCCGGGTCGCCGGCCGGGGTCGCCGTCCGATCGGTCCCGCCGGGCCGGGACATCCGACCCGGGTCGGCGGGACAGCCGGCGGGTGACGATGGCGCGACCGTCCACCCCGCCGGTCCGCCCGACGGTGCCACTGTGGACGGTCGACCACCTACGCTGCGGCGGACGGGTTCCTGGGGACGGCCCCGCCCGTCCGCGCACGGCACCCGAGGAGTGAGCATGATGCCGAACGCCGGCGACGACCGACGGATCCTGTTGATCGCCACCAACGACACGTTCTGCCACGTGTACCAGAACCTGGCCGACCTGCTGTCGACCGCCGACCACGGCGAGAAGCTCGCCGGGGCGGTCGAGTTCTTCGACGTCACCGGCCGACGGCTGCACCCGGTCTTCTCCGCCGACTGGCGGCTGGAGGCGTTGCAGGCCGGCACCGGCCCGGCGGTGCCCGACGTCGTCCGGCAGCGGCTGACCGCGGTGATCGCGCACGTGACGCAGTACATCCACGACCACCCCGACGTGCTCGCCCGGTCCCGCATCTCGCTGGAGCGGGCGCTGTCCGAGCTGCCCCGCCTCGACGACCCGGACCTGTCCGAGATCATCGGCGCCCTGCCGGAACACCTCGAACACGACACCGGCAACTGGCTGCACAACGCGATGCACGCCGCCGGCTGGGCCGACTGACCCACCCGATCCCACCACCGACGACCAACCCGGGAGGGCCTGCCGTGCCGTCGCCGATCGCCGCACTGTCCCCGTCCCGCCGGGTCCTGGCCGGGGCGGGCCTGGTCGTCGCCGGGCTCGTCCTGGCCGGGCAGTGGTGGTACCCGCAACCGGCGGCGCTCGGGCCGGCGGCGCTGACCGGCACGATCGCGGTCGCGTTCACCGCCCTCGGCGCGCTGGTGCTCGCCGGGCTGCCCGGTCACCCGGTCGGCCGGCTGATGCTGGCCGCCGGACTCGTCGCCGGGACGGCGGTGCTGGCGTTGAGCTGGCCCGCGGTCACCCCGCTGGCCTGGCTGGGGCAGTGGCTCTGGTGGCCGCCGTGCGGGCTGATCTTCCTGGCCCTGCTGGTCTTCCCGGACGGCCGGCTGCCGGGCCGGGGATTCCGGCCGGTCGCGGTCGGGCTGGTGGTCACCACGGCGGTGGCGGCCGTGGCGCTGGCGGTGGCCGCGACCAGCGACCCCCGGGGCCTGCTGCTGTCCGCGACGACGGCGGCCGACCCGACCGCGCGGCTGCTGGTCCGGGTCGCCCTGGTGACCGTCGGGGTGCAGTTGCTGCTGGTGGCCGCCGTGCTGGTGGGGCTCGCCCGACGCTTTCGGCGGGCCGTCGGCGAGGCCCGCCAGCAGCTCGCCTGCCTGCTGGCCGCCGGCGTGCTGTTCCTGCTCGGCTTCCTGCTGGACTGGCTCAACCTCTCCGGCGCGTGGGTGCTGATGGTGGTCGCGATCCCGGCCGCGATGACGGTGGCGGTGCTCCGCTACCGGCTCTACGGCCTGGAACAGGTGATCAACCGGACCCTGGTCTGGCTGGTGATGAGCCTGCTGGTGATCGCCGCGTTCGTCGGGGTGGTCGCCCTGCTGCGGGATCTGGTGCTGCGCGGGGACACCTCGAACGCCTCGCTGGTGGCCACCGGCCTGATCGCGGTGACCTTCGAACCGCTGCGGCGGCGGGTGCAGCGCGGGGTGAACCGGCTGCTCTACGGCGACCGCGACGAGCCGTACGCGGTGCTGGCCCGCCTCGGTGACCTGCTGGAGCGGACGGTCCAGCCGGAGGCGGTGCTGCCGCTGCTGACCGGCACCATCGCCCGCTCGCTCCAGGTGCCGTACGTGGCGGTGGAACTCGGCGGGGAGCCCGACGACGGGCGGCCCGCCCGGGTGCACGCCGCGCACGGCCGGGCCACCACCGAGCTGGAACGCTTCGACATGGTGACCCACGGGGAGCGGGTGGGGCGGCTGGTGGTGGCCCGCCGCGCACCCGGCACCCGGTTCACCCCGGTGGAGCGGCGGCTGCTCAGTGACGTCGCGCTGCACGCCTCGGTGGCCGCCGCGACCGCCCGGCTGATCCGCGACCTGCGCGACTCCCGGGAACGCCTGGTCACCGCCCGGGAGGAGGAGCGCCGCCGGCTGCGCCGGGACCTGCACGACGGGCTCGGCCCGACCCTGGCCGGCATGTCGATGCAGGTACGCGCGGCCCGTAAGCTCGCCGCCGTCGACCAGGCCCGGCTGGCCCGCATCCTCGACGGGCTCGCCGACGACCTGCTCACCTGCACCGGCGAGGTACGCCAACTGGTCGACCAGCTCCGCCCGGCGGCCCTGGACCGGGGGTTGGAGTCGGCGCTACGGGCCGAGTGCCAGCGCTTCGACGGCCCGACTCTCACCGTGCGGCTGAGCGTGGCGGACCCGCTGCACGGGCTGCCGGCGGCGGTGGAGGTGGCGGCGTACCGGATCGTCGGCGAGGCGCTCGCCAACACGGCCCGGCACGCCGGGGCGACCTGCTGCGACGTGGTGGTGCGCCGGGGCCGGGCGCTGGTCGTGGAGGTGTCCGACGACGGCACGGGCATCGTCGCCCGCCGACCCGGCGGTGTCGGCCTGGACTCGATCCGGGAACGGGCCGCCGAGCTGGGCGGCGGCAGCGACATCGTCGACCGGGACCCGCACGGCACCTTGATCCGGGTCCGCCTGCCCCTACCCCCCACCCCACCGTCTCCCGCCCCGCCCACCTCCGCCCCCGCCCCGCCCGCTTCCGGTGATCAAGAGGTTTGCGTCAGAATCCGCCCGGAGGATGACGCGAACCTCTTGATCACCGAGGGCTCCTGGGTGGCGGACGGTGCTGCGGGAGGGGGAGGGCAGTGACGGCAGAGGGGGCCCGTGGCGGGGCGGTGCGGGTGCTGATCGTGGACGACCACCCGGTGGTCCGCCGGGGCCTGCGGACGATGCTGGAGGGCGAGCCCTGGGTCGACGGCGTGCTGGAGGCCGCCACCTGTGCCGAGGCGGTCGGCATCGCGTCGACCGAACCCGTCGGGGTGGTCGCGATGGACGTGGCGCTGCCGGACGGCGACGGCGTGGAGGCGACCCGGCGGATCGTCCAGGGCCGACCGGAGACCCGGGTGCTGATGGTGACCATGACCGACGACGAGGACGTGGTCGGCCGGGCGCTGCGGGCCGGTGCCCGGGGCTACGTGCTCAAGGACACCGACCCGGACGTGATCGTCGACGCGCTGCGGACGGTGGCGGGCGGCGGACTGGTCCTCGGTCCCCGGGTCGGCCCACAGGTGCTGACCAGCCTGCGCCGCCAGCCGGTCGAGCTGCCGCCCCCGTTCGACCGGCTCACCCCGCGCGAGCGGGACATCCTGCGCAGGTTGGCCGGCGGTGACACCAACGCCCGGATCGCCCGCCACTTCGGGCTCAGTGAGAAGACGGTCCGCAACCAGCTCTCGGCCGTCTTCGCCAAGCTCGGGGTCGCCGACCGGGTCCAGGCCGCCCTGCTCGCCCGGGACGCCGGCCTCACCGGCTGACCCCGGCGGGGCGGGAGCGGATCCACCGGGGTCCGCCGCACCAGCGGGGCGGGAGCGGACACGACGATCGGTCGGGCCCGGATGAGTAGGAGGGTGACCTCGGGGAAGGAGGACGACATGGCCACCGATGCACAGCACGAGCGACCCGCAGGCAGCCCGGCGGCGGGTGTGGTGCACAGCCTGCACGAACGGCAGCAGACCCTGGCCACCG
Organism: Micromonospora humida; assembly: GCF_016901255.1. Lineage (NCBI taxonomy): Bacteria > Bacillati > Actinomycetota > Actinomycetes > Micromonosporales > Micromonosporaceae > Micromonospora > Micromonospora humida. The sequence continues at coordinate 406,355 of NZ_JAFEUC010000002.1, forward strand.
TCGAGTCCCTGACCGGCGGGCTGCTGGCCGCCGCGATCGTGGAGATCGCCGGGGTGAGCGCCGTCTACCGGGGCGGGTTGGTGACCTACGCCACGGAACTGAAGGCGCGGCTGGCCGACGTACCCGAGGATCTGCTGGCCGAACGCGGAGCGGTCGATCCGGACGTGGCCATCGCCCTGGCGGAGGGGGGCCGGCGGCGTTGCGCCGCCGACTGGGGGCTGTCGACCACCGGGGTGGCCGGTCCCGAGCCGCAGGACGGCAGACCGGTCGGCCTGGTCTATGTCGCGGTGGCCGGGCCGGGCGGCCCGGTGGTCCGCCGGCTCGACCTCGACGGGGGCCGCGACCACATCCGCGCGGCGGCGGTGATCGAGGCGTTACGCCTGCTCGCGACGCGTATCCACAGGGCGTTTCCCGAGCCGGGGCCGGGCCCGCGCCCCGGGCCGGCGGCCGTGGTGCCCCCGGCCGGCGCGGGCCGGCGCTGACCGGCGTTGTCCAGATCCGACAGGCGGGGTGGGATGTCGCCGGGCCGACCAACGGGTACGGTTGCGGGAAGGCTCCGGCGTACGGCGTCGGCGGCGGCGCGGTCCACCGCGTCCGGCGCGGGCGACCATCCGCCCGGAGCGTGAAATCCCGTCAGGGGGAGGTGCGATGGTCCTGCTACGCCGGGTGATCGGTGACGCACTTCGGGCGCGCCGCCAGGGTCAGCACCGCACCCTGCGCGAGGTCTCCACCGCCGCCAACGTGAGCCTCGGTTACCTCTCCGAGATCGAGCGCGGCCAGAAGGAACCCTCCAGCGAGCTGCTCGCCGCCATCTGCGACGCGCTCGGCGCCCGCCTGTCCGAGTTGCTGCGTGAGGTGAGCGACACCGTGGCGCTGGCCGAGCAGCTGCCGGGCGTGCTCATGCCCGTGCAGGACGAGCCGGCCGCCGCCGGTCCGGCCGCCGGGGTGCGCAAGGCCACCGGTCGGGGCGTGCGCCAGGTGACGACCGACGGTGCGGTCGCCGTCTCGGTCCGCCAGGATTCCCCCCTCAAGGCCACCCTGCGCAGCGCCCGGGTCCGCCCGACTGACCGTGACGTGGTCTGCGCCGCCTGACCCCGCTGTCCGTCCCGTGGCCGGGCTGGCCGACGCCGCGTAGTGTTGATCGCAGGCCGCCGGAGCACCCCGCGTCACGAACGGCCCTGCTGGCGTCCGCCTGCGACGATGGGGGAGCGCCGTGCGGCCCGCCCGGTCCCGGGTGTGGCCGGGGCGCAGCGACGCTACTGAGGGGATACCGCGGAGATGGCGAACCCGTTCGTCAAGGGCTGGAAGTACCTGATGGCGCTGTTCGGTGCCAAGATCGACGAGCACGCCGATCCCAAGGTGCAGATCCAGCAGGCCATCGAGGACGCGCAGCGTCAGCACCAGGCGCTGGTGCAGCAGGCGGCGGCGGTGATCGGCAACCAGCGGCAGCTGGAGATGAAACTCTCCCGGCAGATGACCGAGGTCGAGCGGCTCCAGGGCAACGCCCGGCAGGCGCTGGTCCTCGCCGACCAGGCCCGCGCCAAGGGCGACGAGGCCGAGGCCGGCCGCTACGAGCAGTCCGCCCAGGTGCTCGCCACCCAGCTGGTCTCCGCCGAGCAGGCCACCGAGGACCTCAAGACCCTGCACGACCAGGCGATCGGGGCCGCCGCGCAGGCCCGCCGCGCGGTCGAGAACAACTCCATGATCCTCCAGCAGAAGCTCGCCGAGCGCACCAAGCTGCTCAGCCAGCTCGAACAGGCCAAGATGCAGGAGAGCGTGGCCCGGTCGCTGGAGTCGATGTCGTCGATGGCCGCACCGGCCAACACCCCCTCGCTGGACGAGGTGCGGGACCGCATCGAGCGCCGCTACGCCAACGCGATGGGCCGCGCCGAGCTGGCCGGCAACTCCGTCGAGGGACGGATGCTGGAGATCCAGAAGTCGACGCTGGACAGCGCCGGGTCGTCCCGGCTGGAGCAGATCCGGGCCAGCATGGCCGGCGACCAGCTCGGCAGCCGGCAGGAGCAGCCGGCGGTGCAGCAGCAGGCCCAGCCGGCCGCCCCGACGGCCGACCCGGCCGCCGCCGCCCGGCTGGACGAGCTCCGGGCCAGCATGAGCCGCGACCGCGGCGTGGGGGACACCACCGCCGGCTGACCGCCGGCACGAGGAGGTACGGGTGGCCGACGAGCGAACGCGACACTTCCGTCGACTGGGCCGGCTGCGGCGCTCCGCCCGCCGGTGGAGCGTCCTGGCCGGTGGGCTCACCGGCGCGGCGGCGGTGCTGACCCCGTACGCCGGGCTGGGGTTGCCCGACGCGGCCTGGGCGGGCGCGGCGGGCAGTGCCGTCGCGCTGGCCGCCTGGCGCTGGATCGACCTGCGGGCGTTCGCGGCCCGCCCGGTGCCCCCCGCCCTCGACCCGGCCGAGGCCGCCGCCCGTTCCCGGGCCCGGCTGGTCGCCGCCGTCGAACGCCTCCCGGTGGGCCCCGGCGTGCTGGCCGAGGCCCGTCGGTTCCGCTCCCGGTTCGCGCTGCGCGGCACCTCCGCCGCCGATTCGTGGGCCCGGCTGGACCGGGCCGCGCTCACCCTGGCCGGGATCGCGCCCCGGCTGACCGGCCCGGCCGAGCCGGCCGTGCTGGAGGCCGCCGCCGCTGACCGCTCGCTGCGCGACCTGGCCGACCGTACGGCCGGGGTGGAACGCGCCCTGCGGCTCGCCCCGCCCGAGGCCCGGCCCCGGCTCGCCGAGGCCCACCGGGCCCTGCTCGACCAGCTGGTCGCCGGGGTGACCGCCTACGAGGGGCTGGTCGCCGCCGCGGCCGGCTACGTCGCCGAGGACGCCCACCCGGAGGTCGTCGCGGACCCGTCCGCCGCCCGGCTGATGGAGGCGACGGACCTGCTGCACGGTGTCGCCTCCGCCCTGGCCGAGCTGCGTGCCGTGGGCGAACCCCAGCGCACCCCCACCCGCTGAGCGCCCGCGCGGCCGGCCGGTCCGGCCTGCCGCCGGGCTGCCCACGGCCGGACCGGGCCTCAGTCGGGTGTGTGGACCGGCAGCGGGCCGGTCCACGGTGAACTGCCGACCACGTTGAACGCGCGGACCCGGTAGTGGTAGGTGACCCCCCGGGCCAGGCCGGTGTTGGTGAAGCTGCGGCCGGTGACGGTGAAGCTGGCCACCTCCCGGTCGAACGCCGGGTCCACCGCGCGCTGCACCACGAACCCGGCTCCCGGGCCGGTCGGGGCGTCCGCCGCCCAGCTCACCGACACCGTCGCCGTGTCCGGCGCGGGGACGCCCACCGTCGCGGCGACCCTCGTCGGCAGCTCCGGCACCGGTGGGGTGGTCACCGTCGCCACCGTCGACCACGGGGACGCCGCGCCGAGATAGGTGGCCCGGACCCGGTAGTAGTACGTGGTGTCCGGGGCGACCGCCGGATCGAGGTGGTGGTCGGCCACCGGCACGGCGGTGGTGCCCGGACCGCTGGTGAAGGTCGGGTTGGTGGCCCGCTGCACGTCGAGCCCGGTGGCGAAGGAACGGTTCACCCAGCGCAGCGCCACCCGCAGCGGGGCCGCCGGTGGCACCGTCGCGGCCAGCCCGCCCGGCGCGGGCAGGCGTACCGACGCCGGGCTGCTGTTCGACCAGGCCGAGCAGCCGGCCGCGTTCTCGGCCCGGATGCGGTAGTGGTAGGTCACGCCGGGGGTGATGCTGGCGTCGGTGTACCGGGTCGCGGTCGCCGCCACGGTGATGGTGGTCAGGCCGGCGGTGAAACCGGCGTCGGTGGCCCGCTGGAGCAGGTGACCGGTGGCCGCCGGTCGGCTGCCGTTGCCCGTCCAGGCCAACGCGATCGCCGGCAGCGCGGTCGCCGAGCCGGGCACCGGGGTCGCGGTCAGCCCGGTCGGCGCGCGGGGCGACACCCGCAGCACCAGCGGCCGGCTCATCCCCAGGTCCCGCAGCCCCGCCGCGCCGCTCACCCAGCGGAACTCCCAGCCCAGGTTGACCTGTTGGTTGACCACGATCGCCGGCCGGCCGTCGCAGGGGCTGACTCCGGTGGCGTCGAGGCGTACCCCGGCGGGTCGGGTCGGGTCGAGCAACCGCAGGCTGTCGCCGACCTTGAACGGCAGCGGCGGCACCTCGGGACGCAGCGCCACCACCACGTCCTCGGCCGGGTTGACCCGGACGGTCTGCTTCCAGCCCCGTTCCCCGCCGTCGGGGGCACGGACCGTGCCGTCCCCGCCGATCCGGTTGACCACCTGCACGTCGCAGCCGTCGAAGCGGACCGGGTGGGTCTGCCGGCCGGTCCCGCTGATCCGCCACACCTGGATGCCGTCGGCCGGGTCGGCCGGCCCCACCGTCGGGTCGGCGGCGACGAGGATCTCGGTCGCCGGGTCGGTCGGGCCGAGCGGCAGGGTCACCGGACCCAGCGGGCCGGCACCCGGATGGGGTACGCCGAGCCGGCCGGCCCACCGCCCGTACTCCGGCTCGAAGACGGTCCCCACGGTCTTGACCTGGATCGGCAGGGTGACCGGCGCGGTGCCGCCCGGCGGGGTGAAGGTGAGCGAGGTGGCCTGCGCCGAGGCGGCCGTCGCCCGCCCGGTGGTGGTGCCGAACGCCGGGTCGTACACCGGGTGCGGCACCACCGGCGGTCGCTGGCTGGCGGCGTACGCGGCGGGCAGTCGCTCGGCCAGCCGGTCCAGGTCGTACCGGCGGCCGGGGACGCCGGCCACCCGGAACTGGAGCACGGTACGGGTGTTCGGGCCGTACCCGGGCAGGGTGCCGGGGCCGCCGCCCTCGGCGCGGTGGTCCCCGGCGGCGGTGTGCCGGTCGTAGCGGGGGTCGAAGCCGGGCAGCGGGGCCGGACAGTCGTTGTAGAGCAGCACCGTCGCGCCGGGCGGCAGGGTGGAGAAGTCGACGATCACGTCGGCCCGTTCGCCGGGGGCGAGCAGCAGCGCGGCCGAGTCGACGTTGAGCACGGTCGGGTCGCGTCGGTCGTAGCGGTAGCCGACCGGCCGGTTGGGCAGCACCACCGGGGCGGGGAGCAGCCCGCACTCGTTGCCGATCTGGATCATGGATGGGCCGGCGGCGGCCGGATCGGGCACCCCGCCGTCGCGCCCGTCGGTGGGCCAGTCGGCCGGCCGGCCGGGGGCGCGGACCGCGTCCACCATCGGCACCTCACCGGCGTCGGCGTCGGCGAGGCTCCCGTCGGGCCGCCACATCGGCCCGTCGGAGCGGGCCCGGTAGAGCTGCAGGTTGAGCGACCGGTCGGCGCAGCCGTTGACGATCCGGAACCGGTACGCCGTCGGCTGCACCCGCAGGTACGGGTAGGCGACCCCGTTGACCAGCATGGTGTCCCCGTACGCCTCGGGCACGGCGCTGGGGTGCGGCACCCCGGGGGCCTGTGGCGGCTCCTGCGGGGCGGCCACCGGGTCGTGGTGCGGGTTGTCCACCGGCCCGACCCGGGGTCCGTCCCCACCGTCGGTGCCGGGCAGCCACGGGCCGTAGTCCCAGCGGCCGGTGGGGTTGCGCCCGTGCTCCCGGTACGGGTCCTGCCGGGGTTGGTAGACGTGCGGGTGCCACAGGTTGCCCCGGGTGCCCCAGCGGTCCCGGTCCCAGGTGGGGTCCTCGGCGGCGAGCTGGGCGTCGTCGGGGACGAAGGTCCGGTCCTGGATCACCAGCGGGACCTGGTCGGCGGGGAGCACCCCGTCGGCGGTCAACTCCTCCTCGACCGGGTCGGTGAGCAAGTAGAGGGCGAACTGGCCGGACAGGACGGTCAGCCGGGACAGGCCGAGGGTGTTGTCGTGCAGGCACATCAGCCGGCCGCTCTGCGCGTTCGGGTAGTAGAGCGTGGTGGCGCCCGCACCGGGCGGCGGCATGTCCGGCACGTGGGTCAGGCCCGGCCCGGTCGGGTACGGGGTGATCTCCCCGGCCGGGGTCACCCACTGCCACGGGTTGCCGGCGCTGATCCACCCGGTGTGCGCGCCGGACAGGTGCGGCACGGCCCGGTTCTGCGGGTAGGGCGCCGGCCCCTCCAGCGGCCCCGCCCCGGCCCCCGGGAGGCTGGTGTCGACAGGCAGGAAGAGGTCCCCGGCCGGGCCGGTGGGGAGCTGGTTGATGAACTTGATCCGGACCGGCCGCCCCCGCCTCGCCATGATCAGCGGCCCGAGGTGGTAGGGCCGCTCGGGTGGGGCGACGGTGTTGTGGCCGTCCGGGTCGGTGCCCAGGTTGAGCTGGCGGTAGCCGCGCAGCCGGGTGGTGGGCAGGTCCCGGTGCAGCCGCTGGGTGTACTCGACCAGCCCGATCTCGTAGTAGTCGCAGCCCGGCCAGCTCACCGTGTCCGGGGTGGCGACCGGCAGGTGTCCGCCCAGTTCGGTGCGGCCCGCCGGGCCGGGCAGCGGCAGCGCGTCGACGAACTTGCGCAGGCCGGTGCCGGTGACCACCCGGCCCTGCGGGTCGCGTACGGGCAGCGGGCTGCCGGCGAAGTTGGGCACCGGGCCGAAGCAGCGCGGCACGGCGGCCGGATCGAGGGTCGCCGGGGCGGGATCGGGTTCGCCGGTGCGGGCGGCCGGCACGGTCGGCCGGTCGGGCCGGTGGAGGCGGACGACCCGGGTCGTCCAGTGCGGTCGCAGTCTGCGGAACAGGGTCATGGCTCTCCCCGGGCACGGGGACCCGCCGCCCCCACCCCGGCGTGGTGGGCGGTCGCGTCCGATGGTGACGAACGGTGAGCACTCACTCGCAGCATGCGACGTCGGCGGCCGGATAGGAATTACCCATTCGTCCGTGTCTGCGGGTTGTCCCGTCAGACGGGAGGGGTTCCCGGGTCGGCCGGCGGTGGCGTCGGCTGGCAGGTCGGGCACCAGTAGGTGACCCGGTCACCCAGGTCCTCCTTGGCGATGGCGGTACCGCAGCGGCGGCACGGCTGGGCCCGCCGCCCGTAGACGTAGCTGGTCTGGCCCCGGCGCAGCGAACCGGTGGTGCTCTGGGTCCACCGGCCCCGGTTGGCGGCGAGCAGCCGCTGGGCCAGGGCCACCGTGCCGGGCAGGTCGGGCACCGCGCCGACCGGCGTCCACGGGGAGATGCCGCGCAGGAACAGCAGCTCGCACTTGTAGAGGTTGCCCACCCCGGCCAGGTTGCGCTGGTCGAGCAGCGCCTCGCCGATGGTCACCCCGGGGGCGGCGGCCAGCCGGCGGACCGCCTCGGCCGGGTCCCAGTCCGCGCCGAGCAGGTCGGGGCCGAGATGCCCGAGCAGGCGCTCCTCCTCGGCGGTGGGCAGCAGGGCCAGTTCGTGCAGGTGGTAGCCGACCGCCACCGCCTGCGCGCTGCGCAGCACCGCCCGGATCAGGTGGGCCGGCCGGGCCGTCCAGCGTTCCCCCGGGGCGTACGCCCGCCAGACGCCGTCCATCCGCAGGTGGGAGTGGAGCGTCCAGGCGATGGTCGACGTCACCGGGGCCGGTGCGGTCAGCCGCAGCAACAGGTGCTTGCCCCGGCTGGCCGACTCCGTCACCGTCCAGCCGGTCAGGTCGGTGGTGGCCAGCGCGGGCACCCGGAAGTCGCTGCCGGTGAGCCGGGCGCCGGCGAGGGCGCGGTGCAGGACGCGGGCGGTGTTCCAGACGGTGTCTCCCTCGGGCACCCCAGCATTCTCCCTCGTCCGAGCATAATTCGCATGTATCGCTATTTGTAGCGTGCTTCCTGTCGATCTACGAAAAAATGCACTATGAGGGGGTCTTGAGGAGAATATTATGGCCTTTGGCCCTTGTCGTCCCCGATCGTCCCTGTTGGTCGGTCTGCTGACCCTGACCCTGGCCGGTGGTCTCGTCCCGACCGCCGCCACCGCCGCACCCCGTACCCCCGGCCAGAGCACCGGCCACGCCGCCGCCCCAGCCGCACCCACCGCCGGGGAGCACTGGACCGTCGACCTCGCCGTGGCCGGCGGCGACGACGTCAACGTCCGCTTCGGTGCCGGCCTGCTGCGCCTCGCCGACCCGCACCCGACCCGGCGCACCCGGCCCGCCGCCCTCGGCGCGCCGGTCGCCGAGGGGGTGCTGCTCGCCCCCGCGCGCACCCTCACCGGCCCGGCCAACCGGGTCCGCGTCGACCTCACCGCCGAGGCGGCCACCGGTGCCACCGTCGGCGTCCAGGTGCGCGGCTGGCGGGCCACCGGCTGGACCGAGTGGCGGGAGGCCGGCACCGGGCCGGCCGTCTTCGACCGCCCGGTCACCCGGGTCCAGGCCCGGGTGCTGCTCACCACCCGCGACGCGCACGCCGCCGCATCGGTACGCGCGGTGCGGCTCACCGCCGACACCGCCACCACCGCCGCCCCGGCCCCCACCGCCGTACGCAGCTACCGGGTCTTCGCCACCCGGGAGGGCGAGGTCGGCGGGGTCACCGCCAACGGGCACACCATCGGAGCCCGGGACCACTTCGTCGCGCTGCCGTCCCGGCGTGGCCTGTCCCCGATCGGCACCGGCGACTACACGGTGCGGGTCTGCACCACCAGCGGCAGCCGCTGCGAGTACGCACCCGTCTGGGACGTCGGCCCGTGGAACACCCGCGACGACTACTGGAACCCCGCCGCCGTCCGGGAGAACTGGAAGGACCTGCCGCAGGGGCGACCCGAGGCCCAGGCCGCCTACCAGTACGGCTACAACGGCGGCAAGGACCAGTTCGGGCGTACCGTGCTGAACCCGGCCGGCATCGACCTCGCCGACGGCACCTTCTGGGACGGCCTGCTGCTCACCGACAACGCCTGGGTCGACGTGACGTACCTGTGGACCGGCAGCGGACCGCGCGGCGTCATCGGCTCCGGGCCGCTCAACATCCGCACCGGCCCCGGCACCTCGTACCCGGTGCGGGGGCTCGCCGCCACCCACGCCAACGTGCCCATCCAGTGCTACGTCACCGGGCAGACGGTCGCCGGGACCTACCGGACCACCAACCGGTGGAACCGGCTGGCCGGTGGCCAGTACGTCAGCCACGCGTACGTGTCCACGGTGTACGGCGGCACCGTGTCCCGCTGCTGAGCCGGTACGCCGCCCCCGCCCCCGACCGGCCGGGTCGGGGGCGGGCGTGGCTCAGGGCCGCTCGTCCGGGCGGGGCGGGCGGACCATGTCCTGGTAGCGGGGGTGGCTGGCGCCGTACACGGCGAAGTTCAGCCGGGCGTGGGTGAGGCTCAGGTCACCGTTGGGACCGCCCCGCACCACGTCGGCATCGGCGTCGCCCTGGCCGTCGTCGGTCCAGAAACAGACCGGACAGGTGCCCCCACCCGTCCGGGACGCACAACAGGGACAGCCCACCGGAACCCACACTTCACCCACCGCAGCAGCATTCCATACCGGACGCCCGACAGGGAGCGCAGCTCACCCTCCGGGGCGTCCCCGCACCGTCACCGTCGCACCGGGGGCGACCCCGAGCAGGTCCACCGCCCGACCGCCGTTGCGGGCCACCGCCACCAGGCCGGCGGAGTCGACGAGCACGACCAGGTCCCCGGCCGGCGCGTCGGCGAACGTCGCGCCCCGCACCGCCGGGTGGCCGTCGACCCGGACCGTTCCCGGCAACGCCGCCAGCAGGTCGGCCCCGGCGGCGAGCTGCACGTTGCCGAAGTGGTCCACGGTGAGCACCTCGGCGGTGAACCCGTCGGCCTCCCGACGCAGCACCGGCGCGGGCAGGGTCACCAGGCTGGCCGGATCGACAGGCGGGCCCGCGTCGGCCGGCGGGTCGCCGAGCGCCAGCCGGGCCGCCACCGGGGCGAACACGTCCCGGCCGTGGAAGGTGCCCGACACCTCCGCCGCCACCCACCCCGGCGAGGTCAACTCGACCGCCGCGGTGACCCCGCCCAACGCCTGCGCCGCCGCCGGCAGCAGCCCGTTGTCCGGCCCGACCAGCAGCCCGCCCGGTGTCACCAGCGCCACCCCGCGCCGGGCGGTGCCCACCCCCGGGTCCACCACCGCCACATGCACCCCGTACGGCAGGTACGGCACCGCCTGGGCGAGCACCGCCGCACCGCGCCGGACGTCCCCCGCCGGCACCAGGTGGGTCACGTCGATCACCCGGGCGGCCGGGGTGATCCGGCCGATCACCCCGTGGCAGACGGCGACGAACCCGTCGGTGAGCCCGTAGTCGGTGGTCAGCGAGATCCAGGGGGTCGGGGTCATGCCGGCAGGCTAGTGCGGTGACCGCCCTATCACTGACCGGACACCCCGACCGACCGACCGGCCGGTGCCGGGCGCGCACCCGGTTCGGCAGACTGCCGGGGTGACCAAACGCCTCCGCCTCCTGCCCGTGACCACCACCGTCCTGCTCGCGCTGGCCCTCGCCGGCTGCGGCGACGATCCCGGCGACGAACGGGACGGCGGGGCGTGGGCCGACGGACGGTCGAAGGCCCCGGCCACCAGCGAGGCGGCTCCGGCCGAGGGCCCACCGAAGGCCGAGAAGTCGGGCAGCACCCCCCGGGAGAGCCCCTCCACCCCGCCGTTCGTGCTGCCGACCAAGAAGACCAGCGCCCCCGCCGCCCGCAAGGTGGTCGACGCGTTCAAGGCCGCCGGCCTCAAGGTGCCCGACCCGCGTGACCGTTCCAAGGACTGCGGCCCCAACGGTACGGGCGTCGGCTGCGCCCAACTGATGGTCACCGACGCCGTCTCGGTGTACGTCTTCCCCGACGAGGCGAGCGCCACCAACCAGACCGACGTGTGGGGGACCAAGGCGTACCGGGCCGGTGCGGTGGTGCTCAACTACCTGGGCACCCGGACCAGCGCCGCCGAGCAGAAGCGCTACAACGACGTCCTGGCGAAGCTCGGCTGACCCCGCCCGGCTCCGGCCGCCGCCGGTCGGGGTGACCCGGCCGGCGACGCGGGGTGGCCCGCCCGGTCAGCCGCGCAGCCGCAGGCCCCGGGGGGTGGCCCGGAAACCGGCGGCGGTGAGCGCGTCGTGCAGCGGCGAGGAGTGCACCGCCCCGCCGTCGGCGCGCTCCACCGACATCGCCCCCAACGCGCCGGAGTGCACCGCGTCGGCGAGCGCCTTGCCGGCGGCGGCCAGCGCGTCGGCGTCGTCGGTGAAGGAGAGGATCGTCCGGCCGCCCCGCTCGACGTAGAGGGCCAGCCCGCCGCCGACCAGCACCACCACCGCCCCGGCCTTGCGCCCGGCCCGGTGCCCGCTGCCCGGGGCGGCGCCGTCACCGGAGTCGACGGCCCGCTCCGGCCAGGGCAGCGCCGCACCGTACGGGTTGGCCGGGTCGGTGGCGGCGAGCACCGTGGTCGGCCCGTCGCCGCGCCCGGAGTCGGCCGGCTCGGCCAGCGCCCGCAACCGGTCCACCGCCCCGGGCACCGCGAACTGCGCCGCGCCCAGCCCCTCCACGAAGTAGCCGCGCCGGGCCGCGCCCCGTTCCTCCAGCGCGGCGAGCACCGGGTAGACGGCGGCGAACCCGCCCACCACCTGCTCGGCCACCACCGCGCCCCGGGTCACCACCCCGTGCCGGTCGAGCAGCAGGTCGGCCAGGGCGGCGGCCCGCCGGGTCGGGTCGGTGTCCCGCTCCGGCAGCCGCGACCAGCGTCCGGCCACCGTGGGCGGACCGCCCCGGCTGGGCAGCGCCACCCGACCCGGGCGGCGGTACCGGGTCCGGGGGGCCGCCGGACGGGACCGGTGCGCCCCGCCCGCGCCGAGCGCCGCCCGCAGCGGGGCCAGGGTGTCGTTGGTGAGCCGCCCCGCCCAGACCAGATCCCAGATCGCCGCGCTGAGGGCGGCGTCGTCGGTGGAGCCGACCCGGTCGGCGAGCGAACGGAAGAACAGCGCCTGACCGTCGGCGAGCGCGTCCAGCACGGCGTCGTGCAGCGGGGTGCCGGCGAAGCCGTCGTCCGGCGGGGGGAGCAGCAGCGGTGCGACGTCCGCGTACGCCAGAGTGATCCACCCGTCGCCGCCGGAGATCGCCCCCGAGCCGGCCCAGACCACCTCCCCACCGGCACACAGCTCGTCGAGCTGGGCGGGGGAGTAGTCGGCGACCCGGGCGGGCAGCACCAGCCGTTCCCACGCCGACGCCGGTACCGCCGTGCCCTGCAACTGCTCGACGGCGGCGGCCACCGCCTCCACCCCGCGCGCCGACGAGCCGATCTGCTGCCAGCGGGGCAGGAAACCGGCCAGCACCCGGGGCGGCACCGGCTCGATCTCCCGGCGCAACGCGGCGAGCGACCGGCGGCGCAGCAGCCGCAGCACCTCGGCGTCGCACCACTGGGTGCCGACGCTGTCCGGGGCGAACTCGCCGGAGACCACCCGCCCGGTCGCGGCGAGCCGACGCAACGCCTGCTCCACCACGAACACCCCGAGCCCGAACCGGGCGGCGCAGGTGGCGGCGGCGAACGGCCCGTGGGTGCGGGCGTACCGGGCGACCAGGTCGCCGAGCGGGTCGGCCACCGGAGTCAGGTACGCCTCGGCCACCCCCACCGGCAGCGCCACCCCGAGCGCGTCGCGCAGCCGGGCCGCGTCCTCGATGCCCACCCAGCGGTCCGCACCGGCGATGCGGACCCGCAGCACCCGGCGGGCCGCCGCCAGCTCGGTCAGCCAGCCCTCCGGTACGCCCCGCTCGGCCAGTTCCGCTCCGGTCAGGTCGCCGACGACCCGCAGCAGCTCGACCACGTCCTCGGCGTCGCGGGGGCGACGCTGCTCGGTGCGCCAGCGCACCTGCCGTTCGGTCTCGGCGAGCACCGCCGGGTCGAGCAGTTCGCGCAGGTCGACCCGGCCGAGCAGCTCGCCGAGCAGCGCCGAGTCCAGCGCCAGCGCGGCGGCCCGGCGTTCGGCCAGCGGGGCGTCCCCCTCGTAGAGGAACGCGCCGACGTAGCCGAAGAGCAGCGACCTGGCGAACGGCGAGGGGCGTTCGCTCTCGACCTCGACCAGGCGGACCTTCCGGCTGGCCAGGTCGCGCATCAGCTCGGCCAGGGCGGGCTGGTCGAAGACGTCCTGCAGGCACTCCCGGGCGGCCTCCAGGGTGACCGGGAAGTCGGCGTACTCGCGGGCCACGTCGAGGAGCTGGGCGGCGCGTTGGCGTTGCTGCCACAGCGGCTGCCGGCGGCGCGGGTCACGCCGGGGCAGCAGCAGCGACCGGGCGGCGCACTCGCGGAACCGGGCGGCGAACAGCGCGGAGGTGCCCACCGAATCCTCGACCAGCTGGGCGATCTCGTCGGGGGCGAACACCACCACGTCGGCACCGGGCGGCTCGTCGGCGGTGTCCGGCAGCCGCACCACGATCCCGTCGTCGGAGGGCATGACCTGGGCGTCGACCCCGTAACGTTCGGCCAGCCGGCGGCCGATCGCCAACGCCCAGGGGCCGTTGACCCGGGCCCCGAGCACGCTGTGCACGGCGAGCCGCCAGTCGCCCAGCTCGTCGCGGAACCGCTCCACCAGCACCGTGCGGTCGTCGGGCAGCGAGCGGGTGGCGGCCTGCTGTTCCCGCAGGTAGGCCAGCAGGTTGTCGGCCGCCCAGTCGTCCAGGCCACCGGCGCGCAGCGCGCCGCGGGCGGTGGTGTCGTCCTGGCGCAGCAACGCCCGGACCCGGCTGCCGATGGCCCGGCCCAGCTCGACCGGCCGGCCCAACTGGTCGCCCTTCCAGAAGGGCATCCGGGCGGCCTGCCCGGGCGCGGGGGAGACCAGCACCCGGTCGGGGGTGATCTCCTCGATCCGCCAGGACGACGAGCCGAGCAGGAAGACGTCGCCGACCCGGGACTCGTAGACCATCTCCTCGTCCAGCTCGCCGACCCGGGCGGCGCGTTCCGCCCCGGCCAGGAAGACCCCGAACAGGCCCCGGTCGGGAATGGTGCCGCCGCTGGTGACGGCGAGGCGCTGGGCTCCCGGCCGGCCGGTGAGCACGTCGGTGGCCCGGTCCCAGAGCAGCCGGGGCCGCAGCTCGGCGAAGGCGGTCGACGGGTAGCGGCCGGAGAGCATGTCGAGCACCGCGTGCAACGCCGAGTCGGGCAGCTCGGCGAAGGGCGCGGCCCGGCGGACCAGCACCGCCAGGTCGCCGAGCGACCAGGGTTCGAGGGCGACCATGGCGACGATCTGCTGGGCGAGCACGTCGAGCGGGTTGCGCGGGTAGTGCAGCTCCTCGATCGCGCCGGCCGTCATCCGCTCGGCGACCACCGTGCAGGAGAGCAGGTCGCCCCGGTGCTTGGGGAAGACCACGCCCCGGGACACCGCGCCCACCTGGTGCCCGGCGCGGCCGACCCGTTGCAGGCCGGCCGCGACGCTCGGTGGGGCCTCGATCTGCACCACCAGGTCGACCGCGCCCATGTCGATGCCCAGCTCCAGGCTGGAGGTGGCGACCACGGCGGGCAGCCGGCCGGATTTGAGCGCCTCCTCGATCTGCTTGCGTTCCTCCCGGGAGACGCTGCCGTGGTGGGCGCGGGCGATCACCGCCTCCGCGCCGGCCGCCGTGCCCGACTGGGCCATCGCCTCGGCCGGTGGGCGGGGTGTCCGCAGCGGCCCCACCGGGCCGCCCCACCGCTGCGCCCCACCGGGCCCGTCTGCTTCGCCCGGCCCGTCGCCCGCCCCGCCCGGCCCGTCGCCCGCCCCGGCGGGCGGGGCGGCTGCGGCGGCTTCCCGTTCCTCGGTGGCCAGCTCGTTGAGCCGGGCGCAGAGCCGCTCGGCGCTGCGCCGCGAGTTGGTGAACACGATGGTCGAGCGGTGCGCCCGGATCAGCGCGAAGACCCGTTCCTCGACGGCCGGCCAGATGGACGCCCGGCGGGGGCCGGGGCCGCCGAGGGCGTCGTCCGGTGGCTGCTCGGTCTCGTCGAGCCGGGTCATGTCCTCCACCGGGACCTGGACGCTGACCTCGATCGTCTTGGGGGTGGCCGGCTGGACCACGTCGACCGGGTGGGCGCCGCCGAGGAAACGGGCGCACGCGTCGATCGGCCGGACGGTGGCGGACAGGCCGATCCGCTGGGCGGGCCGGGCCAGCAGCCCGTCGAGGCGCTCCAGGGAGAGCGCCAGGTGGGCGCCACGCTTGGTGCCGGCGACGGCGTGCACCTCGTCGAGGATGACCGTCTCGACACCGCGCAGCGATTCCCGGGCGGCGGAGGTGAGCAGCAGGAACAACGATTCGGGAGTGGTGATGAGGATGTCCGGCGGGGTGCGGGCGAAGGTCCGCCGCTCGTCGGCGGGGGTGTCGCCGGTACGCATCCCGACGGTGATGTCCGGCGGTGTCACGCCGAGCCGGGTGGCGGCCTGCCGGATGCCGGCGAGCGGGGCGCGGAGGTTGCGTTCGACGTCGACCGCGAGCGCCTTGAGCGGGCTGACGTAGAGCACCCGGCAGCGGTGCCGGGCGTCGTCCGGGGGTGGCGCGTCGGCCAGCCGGTCGAGCGACCAGAGGAACGCCGCGAGGGTCTTGCCCGAGCCGGTGGGCGCGACGACCAGGGCGTTGCGGCCGGCGGCGATCGAGCGCCAGGCGCCGTTCTGGGCGGCGGTGGGAGCGGCGAAGGCGGCGGTGAACCACTCCCGGGTGGCCGGACCGAACCCGGCGGGAACCGCTGTCCCGCCCGTCACGCTGTCCCGCCTGTCACGCCGCCCCGCCCGTCACGCCGCCCTGCCCTGTCGCCCCGTCACGCCCCCATCCTGCCCCGGCGGGGTGACATTCCACCGGAACCGCTGCCGTTATGCCCAACTAAGAGAAAATTGCAGGCCGATTGTACGTTTTGCGCTTTAAGTCTTACTTAACTGCTTGCTTGTGACCCACAACATAAAGTAACTTCTCCCGGAACGCCGCACCAGGTGAAAGGAATCGGATGTTCGTCGAGGAGCGTGGCCCGACGCCCGGCACCGACGTGCTCATCCGCAAGGTCGAAGGTCACCTCACCGCCCTGCGGACCAGTCTGCGCGGCCCCGAGCTGGCGCTCGCCGAGCGTCTCGCCGACAGCCTGCGGGAGTTGGTCGTCTCCACCGCCCAGTCCAGTGCCGCCGACCGCGGGCAGGTGCGGGTCGCCGTGCACTACTTCGTGCTCCGCAGGGAGAGTCGCGGCGCGATGCTGCCGGTGCGTTCGCTCGCCGTGGCCCAGCGGGTGGTCGACAAGGTCGCCCTCCAGCTCGGCCGCCCCGACCTGCTCGTCGAGCCCCGGCGTGCCCTGACGCCCGCGCTTCCCGGTGGTGACGCAGCCGCCGGTTGACCGGAGGATTTCCCCGAAAACGCCCCATAGTGGGCAAAACTGGCGTGTGATCGGTGCTGGCCGGACAACTCGCCCGGCGCGCGCCGCCAGTTCGACGGGGAGGACGCGTGCTCGTACTGCTGCTCCTCCACCTGGTGGCGGCGCTCGTCGCGCCGCTGCTGGTCCGCTGGTGGGGCCCGCGCGCCTGCTACCCGCTGGCACTGGTGCCCGCCGCCGCCCTCGGCTGGGCCCTGACCCGCACCCCGGCGGTCCGCGACGGCGGCGCGGTCGTCGAGACGTACCACTGGATCGGCCAGCTCGACCTCGACGTGGCGCTGCGGATGACGACGCTGTCCTGGCTGATGACCCTGCTGGTCGGCGGGGTCGGTGCGCTCGTCCTGGTCTACTGCGGCCGGTACTTCGCGCCCGGCGCGGTGGGCCTGCCCCGGTTCGTCGCGGTGCTGGTCGCCTTCGCCGGGGCCATGCTCGGCCTGGTCCTCTCCGACGACCTGCTGCTGCTCTACGTCTTCTGGGAACTCACCACCGTCTTCTCCTACCTGCTCATCGGGCACAGCACGGAGCGCCGCTCCAGCCGCTGGGCGGCGGCCCAGGCGCTCACCGTCACCACCCTCGGCGGCCTGGCCATGCTGCTCGGGTTCCTGATCCTCGGCGGGCACGCCGGCAGCTACCGCTGGTCGGAGATCGCCGCCGCGCCACTGCCCGGCGGCGGGACGCTGGTCGCCGCGGTGCTGCTGATCCTGACCGGCGCGCTGGCCAAATCGGCGATCGTGCCGTTCAACGGCTGGCTGCCGGTGGCGATGGCCGCACCCACCCCGGTCAGCGCCTACCTGCACGCGGCGGCGATGGTCAAGGCCGGCGTCTACCTGATCGGCCTGCTCGCCCCGGTGCTCGCGGACACCGGCCCGTGGCGGCCGGTGCTGCTCACCCTCGGCCTGGTCACCATGCTCGCCGGCGGCTGGGCGGCGCTGCGCCAGTGCGACCTGAAGCTGCTGCTGGCCTACGGCACGGTCAGCCAACTCGGCCTGCTGACCGTGACGATCGGCACCGGCAGCGCCGACGCCGCGCTCGCCGGGGTCGCGATGCTGCTCGCCCATGCCCTGTTCAAGGCCGCCCTGTTCCTCGTCGTCGGCATCATCGACCACGACGTCGGCACCCGCGACCTGCGGGAACTCTCCGGCCTCGGCCGCCGGGCCCCGGCGCTGGCGGTGGTCGCCACGCTCGCCGCCGCCTCGATGGCGGGCGTGCCGCCGCTGCTCGGCTTCGTCGCCAAGGAGGCGGTCTTCACCGCCCTGGCCACCCGTCCGGTGGCGCTCGTCGGTCTGGTCCTGGGCACCGTGCTCACCGTCGCCTACAGCATCCGCTTCCTCTGGGGCGCCTTCGCCACCCGCCCCGGCACCCCCGAGGCCGCCCCGGAGCCGGTCCCGCTGCCGATGCTCGCCCCACCCGCCCTGCTCGCGATCGCCGGGCTGGTCGCCGGCCCGGCCGCCGCCGCGCTGAACGGCCTGCTCGACCCGTACGCGGAACTCTTCGGCCCGCCGCA
The DNA here is from genome assembly GCF_016901255.1 of Micromonospora humida. Classification (NCBI taxonomy): domain Bacteria; kingdom Bacillati; phylum Actinomycetota; class Actinomycetes; order Micromonosporales; family Micromonosporaceae; genus Micromonospora; species Micromonospora humida. Next base: position 424,011 of record NZ_JAFEUC010000002.1, read on the forward strand.
CGACACGCTCGCCCTCTGGCACGGCCTGACCCCCGCCCTCGGCCTGTCCGTGCTGGCCCTGGCCGGCGGGGCCGTGCTGCACGCGGTACGCGGCCCGCTCGCCCCGGCGCTGGCCCGGTGGAAGCTGCCGTTCACCGGCAACCAGGGGTACGAGTGGGCCACCCACCGGTTCGACCGGCTCGCCATCGAGGTCACCGGGGCCACCCAGCGCGGCTCGCTGCCGCTGTACCTGGGCACCGTCCTGCTGGCCCTGGTGCTGGTGCCGGGCGCGGCCCTGCTCAGCACCAGCCCGTGGCGAACCCGGATCGCGGTCTGGGACAGCCCGCTGCAACTGGTGGTGGGGCTGGTCATCGGGGTCGCGGCGCTCTTCGCGGTCAACGCCCGACGGCGGCTGACCGCGATGCTGCTGGTCGGGGTGACCGGCTACGGCACCGCCATGCTGTTCGTGCTCCACGGGGCACCCGACCTGGCGTTGACCCAGTTCCTGGTGGAGACCGCCACCATCGCCGTGTTCGTGCTGGTGCTGCGCCGGTTGCCGGAACGGTTCTCGGCCCGCCCGCTGCGCCGCAGCCGGTGGGCCCGCCGGGTGCTCGGCGTCGCCGTGGGCGTGGTGCTGGCCGGACTGGCGCTGGTCGCGTCCGGCGCCCGGACCGCCGTGTCCGTCTCCACCGCCTTCCCGGCGCTCGCCGTCGCCGAGGGGCACGGCCGCAACGTGGTCAACGTGACCCTGGTGGACATCCGGGCCTGGGACACCATGGGCGAGATCGCGGTGCTGGTGGTGGCCGCGACCGGGGTGGCCAGCCTGATCTTCGAGCGGTCCCGCACCGGGCCGCGACCGCGTCGGGTGGAACCCGCCACCGCCGGCCACGGCGACCGGGCGGTGTGGCTGCGCGGCGGGACCACCCTGCACGAGCGCCGGCGGTCCATCGTCTTCGAGGTGGTGACCCGGCTGCTGTTCCACACGATCGTGCTCTTCTCGCTGTTCCTGCTCTTCTCCGGCCACAACGCGCCGGGCGGCGGCTTCTCCGGTGGCCTGGTGGCGAGCCTGGCGCTGGCCGTGCGCTACCTCGCCGGTGGCCGGTACGAACTGGCCGAGGCGGCCCCGGTGGGGGCGGGCACGGTGCTCGGCGCGGGCCTGGCGATCGCCGTCGGCGGGGGCGTGGTCTCCCTGCTGACCACCGGCACCGTGCTCGCGAGCACCCGGGTCGACCTGCCGCTGCCCGGCCTCGGCGGGCCGTACCTGGTCACCTCGCTCTTCTTCGACATCGGCGTCTACCTGATCGTGGTGGGGCTGATGCTGGACATCCTGCGCAGTCTCGGCGCCGAGATCGACAGGCACATCGAGGCGGCCGGCAAGTCCGACCGGGGGCTCGTCGTCGACCACGAGGGGGACCGGCGGTGAGGGACGGCGGGGCGGGCCCGACGCTGGTGCTGGTGATCGCCGTGGGCGTGCTCACCGCCACCGGGGTGACCCTGCTGCTGGAGCGCAGCCTCACCCGCATCCTGCTCGGCGTCATCCTGCTCGGCAACGGGGTGAACCTGCTCATCCTGGTCGGTGGCCGCTCCGGCGGTGCGCCGGTGGTGGGTGCCGGCCCGGACGACGCGATGAGCGACGCGCTGCCGCAGGCGATGGTGCTCACCGCCATCGTGATCACCTTCGGGCTGACCGCCTTCCTCGCCGCCGTGGCGTACCGGAGCTGGTATCTCGGCGGCGACGACGAGGTCCAGGACGACGTGGAGGACCAGCAGATCGTCGCGCTCGCCGCCCGCAACGAGGTGCCCAACGCCGACCTCGGCGGCGAGGGGCCCGGCGACGACCCCGAACAGGTGGACCCGGAACCGCCCCGCCGACCGGGCGGCATCCGGTGAACCGCCTCGTGCCGCTGCCGGTGGTGGTGCCGCTGCTCGGGGCCGCCCTCACCCTGATCCTGGTCAGCCGGCCCCGGTTGCAGCGCACCGTCAGCGTGGTCGCCCTCGCCACCAACCTGGTGGTCGCGGTGCTGCTGCTGGTGCGGGCCCACCGGGACGGGCCGGTGGTGACCGAGGTGGGCGGCTGGCCCGCGCCGGTCGGCATCGTGCTGGTCGCCGACCAGCTCGCCGCGTTGATGCTGGTGGTCTCGTCGGCGGTCACGCTCTGCGTGCTGTTGTACTCCATCGGCCAGGGCCGCGCCGAGACCAGCGAGTCCGCGCCGGTGAGCATCTACCACCCCACCTACCTGGTGCTGACCGCCGGGATCACCAACGCGTTCCTCGCCGGTGACCTGTTCAACCTATTCGTCGGGTTCGAGATCCTGCTCGCGGCGAGCTTCGTGTTGATCACCCTGGGCGGCACCGAGGCCCGCATCCGCACCGGTTCGACGTACGTGGTGGTCAGCATCCTGTCCTCGATGGTCTTCCTGACCGCCGTGGGACTGGTGTACGCGGCCACCGGCACCCTCAACATGGCGCAGCTCGCCGGCCGGCTCGACGCCCTGCCCGATGGCGTACGGCTGGCGTTGCAGTTGATGCTGCTGCTCGCCTTCGGCATCAAGGCGGCGCTCTTCCCGCTGTCCGCCTGGCTGCCGGACAGCTACCCGACCGCCCCGGCACCGGTCACCGCCGTCTTCGCGGGCCTGCTCACCAAGGTCGGCGTCTACGCGATCATCCGGACCGAGACGCTGCTCTTCCCCGGTGGCGCGGCGTCCACCCTGCTGATGGTGGCGGCCGGACTGACCATGGTGGTCGGCGTGCTCGGCGCGGTCGCCCAGTCGGACATGAAGCGGCTCTTCTCGTTCACCCTGGTCAGCCACATCGGCTACATGATCTTCGGGGTGGCGCTGGGCACCGCCGCCGCCCTCTCCGGCGCGATCTTCTACGTGGTGCACCACATCACCATCCAGACCACCCTGTTCCTGGTCGCCGGCCTGGTCGAGGAGCGGGCCGGCAGCACCGACCTGCGCCGGCTCGGCGGGCTGGCCCGGATCGCCCCGCTGCTGGCGGTGCTCTACTTCGTCCCCGCGATGAACCTGGCCGGCATCCCCCCGTTCTCCGGCTTCCTCGGCAAGGTCGGCCTGCTCGAGGCCGGGGTGGCGCACGGCGGCGTGCTGCCCTGGGTGCTGGTCGTCGCCGGCACGCTGACCAGCCTGCTCACCCTCTACGCCGCCTCCCGGGTGTGGAACATCGCGTTCTGGCGGGCCCCGCAGCTCGCCACCGCCGACCCGGTTCCCCGGCTGCCCGCGCTGATGATCGGGGCGACCGCCGCCCTGGTGGTGCTGGGGCTGGCGCTCACCGTCGCCGCCGGCCCGCTGTTCCAGGTCACCGCCGACGCCGCCGACGACCTGCGGCTGCGTACCCCGTACGTGCGGGCCGTCCTTCCCGGCGGCCCGTCGTGACCGGCCGGACGCGCCGCCGGGCCGGTACGCCGCCGCGGCGTACCGGACGCCGCCGGGACCAGCTCATCGCCCTCGGCTGGCTGGTCGTGGTCTGGAACCTGCTCTGGGGGAAATTCTCCCCGGCCAACCTGCTCGCCGGCCTGCTGGTCGGCGGGGCGGTGCTGGTGTTCTTCCCGCTCCCGCCGGTCTCCTTCGGCGGTCGGCTGCGGCCCCGGGCGCTGCTCCGGCTCGCCGGGGTGTTCGTCGTCGAGCTGGTCAGCGCCAGCATCCACGTCGCCGCCATCGCCGTACGCCCCGGCTTCCGCCCGCGCGGCGCGATCATCGGGGTGCGGCTGCGGGTCCGCACCGACCTGAACCTGGCGCTCACCGCCGAGCTGCTCTCCCTGGTGCCGGGCACCCTGATCGTCGAGGTCGACCGGGATGCCGGCGTCCTCTACGTGCACGTGCTCGACGTGCGGTCCCCGGCCGACCTGACCGGCAGCCGGGACCGCATCCTCGCTGTCGAGGAACGGATCGTGCGGGCCATCGGCTCCGCCGCCGAGCTGCGGCAGCTCACCACCGAACCCACCGAACCCACGGAGGCCCCGTGACCGTCGTCCTCGCCGTCGTCCTGACCGTGCTGCTGTCGACCACCGCGCTGCTGGCGCTGGCCCGGATCTACCGGGGCCCGTCGCTGCTGGACCGGGTCATCGCCGCCGACCTGCTGCTCGCCACCATGCTCGGCGCGGTCGGGGCGGAGGCGGCGGTGAACCGGCACGCCACCACGCTGCCGGTGCTGGTGGTGCTCTCCCTGCTCGGCTTCGTCGGCTCGGTCGCCCTGGTCCGCTTCGCCGCCCGGGAGGAGCCGTGACCCGGCCCGCCCCGGGGTCGGGCCGTCATCCCGGGCCCGGCCACGACCGGGTGCCGGGCCGCGCGCCGGGTCGACGCCGGCTGCCGGGTTCCGGCCGGAGCGCGCCGGTTCCGGCCGGGGGAGGGCGGCCGTGAGCGTGGGTACGGTGATCGACTGGCTGGGCGCCGTCGCCCTGGTCTCCGGGGCGCTGCTCAGCCTCGCCGCAGGGATCGGCGTGCTGCGCTTCCCGGACGTGCTGGACCGGATGCACGCCGCCACGAAACCGCAGGTGCTCGGGGTGCTGCTGTTGCTGCTGGGGCTGGTGCTGCGGCTGCGTACCGCCGCGGACCTGGGCATGATCCTGCTGGTGGGGGTCTTCCAGCTGGCCACCGCCCCGGTGGCCGCCCAGATGATCGGCCGGGCCGCCTACCGGTCCGGCCGGGTCGACCGCAGCCTGCTCGACGTGGACGAACTGGCCGGGGACCCACCCCCGGACCGGTAAATAGGGGACGAGCAGGAACTTTGTCCCCACCCTCAGCGGGCCCCCAGCAACCGCCGATAGAATTGCGGCATGATCGACTCTTCTGCCCAGGAGGGCAGCAGTAGCCAGCCGGGTCGTGCCCGGCAATCCCCCGCCCCGACGTCCACGGGAGCCCTGAGCGACCCGTGTTGATCGTCGTCGGCCTCGCACTCATCATCGTTCTCACCGCCGCCACCGGCTACTTCGTAGCCCAGGAGTTCGGCTACGTCGCCGTGGACCGGGGCAAGCTCAAGCAGCTCGCCGACGACGGCGACGCCAAGGCCGCCCGCGCCCTGGAGGTCACCGGGCGGCTGTCGTTCATGCTCTCCGGTGCGCAGCTCGGCATCACCGTGACCGCCCTGCTGGTCGGTTACGCCGCCGAACCCTACCTCGGTGCCGGGCTGGCCGAACTGCTCGGCGGCGCCGGCGTCGCAACCGGCGTCAGCCTGCCGCTGTCGGTGGCGTTGGCGCTGGTCATCGCCACCGTCGTGCAGATGGTCCTCGGAGAGCTCGCCCCCAAGAACCTGGCCATCGCCCGGCCCGAGACGTTGGCGCGGGCGCTGAGCCGGTCAACCCTGATCTACCTGAAGATCGCCGGGCCGCTGATCACGCTCTTCGACCGGGCCTCCGTCCGGCTGCTGCGCCGGGTCGGCATCGAGCCGATCGAGGAACTGCCCAGCGGTGCCACCCCGGCCGACCTGGAGCAGATCATCGCCGAGTCCCGGGAGGAGGGGCACCTCGACGCCGAGATGTCCGACCTGCTCGACCGGGGTCTCGACTTCCGGGAGCTGACCGCCGGGGAGGCCATGGTGCCCCGGGTCGACGTGCACACCATCCGGTCGCACGAACCGGTCAGCCGGGTGGTCGAGCTGCTCGACACCGGTCACTCCCGGTTCCCGGTACGCGGCGTCGACGGCGTCGACGACCTCGTCGGCGTGGTCGGCATCGCCGACGTGCTCGGGGTGCCGCCGGCCGAGCGCGCCACCACCCCGGTCAGCGCGGTGGCCGTACCGCCGCTGCTGGTGCCGGAGACGTTGCCGCTGCCCACGGTGCTGGACCGGCTGCGCTCGGGGCACCGGCAGCTCGCCTGCGTGGTCGACGAGTACGGCGGCTTCGCCGGTGTGATCACGCTGGAGGACATCGCCGAGGAGCTGGTCGGACCGATCCGCGACGAGGACGACCCGCCCGAGCCGGCCCCGATCCGGCAGGAGGACGGCTCCTGGGTGGTGCCGGCCCGATGGCGGATCGACGAGGTCGCCGACAGCACCGGCATCGCCCTGCCCGAGGCCCCCGAGTACGACACCCTCTCCGGGCTGGTCATGCGGGAGCTGGGCCGGGTGCCCGAGGTGGGGGACCGGCTGGAGATCAGCCTGCCGGTCGACCACGACGAGCCGGCGGAACGGCCGACGGCCCTGGTCGAGGTGCTCGCCGTGGACCGGCACGTGGCCGACTCCGTCCGGCTCACCCTCGCCGGTGACCAGGGTGCCGACGGGGAGCCCCGGGCCACCACCGGCGCGGGCGACCAACGCCGCGCCACGAACGTCCGCGCCACCGGCACCAGGGGCGACCGACGCGGCGGCGGGAACGCCCGTGCCACCGGCGGTGCCGACGTGCGCGTCACCCCGGGTCGGGAGGAGCGGTCATGAGCCCCACCGTCGCACTGCTGGTGTCGGTGCTGCTGCTCGCCCTCAACGGCTTCTTCGTGGCCGCCGAGTTCGCCCTCGTGGCGGCCAAGCGCTACCGGTTGGAACAGACCGCCGCCACCGGCAGCCGGGCCGCCCGCGCCGCCCTGGACGGGGTACGCGAGCTGTCCCTGATGCTGGCCGGCGCGCAACTCGGCATCACCCTGTGCACCCTGGGCCTGGGTGCGCTCGCCGAACCGGCGATCGAACACCTGATCAGCCCGCTGCTGCACACCGTCGGCCTGCCGGAGGCGGCCAGCCACGTCGTCGCGTTGATCTTCGCGCTGGGGCTGGTGACGTTCCTGCACCTGGTGGTCGGCGAGATGGCCCCGAAGTCGTGGGCCATCACCGACGCCGAGCGCTCGGCGACACTGTTGGCGCTGCCGTTCCGGGCCTTCGCCCGGGTCGCCCGCCCGGTGCTGTCCGTGCTCAACGCCCTGGCCAACGCGATGCTGCGGCTGGTCGGGGTGCAGCAGCAGGACCAGCTCGCCCAGGTCCACGGCCCGGACGAGCTGCGCATCCTGCTCGAACAGTCCCGCGAGCACGGGCTGCTCGGTGCCGAACAGCACCAGATGCTGACCAGCATGCTGGAGTTGCAGGGCACCACCGTCGCGCAGGTGATGGAACCCTTCGACCAGATCGTCACGGTCCACCGCAACGACACCGCCGAGCGGATCGAGCAGGTCAGCCGGGACAGCGGCCGGTCCCGGCTCGCCGTCCTCGACGACGGCGGTGAGGTGTGCGGCCTGGTGCACGTACGGGAGGCGGTCCGGGCCGTCACCACCAGCCGGGCGGCCACCGCCGCCGAGCTGATGACCCGGTCGTTCACCCTGCCGGCCACCTCCTCGGTCACCGAGGCGGTCGCCGCGATGCGCGCCGACCAGGCCCAGTTGGCGCTGGTCCGCAACGGTGGCGGACCGACCCGGCCGATCGGTTTCGTGGCGCTGGAGGACCTCCTCGAAGAGGTCATCGGCGAGTTCGACGACGAGACCGACCCGATCCCGCGGGGCCGCCGGATGCGCTGACGGTCGTACCGCCCGTCGTTGCGCAGGATCGACGCAACGGGGGCGATGTGGTGGTGTCGGAGAGGAGTTGACACCGCTACATCGCACCATCGCGTCGAACAACGGGCCGCCATGTCTGGTCGGGTGTCGGGGTGGAGGAGTGCCGGGCCGGTGAGCGGGAAACCGCACGGTCATGCGGTTGACCGGGGTGTCCCGGGAATCCGGTGTGACCGGGTTGTCGGTGAGTACCACCCTCACCAATCCGAGCACCCGCCCCGGGCTGCGGCTACCGGGGCGGGTGACCCTCAGCGCCGGGTCGCAGGACGTGCCGATCCGGCACGTACGGCTGGGTCTGGTGGCGACCGCCGAACCGGAGGACCCCCGTTCGCCCCGTCGCCTCGTCCAGTACCACCAGGTGCCGGTGGGGGGACGGTTCGTGGTGCCGGCCGGGCGGCGACGGGCCATCGACTTCGCCGTACCGCTGCCGTGGGAGACCCCGGTGACGATCTTCGGCGGGGTGCCGGTGATGAGCCTGCGCACCGGGTTGCGTACCGAGGTGTCGGTGGACCCGGAACTGGAGCAGGGCGCGATGGTGCCGGTCTTCGTCCATCCGCTGCCCACCCAGCAGCACGTGCTCGCCGCGCTGGACACGCTGGGTTTCGTGCTGCGGCAGGCGGGTCTGGTGTCGAGCCGGCTGCCGGGGGTCGCGCAGACCCTGCCGGTGCACCAGCGGCTCGGTTACTGGGTCGCCCCGCTCTACGCCGGCCCGATCACCGAGCTGGAGCTGATCTTCGTGACCAATTCCGCCGGCCTGGAGGTGCTGCTCTGGATGGACCGGCGGCTGTCGTTGACCGGGATCAGCCACCAGAGCATCAGCCGGTTCCGGGTCTGGCACACCGGTGCCGACCAGCAGGACTGGGTCACGGTGGTGGACGGTTGGTTGCGTGCGGCGATCGACCGGCACGCAGCGGCGGCCTCGGACGCGCACTGGTCGGCCCGGATCACCGAGTCGGCCCACGTCAGCCGACAGCCTGACGAACCGGTGCGGCCGGGCTTCGGGTTGGGCGGCACCGCCGGGAGTGGGGGGATCGGCAGCGGGGGCGGGGGTGGTGACGGCACCTGACCCACCTGCCGCGGCAGGCGGGTCAGGTGCCGTGTGTCGTGTGCGGGGTGGGGCGGGTCAGACCGAGGCCGTGGCGAGCTTGATGCCGAAGCCCAGGAAGAGCATGCCGACGCCGGTGGTGGCGCCGGCGGCCAACCGGCGACGCTGCCGGAACTGGGCGGCCAGGAAGGTGCCCGCGAAGATCAGCGCGGTCAGGTAGAGCGCGCTGGTCACCTGGGCGATCAGCCCCAGCAGCAGGAACGACAGCGCCGGCCAGGCGTAGCCGGGGTCGACGAACTGGATGAAGAACGAGATGAAGAAGAGGATCGCCTTCGGGTTGAGCAGGCTGATCACCAGCGCCTTGCGGAACGGGCTGTGCAGCGCCTCCGGCTCGGCGGCGTCGATCAGTCGGGGTGTCGCGGGGTCGTTGCGGTCGCGCCACCGCCGCCAGGCCCCCCGCAGCATGGTCAGCCCGACGTGGCCCAGGTAGGCCGCGCCCGCGTACTTGATCACGAGGAAGAGCGGCGGATACGCCTTGAGCAGCGACGCCACCCCGGCGGCGGAGAGGATCATCAGCACCGAGTCGCCGAGGAAGACCCCGCCCGCCGCCCGGTAGCCGGTCGCCACACCGCGCTTGGCGGCGGTGGAGAGCACGAAGAGGGAGTTCGGCCCCGGCAGCAGAATGATCGCCACGGTGCCCAACACGTACGTCCAGATGTCGGTGATGCCCAGCACGCCCGTCATCCTCGCTCCGCCGGTGCCGAACGGCGAAGCCATTCCCGCAGCCTGGCCTGTGCGTTCGGCCACTCGTCGACGGTCATGGCGTACTGCACGGTGTCCCGCCAGGAGCCGTCCGGGCGCTGCCGGTGCATCCGCAGCACGCCCTCCCGGGTCGCGCCGAGCCGGGCGATCGCGGCCTGCGACCGGGTGTTGCGGATGTCGGTCTGCCAGACCACCCGCACCGCCCCCAGCTCGTCGAACGCCCGACCGAGCAGCAGCAGCTTGGCCTCGGTGTTGACGGCGCCGCCCCACCAGGGCCGACCGAGCCAGGTGTACCCGATGGCGACGCAGCGCCGCGCCGGGTCGAGGTCGTAGTAGGAGGTCGACCCGATGACCGCGCCGGTGCGGGCGCAGCGCTGCACCCACGGCACCCGTTCACCGCGCCGCCGGGCGTCCAGCGCGGTGCCGACGACGGCCCGCATCGCGGCCGGGTCGGTGGGCGTCGGGTGGCTCAGGTGGGCCCAGACCTCCGGCTCGGCGGTGGCGGTGAAGAGGTCGTCGGCGTGCGCCGCGGTGAGCGGTTCCAGCAGCACGTGCTCACCGCGCAGCGGCACCGGCTCGTACCACGGCGAGGTGGTGGCACCCGCCCCCGACGGCCCGGTGGCCTGGGCTCCCGGCGCGGTGGCCCGGGCTCCCGGCGCGGCGGCCCCGACGGCGTCGGGCGGGCCGGTGAGGTGCGCCGGGTCGGGGTGTGCCGGTCCGGCCGGCTCCCGTACCGGGGTGCCGGTGCCGGACAGGTAGGCCGGCAGCGGGGCGGTCACCCCGGCGTCGGGCTCCGGCGGGCCGGCGACCTGCCGCAGCGGCACCACCCCGGCCCAGTACGGCAGGTCGAGGTCGGCGGGTTCGTCGCGGACCCCGCCGGTGCGGGCCCGGACCGACACCTCGTGCAGCGGCAGTGCCAGGACGGCCGTCTCGGCCAGCTCCCGTCGGCTCGGTGGGCGGCTGTCGGCGGCCCGCCCGGCGGCGGCCTTCTCGACCAGGGCGGTCAGCACCGTGCGCTTGTCGTCGTCGCTGGTCACCAGGTGGGCGGTGCCGTGGGCGACGACCGAGCGGTAGTTGGCGCTGTGATGGAACTGGGAACGGCCGAAGACCAGCCCGTCGAGCAGGGTCACGGTGACGCAGACCGGTAGCCCGGCGTCGCCCCGGGCGGCGAGCAGCGGCCGGCTGCCGGTGGAGCCGTGCAGGTAGAGGGTGTCACCGACGCGGACGTGCAGGGTGGGCAGCAGCCGGGGCTCGCCGTCGACCACGAACCCCAGCACGCAGTGGTAGGCCTCGTCGAGCACCGCGTGGGCGGCGGCCCGGTCGTAGCTCATCCGGTCCCGGCTGCGGCTGGCGGTGGTGCGTGCGGTCGGCGCGTACATGTGACATCCCGCCTTTGTTCTAGTACGATCCGGAAACTGTGGCAGCACATTATCAGATCCTCGGGTCCACGTCCGCCGCGATTTCGGCGAGCGTGGAAACCGGCATCCGCAGCGGCGCGCTCGCCGCCGGTGACGCGTTGCCGCCCGTCCGCGCCCTCGCCACCGCGCTGGCGGTCAGCCCGGCCACCGTCGCCCGCGCCTACCAGGAGCTGCGCCAGCGGGGTCTGGTGGTCACCGCCGGCCGGCACGGCACCCGGGTCCGGCCCCGGCCGCCGGTCGCCCCGCGCCGCGCCGCGCACGCCCCCGCGCCCGCCCCCGGCACCCGCGACGTGTCCCACGGGCAACCCGACCCCCGGCTCCTGCCGCCGCTCGGCCCGCACCTGGCCGCGCTCGCCGACACGGTCGGCCCACCCGTCGGGTACGCCACCACCGGCGTGCACCCCGCCCTGGCCGAGGCCGCCCGCTCCCGGCTGGCCGCCGACGGGGTGCCCGCCGACGAATTGACCGTCACGGGGGGCGCGCTCGACGGCATCGAACGGCTGCTCGCCACCCACCTGCGCCCCGGCGACGCGGTGGGCCTGGAGGACCCGGGCTGGGCCAACCTGCTCGACCTCGTCGCCGCGCTCGGGTTGCGGCCGGTCGGCTTCCCGGTCGACGACGAGGGGCCCGTCGTGTCCGGGGTGCGCGACGCCCTCGCCCTCGGGGTGCGGGCGCTGGTGGTGACCAGCCGGGCGCAGAATCCGACAGGCGCCGCCGTCTCCGCCGGCCGGGCCGGGGAGTTGCGGGCCCTGCTCGCCGGCCGCCCCGACCTGCTGCTGATCGAGGACGACCACGCAGCCGAGCTGTCCCGGCTGCCGGTGCACCCGCTGGCCGGTGCCACCCCGACCTGGGCGTTCGTCCGCTCGGTGAGCAAGCCCTACGGGCCCGACCTGCGGCTGGCGGTGCTGGCCGGTGACGAGGTGACGGTGTCCCGGGTGGCCGGCCGGGCCCGGGTGGGGGCCGGCTGGGTCTCCACCGTCCTGCAACGGCTCGTCCTGTCGCTCTGGCACGATCCGGCCACCACCGCCCTGGTCGACCGGGCCGCCGACGCCTACGAACGTCGCCGCCGGGGGCTGCTCGCCGCGCTCGCCGACCGGGGCGTGGCGGGGCACGGCCGCAGCGGCATCAACGTCTGGTTGCCGGTGCCCGACGAGACCGCCACGGTCACCGCGCTACGCGACGCCGGCTGGTCGGTCGCGCCCGGTGGTCTCTCCCGGCTCGGCAGCCCGCCCGCTGTCCGGATCACGGTCAGCGCGCTCGACGACGCCGACCTCGTACCGCTGGCCGACGCGGTGGCGGCGGCGGTCCGCCCCGCCGGCCCGGTCCGTTTCACCGCCTGACCCGAGCCGTCGGCCTGCTCCCGCTCCGCTGCCCGGGGGTCGGCTCCGGCGGCGCGGTCAACCCCGCCGGGCGTACGAAGACCTTCCGGCGGGAGACCGCGTCGCCGGCCGCGTCCAGTTGGTAGCCCTCCAACCAGACCCATCCGTCGTACGTGGGCCAGTCGAGCACCCGGATGACCCGCAACCGGATGGGCCGGAGGAACTGCACGCTGGCGGCTCTGGTCACGTACACCAGGTCGCCGGCCCTCACCGCCGGTCCCGGTCCCGTCGGGCGCGCAGCTCCCGTCGGGCGCGCAGCTCCCGTCGGGCGCACAGCTCCCGCCAGGCGCGCAGCGTCGCGCCCGCGTCGGCGAGGCGGGTGCACGAGCCGTCCGGCCGGCACCGGGAGCAGGCGTTGCGGTGGTGGAAGTCGACGACGTAACCGGCCAGCACCACGGCGAACGGTGGCTCGCCGAATCGCGGTTCAGTCCCGGTCGGGGGCCGGGGCCTGATCTGTCGTACGACGTCGACAGGTTCAATAAGCCGATGGAACCACTTCCCACGAGACATGCGCGTTTCCTGACACTAGGGTTGAGGACAAGTCGAGTGTGTGGCGGCAGTGGCTTCCGTGCTGCACGATTTTCCGGGCAGCGATTTAGGTGACTTTCAGGTTTGTCGACAACGCATCTCATATCTAAGATTGCGGGTATGGCACTGCTCAGAGGCACCCGGTTGGAGGTGTGGGGAGCTGCCGAGATCCAAGAGCGTTTGGGGATCTCACGACAGCGTGCCTACATCCTGATCGGGCGCAGAGATTTTCCTCCACCGGCCGCTGTTCTCAAGATGGGCCAGATCTGGTTGAGATCTGATGTGGAAGCGTGGATTCTTGAGAAGCGACCTCACCTGGTCGAGGTCGATGAGGGGTTGTAGTGAAACGCTCCGGTCGACAGTTGTTGGTGTACGTCAATGGTTTCGTTGGCTCTGGAGCCACGTGGCCTTGCGTATCCCGCCACATCTCGAGGTATGACGATAGGCGCGTGAGGCCCATACCCGGGTCGCTCTCCGCGTATGCCGTGTCACCACGCTAGATCTGTCTAGTCATCCTGTCTAGACAGGAGTGTGATGGGAGTGGTCGCAACCGGTGGGTAAGTTGGCAGATGTGCCTACCCCGCACGTAGAGCCGCGTCGGTACCGGATCGTGGCCGACGAGTTGCGCCGCCGGATCACGGATGGCGCGATCCCACCCGGCTCCCTGCTGCCCAGCGAATCCACCCTCATGGCGGAGTTCTCCGTCGCCAGGGGCACTGTGCGGGAGGCATTGGCGCTGCTGCGCGCAGAGGGCCTGACCGTGGCGGAGAAGGGCAGGGGCACCTACGTTCGCCCGGTCGTGCCCGTTCGCCGGCTCGGCTCCGAGCGGTACCGAGCCGAGCTTGAGCAGGTACGCAACGGCGAGCTGGGCACGGCCTTCACCACCGATCAGCAAGTGGCCTGGTCTGCGTACACCCTGGACAGGGAGTTCAAGGAGGTTCCGGCGGCTGCTCCGGTGGCAGGACTCTTCGGGGTGCCGCCCGGGACTATGCTGCTGGAGCGTCGATTCGTGTTCCGTACCCACGGTGTCCCGCAGCAGATGTCCACCTCGTACCTGTTGCTGTCCATGGTGGCGGGCACACCGGTGGCCGACCCCGCGAACGAGCCGTGGCCCGGTGGCAACACCTCCCAACTGCACAGCCTGGGCTATGACATCACCGCTGTACGTGAACAGGTGAGCGCCCGAATGCCACTGCCGGACGAGGTGCACACCCTGCGGATTCCGGGCGGTATACCAGTCTTCGCCATTACTCGGCAGACCTATGTGGATGATGTGGTCGCGGAGGTCGCCGATATCGTGCTCCCGGGGGACCGGGTTCGCCTCGACTACCTGATCGACCTCGCCTGAGTGGCCCGGCATGACTGAGAACGTGCCGGACCGGCAGGTCCGTTGCGGGTGCACTGGCGCGACCGGGTAGAACAGTCGCCATGGCCGAGCAGACCGACGCACCCGGTGCCCAGCAGTTCATCCCGCCACAGGCCGGCACACTTGCCGAGCTGCGGGCCGCGGCCGCCGGTTGCCGGGGCTGCGAGCTGTACCGGGACGCCACCCAGACGGTCTTCGGCCGGGGCGACGAGAGCGCCCGGGTGGTCTTCGTCGGCGAGCAGCCCGGCGACCTGGAGGACCAGCACGGGCTGCCCTTCGTCGGCCCGGCCGGCCGGCTGCTGCGCCGGGCGGTCGACGACGCCGGTCTCGACCCGGCCCACCTCTACATCACCAACGCGGTGAAGCACTTCCGGCACGAGCTGCGCGGCCGGCGTCGCATCCACCAGACCCCGGACCGGGTGCACATCGTCGCCTGCCGGCCGTGGCTGGTCGCCGAGTTCGCCCGGCTCGGCCCCGACCTGGTGGTGGTGCTCGGCGCGACGGCGGCGAAGGCCCTGCTCGGCCCGACGTTCCGGGTCACCCGGCAGCGCGGCGAGCTGCTGCCCTGGCCGGCCGCCGCCGAGCACCCGGCGGACTTCACCCGGGTTCCGGTGGACCGCGCCGGCACGGTCGCCGACGCGCCCGCCGCCCGGGTGCTCGCCACCATCCACCCGTCGGCGGTGCTGCGCGCCGACAACCAGGACGTCGCCTACCGGGGGCTGGTGGACGACCTCACGGTCGCCGCCCGTGCCCTGACCGGCTGACCGCGGGGCCGCGCGCCAGGGAACTCCGGCCGTGCCCGACCCCGGCCGGCCCCGGAACTCCCGGCCGGGCCCGACTCCGGCAACCCTGGCCGGGCCCGGCTCCGGCGTGCCCGGGAACCCCGGTGCGGGCGGGGGGCCGACTGCGCGAGGATGGCCTCCCCGGACCAGGAGCTGCGATGACCGTCGACCTGCGCGTGCCCGCCCGGCCCGACGTCGCCCCGATCCAGCGGCGTACGTTGCGGCTGCTCGTCGCCACCCAGACCATCGGTGGGGTCGGGGTGGCGATCGGAATCTCCGTCGGGGCGCTGCTGGCGGCCCGGGTCGCCGGCACCGCCGTGGCGGGGCTGGCGCAGAGCTGCGGGGTGGTCGGCGCGGCGCTGCTCGCCGTACCCGTCACCCGGATCATGAACGGGCACGGCCGGCGGCCGGGGCTGGTGGTGGCCTACCTGACCGGGGCGGTCGGGGCGCTGCTGGTGGTGCTCGCCACGGTCACCGGCGGGGTGCCGCTGCTCTTCCTCGGGATGCTGCTGTTCGGCGGCGGCACGGCGGCCAACCTCCAGGCCCGCTACACGGCGGTGGACCTCGCCGAACCGGCCCGCCGGGGCCGGCAGCTCTCCCTGGTCGTCTGGGCCACCACCATCGGCTCGGTGGCGGCGCCCAACTTCGCCGCGCTCGCCGACCGGGTCACCCGGTCCTGGGGGCTGCCGTCGCTGGCCGGCCCGTTCGCGTTCAGCGCCGTCGCGTTCGGCCTGGCTGCGGTCGTACTGCTGCTGTTGCTGCGGCCCGACCCGCTGCTCACCGCGCGGCGGCTCGCGGCGGCCGAGGCGGGTGCGGCATCCGGGGCCGCCACCCCGGCGACGACCGCGTCGGGCGCACGGCGGGCCGGCATGCGGGCGGCCTGGCGGGTGGTGCGCGGCCGGCCGGCGGCGCGGCTGGGTATCGCCGCCGTCGCGGTCGGCCACCTGGTGATGGTCGCGGTGATGGCGATGACCCCGGTACGCCTCGGCGAGTCGCACTCCGACGCGGACGTGCTGCGGGTGGTCGGCATCGTGCTGAGCGTGCACATCGCCGGCATGTACGCGTTCTCGCCGGTGGTGGGTTGGCTCACCGACCGGTGGGGCCGGCGCGCGGTGATCCTCGTCGGCGTCGGCACCCTGCTTTCGGCGTGCGCGGTGGCCGGCACCGCCGGGCACCACACGCCGCGCCTCTCGGTCGGCCTGGCCCTGCTCGGGCTGGGCTGGTCGGCGACCATGGTGGCCGGCTCGACGCTGCTGTCCGAGGCGGTGCCGGCCCGGGTGCGCCCCAGCGTGCAGGGGCTCTCCGACCTGACGATGGGGCTGGCCGGAGCGGGCGCGGCGGCGGCCAGCGGGTTTGTCATGCGGGTGGCGGGTTATCCGACCCTGACCCTGCTGGCGGCGATCGCGGTGGTGCCGCTGGTGGCGCTAGCGTTGCGTCGGGTGCCACCGGTGGTGCCCGACGAGGAGGAGTGATCACGTGCGGTTGACCGACTTCTGGACCCGGCTGGACGAGGCGTTCGGGTCGGGCTACGCGACCAGCATCGCCAGCGACCAGGTGCTCTCCCAACTCGACGGGCGGACCATCGAGCAGGCCCTCGCGGCCGGCGAGCAGACCCACGTGGTGTGGCGGGCGGTGGTCGCCGCGTACCCCGACCGGGTGCCGGCGCGACTACGCTGAGCTGCCGTCGAACCCCGTCCGCGTGTCGCTTGCCGACTCGTACACCTGTTCGGCTATTGTCCACAGCGGGGTGCTCGTCCACAGCTCGCGGCCCGTCGGCTGGTTTTCTGTCGGACCCAGCGCCTAGCGTGTCCGCGTGACGCGAAGCTCAGGAAAGACGCCGGCGAAGGCAGGAGTGGCAAACATGGCCGCAGGGCCCGACCGGGAGAAGGCACTCGACCTTGCTCTCGCTCAGATCGACAAGCAGTTCGGCAAGGGGTCGGTGATGCGGCTGGGCGAGCGCCCGGTCGTCCAGACCTCGGTCATCCCGACCGGTTCCATCGCGCTCGACGTGGCGCTCGGCGTGGGTGGCCTGCCCCGGGGCCGGGTCGTCGAGATCTACGGCCCCGAGTCCAGCGGTAAGACCACGGTCGCCCTGCACGCGGTGGCCAACGCCCAGCGGGCCGGCGGCATCGCCGCCTTCGTCGACGCCGAGCACGCGCTCGACCCCGACTACGCCAAGGCGCTCGGCGTCGACACCGACGCCCTGCTGGTCTCCCAGCCGGACACCGGCGAGCAGGCGCTGGAGATCACCGACATGCTGGTTCGCTCCGGCGCGATCGACATCATCGTGATCGACTCGGTGGCGGCCCTGGTGCCGCGCGCCGAGATCGAGGGTGAGATGGGCGACAGCCACGTCGGTCTCCAGGCCCGGCTGATGAGCCAGGCGCTGCGGAAGATCACCGGCGTGCTCAACAACACGGGCACCACGGCGATCTTCATCAACCAGCTCCGCGAGAAGATCGGCGTCATGTTCGGCTCGCCCGAGACCACCACCGGTGGTCGGGCGCTGAAGTTCTACGCCTCGGTCCGGCTCGACGTGCGCCGCATCGAGAGCCTCAAGGACGGCACCGACGTGGTCGGTAACCGCACCCGGGTCAAGGTCGTGAAGAACAAGGTCGCCGCGCCGTTCAAGCAGGCCGAGTTCGACATCATGTACGGCAAGGGCATCTCCCGCGAGGGCTCGCTGATCGACGTCGGCGTGGAGCAGGCGATCATCCGCAAGTCCGGCGCCTGGTACACCTACGACGGTGACCAGCTCGGCCAGGGCAAGGAGAAGGCCCGGGAGTTCATGAAGGAGAACCCGGACGTGGCCGCCGAGATCGAGAAGAAGATCCTGGAGAAGCTCGGGGTCGGGGTCGGCGCGGGTGACGCCGCCGGTGGCCCTGAGCTGCCGCCTGTCGACTTCTGACCGGTCGCCCCCCGATGGCAGGACGACGCGCCCGCACGGGGCGGGGGTGGGACGCCTCCCCACCCCGCGCGGGTGCCGACGACCCCTCCCGCACCGATGCCGACGATCCGACCCGGGCCGGTGGCACCCGCCCCCGTCGGGGTCGCCGGGGACGGGCCGACGAGGACGCGCCGGGGCAGGTCGAGCCGACCCCCCG
This sequence comes from Micromonospora humida, assembly GCF_016901255.1. NCBI lineage: Bacteria > Bacillati > Actinomycetota > Actinomycetes > Micromonosporales > Micromonosporaceae > Micromonospora > Micromonospora humida. Next base: position 441,858 of record NZ_JAFEUC010000002.1, read on the forward strand.
GGACGAGGGCGAGGTGGCCCGGGAGATCTGCCTGCGGCAGCTCGCGGTGCGCCCGCGTACCCGGGCCGAGCTGGCCGGGGCGCTGGCGAAGAAGGGCATCTCCGACGAGGTGTCCGCCCAGGTGCTCGACCGCTACGACGAGGTCGGCATCATCGACGACGCGGCCTTCGCCCGCGCCTGGGTATCCAGCCGGCACAACGGTCGCGGGCTGGCCCGCCGGGCCCTGGCCAACGAGCTGCGCCAGCGTGGCGTGGACGGCGAGGTGGCCAGCGAGGCGCTCGGCGAGTTGGACGAGGAGACCGAGGCGCAGACCGCCCGCGCCCTGGTCGACCGGAAGCTGCGGACCGCCCGGGGCGAGCCCGACGCGGTGTTCCGCCGGCTGGTCGGCATGCTCGCCCGCAAGGGTTATCCGCCCGGGGTGGCGATCCGGGCGGTGAAGGACGCCCTGGCCGCCCAGAGCGCCGAGGCGGCCGAGTTCGCCGAGCAGATCGACGCCGACGCGCTGGCCGACGCCGAGGGCGAGCGGGGCTGACCGTGTGGAAGGCGTCCCTCAACGGTGCACGACGGCGCGACGAGCATCCCGCCGTGCCGCTGACCGCAGCCGAGCTGGCCGCCGACGCGGTCCGCTGTGCCGCGCTGGGGGTGGCGGCGGTGCACGTCCATCCCCGGGACGCCGACGGTGCCGAGTCGCTGTCGCCGTCGGTGATCGCCGAGGCGGTGACCACGATCCGCGCCGCCCGGCCGGGGCTGCCGGTGGGGGTGAGCACCGGCGCGTGGATCGCACCCGACCCGGCCGACCGGGTCGCCGCTGTCCGCGCCTGGTCGGTGCTACCCGACTTCGCCTCGGTCAACGCCCACGAGGACGGTGCCGAGGCGGTCGCGGCGGCGCTGCACGAGCGGGGTGTGCTGGTCGAGGTCGGCCTCTGGACGGTGGACGCGGTCCGCGCCTGGCGGGGCTGGCGGGTGCCCGCCGGGCGGGTCCTGGTCGAGTGCCTGGCCGACGAGCCGGACCGGGCGCTGGCCGACGCCGCCGACATGCTCGCCCTCCTCGCCCCCGGCGATCCTCCGGTGCTGCTGCACGGCGAGGGGCCGGCGACCTGGCCGGTGCTCCTGGAGGCGGTCCGCCGGGGCCTGGACACCAGGATCGGTCTGGAGGACACCCTGCGTCTGCCGGACGGCTCACCCGCCCCCGACAACGCTGCCCTGGCGGGTTGCGCCCGCGCACTGGGTGCCCGCTGACCCGACCGGGTCCGGTCCCACCACTGCGGATATTTGGGATTTTTGCAGCGCCGTGTCCGGATTTGGATCACCAGTGGGTGACGTTGCCAACTCTCTCCGTTCGGGGGGTTTGATCATGAGTTCTTGACCGAACGGCCTCCCGCGACCTAGCCTCGCCATACAGGCTCACTTTGCCCGACCAAGCGCAGGCTAAGCGCACAACATAGATCGCGTAACAGAACCGCATCACTTTGGCCAGCTCCACCGGCCTTGACGGTCCCTCCGGACAGCCGGTCCGGAGCCGACCCGACAACTGCACCCGGCTGTCGGCGATGCCGCATGGGCATCGCCGACGGAGAGCTATCCCCACGGCCAGCCGCTCGGTCGGGCGTCCGGAGCCGCAGAGGTGGCGTGCCCGTCGGCACGGTTCCCCTGCGGCGTAGACGTTTGGGGAGGCGCGACCATGGCTGGTCGGCACAGGGACCGGGGGTCCCCAGGAGGTGGTGGCGCGCACGGTCGCGCCGGCACGGTGTTGCGGCCCACCGGCCCGGGTGACGGGACGCCGGCATGAGCACCTTCGACGTGGTGCTCCTGATCGTCGTCGGGCTCCTCGCCCTCGTCGTGGTCGGCGTCGTCCTGGTCGGCGTACGGGCGCTGCGCCGGATCGGCACCGCCCCCGCCCCGGACGATCCCGCCTTCATCGCGGAGAAGGACCGGCAGGAACAGTCGCTGGCCGCGCTGCGCAGCGCCGCCGACGAGGTGAACAGCACCATCGACGTGGCGAAGTCCGCCGCCTCGGCGGCGCGGGCCGAGGCAGCCGGGGCGAAGGCGGAGGCGAAGTCGGCCCGCGCGGAGGCCCGCCGGGTCCTCGACGACGCCCGCGCCGAGGCGGACACCGTCCTGGAGCGGGCGCACAAGCAGGCCGAGGCGGACGCCGAGCAGTTGCGGGCCAGCGCCCGGCGCAGCGGTGAGCGTGAGGTGGCGGTGCTCGCCGCGACGACGCGGGAGCAGGCGGCCGAGGTGGAACGCCGGGCCGCCCGGATGGACGAGCGGGAGCGGCTGCACACCGAGGAGGTGGAGCGGCTGGCCGAACGGGAGCGGCAGCTCACCGCCGCCAGTGCCGCGCTGGCCGAGCGGGAGGCGGCGGTCACCGCCCGGGAGGCCGCCCTGACGGTGGCCGAGGAGCAGCGCCGGCGGGAACTGGAACGCGTCGCCGGGCTCACCGCCGACTCGGCCCGCACCGAGCTGATCGAGGCGATCGAGACGCAGGCGAAGCGGGAGGCGGCGCTGCTGGTGCGGGACATCGAGTCCGACGCCCGCAACACCGCCGAGCAGCGCGCCCGGCACATCGTGGTGGACGCCATCCAGCGGGTGGCCAGCGAGCAGACCGCGGAGAGCGTGGTCAGTGTGCTGCACCTGCCGGGGGACGAGATGAAGGGGCGGATCATCGGCCGGGAGGGTCGCAACATCCGCGCCTTCGAGTCGGTGACCGGGGTCAACCTGATCATCGACGACACCCCGGAGGCGGTGCTGCTGTCCTGCTTCGACCCGGTGCGCCGCGAGGTCGGCCGGCTCACCCTGGAGAAGCTGGTCCTCGACGGGCGCATCCACCCGCACCGGATCGAGGAGGTGCACGACCTGGCCCGCCAAGAGGTGGAGGAGCTGTGCCACCGGGCCGCCGAGGACGCCCTGGTCGAGGTGGGCATCACCGAGATCCACCCTGAGCTGGTCACCCTGCTCGGCCGGCTGCGCTACCGCACGTCGTACGGGCAGAACGTGCTCAAGCACCTGGTGGAGACCGCGCACATCGCCGGGATCATGGCCGCCGAGCTGCGGTTGGACGTACCGACGATCAAGCGGTCGGCGTTCCTGCACGACATCGGCAAGGCGCTCACCCACGAGGTGGAGGGCAGTCACGCCATCATCGGTGCCGACCTGGCCCGCAAGTACGGCGAGAGCGAGGATGTGGTGCACGCCATCGAGGCGCACCACAACGAGGTGCCGCCGCAGACCATCGAGGCGGTCCTCACCCAGGCCTCCGACGCGTGCTCGGGCGGGCGGCCGGGGGCCCGGCGGGAGAGCCTGGAGGCGTACGTCAAGCGGCTGGAGCGGATCGAGGAGATCGCGGCCGGCAAGCTCGGCGTGGAGAAGGTCTTCGCGATGCAGGCGGGCCGGGAGATCCGGGTGATGGTCAAGCCGGACGACGTCGACGACATCGGCGCGGCGGTCCTCGCCCGGGACGTGGCCAAGCAGATCGAGGAGGAGCTGACCTACCCGGGGCAGATCCGGGTGACCGTGGTCCGCGAGTCCCGGGTCACCGAGATCGCCCGCTGACCCCGTACGACAGCGAGGGCCGGCCCGGATCTCCGGGCCGGCCCTCGCTGTCGTACGGGGTGGTTGGTTCAGTTGCCGCCTGTGCCCTCCGCCTGGGAGGCGAGCGCGGCGGCCGGGGGCGGCGGGGCCGCCTTCCCGACGGACTTGCGGCCCCGGGAGAGCCGCCGCTGGACGAACTGGGCCAGCTTCGACAGCGAGTAGTTGGCCAGGATGAACAGCGCGGCGATCACCACGTAGACCTGGATCGGGTTGTCCAGCACGCCGATGATCTGCTTGCCGATGTTGAGGGTCTCCTCGTAGCTGATGATGAAGCCCAGCGAGGTGTCCTTGAGTACCACGACGAGCTGGCTGATCAGCGCGGGCAGCATGATCCGGAACGCCTGGGGGAGCAGGATCATCCGGGTGGTCTGCGCGGGGGAGAGGCCGATCGCGGCGGCGGCCTCGGCCTGCCCGCCGGGCAGCCCCTCCATGCCGGAGCGGAGGATCTCGGCGATGACCACGGAGTTGTAGACGGTCAGGCCGATGACCAGGTACCACAGCGTGTCGAAGGAGATGCCGAACTCGGGGAAGCCCCGGGCGACGAAGAAGATGGTGAGCACCACCGGCAGGCCCCGGAACACCTCGACGCAGACCCGGGTGACCGCCGAGAGCACGGCGCTCAGCCCGCGCAGCAGGTAGGCCACCGGGGTGGCCATCCCGGTGAAGCGTCGCCGGGTGAGGCTCTTGAGCTGGATGCGCAGCACCGCGAGCAGGGTGCCGACCACCAGCGAGGCGACGATGGCCAGCGCGGCGGCGGTGAGGGTGTTCTTGAGGCCGAGGCCGATCCGGTCCCACACCTGGGAGAAGTTCTCGTTGGAGGGGTCGACCAGCGGCCCCCACAGCTCCATCGAGAACTGGCCCTTGTCGTCCAGCGGCCGGTAGATCAGGAAGTACGCCCCGACGGCCAGCAGCACGGTGGCGACGACGCTGCTGATCAGGGTGATCCGGCGCTGGCGCGGGCCGGGGACGTCGTACAGGACGCTGGTCTGCTGACTCATCGGGCCACCGCCTGTCGCTTCTCCAGCCGGTCGAGCAGTGCGCCGAGCGGCACGGTCATGATCAGGTAACCGATCGAGATGCCGATGGCGACCGGGATGAAGGCGTAGCCCTCGGCGGAGGTGAGCTGGTCGGCGGTCTGGGACAGGTCGCCGACCACGCCGAAGAAGCCGATCAGCGCGGAGTTCTTGATCATCGCGATGATCACCGAGCCGAGCGGCACCACCGACGCCTTCCAGGACTGCGGCAGCACCACGTACCGCAGGTTCTGGCCGAAGGTCAGGCCGAGCGACCGGGCGGCCTCGGCCTGGCCCGGCGGTACCGCGTTGACCCCGGAGCGCAGTGCCTCGCAGACGAAGGCGGCGGTGTAGAGCACCAGGGCGATCAGCGCGAAGCGGAAGTACGGCAGGTCGGTGCCGAGCCGGGTGAACAGCGAATCCAGCACCGGGACGCGCAGGAAGTCGGCGTTGGAGCCGAGCGCCGGCAGGCCGAAGGCGGCGAAGAACATCACCACCGTCAACGGCATGTTCCGGAAGACGTTCACGTACGCGGTGCCGACGGCGCGCAGCGGCGGCACCGGCGAGATGCGCAGCACCGCCACGACGGCGCCCAGGATCAGGGCACCGATCGCGGCGAGGACGCAGATCTGGAGGGTGAGCCAGAAACCACCCGCGAAGACGTCGAACTTGTCGATGAGCACACTCACGGGTCGGTGTTCCTCCCCACCCTCCAGATCGAGGTCAGATCAGTAACGGTTGACGGTGGGCGCGCTGCCCAGCTCCGCGCCGAACTTGCCGGCGGTGTCGTCCCACGCCTTCTTCCAGCTGCCGTCGTTGAACGCCTTCTCCAGCGTGTCGTTGACGAAGTTGCGGAAGTCGGTGTCCTCCTTCTTCACCCCGATGCCGTACGGCTCCTTGGTGAAGTTGTCCCCGGCGAGCTTGAACGACGCCTCGTCCTTGGCGACGTAGCCGAGCAGGATCACGTTGTCGGTGGTGACGGCGTCGACCTGACCGCCCTTGAGGGCGTCGCGGCACTTGTCGTAGGTGTCGAAGAGCACCAGCTGGGTGCCGACGTCCTTGACGTACTTCTTGATCTCCTCGGCCGGGGTGGACCCGGTCACCGAGCAGACCTTCTTGGCGCCGTCCTTGAACGAGTCCGGCCCGGTGATGGTGGTGTCGTCCTTCTTGACCAGGATGTTCTGGCCGGCCTCGTAGTACGGGCCCGCGAAGGCGATCCGCTCCTTGCGCTTGTCGTTGATCGTGTAGGTCGCCGCGACGAGGTCGACGGTGCCGTTGACGATGACGTCCTCACGGACCTTCGACGGCGTCTCGACGTACTCGATCTTGTCCTCGGGGATGCCCAGCTCCTTGACGATGAGCTTGGCGATCTCGACGTCGAAGCCCTCCGGCTTGCCCGACAGGCCCTTCTGGCCGAAGCCGGGCTGGTCGAACTTGGTGCCGACCTTGATCTTCTGCGCCTTGTTGAGCTTCTCCATGGTGCTGCCGGCGGCGAAGGACTTGCTGCCGGCGCCGGTGCCCTCGTCGGCGTCGTCGCCACCGCAGGCGGCCATGCCGAGCGCCAGAGTGGCCGCCGCGGCGACTGCCGCCACGCGCTTCATACGCATACTGAACTCCTTCTTCGTCGGAATGCACCGGTGACCGGCGCGCTCCACTACGGACGCCTAGTGCGTGAGGATCTTGGAGAGGAAGTCCCGGGCCCGCTCGCTGCGCGGGTTGGCGAAGAACTCCGTCGGCGGGGCGTCCTCGACGAGCTGCCCGTCCGCCATGAAGATCACCCGGTTGGCGGCGTGCCGGGCGAAGCCCATCTCGTGGGTCACCACCACCATCGTCATGCCCTCGCTCGCCAACGAGGTCATCACGTCGAGCACCTCGCCGACCATCTCCGGGTCGAGCGCGCTGGTCGGCTCGTCGAAGAGCATCGCCTTGGGCTGCATGGCCAGCGCGCGGGCGATCGCCGCCCGCTGCTGCTGGCCGCCGGAGAGCTGGGCCGGGTGCTTGTCGGCCTGGTTGGCGATGCCGACCCGGTCGAGCAGGGCCAGGCCGCGCTCGCGGGCGGCGGCCGGCTTCTCCTTGCGGACCTTGACCGGCCCGAGGGTGACGTTCTCCAGGATGGTCTTGTGGGCGAAAAGGTTGAACGACTGGAAGACCATGCCGACCTCGCTGCGCAGCTTCGCCAGCGCCCGCCCCTCGGCCGGCAGCGGCCGGCCGTCGAAGGTGATCGTCCCGTCGTTGATCGGCTCCAGCCGGTTGATCGTCCGGCAGAGCGTCGACTTGCCCGAGCCGGACGGCCCGATCACCACCACGACCTCGCCCTTGCCCACCGAGAGTGACACGTCGTCGAGCACGTGCAGGGGGCCGAACCACTTGTTGACCTTGTCCAGCACGATCAGCGGTTCGCCGGTCGCCACGTCGTCCACCGTCCCTGTCGTCGTACCGGAAAGCGGGGTCGGTCGACCCCCGGTTGGGCCACTGTAGGCGGGGCGACGTGGCGGATCGCAACCCAACGGGTCACGGAGAGGTAACACCGGTGTCGGGTGTACGCCGACGTCCGAATTCCGTCACCCCGACGGGCCGTCAGGTGGCGGTGCGGCGGAGTGACGGAGATCATGGGGGGATGACCGACCGGGTCCGCCTGACCGAGTACGCGCGTGGTGGCGGCTGCGCCTGCAAGATCCCGCCGGGTGAGCTGGAGGCGATGGTCGCCGGCCTCGGACCGGCCACCGGCACCGCCGAACTGCTGGTCGGCCTGGACCACGGCGACGACGCCGCGGTGGTCCGGCTGGACGCGCGGACCGGCGTGGTCACCACCGCCGACTTCTTCACCCCGGTCGTCGACGACGCCTACGACTGGGGGCGCATCGCCGCCGCGAACGCCCTGTCCGACGTGTACGCCATGGGCGGCACCCCGCTGGTCGCCATCAACCTGCTCTGCTGGCCCCGGGACACCCTCCCGCTGGAGCTGGCCCGGGAGGTGCTGCGCGGCGGGCAGGACGTGGCCCGGGAGGCCGGCTGCCACCTGGCCGGCGGGCACAGCGTCGACGACGACGGCCCGAAGTACGGGCTGGCGGTGACCGGGCTGGTCCGCCCCGACGAGTTGATCACCCTGGACGCCGGGCGGGCCGGGCTGCCGCTGTCGCTGACCAAGCCGCTCGGCGTCGGGGTGCTGAACACCAGGCACAAGGCCACCGGCGAGGTCTCCGCCGAGGCGGTGGCGTCGATGACCACGCTCAACCGGGACGCGGCGCGCGCCGCCGTCGCGGCCGGTATCCGCTGCGGCACCGACGTGACCGGTTTCGGGCTGCTCGGGCACGCCTCCAAGCTGGCCCGCGCCAGTGGCCTGACGGTGGCCATCGACGCGGCCCGGGTGCCCTACCTGCCCGGTGCCCGCCAGGCGGTGCGCGACGGGCACGTCAGCGGCGGCACCCGACGCAACCTGGACTGGGTCAGCCCGTGGACTGGTTTCGGATCGACGGGTGAGGCCGACCGGCTGCTGCTGGCCGACGCGCAGACCTCCGGCGGCCTGCTGCTGGCCGGCGAGGTGCCCGGTGGCACGGTGATCGGCGAGCTGCTGCCCCGGGGGGAGTCGATGGTCGTCGTCCGCTGACGTGCCGGCCATCCGGCACCCGCCCCGGGGCGGGTGCCGGATGGCCCGGACCGGCGGCGCGGATGACGGCGGCGGCGGGGCACCGTACCCGATAAACTGTCATTTTCCTGCTACTCGGCGCAGCGGAGCGTCAGGAAATTTTGCCCGGAATGGTCACAGACCGGTAACTTGTCCCCGGCTGAGGTCATATGCCCCCCACCATCGTCATTAAGGCCCGATCCGGAGGCCGGTGGGACGAACGCAGCGAGGAGGCGGCATGACCGAGCTGTGGAACTGGAGAATCGACGGGGTCGCACCCGACGAGGTGTACCCGGCGCTGGCCGAGGCCCTCGGTCGGGTGGTGATGCCCCTGGCCGTGGCGGACCCGGCCCGGCTGCCCACGTACGCGGTGATCTGCGACGTCTGGGAGGCCCCGGGGGAGTTCGGGACGATCGTCGACTGCTACGGCGTACCCGAGTCGTTGCACGAGTTGAGCGCGGTCGCCGCGCTGGCCCGGCTGCTCGACCGGGACTGCCTGCTGGCCGACGACACCCTCGATGCCGGCCGGCACCTGCTGGTCGCCCCGGACGGCACGATCCGCCCGGTGCACTTCGAGATCACCGAGACCGACGACGGCGAGGTGCTCTCCGAGCGCCGGCTCTGCACCCTGGCGCACCCGGGCTGCCGGGGCTGGTCGCGGTGCTGCCGGTCGCGCTGGGAACCGGACTCGGTCAACCCGGCCCTCGCCGCCGCCTGACCGCCCGGCCCGGCCCACGCCGCGGTCCGATCCGACCCGGCCCCGCCGCGGTCCGGTCCGGGCCGGTGAGCCGCGGTCAGGGGGCGGTCGGGCGGGTGCTGCGGACCTGCAACTGGTCCAGCAGGGTCGCAGTGGCGGCGGCCACCGCCTGCACCGCCGCGTCGAACGCCGCCGCGTTGTGTGCCGCCGGGGCCCGGAAACCGGACACCTTCCGCACGTACTGCAACGCCGCCGCCTCGATGTCGGCGGGGGTGACCGTCGGGACGTACGGCTCGCGCAGGGTCTTGATGCTCCGGCACATGGTTCCTCCTCGTCGGGGTCTTCCCGGTCGGCCCGGGTCGGTCGGCCCGGATACGCTGTGCACGTCATGACTACCGCAGCCGCGGGCAGCCCGCGCACCTACCAGGTGCGCACGTACGGCTGCCAGATGAACGTGCACGACTCCGAGCGCATCTCCGGCCTGCTCGAACAGGCCGGTTACGTGCGGCTCGCCGAGGCCGACGACAACCCGGACGTGGTGGTGTTCAACACCTGCGCCGTCCGGGAGAACGCCGACAACCGGCTCTACGGCAACCTCGGTCACCTGCGCCCCGTGAAGGACAGGCACCCCGGGATGCAGATCGCCGTCGGCGGTTGCCTGGCCCAGAAGGACCGCGGCGACATCGTCCGCAAGGCCCCCTGGGTGGACGTGGTCTTCGGCACGCACAACATCGGCTCGCTGCCGGTGCTGCTGGAACGGGCCCGGCACAACACCGCCGCCGAGGTGGAGATCCTCGAATCCCTCGACGTCTTCCCGTCCACCCTGCCGACCCGGCGCGAGTCGACGTACGCCGGCTGGGTGTCGATCTCGGTGGGCTGCAACAACACCTGCACGTTCTGCATCGTGCCCTCGCTGCGCGGTAAGGAGAAGGACCGCCGCCCCGGTGACGTCCTCGCCGAGGTGCGCGCGCTGGTCGCCGAGGGCGTGCTGGAGGTGACCCTGCTCGGGCAGAACGTCAACTCCTACGGCGTCGAGTTCGGCGACCGGTACGCCTTCGGCAAGCTGCTGCGCGCGACAGGCGAGATCGACGGGTTGGAACGGGTGCGGTTCACCAGCCCGCACCCGAAGGACTTCACCGACGACGTGATCGCCGCGATGGCCGAGACCCCGAACGTCTGCCACTCGCTGCACATGCCGTTGCAGTCCGGCTCGGACGACGTGCTGAAGGCGATGCGCCGGTCGTACCGGTCGGAGAAGTACCTCGGCATCATCGAGAAGGTCCGCGCGGCGATGCCCGACGCGGCGATCACCACCGACATCATCGTCGGCTTCCCCGGCGAGACGGAGGCGGACTTCGAGCGCACCCTCGACGTGGTCCGCGCGGCCCGGTTCTCGTCGGCGTTCACCTTCCAGTACTCCAAGCGCCCCGGCACCCCGGCCGCGACCATGGACGGCCAACTGCCCAAGCAGGTCGTGCAGGAACGCTACGAGCGGCTGATCGCCTGCGTCGAGGAGATCACCTGGGCGGAGAACAAGCGTCTGGTCGGCGAGACCGTCGAGGTGCTGGTCGCCGTCGGCGAGGGACGCAAGGACGACCGCACCGGCCGGCTCTCCGGCCGGGCCCGCGACGGCCGCCTGGTGCACTTCGCCACCGGCGCGCCCGGTGAGCCGGGCGCGGCCGGCACCGTCCGGCCGGGCGACATCGTGCACACCACCGTCACCTACGCCGCCCCGCACCACCTCAACGCCGACGGCGCGCCGCTGGCACACCGCCGCACCCGGGCCGGGGACGCCGCCGAGGCGGGCCGTGCCCCGCGTACCCCCGGGGTGTTGCTCGGGTTGCCCACGGTCGGTGCGCCGGCCGCGCCGCCCGCGCCGACGGCCGGCTGCGCCGCGCACTGACGCCCCGGCCGGGGCCCGCCACGCCGCGGACCCCGACCGGTGCCCGGTCAGACCGAGATCCGGCCCGCGCCGGCACCCGCCGTCACGATGGACTTCACGCTGCTTGCGTTGTCCAGGGTGTACGGGTACGGGATGCCGGCGACGCTGCCGCCGGTCTGCCCGGCAGGCGAGTTGACGAAGTGGTTGTTGCGGGCCACCAGGCTCCCCGGCCCGGAGTCGGCCTCGCCGAGGTGGTAGGTGTCCTTGACGTTCTCGAAGTAGTTGCCCTCGACGAGCACCCCGGCGCTCATCGTGGACGCCACGCCGTAGCCGGCGTTGTTGTAGTAGTAGTTGTTGTAGACGTGCACCGGGTTGCCGAAACGGACCCGGGGGTTGCGCTGCTTGCTGCCGTCGTACCAGTTGTGGTGGTAGGTCACCCGCAGGTGGCCGATGTCCTGGCCGCCGTTGTCGTCGCTGTGCCCGAGCAGCATCGTCTTGTCGTGGCTGTAGACCCGGTTCCAGGAGACGGTGACGAAGTCGGAGCCGCGCTTGATGTCGACGGTGCCGTCGTAGCCGTTGCTGAACGTGTTGTGGTCGATCCAGATGTTGGTGGCCGAACTCTCCACGTTGACCGCGTCGTCGCTCCAGTTGCGGAACGTCAGGTTGCGGATGATCACGTTGCGGTCGCCGTTGACGGTGAACCCGCAGCCGACGATGGTCGCCCCGGCGTTGCCGAGCACCGTCTTGTTGGAGCGGACCCGCAGCATGCCCGAGCAGTTAATGGTGCCGGAGACCCGGATCACCGCCGCACCCGTGGCGTTCAACGCGCTGGTCAGCGCCGAAGCGGTGGAGACGGTCGTCGCGCCGGCGCTGCCGCCGCCGGTGGTGCCGCCGTTCTGGGTAGCCCAGCCGACCAGGCCGGTCTGCGGCACGCTGGGCGGCGGGGTGGTCGCCGGGGGCGTCATCGGCGGGGGTGTGGCCGACGGCGGGGTGGTCGGCGCACCGGTGGGGGCGGTGCTTCCGGTGCAGGTCACCCCGTTGACGGTGAAGCTGGTCGGCGTCGGGTTGCTGGAGTTGTTCCAGGTGCCGTTGAAGCCGAACGAGACGCTGCCGCCGGTCGGCACGCTCCCGTTGTAGCCCACATTGGTGGCGGTCACCGTGCTGCCGCTCTGGGCCACGGTGGCGTTCCAAGCGTCACTGACCGTCTGGCCGGCCGAGTACGACCAGCGCAGGCTCCAGCCCGACAGCGGGTCGCCGAGGTTGGTGATGGTGATGTTGCCGGTGAATCCGCCCTGCCACTGCCCGCCGACGGTGTAGCTGACCGCGCAGCCGGGGGCGGCGTGGGCGGCGACGGCGGTGAGCGTGCCGGTGGCGAGCAGGGCGACGGTGGTGGCGGCGATCAGCGTCGTACGACGCCGAGGTGTGCGCATGCTGCGTCCCTTTCGGGTGGGACAGGCGGCCGTCGACGGGGGAGCCGCCGGTGGTTGCCGCGCCCGTGGGCACCGGTGACTCGCCGCGTTCGCCGATCGGCCCCTGCCGGGGGTCAGGTCGGTACGAGGTGGCTCCCGTGTGGTGCGCCCGCGGCCCGGACAAGCGCTTTCCCGAGCAAAGCATAGACAGTGGCGGATGTAAATCGGCATGCCGGCCACCTCCCGGCAGTGCCGCAACGGCCGGCGGGCCGCCGGTCGACGGACGTGTCGACAGGCGGCCCGCCGGGTGTGGACATGCTCAGCTCAGCAGGCGGTGCCCTTGAGCTTCACCGAGGCCGGGGCGGCGGCCGTACCGTTGGCGGTGAAGCCCACGGTGATCGACGCGCCTGCCGCCAGCGATGGCGCGTAGTTCGGCCCGGCGGCGGTCACCGTCGTGCCGGACTGGGTGACCGTGGCGTTCCAGCCGTTGACCAGGGTCACCCCGGCCGGCCAGGTCCAGGTCACCGACCACGGGTTCACCGCCGACGAACTGGTGTTCTTGACGGTCAGCTCACCCTGGAAGCCACCCTGCCAGGCGTTGACCTGCTTGTAGGTGGCGGTGCAGCCACCCGCCGGCGGGGGCGTGGTGGTGGGCGGCGGGGGCGTGGTGGTGGGCGGCGGCGGGGTCGTGGTCGGCGGCACCGGGGTGGTGGTCGGCGGCTTCGGCGTCGGGGTGCCCGTCGGGTCGGCCCCACCGGCCACCGGCGGGATCAGGTACGGCTGGAGGATCGCCTGCTTGGCGGTGTTGATGTTGGTCCAGTCGTCGAGCGCGATGCCACCCGTGTCACCCGAGTTGGGGTTCCACGACCAGTAGGTGAAGGACATCCCGTTGACGCCGGTGCCGGTGTAGGCCATCAGCTTCTCCAGCCACACCTTGTCCCGGGGGTCGGCCAGGGTGCTGCCGAACTCGCCCATCATGATCGGGGCGATGTTCTGCTTGTAGAGGTAACCCCAGTAGCGGTCCCAGACCGCCGGCAGGTTCGCCGGGAAGTCGGCCGCCTTGAACCACTCCTGCTCGTAGACGCTGGTGGCGTACTCGTGCGGCGAGTAGACCAGCCGGTTCGCCACGTTCAGCCGGACCGGGAACTGCCCGGCCTTGGACAGGTTGCCACCCCACCAGCCGCAGTCCTCGTCGTTGCTGGTGTCGTTGTCCCAGACGTTCGACAGACCGCCGCTGGGGCAGCTCACCCCCTCCACGAAGATCAGCCAGTTCGGCTGCACCCCGAGGATGGCGTTACCGGCCCGCTCGGCGGCCAGCCGCCAGTCCCGGGTGGTGTCGCCGCAGCCCCAGCAGGCGCCGGTCGCGGCCGGGTTGGTGCCTTCGGCGTGCGGCTCGTTGTGCAGGTCCGCGCCGATCACCGTGGTGTTGCCGGCGTACCGCTGGGCCAGCATCTTCCAGTCGGCGAGCCAGGTCGCCTCGGAGACCGTCGGGGTGTACCAGAGCGGCGACTGACCGGCCGACGTCGGCCGGTGCCGGTCCAGGATGACCCGCATGCCCTTGCTGCCGGCGTAGTCGATCACCTTGTCGAGGATCTGCAACGGGGAGAGCCCGACCAGGTCCGGGTTGACGAAGTCGTTGATCCCGGTGGCGGTCGCGCCCGGCTTCACCGAGTCGTTCGAGTACGGGATGCGCAGCGTGTTGTAGCCCAGGCTGGCCATCTTGTCGAGCTGCCCACGCCACGGGTTGTTCGACCACAGGCCGTGGAACGTGCGGTTGTCGGTCTCCATGCCGAACCAGTTGATGCCGGTCAGCCGTACCGTCGCGCCGGTGCTGTCGACGATCTTGTTGCCGTTGGTGTGCAGGTAGCCGGTGCCGGTGCCGCCGACGGCGGCGGCGGCCGGGGTGGTGCCGACGGCGGCGGCGACGAACACGCCTGCCGCAGCGGTGGCGAGCGCGGTGAGCGCGGCGCCGAGAATGCGAGGTCGGTACATGCGGGCTCCACTTCGGATGCCCGGCGTCGCGAGGCGACGCGGGCGGAAAACCGGGGGGAAAGCCGGCCGCCGCCGTCCGTCCCGCTCGTTACGGGATACGCGGACAGTGCGCGACGTGCCGGGTCACGTGGACACGGCCACTCGCTGCGGTGCACCGGCGACTCCCGACGACGGTGTCCGTCGTCGGTGCCCTCGCGCCGGTGGGATCGACCTGGCTCTGCCGCCCATTCTGATCAGCCGGTCTCGATGCGTCAACCGCAGGTCGCGGCGGCCCCGCCGGAAGGGTCGTTCCGGCTGGTCACCGGTGTGCCCGGGATGCTCCCCGCACGGGCCCCGCCGGGTGGTCCGCTCGGCGACCAGGGCGGACACGCGTGAGCCCCCGGTCCCTTCACCCGGGACCGGGGGCTCATGTATGTCTATCCAACCGGCGTGTCCGTCCAACCGGCGTGTCCACCCAACCGGGGCGGAGGACGGCCGGTCGGGGTCAGCCGGCCTGTTCGGCGAGCTGGAGGAACTGCCGCTTGGAGGCGAGCGCCTGCTCGGCCTCCTTGACCCGGCGGGCGTCCCCGGCGGCCTGGGCGCGGGCGAGCCGCTCCTCGGCCTCGGCGACCTGCGCCCGCATCTGGGCGAGCAGCGGGTTGTCCTCCTTGGTGGTCCGCCGCCAGGCCGAGTCCATCACCTCGCGGACCTTGTCGTCGATGGCCCGCAGCCGCCGCTCCAGGCCGGCGGCGGCCTCCCGGGGCACCCGGCCCGCCTCGTGCCACTGGGCCTGGATATCGCGCAGCTTCGCCTGGGCGCCCTTCGGGTCGCCGTCGACGTCGAGCGCCTCGGCCTCGGCCAGCAGCGCCTGCTTGCGCTCCAGGTTGGCCCGCTGCTCGTTGTCCCGGGCCGAGAAGACCTCACTGCGCCGGCTGAAGAACGCGTCCTGGGCGGCGCGGAACCGTTCCCAGAGCTTCTGCTCCGACTCCTTGGAGGCGCGCGGGGCGGCCTTCCACTGGTTCATCAGCTCCTTGAGCTGGTTGGCGGTGGCCGCCCAGTCGGTGGAGTCGGAGAGCTTCTCGGCCTCGGCGACCAGCTCCTCCTTGACCGTGTGCGCCTGCTTGCGCTGCTGGTCGAGGGAGGCGAAGTGGGCGCCCCGACGCCTGGTGAAGCCGTCCCGGGCGGCGGCGAACCGCTTCC
Source organism: Micromonospora humida (assembly GCF_016901255.1). Classification (NCBI taxonomy): domain Bacteria; kingdom Bacillati; phylum Actinomycetota; class Actinomycetes; order Micromonosporales; family Micromonosporaceae; genus Micromonospora; species Micromonospora humida. The sequence continues at coordinate 457,246 of NZ_JAFEUC010000002.1, forward strand.
ACAGCTCACCGTCGGCCTTCTTGTCGACCCCCCGGATGGTCTTCCACTCGTCGAGGATCTCCTTGAGCCGGTCACCGGCCGTCTTCCAGCCGGTCGACTCGGCGGCCAGCTTCTCGGCCTCCTCGACCAGGGCGGTCTTACGGGCGAGCGCCTCGCCCCGGGCGGCCTCCCGGGCGGCACGGGCCTCGCCGGCCTTCTCCTCGGCGAGCACGGCGAGCTTGTCCAGGCGCGCGGCGAGGGCGTCGATGTCCCCCACGACGTGGGCCTCGGCCAGCGAGGCGCGGATCCGCCGTACGGTGCTCAGCGAACCTCCCGCGTCGGCGGCGCCCGAGTTGAGCCGGGCCTCGGTGAGGTCCACCTCGGTGACCAGGTCGGCGAAGCGGCGGGCGAAGTGGGCCAGGCCCTCCTCGGGCGCGCCCGCCTGCCAGGATCCGACCACCCGCTCGCCCTCGCTGGTCTTCACGTACACGGTGCCGTCCGCGTCCACCCGTCCGAAGGCAGTCCAGTCGCTCATGTGCCCATCCTCGTTCTCCCGGCGTCGTCGGGAAACCCCCCGCGATCGCCGCCACGGCGCAGCCAACTTGCTCCCGGCATTGTCACAGGTCCGCCCCCGTCCGCGTCGAGCGCCTGTCTCTGACCGTGACCATACGGTGTCCTAGCACCCACACACAGGCTCCGTGGGGCGAGTGTCGCAATCCGCCGTACGGTGTACGGTAGGCCGTACACCGACATTGCCGCCCGTGCCCCGGGCGGGCGAGGAGGAGCAGGATGACGCAGTCCCACACCCGGATGACGCCCCCGGCCGACCCCGGGTTCGTGCCCGACGCCGCCGATCTCGCCGAGCTGGACGAGTGGTTCCGCCGGTACGACGCCCTGGCCGAGGCGGGCGACGTGACCGGCACCGCCGACCTGGCGATGTTCCCGCTCAACACGGTCACCGACGACGCGGCCGGCGAGGGTTCGGCCCGCCAGCTCGACCGGGCGGCCTACCTGGAGATGATGGGCGGCGTCCTCGGCGGCGGAGGCGACCTGCAGATGGAGAGCCGCCGCACGCCCTACTTCCTCACCCGCAGCCTGGCCGTGGTGCTCACCGAGGCCGAGTTCACCCTCGACGGCCAACGCCAGCGGGTGCGCTACGCCGACCTGCTGGTCCGCACCGGCGGGCAGTGGCGGTTCCAGACCATGGTCCAGGGCGGCTGGGGCGGCCAGACCGGCTGACCGCCCCCGCCACCCGGTCCGGCTGACCACATGGCCGATGGCCCCGGGGCAGCAGGGCCGCAGGGCCTGTGCGCCCGGGGCCGGGCGGCGGGGTGGGCGGAGCGGGCGGTGCCCGGCCGTTACCGTTGCCTGGTGCCACTGCTCGCCGCCGCCGTCTGCCCGCACCCGCCGCTGATCGTCCCCGAGTTGGCCGGGGCCGCTGCGCCCGAGCTGGCGGAGCTGCGTGACGCCTGCGCCGCCGCCGTCGCCGCCCTCTATGCGGCCGGGGCGGACACCGTCGTGCTGGTCGGTGCCGGTGAGCGCACCACCGAACTGGCGCTGCCCCGCCGGGGCAGCTTCGCCCCCTGGGGTCTGCCCCTCACGGTCGGTCTCGCAACGGCCGGCGTCGAGCCGGTGCCTCCGTCGGCCGGCGTCGAACCGGTGCCTCCGTCGGCCGACGACGAGCCGGTGTCGCCGTCGGCCGACGACGAGGGGCTGCCGTTGAGTCTGCTGGTCGGGGCCTGGCTGGTCGACCGGACCGCCCCGCCGACCCCGACCGCCTGGCGGCTGGTGAGCGTCGCGTCGGACGAGCCGGCCGACCGGTGCGCCACCCTCGGCGCCGGGCTGCGGGTGGACGGGCCGTGGGCCCTGCTGGTGCTCGGTGACGGGTCGGCCTGCCACGGCCCGAAAGCGCCAGGCTACGACGATCCGCGCGCCGGGGCGTACGACGAGGGGGTCGCCCGTGCCCTGGCCGACGCGGACGCCGACGCGCTGCTCGGTCTGGACCGGGGGCTGTCGGCGCGGCTGGGGGTCGCCGGTCGGCCGGCCTGGCAGGTGCTGGCCGGGGCGGTCCGCGCGGCCGGCGGCGACTGGCACGGCGAACTGCGTCACCACGGCGTCCCCTACGGTGTCGGCTACCTGGTGGCCTCCTGGACGCGGACGGACCCGCCCGGCCCGGACGGGACACCGGTGGGCGATGCCGGGACGGCGGCGGGTGACGCCGGGACGGCGGCGGGCGGTGTGACGCGGTGAGCGGCACGGTCGTCGCCGTGGTGGGCCCGACCGCGGCGGGCAAGTCGGCGCTGAGCATCGCCCTGGCACACGCCCTCGACGGTGAGGTGGTCAACGCCGACTCGATGCAGCTCTACCGGGGCATGGACATCGGCACCGCCAAGCTCACCCCCGCCGAGCGCGACGGGGTGCCGCACCACCTGCTGGACATCTGGCCGGTCACCGAGCCGGCCAGCGTCGCCGAATACCAGCGGCTGGCCCGCGCGGCGGTCGACGACATCCTGGCCCGGGGGCGGGTGCCGCTGCTCGTCGGCGGCTCCGGCCTGTACGTGCGGGCGGTGCTCGAACAGTTCGAGTTCCCCGGCACCGACCCGGCGGTACGCGAACGGCTGGAGGCGGAACTGGCGCAGCTCGGCCCGGCCCCGCTGTACGCCCGGCTGGCCGGGGCCGACCCGGTGGCGGCGGCGGGCATCCTGCCCGGCAACGGTCGACGCATCGTCCGGGCGCTGGAGGTGATCGAGCTGACCGGTGCGCCGTTCACCGCCTCGCTGCCCGACCCGACCCCGTACTACCCGGCGGTGCAGCTCGGCGTCGACCTCGACACCGTGCTGCTCGACGAGCGGATCGCGGTGCGGGTCGACCGGATGTGGGCCGACGGACTGGTCGCCGAGGTACGCGCGCTGCGTGGGCAGGGCCTGGCCGACGGCCGGACGGCCAGCCGGGCGCTCGGCTACCAGCAGGTGCTGCGGTTCCTGGCCGGGGAGACCGACGAGGCGCAGGCACGGGAGGAGACGATCCGGGCCACCCGCCGGTTCGTCCGACGGCAACGCTCCTGGTTCCGCCGTGACCAGCGCATCCACTGGCTGGACCCGACCGAACCGACGGTTGTCGAGACTGCCCTGCGGGTGGTCGCCGGGCATCGGCGATGATGGGGGCGTGGAGTTCACCAAGGGCCACGGCACCGGCAACGACTTCGTCGTCCTGCCCGATCCGGACGGCACCCTCGACCTGACCCCCGGCCTGGTCGCCGCGCTCTGCGACCGGCGGCGCGGCCTCGGCGGCGACGGCGTGCTGCGGGTCGTCCGCGCGGCGAAACACCCCGACGGGGTCGCCCTCGCCGGTGAAGCCGAGTGGTTCATGGACTACTGGAACTCCGACGGCTCGTTCGCCGAGATGTGCGGCAACGGGTCCCGGGTCTTCGTCCGCTACCTGCTGGCGACCGGGCTGGCCACCCCCACCGGCGCAACCCTGCCGGTGGCGACCCGCGCCGGCCTGGTGCGGGCCCGGGTCGACGGCGACACCATCGCCGTCGAGATGCGCCGCCCCCGGCTGTACGACGCCTCCCACGCCGTCCTCGGCGGGCTGACCCTGCCCGGTACGGCGGTGGACGTCGGCAACCCGCACCTGGTCTGCGCCCTGCCGGCCGGAATCGAGCTGGCCGACCTGGACCTGACCCGCGCGCCCGAATTCGACCCCCGGGTCTTCCCGCACGGGGTGAACGTCGAGTTCACCGCCCCCGCCGACCCGGTCGACGGCACCGACGGCCACATCCTGATGCGGGTCTACGAGCGCGGCTCGGCCGAGACCCTGTCCTGCGGCACCGGCGCCTGCGCGGTCGCCGCCGTGGCGCTGAGCGACGCCACCCTGGACACCGGCGTCGTGGCGGTGGACGTCCCCGGTGGCCGGCTCACGGTCACGGTCACCGCCGACTCCTGCTGGCTCGCCGGCCCCGCCGTCCTCGTCGCCACCGGCACCCTCACCCTCACCTGACCGCTACCCCCCGCCCCACCCGCGCTCCGCCTCGCCCCGCTCCGCCACCCCGCCGCACCCCGCTGCGTCGCCCCGCCTCGCTCCGCCCCGCTCCGCCCCGCCTCGTTGATCAAGAGGTTTGCGTCAGAATCGGCGTGGCGGATGACGCAAACCTCTTGATCACCAGGCCCTGACGGGGTGGCGCGCGGTGACCAAGAGGTTTGCGTCATCGAGTGCCGGTCGGGGTGACGCAAACTTCTTGATCACCGGGGCCAGCGGGGCCGGGGCCAGCGGGGCCGGGGCCAGGCAGGCCGGGGTCAGCGGGGCCGGGGCTAGCCAGGCCGGGGCCCGCCGAAGCCGGGGCGAGCCCGGCCGGGGCTGGGTCGGCTGGCGGGAGGCGGGGCTTTGAGGGGGAAGGGGTCAGGGGGTGGCGCTGGCGGTGGCGGCGATCTCGGGGAGGTCGGCAGGGCCCGGGTCGGCGGCCGGCGGCGGGGTGACGGCCGGGTTCTGGGCGGCGGCCCGGACGGCGGCGGCGACCGCCGGGGCGACCCGGGAGTCGAAGACGCTCGGCACGATGACCGTCGGGTTGATCTTGTCCTCGCCGACCACGTCGGCGATGGCGCGGGCCGCCGCGATCGCCATCTCCTCGGTGAACTCCTCGGCGTGCGCGTCGAGCATGCCGCGGAACACCCCCGGGAAGGCGAGCACGTTGTTGATCTGGTTCGGCTGGTCCGAGCGACCGGTGGCGACGATCGCGGCGTGCTTGCGGGCCTCCCGGGGGTCGACCTCCGGGTCGGGGTTGGCCAGCGCGAAGACGATCGCGTCCTTGGCCATGGTGGCGATGTCGTCACCGGTGAGCAGGTTGGGGGCGCTCACCCCGATGAAGACGTCGGCGTCCCGGACCGCGCCGGCCAGGTCGCCGGAGTAGTTGTCCCGGTTGGTGTTCTCGGCCAGCCACTGCCAGGCCGGGTTGAGGTCGGGCAGGTCGCGGTGCAGGGCGCCCTGCCGGTCGTACGCGATGATGTCGCCGACGCCCTGGCGCAGCAGCAGCTTCATGATCGCGGTGCCGGCCGCGCCGGCCCCGGAGACGACCACCCGGACGTCGGCGAGCTGCTTGCCGACGACGCGCAGCGCGTTGGTCAGCGCGGCCAGCACGCAGATCGCGGTGCCGTGCTGGTCGTCGTGGAAGACCGGGATGTCGAGGGCCTCGCGCAGCCGGGCCTCGATCTCGAAGCAGCGCGGCGCGGCGATGTCCTCCAGGTTGATCCCGCCGTACGCGGGGGCGATGGCCTTGACGATCGCCACGATCTCGTCGGTGTCCTGGGTGTCGAGGACCACCGGCCAGGCGTCCACCCCGCCGAACCGCTTGAACAGCGCCGCCTTGCCCTCCATCACCGGCAGCGACGCCGCCGGGCCGAGGTTGCCCAGGCCGAGCACGGCCGAGCCGTCGCTGACCACGGCGACCGTGTTGCGCTTGATGGTGAGCCGGCGGGCGTCGGCCGGGTTGTCGGCGATCGCCTGGCAGACCCGGGCCACCCCCGGGGTGTACGCCCGGGACAGCTCGTCACGGGTCCGCAGCCCGACCTTGGAGTGCACCTCGATCTTGCCGCCGAGGTGCAGCAGGAACGTCCGGTCGGAGACCTTGCGCACGTCCACCCCGTCGAGCGCGGTGAGCGCCTCGACGACCTGGTCGGCGTGGCCGGCGTCGGCGGTGTCGCAGGTGAGGTCCACGATCACGTTGGTCGGGTCGGAGTCGACCACGTCCAGCGCGGTGACGATCGCACCGGCCTCGCCGACCGACGTGGTCAGCCGGCCGATCGAGGAGGCGTCCGCGGGGACCGCGATCCGGATCGTGATCGAGAATCCGGCACTCGGCAGTCGGGTGATGGCCACGGAAATACCTCCGTCGTCGCTGGCGGCTCGTCAGCATTTCTACTCGCCCACCGGGCCACGGCGGCAGCCGCCCCCGCGTTCGGCGACCTCCACCACGGGCATATAGCAGTCGCGCTCGGCGTTGACCCATGTCAGGATTACTTGGTACATGCACAGAACGGACAGGAGTCGCAGCTTGCGAGACCAGGAGACCCACACCCCCTACTCGGACGACGACCTCGACGCCACGACCGGTGAGTACGAGCTGTCGGAGCGGCAGGCGTTGCGGCGGGTCCCCGGCCTCTCCACCGAGCTGACCGACATCACCGAGGTCGAGTACCGCCAGCTCCGGCTGGAGCGGGTCGTCCTCGTCGGCGTCTGGACCGAGGGCACCCAGCGCGACGCCGACAATTCGCTGACCGAGCTGGCCGCCTTGGCCGAGACCGCCGGTTCACAGGTGCTCGAAGGGCTCATCCAGCGCCGCAGCCGCCCCGACCCGGCCACCTACGTCGGCCGGGGCAAGGTCGACGATCTCAGCGCGGCGGTGCTCTCCACCGGGGCCGACACGGTGATCTGCGACGGTGAGCTGTCCCCGTCCCAGCTGCGTAACCTGGAACAGCGCACCAAGGTCAAGGTCGTCGACCGCACCGCGCTGATCCTCGACATCTTCGCCCAGCACGCCAAGAGCAAGGAGGGCAAGGCGCAGGTCGAGCTGGCCCAGCTCGAATACCTGCTGCCCCGGCTGCGTGGTTGGGGCGAGACGCTCTCCCGGCAGACCGGTGGTTCCGGGCGGGGTGGCGGCGCCGGCGGCGGCGTGGGCCTGCGTGGCCCGGGTGAGACCAAGCTGGAGACCGACCGGCGGCGCATCCGGCACCGCATCGCCCGGCTGCGCCGCGAGATCAAGGCCATGCGCACGGTACGCCAGACCAAGCGCGCCCGCCGTTCCCGTAACGCGGTGCCGGCCGTGGCCATCGCCGGTTACACCAACGCCGGCAAGTCGAGCCTGCTCAACCGGCTCACCGGTGCGGGCGTGCTGGTGGAGAACGCGCTCTTCGCCACCCTGGACCCGACCACCCGGCGGGCCACCACCTCGGACGGGCGGGTCTACACGCTCTCCGACACGGTGGGCTTCGTTCGGCACCTGCCGCACCAGATCGTCGAGGCGTTCCGCTCGACGCTGGAGGAGGTCGCCGAGGCCGATCTGGTGGTGCACGTGGTCGACGGCACCCACCCCGACCCCGAGGAGCAGGTCCGCGCCGTGCGCGAGGTGCTCTCCGAGGTCGGTGCCGACCGGCTGCCCGAGCTGCTGGTGGTCAACAAGACCGACGCCGCCGACGAGGAGACCCTGCTGCGGCTCAAGCGGCTCTGGCCGGACGCGGTCTTCGTCTCCGCGCACAACGGGCGTGGCATCGACGGGCTGCGTGAGGTGATCGAGCAGCGGCTGCCCCGCCCGGCCGTGGAGGTCCGCGCGGTGCTGCCGTACGACCGGGGTGACCTGGTGGCCCGGCTGCACCGGCAGGGCGAGGTGCTCAGCACCTCCCACCTGCCCGAGGGCACGCTCCTGCACGTCCGGGTGGGCGAGGCGCTGGCCGCCGAGCTGATGCCGTTCGTGGCGGCGGGTGACCCGGCGGTGGCCGGCAGTCGGTGAGCGCTCCGGTGTGACCTGAGGTTCATCGCGGCATGCGACACTGACGCCATGCGCCGCGCTGTCTCCTCGGTCACGGTTGCCCTCGCCCTGTTCGGCGCGGCCGTGGCACCCGCTGCTGCCGCCGGGGCGGCACCGGTCTCCTCCGTCCCCGCCGGGGTGGCCCCGCCCGTCACCGGCGCGGGGCCGCTGGCCGTCGGGGCGGGTCCGCTCGCGGCGGCGGCAGGCAAGAAGAAGTGCACGATCACCGACGAGCGGCTGCGTGAGCTGTCCGGTCTGGTCGCCACGAAGACCGGCTACATCGTGATCAACGACGGCACCCTCCAGGAGAGCCGCAAGCGGGTCTTCTTCCTGGACACCAAGTGCAAGATCGCCAAGGAGCCGGTGAAGTACTCCGGTGACGGCCCCTTCGACACCGAGGACCTGGCCCTCTCGCCCGACGGCAAGACCCTCTGGATCGCCGACACCGGCGACAACGTCACCAGCAGGGAACGGCGTACCCGGGTCGCGGTCTGGACGATGCCGGTCAGCGGGTCGAAGCAGCCGGTGCTGCACCGGCTGTCGTACCCGGAACGCAAGCCGCACGACGCCGAGGCGCTGCTGATCGGCGCGGACGGCCTGCCCCTGGTGATCACCAAGGTGCCCAGCGGCAAGGCGGAGATCTTCACCCCGGAGGCCAAGCTCGACCCCGACGGCAACACCGAGCCGGTGCCGATGAAGAAGGTCGGCGAGATCACCCTGCCCAAGACCACCACCGACAACCCGCTGAACATCATCGGCCGGGTGGCGATCACCGGGGCGGCCCGATCGCCCGACGGCAGCCGGGTGGTGTTGCGCACCTACGCCGACGCCTTCGAGTACGACGTCAGCGGTGACGACATCGTCGCCGCCCTGACCACCGGCAAGCCCCGGGTCACCCCGCTGGCCGACCCGTTCGGCGAGGCCATCTCGTACACCCCCGACGGCACCGGGTTCGTCACCGTCTCCGACGGCGGGGAACTCGCCGCGGAGGACCCGATCGACATCCTCGGCTACACGCCGTCGACCAAGGGCGCCGAGACGATCGAGGGCGCGGCGGGGGCCAAGCCGGCGGCCGAGAGGTCCTGGTACGACGATCTCAGCCTGGACCAGATCACCTATCTGATCGGTGCGGTCGGCGTGATCGGCGCGCTCCTGGTCGGGGCCGGCATCGTCGGGATCGTCCGGTCCCGGCGGCGGGCCGCCGCGGCCGGCGACGACCCCGACGACCCCGACGACGACGTGTTCACCTCCGGCTCGGTCTCCCGGGCCGAGGGGCCCTCGGCCGGCGATGGTCCCCCTGCTGCCGAGCCGGTCGCGAACCGGCCGCGCGGCGGCGGTGTCTACGGTGCTCCGGCGGCGGCCGGCGGCGCGGCTGCCCGCCCGGCCGGCGGCGCGGTCTACGGCGGTGGCCGGCCCCCGGCCGGGGCCGGTGCGGTTCCCGCCGGCAGTCCGGGCGGTGGTCCGCCACCGTCCGGCGGCCGTCCGGCGGGTGGCGGTGTGTACGGCGGCGGTCGTCCCGCCGGTGGTGGGGTCTACGGTGCCGCCCCGGCGGGCGGTCCGGCGGGCAACGGCGCGGGTCCGCGCGGCGGTGCGCCCCACGGTGCCCCGGCCGGCGGCGCGTCCCGGGGCGGCCCGCCCGCCGCGGACCCGCGCGGCGGTGCTCCCGCCGGTGGGCGCGGGGGCGTCCCGGCCGGTGGGCGCGGCGGTGCTCCCGCCGGCGGCCGTGGTGCTCCTCCGGGAGCACGTGGCGGTGCCCCGGTGGACGGGCGCGGCACGCCGCCTGGTGGTCGTGGTGGCACGCCGCCGGATGGACGCGGCGCTGCCCCGGCCGGTGGCCGTGGCGGCGTCCCGGCCGGTGGGCGCGGTGGTGCCCCGGCCGATGGTCGAGGTGGTCCGCCCGCTGGTGGCCGTGGCGCTGCCCCGGCCGGTGGTCGTGGCGGTCCGCCCGCCGGTGGACGTGACGGTGCTCGGGGCGGTCCGCCCGCTGGTGGCCGTGGTGCCGATCCGGCGGGTGGGCGTGGTGGTGCCCCGGCCGGTGGCCGGGGTGGCGCGCCCGCTGGCGGTCGTGGTGGCGGTGTCTACGGCGGTGGGCGGGCAGAGCCGCCGCGCCGGGATGCTGCCGGCGCCCGGGAGCCGCGCTCCGGCCCGCACCGCGACGGTCACGACGACCGGCGCGGCGGCCAGTACGGCCCACCGCCCGGCCGCAGCGGCGAGCGCTACTGACGCTGCGGCGGACCTCCCGCCGACACCTGACCGGCCGCCCTCCCCGGGGAAGGACGGCCAGTCAGGGTACGGGTCAGATCCGGCGGAGCACGGCGACGACCCGACCCATGATGGTGGCGTCGTCACCCGGGATCGGATCGAAGGCCGGGTTCTGCGGCATCAGCCAGACGTGGCCGTCGCGCCGCCGGTAGGTCTTGACGGTCGCCTCGCCGTCGAGCATGGCGGCCACGATGTCACCGGCCTCGGCGATCGGCTGCTGCCGGACGACGACCCAGTCGCCGTCGCAGATCGCAGCGTCGAGCATCGAGTCGCCCTTGACCTGGAGCATGAAGACCTCGCCCTCACCCACCAACTCGCGGGGGAGCGGGAAGACGTCCTCCACCGCCTGCTCGGCGAGGATCGGCCCGCCGGCGGCGATCCGGCCCAGCATCGGCACGTACGCCGGGGTGGGGCGCTGGGCGCGGCTCAGCTCGTCGTCGGCGTCCCCGCCGGGGGCGCGCACGTCCACCGCGCGGGGCCGGTTGGGGTCGCGCCGCAGGAAGCCCTTCTTCTCCAGCTCCTTGAGCTGGTAGGCGACGCTCGACGGGGAGACCAGGCCGACGGCCTCACCGATCTCGCGGACGCTCGGCGGGTAGCCGTGCCGCTCCACCCAGCTGCGGATGAACTCCAGGATGCGGCGCTGCCGGGCGGTCAGGTCGACGGCGGTCGGGTCGGGGAAGCCGCTGACCACCGGCGTGACCGGGCGGACGGCCGGTTGCCCGGTGCGGCTGCGGGCGGCGCGGGGACGCCGACTGGCCGGGGAACCCGCCTCGGCGATCGGCTGCGGGTTCTTCTGCCGGCTGGCCCGGTCCTCGGTCACGTCCGTCCTCCCTGGTCGGCGCTGGGTGCCTTGGCGGCTCGTGGTGCGTGCGGGGGTGTCGCGGTGCCGGACCGACGTGGTGCGCCGTGCCCGGTCGTTCATGACCGTATAGGTGAGATCGGTCATTTTCAAACATCTGTACGACGCAACTCGGCGTGTCGGGTGGAAATCCTGGCCTTTCGTACGCCTGTTCTGGTAGATGGTACGTCCCCGTCGGGTCGGCGTCCGGCGGGTTGTCGGCCGGGTCGCGTCCTCCGTCCGGGGGGCCTGTCCGGGCGGCCGGTAACCTCCCGTGGGCCCCGTCGGTTGCACCCAGCGTGTCCCCGGGGCGACGGGTCGCCGCCGGTGGTCGGAGGTGACGCGCCGGACACGCCGGCAACTTGACCCGACCCCCTCGGCGGCCTACGGTCGACCCCTAGATGTAGTAGTCACATGGGCGTAAGTTGCCCACAGGTTGGGTTCGACTACCCACCGCACTCCCGTATCGTCGACCACGGCGACGGCCGGCGAAGCCGGCTCCGCCGGGCCGACGCGTGCCCGGAGGCGGGCGGGCGGGCCCCGGTCGATCAAGGAGGTCAGGCGATGCGGTGTCCGTACTGCCGGCACGCCGACTCCCGGGTGGTCGACTCGCGTGAGGCCGACGACGGTCAGCTCATCCGGCGGCGGCGTTCCTGCCCGGAGTGCGGCAAGCGGTTCACCACCGTCGAGGAGGCCGTGCTCGCGGTGGTCAAGCGCAGCGGCGTGACCGAGCCGTTCAGCCGGACCAAGATCATCGGTGGGGTGCGCAAGGCGTGCCAGGGGCGGCCGGTCGACGAGGACTCCATCGCCCTGCTGGCCCAGAAGGTCGAGGAGACCGTCCGGGCCAAGGGCGCAGCCGAGTTGCCGAGCCACGACGTGGGACTGGCGATCCTGGGCCCGCTGCGCGACCTGGACGAGGTGGCCTACCTGCGCTTCGCCAGCGTCTACCGCTCGTTCGACTCGCTTGCCGACTTCGAACGCGAGATCGAGACGCTGCGGGCCGCCGCACAGGCCCGCGCCGACGCGGCCGGGGCCGCCGACCGTACCGACTGACTCTTTTCCGACAGCAACGACCTGGATTCTGACAGTGACGACGCGTGGCGGGTGGCCGCGCAGACGAGGGGGCCGATGAGATGGCGGGGGACGGCGTGACAACAAGCCGGTCGCGGGCGGCGAAGAACGGCGCGGTGACGGGCCTCAAGGTGCAGCGGGTCTGGACGACCGAGGGCGTGCACCCGTACGACGAGGTGGCGTGGGAGCGCCGCGACGTCGTCATGACCAACTGGCGGGACGGCTCGATCAACTTCGAGCAGCGCGGGGTGGAGTTCCCCGAGTCGTGGAGCGTCAACGCGGCGAACATCGTCACCACCAAGTACTTCCGGGGCGCGGTGGGCACCCCGGAGCGGGAGTGGTCGCTGCGGCAGCTCATCGACCGGGTCGTCCAGACCTACCGGGCCGCCGGTGAGCAGCACGGCTACTTCGCCAACCCGGCCGACGCGGAGGTCTTCGCGCACGAGCTGACCTGGATGCTGCTGCACCAGGTGTTCAGCTTCAACTCGCCGGTCTGGTTCAACGTCGGCACCCCGTCGCCGGCCCAGGTGAGCGCGTGCTTCATCCTCGCCGTCGACGACTCGATGGACTCCATCCTGGACTGGTACAAGGAGGAGGGGCTGATCTTCAAGGGTGGCTCCGGCTCCGGGGTCAACCTGTCCCGTATCCGGTCCTCCCGGGAACTGCTCTCCTCCGGCGGCACCGCCTCCGGCCCGGTCAGCTTCATGCGCGGCGCGGACGCCAGCGCCGGGACGATCAAGTCCGGCGGGGCCACCCGGCGCGCGGCCAAGATGGTCATCCTCGACGTCGACCACCCGGACATCGAGGAGTTCGTCACCACCAAGGCGCGCGAGGAGGACAAGATCCGCGCGCTGCGGGACGCCGGTTTCGACATGGACCTCGGCGGCAACGACATCGTCAGCGTCCAGTACCAGAACGCCAACAACTCCGTCCGGGTCTCCGACGAGTTCATGACGGCGGTGGAGAACGGTGGCGGCTTCGACCTGCGGGGCCGCCTCGACGGGCAGACCATCGAGACCATCGACGCGCAGAAGCTGTTCCGCACCATCGCCCAGGCCGCCTGGGAGTGCGCCGACCCGGGCCTGCAGTACGACGACACCATCAACGACTGGCACACCTGCCCGGAGACCGGCCGGATCACCGCGTCGAACCCGTGCTCGGAGTACCTGCACCTGGACAACTCCTCGTGCAACCTGGCCTCGCTCAACCTGATGAAGTTCCTCCGCGCCGACGGCGGCTTCGAGGTGGAGAAGTTCGTCAGGTCGGTCGAGTTCGTCATCACCGCGATGGACATCTCGATCTGCTTCGCCGACTTCCCCACCGAGAAGATCGGTGAGACCACCCGTGCCTACCGGCAGCTCGGCATCGGCTACGCCAACCTCGGCGCGCTGCTGATGGCCTCCGGCCTGCCGTACGACTCGGAGCAGGGCCGGTCGGTGGCGGCGGCGATCACCTCGCTGATGACCGGTACCGCGTACCGCCGTTCGGCCGAGCTGGCCGGCATCGTCGGCGCGTACGACGGCTACGCCCGTAACGCCGAGCCGCACAAGCGGGTCATGCGCAAGCACGCGGCCGCCAACGACGCCATCAAGCCGGCCGGCACCGTGGCCACCGCGATCCAGCGCGAGGCCACCCGGCAGTGGACCGAGGGCAACAAGGTCGGCGACCGCAACGGCTGGCGCAACGCGCAGGCCAGCGTGCTCGCCCCGACCGGCACCATCGGCCTGATGATGGACTGCGACACCACGGGCGTCGAGCCCGACCTGGCGCTGGTGAAGTTCAAGAAGCTGGTCGGCGGCGGCTCGATGCAGATCGTCAACCAGACCGTGCCGCGCGCCCTGCGCAGCCTCGGCTACCCCGAGGAGCAGGTCGAGGCGATCGTCGAGCACATCGCCGACCACGGACACGTGGTGGACGCCCCCGGCCTCAAGCCGGAGCACTACCCGGTCTTCGACTGCGCGATGGGCGAGCGGTCGATCGCCCCGATGGGGCACGTGCGGATGATGGCGGCCGTCCAGCCGTTCATCTCCGGGGCCATCTCTAAGACGGTCAACATGCCGGAGCAGGCCACCGTCGCCGACGTCGAGAAGATCTACTTCGAGGGCTGGAAGCTCGGCCTCAAGGCGCTGGCGATCTACCGGGACAACTGCAAGGTGGGCCAGCCGCTGTCGGTGGCCAAGCCCAACAAGGGCGCGGCCGAGACGGCGGCTCCGGCCGCCGAGGTCGAGAAGGCCGTGGAGAAGGTCGTCGAGTACCGCCCGGTGCGCAAGCGGCTGCCGAAGAAGCGCCCCTCGCAGACGGTCTCCTTCTCGGTCGGCGGCGCGGAGGGCTACCTCACCGCCTCGTCCTACCCGGACGACGGCCTCGGCGAGGTCTTCCTCAAGATGTCCAAGCAGGGCTCCACCCTGGCCGGGGTGATGGACGCCTTCTCGGTGGCGATCTCCATCGGCCTGCAGTACGGCGTCCCGCTGGAGACGTACGTCAGCAAGTTCACCAACATGCGCTTCGAGCCGGCGGGCATGACCGACGACCCGGACGTGCGGATGGCCGCCTCGGTGATGGACTACATCTTCCGTCGCCTGGCGCTGGACTTCCTGCCCTACGAGCGCCGTGCCGAGCTGGGCATCTTCACCGCCAAGGAGCGGGCCGCGCAGTTGCGGGCCGAGGCCGACGCGGAGGCCGCCGGCACGGACCTGACGGCGATGGCATCCTCCGCCCCGGTCGAGGCGACCGAGCCGAAGACCGGACCGGTGGCCCAGCCGGCCCAGGAGCTGGCCGGGGTGGCCGCGGTCAAGCCGGCGCCCGCCGTGGGCTCCTCCACCGAGCTGCTGGAGGCCGTGATCGGCAAGGCCGCCGACGCGCCGCTCTGCTTCACCTGCGGTACGAAGATGCGCCCGGCAGGTAGCTGCTACGTCTGCGAGGGCTGCGGCTCCACCAGCGGTTGCAGCTGACGTACGCGTCACACGGAGGGCCGGCATCCGACAGGGTGCCGGCCCTCCCGCGTCCCGTCCCCGTGACCGACCCCGGTGGGGCGAGGTAGCGGCATCGGTCCTACCCGGACACCGCCACCTCGCTCCCGTTGCGCGGATCACGCCGACGGCAGCGCACCGGGGGCCACGCCGCAGGGGCGCGGCGGGGATGATCGGGGCATGACCACCGCCGACCGGTACGTCGAGTTCGCCACCCGGGAGGCCCACGGCGTCTCCCCGGCCTACGAACGGCTGGCCCACGCGGTCGCCCGCGACGACGAACTGCTCGCCCTGCTGGACGGCCTGCCGCCGGCCAAGCGGCAGCCGCAACTGCTCCTCGGCGTGGTCCGCTGGCTCGGTGGGCCGGTCGACGAGCCGGCCGCCTTCCGCGCCCACACCAAGGCGCACTGGGCGGTCGTCCGGGCCGCGATGCTCACCCGGGCGGTGCAGACCAACGAGGCCGGCCGCTGCGCGGCGCTGCTGCCGGTGCTGGCCGCCCTGCCGCAGCCGCTGGCGCTGCTGGAGGTCGGGGCGTCCGCCGGCCTCTGCCTCTACCCCGACCGGTACGCCTACCGCTACGGCGACCACCTGCTCGGGGCAGGGGAGGCGGTCCTCGACTGCACGCTGACCGGGACCGGGCCGCCGACCACCCGCCCCGAGGTGGTGTGGCGGGCCGGCCTCGACCTGAACCCGCTCGACGTCACCGACCCGGCCGACGTGGGCTGGCTCGACGCGCTGATCTGGCCGGAGCACACCCATCGAAGGGCCCGGCTGCGGGCGGCAGCGGCGGTGGCCGCCGCCGACCCACCGGAACTGGTCCGGGGCGACCTGGTGGACGACCTGCCGGCGCTGGCCGCGCGGGCACCGGCCGGTGCGACGCTGGTGGTCCTGCACACCTCCGTGCTCTACCAGGTGCCGCCGCCGCGCCGGGAGGCCTTCGTCGCGCTGGTCCGCGCCCTGCCCGGTCACTGGGTGTCCGCCGAGGCGGCCGACGTGCTCGGCTGGGACGTGGACGCGCTGCCGGCCCCGCCCGACGGGACGCTGCACAACGTGCTCGCCCTCGACGGGACGCCGTTGGCCTGGATGCGCTCGCACGGCCAGGAGGCGCACTGGTTCGGCTGACCCCGGGTGACCGGCTCGGTCCGGTGGGGACGTGAGGCGGGCCATGACGTTCCGTGAGTGTCACGGGACTGCGGATGACATCGATCATCACTAGGCTGGGGTGCCGACGACTCCGGTGAGGTGTCATGGCGAAGCCGTCGCTGCCCCGTCCGGCCCTGCTCAGCCGTGCCCGGTCGACCCCGACGGTCCGGTGGCTCGCCGCCGGCGTCGCCCCGCTCGGCTGGGGTCTGCTGGTCGGCTGGTGGACCCCGCGTGGTCCCGGCACCAATACCGAGGCCGTGACGTCGATCCTGGTCAGTCTCGCGGTAGGTGGGCTCGCCGGCTGGGCGGGCCGGTCCCGTGGGGCGATGTTCGCGGCTCCGGTGCTCTTCGCGCTCGCCGTCGAGCTGGTCCGCTGGCCGCTACGGGGGCCGACCGTGGACGCCCCGCACCTGAGCGGTTTCGGTGTCGGAGCGCTGCTGCTGGGCCGGGGCGTACACGGATTGCTGTCCCTGCTGCCGTTGCTGGTCGGCGCGGCGTACGGCGCGGGCCTGGCGCGACGGGCCGCCCCGACGGCGGGCCGCCGTCCGGTGTGGACCTGGCTGGGGCGGGCCGGGGTGGGCCTGCTCACCGCGTTGGTCGCCCTGGTGACGGTCGCAGTGGCGCTGCCGGCCGCAACGGCCGCCGTACCGGGTGGGATCGCCGAGCTGACCACGGTGCGCGGCGGCGGCGACCGGGAGCTGGGGGTGCTGCTGCGGGGCGCCGACCGGCGGGCCCCGGTGCTGCTCTTCCTGCCCGGTGGGCCGGGCAGCTCCGAGGTGGGGGCGGTCCGCCGGCACCTCGCCGGGCTGGAACGGCAGTTCGTGGTGGCTACCGTGGACCGGCGGGGCGCGGCACGGTCGTGGGCGGCGTTCCCGCCCTCCTCGTCGTTGACCCTCGACAGCGAGGTCGCCGATCTGCTCGCCGTCGCCGACCGGCTGCGGCAGCGCTTCGGCCGACCGGACGTCTACCTGGTGGCGCACTCCGGGGGGACGCTGGTCGCCGCCGTCGCCGTGCAGCGCCGGCCGGAGCTGTTCCGGGCGTACGTCGGGGTCGGGCAGGCGGTCGACCTGCGGGACGCCGACCGCAGTCAGTACACCGACACCGTCGCCTGGGCAGGCCGTACCGGCCGGGCCGATCTGGTGCGGCAGTTGACCGGGCTGGGGCCGCCGCCGTATCCGGACATGTACCACTACGAGCCGCTGCTGGCCAACGAGGCCGCCGCCTTCGACTTCGACCGCACCGGCAACCACGAGGGCCGGGGCGGGACGGGAGAGAACCTCGGCGTCGCCGAGTACACCCTGCTGGAGAAGGCGCACGTGCTCGGCGGCGGTCTGGATGGCTGGGACGTGCTCTACCCGAAGGTCCAGCAGGTCGACCTGCGTGTCCGGGTGAGGCGGCTCGCGGTGCCCGTCTACCTGGTCGACGGCGCGCACGAGGTGCCGGGCCGGTTGACCCTGACCCGCCAGTGGTACGCCCAACTCGATGCCCCGCACAAGGAGCACGTGGTGCTCGACGACGCCGGACACCGGTCGCTCTACCAACGGCCCGGCCCCTTCGTCGACCTGCTGACCCGGGTCCGCGCCGAGACCGCCGGCCCGGGGCAGTGAGCCCGCCGGGTCCGTAGACTCCTCGTGGTGAGTGGCGAACGACGTCCGCTGGCGGACCGGCCGCTGACCGAGCCGCACCCGTCCCGGCTGCCGCCGGAGCACCCCGACCGGGCACGGATCCTGGCCGCACACGCCGCTGCGCTCGCCGCCGGGGACGCCGGCTATCCCGACCCGGCCACCGGCCTGTTCGTCCTCACCGCCGGCTTTCTGGCCCGGCGTGGCACCTGCTGCGGGCGGGGCTGTCGGCACTGCCCGTACGTCGACGACTAATTCGGCGGCCCCGGCTGCCCCGCCCACCTAGATTGGGGCGGACCGACGGGGGATCGATGACGGTGCAACTGATCGACGGTCGGGCGGTACGCCCACCGCTGTGGCGGGACCGGAGCTTCGCCCTGTTCTGGGCCGGCCAGACGGTCGGTGAGCTGGGCACCCGGATGTCCGGGGTGGCGGTGCCGCTGCTGGCCGCCGGCCCGATGCGGGCCAGCGTGTTCCAGGTCTCCCTGCTGACCGTGCTGGCCTGGCTGCCGTACCTGGTCTTCGCGCTGCCGGCGGGGCTGCTCGCCGACCGGGTCGACCTGCGCCGGCTGATGATCGGCTGCGACCTGGGCCGGGCCGCGCTGCTGTCGTCGCTGCCGGCGGTCGCCCTGGTCGGCCGGCTCACCCTGGCCTTCCTGTACGTCGTCGTCGGGCTGTGCGGAGTGCTCACCGTGCTCTTCACCGTGGCCTACAAGAGCATCGTGCCGGCGCTGGCCCCGGCGGACCGGCTGGTCGAGGCGAACGCCCGGCTGACCGTCACCGCCGACACCGCCGCGCTGGTCGGGCCGACCGTCGGCGGGGTGTTGGCCGGGCTGGTCGGTGCCGCCCGGACGTTTCTCGGCACCGCGCTGGCGTTCCTGCTCAGCGCGGCGACGCTGGCGGCGGTCCGCCCGGTGCTCCGGGACCGCGGGCTCACCGACCGGGTGCCGGTGCGGGTCGCCCTCACCGAGGGGCTGCGCTTCGTCGGCCAGCGTCCGATCCTGCGTAGCATCCTGGCCTGCACCGCCACCTCGAACTTCTTCGCCATCGGCACCACCGCGCTGGAGGTCAGCTTCCTGGTCCGGGAGCTGCGGGCCGGCCCGGCCACGGTCGGGCTGGTCTTCTCCCTGGGGGCGGCCGGCGGTCTGGTCACCGGCGCGTTCGCCGCCCCGCTGTCCCGCCGGATCGGCACGGCCCGGGTGATCTGGGTGGCGATGGCGGTGCCGGGACCGCTCTACCTGCTGGTGCCGTTGGCCCGACCCGGGTGGGGGCTGGCGCTCTACGTCGTCGGGCTGGCCGCGTTCTCCGCCAACGCGGTGCTGTTCAACGTGTCGATCCTGTCGTACCGGCAGCGGATCACCCCGCCGGAGCTGCTCGGCCGGGTGAACGCCGCGTTCCTGTGGGTCTGCTTCGGGGCGGTTCCGCTGGGGGCGCTGACCGGCGGCCTGCTCGGCAGCCACTGGGGACTGCGGCCGGCGTTGGTGGTCTGCGCGCTCGGCACCTGGAGCGCCGCCCTGTTCGTGGTGCTGTCTCCACTGCGGAGCCTGCGCGACCTGCCGCCGGGCTGACGCCGCAGGGGCGGACCACCCGGGTCTTCCGTCCGGCAACCCCAACCCGTACGGTTTCCGACGGACACCGGCGGGTTCCCCGCCGACGATCACGGAGGTGTGCCCGTGCACGGGCGGATCTGGCTGGCCGGCATGGGCGTGCTGCTGACCACGGGCTGTGGCGCGTCGGAGGTCGAGCCGGTGCCGCTGCCGACCGGGGAACCGGCCACCGTGCAGGTGGGGGCCGCCTCGTCCGGTGGGGCGTGCCGGCTGTTCGACTTCGCGGTGATCGAGGAACACACCGGGGCCCGCTTCGACGTGGCCGCCGCCACCGAGCGCGACGACACCCGCACCTGCGTGGTACGGGCCACCGACGCCACCTGGCCGGAGCTGACCCTGACGGTCACCGACACCTCGATCGACGTGCCGACCTTCACCGCCGACGTGCTGCCCGCCGGGGCGAAGAAGGTGTCGAAACTGGGCCAGGCCGCCTACCGCCGGACCGGCGCGAAGACCGCGAAGCGCGGCCCGACGGCCGAGGTGGGCTGGCTCGCCACCGAGGACCGGCTGGCCACGCTCCGCTGGACCTGCCGGCCGGACGACGACCGGGCGACCGCCGACGAGGTGGCCGACCACCTCGTCGACCTGGCCAGGACGCTCGACACCCGGTCGTTGTGACGGCCGGTCGCGGTGCCGGCCGGGCCGCCGCCGGGGCGGTCAGTGGGCGGCGACGAAGACCCGCGAGGCGACCTCGCGGGGCAGCCGGACCCGTTCGCCGGAGCGGTCGATGAACACCCCGTCACGTTCCTGGGCGACGGTGACCGTGGCGCCCGGGTCGACCCCGGCGGCGTGCAGTTGCCGCAGCACGTCGGCGTCGGTCTGTACGCTCTCGCAGATCCGCCGGACCACCACCTGCCCGGTCAGCCCGGGGAAGGCGAGGTTGCGTTCACCCTCGACCGGCTCGCTGGCCCCGGCCTGCGGCGGACCCAGCTCCTCAAGCCCCGGGATCGGGTTGCCGTACGGCGAGCGGGTGGGGCGGTTGAGCAGGTCGTACACCCGCTTCTCCACCGCGTCGCTCATCACGTGCTCCCACCGGCAGGCCTCTTCGTGGGCCTCCTCGTAGGGCATCCCGATCACGTTGACCAGCAGCAGCTCGGCGAGCCGGTGCTTGCGCATCACCGACACGGCGCTGCCCCGGCCCAGCTCGGTGAGCGCCAGGTGCCGGTCGCCCTCGACGGTGAGCAGCCCGTCGCGTTCCATCCGGGCCACGGTCTGGCTGACGGTCGGCCCGCTCTGCCGTAACCGCTCGGCGATCCGGGCACGCAACGGTGGCACGCCCTCCTCTTCGAGTTCGAGGATGGTGCGCAGGTACATCTCGGTCGTGTCGACCAGGTCATGCTTCACGTCAGCGGCCTCCCGGTGGTCGATGCTACCCCGGCGCGCGAAGATCGACCTGCGCCGAAACGCGAGGTCGCTGCGCCGATGGTGTTGACTGGACGTCATGTCCGGTACCGATGACCCCCTGATCGAGCCGGATCGGCTCGCCGCCGAGCTGGCCCGGCCCGACGCACCGACCCTGCTGGACGTCCGCTGGCGGCTGGCCGGCCCGCCGGGCCGCGACGACTACGTCGCCGGGCACCTGCCCGGCGCGGTCTTCGTCGACCTGGACACCGACCTGTGCGGTCCGCCCGGCGCGGCGGGTCGGCACCCGCTGCCCGACCCGGCCGTCCTCCAGGCCGCGCTGCGGGCCGCCGGCGTGCGTACCGGCCACCCCGTGGTGGTGTACGACGGCGGCGACGGCCTGGCCGCCGCCCGCGCCTGGTGGACGCTGCGCTGGGCGGGGCACCGGCCGGTCCGGGTGCTGGCCGGTGGCTGGCCGGCCTGGTGTGCCGCCGGGCTGCCGCAGACCGTCGAGGTGCCCACCGTCACGCCCGGTGACGTGACCGTCCGGCCGGGCGCGCTGCCGGTGCTGGACGCCGACGCGGCGGCGGCCCTCGCGGCGGCCGACGACGGGGTGCTGATCGACGTCCGGGCCGCGCCCCGCTATCGGGGCGAGACCGAGCCGATCGACCCGGTCGCCGGGCACGTGCCGGGCGCGGTCAACCTGCCCGCCCCCGGGTACGTCACCGAGGGGCGCTACCCGGCGGCCGACGTGCTGCGGGACCGGTTCGCCGCGGTCGGGGTGCGCGCCGACGCGCCGGTGGGGGCGTACTGCGGGTCGGGGGTGACCGCCGCGCAGGCGGTGCTGGCCCTGCACCTGGCGGGCCGGCCGGACGCCGCGCTCTACGTCGGATCGTGGAGCGGGTGGGTCGCCGACGGGTCCCGGCCGGTCGCGACCGGCCCGACACCCGGCGGCTGACCTGCACGTGTGGTGGGCGGGCGGTGACCGTCGTGCGACGATGACCCCATGTCGGACGACACGCTGGTGGTGTGGGACGAGTCCCTGCTCGACTACGACATGGGGGAGCATCCGCTGGACCCGGTCCGGGTCGAGCTGACCGTGGCGCTGGCCCGGGAGCTGGGCGTCCTGGACCGGCCCGGGGTGCGGCTGGTCGAACCCGAGCCCGCCGACGACGCGACGCTGACCCGGGTGCACCGGCCCGACTACCTGGAGGCGGTCCGGGCCGCGCCGCGCGATCCGCTCTTCGCCGGGTACGGACTGGGCACCTCGGACAATCCGGTCTTCGACGGGATGCACGAGTCCAGCGCGCTGATCGCGGGGGCGAGCGTGGCCGCCGCCGAGGCGGTCTGGCGGGGCGAGGCCCGCCGCGCGGTCAACGTGGCCGGCGGGCTGCACCACGCGATGCCCGACCGGGCCGCCGGGTTCTGCGTCTACAACGACCCAGCGGTGGCCATCGCCCGCCTGCTCGACCTCGGTGCCGAACGGGTCGCCTACGTCGACGTGGACGTGCACCACGGCGACGGCGTGCAGGAGATCTTCTACCGGGACCCCCGGGTGCTCACGGTGAGCCTGCACGAGACCCCGCTCGCGCTCTTCCCCGGCACCGGGTTCCCCGACGAGACCGGTGGGCCGGGGGCGCAGGGCAGCGCGGTCAACGTGCCGCTGCCGCCGGGCACCGACGACGCCGGCTGGCAGCGGGCCTTCCACGCGATCGTGCCGTCGGTGCTGCGCGCGTTCCGGCCGCAGATCCTGGTCACCCAGTGCGGGGCCGACGGGCACCGGATGGACCCGCTGGCCGACCTGCACCTGTCGGTGGACGGGCAGCGCGCCACCTACCTGGCGTTGCGGGCGCTCGCCGACGAGTTGTGCGACGGCCGCTGGGTGGCCACCGGCGGCGGCGGGTACGCCCTGGTGGAGGTGGTGCCCCGGGCCTGGACCCATCTGCTGGCGGTGGCCACCGGCGACCCGCTCGACCCGGCCACCCTCACCCCGCCCGGCTGGCGCACGCTGGCCGCCCACCGGCGACCCGGCCATGACGTGCCGCTGCGGATGACCGACGACGTCGATCCGGAACACCGGCCGTGGCAGCCGACCGGGGAACCGAACTCGGTGGACCGGGCCGTGGCGGCCACCCGCAAGGCGGTGTTCCCGCTGCTCGGGCTGGACCCGTACGACCCGCGCGACTGAGCCGGGGACCTGGGGAGGGACCGGTGACCACTGTCGACCAACCGGTGGACGTGCTGCTCAGCGACGGCAGCACCGTCGGACTGCGACCGATCCGGCCGCAGGACGCCCCGGAGATCGTCGCCATGCACGGGCGGTTCTCGGAACGCACCCGCTACCTGCGCTACTTCTCGCCGTACCCGCGCATCCCGGAACGGGACCTGCACCGCTTCGTCACCGTCGACCACCGGGACCGGGAGGCGTTCGTGGTGCTGGCCGGCGACCGGATCGTCGCCGTCGGCCGGTACGAGCGGCTCGGGCCGGCGGCCCCCGAAGCCGAGGTGGCGTTCGTGGTGGAGGACGCCTACCAGGGCCGGGGGATCGGTTCGGTGCTGCTGGAGCACCTGGCCGACGCCGCCCGGCGGGCCGGCATCGGGCACTTCGTCGCCGAGGTGCTGCCCACCAACGGGGTGATGCTGCGGGTCTTCGCCGACTTCGGCTACCAGGTGCAGCGCCAGTTCGCCGACGGGGTGGTGCACCTGACCTTCCCGATCGCGCCGACCGAGGCGACCCTGGCGGTGCAGCGTGGCCGGGAACACCGCACCGAGGCCCGGTCCATCGCCCGGCTGCTCGCCCCGCGCGGGGTGGCCGTCTACGGGGCCAGCGCCACCGGTCAGGGCGTCGGCGCGGCGCTGCTCGGGCACCTGCGTGACGGCGGCTACCCGGGGGCGGTCGTGCCGGTGCATCCGGGCGCGCGGACGGTGGCGGGGCTGCCCGCGTACCCGTCGGCGGCCGACGCGGGGGTGGCGGTGGACCTCGCGGTCGTCGCGGTGCCCCCCGACGCGGCGGCCGGGGTGGTGGCCGACGCCGCCGCGGCCGGCGCGCACGGCCTGGTGGTCATCTCCGCCGGCTTCGCCGAGGCCGGCCCGGCCGGCGCGGCGGCCCAGCGGTCCCTGGTCCGGGCGGCGCACGCCGCCGGCATGCGGGTCGTCGGCCCGAACTGTCTGGGGGTGGCGAACACCGACGAGCGGGTACGCCTCAACGCCACCCTGGCCCCGGTGCTGCCGGCCCCCGGCCGGGTGGGTTTCTTCAGCCAGTCCGGCGCGTTCGGGGTGGCGCTGCTGGCCGAGGCGCGGCGGCGCGGGCTGGGCCTGTCGAGTTTCGTGTCGGCCGGTAACCGGGCCGACGTGTCCGGCAACGACCTGCTCCAGTACTGGCAGGACGACCCGGGCACCGACGTGATCCTGCTCTACCTGGAGACCTTCGGTAATCCGCGCAAGTTCGCCCGGCTGGCCCGCCGGATCGGCCGGGCCAAGCCGGTGGTGGCGCTGGCGTCGCTGGCCCGTCCGGCCGGCCCGGCGCTGGACGAGGCGGCCGTCAGCGCGCTGTTCGCCCAGTCCGGGGTGATCCGGGTGGACACCGTCGCCGAACTGCTCGACGTCGGGGTGCTGCTGGCCCACCAGCCGCTGCCCGCCGGGGACCGGGTCGCGGTGGTGGGCAACTCGTCGGCGCTGACCGGGCTGGCCGCCGCCGCCTGCGTCGGGCAGGGCCTCACCGTCGCCGACGGCTACCCCCGCGACGTCGGCCCGCACGCCGGGGTCGCCGAGTTCACCGCCGCGCTGGCCGGGGCCGCCGCCGACGACCGGGTGGACGCGCTGGTGGCGGTCTTCGCCCCGCCGCTGCCGGGGCAGCTCACCGTCGAGGAGGCGGACGTCACCGCCGCCCTGCCGGCGACGCTGGCCGCCGGCAAGCCGACCGTGGTGACGTTCCTCGCCGGGCGGGTGCCGGCGGGGCTGCCCGCGTACCCGAGCGTGGAGGAGGCGGTGCGGGCGCTGGGCCGGGTCGGCCGGTACGCCGGGTGGCTGCGGCGGGACCCGGGCACGGTGCCGGAGCTGACCGGGGTGGACCGGGCCGCCGGGCGGGCCGCGTTGCGCGGTGACACCGCCGACCCGGTGGCGCTGCTCGCCGCGTACGGCGTCGAGGTGGTCGGGTCGGCGCCCGCCGGCAGCGTCGACGAGGCCCTCGCCGCCGCCGACCGCTGCGGGTGGCCGGTGGCGTTGAAGGCCGCCGCGCCCGGCCTGCGGCACCGCCTCGACCTGGGTGCGGTCCGCCTCGACCTGGCCGACCCGGTCGCCCTGCGCCGGGCGTACGCGGACCTGGCGGCGGGTTTCGGCGCGCAGGTGCTGGTGCAGCCGATGGTGCCGCCCGGGGTGGCCTGCGTGGTGGAGCTGCGGGAGGACCCGGCGTTCGGGCCGGTGGTCGGTTTCGGGCTGGGGGGTGTCGCCACCGAACTGCTCGGCGACCGGGCCTGGCGGGCCGTGCCGTTGACCGACCGGGACGCGGCCGAACTGGTCGACGAGCCCCGGGCGTCGCCGCTGCTGCGCGGGCACCGGGGTGCCGCCCCGGTGGACCGGGCGGCCCTGGCCGACCTGCTGCTGCGGGTGGGACGGCTCGCCGACGAGCAGCCCCGGGTGCGGGCGCTCACCCTCAACCCGGTGCTGGCCCGCCCGGACGGCATCTCGGTGCTGCACGCGGCGGTGGGGGTCGGCACGGCCGGGGCCCGCCCCGACACCGGCCCGCGTCGCCTCTGACCGGCGCCGCCGGCCGGACACCCGGCGGGCGGTCACCGCAGAGAAGGTCAGGCCCCCGGCGAACCGCCGGGGGCCTGACCGCGAACCGTCCCGCTCAGCAGGCGTACGCCTCCAGCCGCTGCGCCCGCTCCGGGTCACGCAGCTTGAGCAGGGTGACCTTCTCGATCTGCCGGATGCGCTCCCGGGACAGGCCGAACTCCTTGCCCACCTCGTCGAGGGTGCGCTGCCGGCCGTCGTCGAGGCCGAACCGGAGCCGGATCACCGCCTGCTCCCGCTGGGAGAGGGTGGCGAGCACGATGCGTACCTCGTTGCGCAGTTCGCCGTTGGCGGCGGCGTCTCCCGGCTCGGTGCGCGGGTCCACCGAGGCGACGAAGTCACCCAGGGCGCTCTCGCCGTCCTCGCCGACGGCCTGGTCGAGGCTGACCGGCTCCCGGTCGTACGAGATCAGCTCGATGACCTGGAACTCGGGGATCTCCATCGCCCGCGCCACCTCGGAGACGATCGGTTCGCGGCCCAGCGTGACCGACAGCTCCCGGCGGACCCGGACCATCCGGTTGACCTGCTCGACCATGTGCACCGGGATGCGGATGGTGCGGGCCTGGTCGGCCATCGCCCGGGTGATCGCCTGCCGGATCCACCAAGTGGCGTACGTGGAGAACTTGTAACCCTTCGCGTAGTCGAACTTCTCGACCGCGCGGATCAGGCCCAGGTTGCCCTCCTGGATCAGGTCGAGGAAGGCCATCCCCCGCCCGGTGTAGCGCTTGGCGATGCTGACCACCAGCCGCAGGTTCGCCTCCAGCAGGTGGTCCTTGGCGGCGCGTCCCTCCCGGGCGATCAGCGCGAGGTCGGCGTGCAGGTCGCCGGAGACGGGGGTGCACGTCGACAGCTTCTCCTCGGCGAAGAGCCCGGCCTCGATCCGCTTGGCCAGCTCCACCTCCTGGGCCGCGGTGAGCAGCTTCGTCCGGCCGATGCCGTTGAGGTAGGCCCGGACCAGGTCGGTGGAGACCCCGCGCTCGTCGGTGGCGTCGAGGTCGGTGAGGGCTTCGGTGCCGTGCTCGGCGTCGATGGTGGTGGCCGGGCGCGTCTTGTTATCGATCATCTGCAGGGCCATCTCTGTGTCTCCCCGTGTCCGCTTTCGTGTCGCGTACCGACGCCATCGGCCCCGGTGACGAACAGCTTTCCAACCGGGACGTGAAACGGGGGTGAGGTGATCGGGGAACCGACACCAATTCGGTCAGGTGTGGGGCTGGCCGTGGTGGGTCTTGCCAGGTCCGGTTACCGTGCCAGCGGTCGACCATGGTGGTCGGCACGCGAACAGGCAATGGAGGACGTGGTGGTCTTCAAGCGGCTCATGCAGTCGATGGGGGTGGGCGGTCCGTCGGTGGAGACCGTCCTCGCCAACCCGAACTGCCGTCCGGGCGGGGTGCTGGAGGGGCGGGTGCACGTGGCCGGCGGCGACCACGCCACCGACATCGAGTACGTGGCGCTCGGTCTGGTCACCCGGGTCGAGGTGGAGGGCGCCGACTCCGAGTACGAGACCACCCAGGAGTTCGCCCGGCAGCAGGTCACCGGCCCGTTCCGGCTGGAGGCGGGCCAGCGGTACGACATCCCGTTCCGGTTCGCCGTGCCGTGGGAGACCCCGCTGACCGACCTGTACGGCCACCGGCTGCACGGGATGACGATGGGGCTGCGTACCGAGCTGGAGGTGGCCCGCGCGGTCGACAAGGGTGACCTGGACGCGGTGTCGGTGCATCCGCTGCCGGCCCAGGAGCGGCTGCTGGAGGCGCTGCTGCGGCTGGGCTTCCGGTTCGCCCGCGCCGACGTCGAGCGCGGCCACATCTATGGCGTACGGCAGAGCCTGCCGTTCTACCAGGAGATCGAGTTCTACCCCGCCCCGCAGTACGCCGGGGCGATCAACCAGCTCGAGGTCACCTTCGTCACCGACCCGCACCAGATGCAGGTGGTGCTGGAGCTGGACAAGCGCGGCGGCCTGTTCACCGAGGGCCGGGACACCTTCGGCCGGTTCACCGTCGACCACGCCAACGCCGACCGCACCGACTGGGCCGCCCAGCTCGACGGCTGGCTCCGCCAGTCCCTCCAACGCCGGGGCCTCTTCTCCTGACCCACCCCGCCCCGCCCGTCCCGCCTCCCGCCCTCGCCCCCTCCTCTGCCCTGCCCTGCCTCGCCTCGCCCCGGTGATCAAGAGGTTTGCGTCAAGTTTGATCTTCAGAATGACGCGAACCTCTTGATCACCGAGGCGGGCGCGGGGCGGGGCGGGCGGAGGGGGCGAGGGCGGGAGGCGGGGCTGGGGCGGGTGGCGGGGGTGGGAGGGGCGGGTCAGAGGTCCAGGAGGAGGGTGCGGGGGCCGATGTTGACGCTCTCGACGAGCATGTGGGCGCGGAAGCGGCCCGTCTCGACCGTCGCGCCCCGGGCGCGCAGCGCCTCGACCACGGCGGTGACAAGTGGTTCGGCCACTTCGGCGGGGGCGGCGGCGGTCCAGCTCGGCCTACGGCCCCGGCGGGTGTCGCCGTAGAGGGTGAACTGGCTGACCAGCAGGATCGGGGCGCCGGTGTCGGCGGCACTGCGGTCGTCGTCGAGGATGCGCAGCTCGTGCATCTTGCGGGCCATCGTGCGGGCCAGCTCGGGGGTGTCGGTGTGGGTGACCCCGAGCAGCACCAGCAGGCCGTCGGTGATCGCGCCGACCACCTCGCCGTCGACGGTGACGCTGGCCCGGCCGACGGTCTGCACCACCGCCCGCATCAGTCGGTCACCGGCTCGACGATGCCCCGTTCGACCAGGTGCGCCACGATCGGGCCGGCCGCCTCGGCCAGCTCGTCGGTGGTGACGTCGTGCGCGGCGGCGAGCAGGGCGAGCTGGTCGCGCAGCGGCAACCGCCCGTCGCAGCCGCCGACCAGGGCCAGCACCAGCGGGTCGATCTCCTCGCTCCAGCGCAGCCCGTGCGGCATCGTCAGGACCTGCCGGTCCACCGACCAGCCCTCGTCGCCGATGGTCGCCTCCTGCCGCAGTTGCAGCCCCGGGGCGGCCCGGTAGCGGGCGTCGAGCACCCCGTCGGTGCCCCGGGCGCGCAGGAAGTCCTGCCGGTCGAACCAGGCGGCCACCTGGTCGCCGAGGGGGGCCTCGACCCGCTGGCGCAGATCCTCCACCCGGACGGCGGGATCGGTGTGCCCGCCCCGGCGCAGCGACACGATGCCGAACCCGACCGCCTCGATCTTGTGCGCGTCGAACCAGTCCAGCCAGGCCGCCGCCCGGTGCGGGTCGGCCGCCTCGCCGACGTCGGTCAGCCACAGGTTGACGTACGCCATCGGGTCGGCGACCTCGCGTTGGATCACCCAGGCGTCCAGGCCGGTGCCGGCGAACCAGCCGGTCACCCGTTCCGCCCAGTCCTCCCCGGCGACGTGCACCCAGTTGGCCAGGTACTGCATGGTGCCGCCCTCGGTGAGCAGGCCCGGGGCGGCGGCGGCCAGTTCCGCGCCGATCGCGTCGCCGACCCGGCCGGAGTCCCGGTAGACGTGGGTGGTGGTGCCCGGCCCGACCACGAACGGGGGGTTGCTGACCACCAGGTCGAACCGGCGGCCGGCCACCGGGGCGACCATGTCGCCGCGGAGCAGTTCCCAGTCCTGCCCGTTGAGGGCGGCGGTGGTGGCGGCGAAGCGCAGCGCCCGCTGCGACACGTCGGTGGCGGTGACCCGCCGGGCCCGGGTCGCCAGGTGCAGGGCCTGCACACCGGAGCCGGTGCCGAGGTCCAGCGCGGTGTCCACCGGGCGGCGGACGGTCGCCCCGATCAGGGTCTGGGTGGCCCCGCCGATGCCGAGCACGTGTTCGCTGGGCAGCGGCCGGCCCGGGCGGGCGCTGGCCGGCACGTCGGCGAGCACCCACCAGTGGTCCCCGTACGGCTCCAGGTCGACCCCGGCGCGTAGCCCGTCGCCGGACGGCTCGACCAGGCCGGCGGCGACGGCCTCTGCGAGGTCGAGCGGGGCGAGCGCGGCGGCGACCGCCGGCTCGGGCTCGGTCTGGTCGCAGACGAACACCCGGATCAGGGTGGCCAGCGGGTCCCGCTCCTCGGTGGCGCGCAGCGCGGCCCGGAAGTCGTTGCGGGCGACCCCGCCGGTGGCCTGCGGCCCGAGCCGGCCGGCGATGCCGTTGGCGGTGAAGTCGGCGCTGGTGAGCGCGGTGCGCAGCGCATCGACGCCGGCGGGGGAGAGCAGCATGTCGTAACGGTCCACCTCGTCATCCTGCCTGGCCGGGGGTCGGTGGTGGCGGGCACCCGTTGACTTCCATAACACCAGCTCAATCCCCCGGCCGTTATCTCTGTTACGTACGTCGATGTCTCGTTAACATTCCCTCCAACATCCGTCGATGGGACGTTCGGACGGCCCCTGCCTGCCCGGACGGACCCGGTAGGGAGTTCAGACGATGTCCGACGTGTCCGTCCCCCGGCGTCGCGCGATCCGCGCGGTCGCCGTCGCGGCCGCCGCCGCGGCCCTCTCCGTCGCCGCGGGCACCCCCGCCCTCGCCGCCCCCACCGGCCAGATCCGCTACGCCTCCGCCCCGGACGCGATCAGCGGCAGCTACCTGGTCGTGCTGAAGGGCGAGGCCGTCGGCGCCGCCAACAGCCGCACCGCCCGGACCGCCGTGCCGGACCGCGCCGCCAGCCTCACCAAGCGGTACGGCGGCAACGTCGCCGACGTCTACAGCGCCGCGCTCACCGGGTTCAGCGCCAAGATGAGCGCCAGCCAGGCCCGCCGGCTCGCCGCCGACCCGTCGGTGGCCTACGTCGAGCAGGACCGGGTGATGACCGTCCAGGCGACCCAGACCAACCCGCCGTCCTGGGGCCTGGACCGCATCGACCAGCGCAACCTGCCGCTGAACTCCAGCTACACCTACCCGACCACGGCCACCAACGTGCGGGCGTACATCATCGACACCGGCATCCGGACCACCCACACCGACTTCGGCGGCCGGGCCACCTGGGGCACCAACGCGGTCGACTCCAACAACACCGACTGCAACGGCCACGGCACCCACGTCGCGGGCACCGTCGGCGGCACCAAGTACGGGGTGGCCAAGGGCGTGCAGCTGGTCGCGGTGAAGGTGCTCAACTGCCGGGGTCGCGGCAGCACCACCGCCGTGGTCAACGGCATCAACTGGGTGACCGCCAACGCGGTCAAGCCGGCGGTGGCCAACATGAGCCTCGGCGGCGGGGCCAGCACCGCCATCGACAACGCGGTGGCCAGCTCGATCAGCTCGGGCATCACGTACGCGCTGGCGGCCGGCAACTCCAGCGCCGACGCCTGCAGCTCCTCCCCGGCACGGGTCGCCTCGGCGATCACCGTCGGCGCCACCACCAACACCGACGCGCGGGCCTCCTACTCCAACTACGGCACCTGCGTCGACCTGTTCGCCCCGGGTTCGCGCATCACCTCGGCCTGGAACACCAACGACAGCGCCACCAACACGATCGACGGCACCTCGATGGCGTCCCCGCACGTCGCCGGTGCCGCCGCCCTGGTCCTGTCGGCCAACCCCTCGTACACCCCGGCGCAGGTCGCCAGCTCCCTGACCAGCAGCGCCACCCCCAACGTGGTGACCAGCCCCGGCTCGGGCTCGCCGAACCGGCTGCTCTACGTCGTGAACTGACGCCTTCGGGCACCGACGGCCCGGTGGACACCCGTGTCCACCGGGCCGCGCTGTGTCCACCGGGCCGCTTTGCGTCCGGACGCCTCCCGCCCGGCGGGCCGGAGGCGGATGTCGGCCGGGCGGACGGCCGGGACGGGCAGGATGGGGGCATGACGCTCTCGTTGCCCATCGACGGCGAGGCCAACCGGCTGCTGGAGCGCAGCCCACTGGCCCTGCTGACCGGGATGCTGCTCGACCAACAGGTGCCGATGGAAAAGGCGTTCTCCTCGCCGTACGTGCTCGCCCAGCGGCTGGGGCACGACCCGGAGGCCCGGGAGTTGGCCGACTACGACCCGGCGGAACTGGTCGAGGTCTTCGCGCGGCCACCTGCGCTGCACCGGTTCCCTAAGGCGATGGCCGGCCGGGTGCAGGAGCTGTGCCGGGTGCTGGTCGACCGGTACGCCGGCGACGCCGGCCGGCTCTGGGCGGACGTCGGCGACGGGCGGGAACTGCTGCGCCGCATCGCCGACCTGCCCGGCTTCGGCACCCAGAAGGCGCAGATCTTCGTCGCCCTGCTCGGCAAGCGGTACGACGTGCGCCCCGACGGCTGGCGGGAGGCCGCCGGCGGGTACGGCGACCCGGACACCTTCCGCTCGGTCGCCGACGTCACCGACGCGGAGTCGCTGCGCCGGGTGCGCGAGTACAAGCAGCAGGTGAAGGCGGCGGCGAAGGCGGACAGGGGCTGACGCAACCGGAGCTGGGTCGGTTCGTTGAGATCCGCGACAGCGGCGACGGGTGGACGATGGCGGACGAGCGGGGGGCGGCGCTGCTGCGCGGCGGGGTCAGCTCGCCCCGGGCCACTTTCCTGGAACTCTTCTTCGACCTGGTCTTCGTCTTCGCCCTGACCCGGGTCTCCCAGCGGGTGATCGACGATCTGAACACCCCCCAGCGGGACCTGCCCGTCGAGATCACCCAGACCCTGGTGATCTTCCTGGCCTTCTGGGCGGTCTGGACGTTCACCGCCTGGGTCACCAGCCGCTACGAGCCGGAACAGCCGCAGATCCAGTTCGTGGTGGTCTACGCGATGCTGGGCTGCATGGTGATGGCGGTCGCCACCCCGCGCGCCTTCGACACCCGCGCGGTGGCCTTCGCCTTCGCGTTCGTGGCGGTGCAGGTGGGCCGGCCGCTCTTCCTCACCCTGGCGTTGCGCGGTCACCCCCGCCGGCTGGTCACGGTGCGGGTCGCGTCCTGGGCGGTGGTCAGTGCCGTGCCCTGGGTGCTCGGGGCGGTGCTGCCCGGGACGTGGCGGCTGGTCTGCTGGTCGGTGGCCGTCGTCATCGACTACGCCGGGCTGATGTTCGGCTGGCCGGTGCCCCGCCTCGGGGCGACCCGCACGTCCACCTGGGCGGTGCTGGGGGAGCACCTGGCCGAGCGGCACCAGCAGTTCTTCCTGATCGCCCTCGGCGAGAACATCCTCATCATCGGGTTGGCGTTCAGCGGGCACAGCTTCTCGGGTGCCAGCTCCGGGGCCTTCCTGCTCTCCTTCGTGACCACCGTGCTGCTCTGGCGGATCTACTTCCACCGGGCGGGTCACCTGCTCACCGAGGCGATCCGGGTGGCCCGTGCCCCCGGCCGGCTGGGGGAGTCGATGAGCTGGACCCATCTGGTGATCGTCGCCGGGGTGCTGACCACGGCGGTCGGCTACGAGCTGGCGATCGTGCACCCGTACGCGCGGACCAAGCTGTCCTGGGCGGTCTTCCTGACGGGTGGGCCGGCGGTCTTCCTGCTCGCCCGCGCCCGGTTCGAGCACGAGGTGTTCGGGCGGGTGTCCCGCTCCCGGATCATCGGGGTGCTCGTCCTGGCCGTGCTGATGCCCCTGGCGACCCTGACGGTCAGCGTGGTGGCGCTCGCCGCGACCGCGACCGTGCTGGCGGCGGTCACGGTCGCGGACTACCGCCGGGCGTACGGGCGGCCACCGGAGCGGCCCCACCCGGCCCTGTGAGCCGGGCCGGTCAGGCGGCGGTGGGGCGGGACAGCGAGGCGAGCGCCCGGCGTACGTCGGCGAGCGAGACGGTGGCCGAGTCGTCCAGGTCGGCCAGGCCGGCCTCGATCCACTGCCGCATCAGGGTGGTGACGCCGATGCCGCGCGCCTCGGCCGCCGCCCGGACCCGGTCGTAGGTGTCCATCGGCAGGCGTACCGAACGGCTGACCATCGGCACGTCGGTGTCGGGGGCGGGCAGTTCCACCGGCTGACTGTCGTCGATCAGCTCGGCGAACGTGTCGTCGCCGCCGTGGAATCGCTTGATGGCCTCGTCACGGTTCATCGCCGTCGCCTCCTCTATCGGCGCGTTCTCCGCACGGTCTCGTCGTAGCGCTTGGCCTCGACGTCGCTCAGGTCGCGGGCGGAGAGGACGTCCCAGTCGTGGTCGGTGCCGTCGGCCTCGGCGAGCAGGACGGCCAGCCGCCGGCCGCGACCGCTCGCCGCGTAGACGACCGTCAGGTCCTCGCCGAGGTGCCGGATCACCCGGCGGGTGCTGTGCAGCGCCTCCCAGACTTCCCCGGGGGTGACGTCGTAGACCCGCAGGTTGGCCAACGCCTCCTCGGTGAAGCTGAACCGGCTGCCCACCGCCGGAGCGTACCACGGGCGTAACACGATTCCGGTATGCGTCGATTTTCGCTGATCAAGGTGATGCGGTGACAGGATGGTGGGTAATCCCCTCAGGAGGTCCATGGTGAAGCGTCAGGCGTACCAGCCGATTCTGATCACCGACGCCTCGCGCAGCCAGGACGACCAACTCACCAGCCGACAGAAGCGGTACGTGCTGATGATGGGCATCCGGGTGGCCTGCGTGATCGCCGGAGCGGTCCTGGTCGGTACCAAGGCCCCGCTGCTCTGGCTCTGGCTGCCCCTGGTGGCGCTGGGCATGATCCTCATCCCCTGGCTGGCGGTGCTGCTCGCCAACGACCGCCCGCCCAAGGAGCAACACCGCCTCGCCACCAGGTTCCAGCCCCGCCACCGCGACGAGACCCCGCCGATGAGCCTCACCGCCGAGGAACGCCCGCACCGGATCATCGACGCCGAACCCTGACGGGGCCGGCCGGTGCGGGCGTGGCCGGCACCGTTACCCGCCGGTCGCCTCCGGCCGGGCACCCACCATCGAGACCGCCAGGGCGCCCAGGTCGGCGGCCCGGGTCAACGCGGCCCTCGGGGTCGCGCCGGTGGTCCAGGCGGTGAGCAGGCCGGCCGCGAAGGCGTCCCCGGCCCCGGTGACGTCCACCACGGCGACCCGCAACGACGGCGTCACCCCGACGGTGGCCCGCCGGTCCACCCAGATCGCCCCCGCGCCGCCGCGTTTGACCACCACCCGACGGGCCGCCGCCGACAACGCCCGCGCCTGGGCCGCCGGATCCAGCCCGCCGGCCAGCACCCCCGCCTCGTCCGCGTTGACCAACAGCAGGTCGACGTCGCGTACCCAGGACAGGAAGGCCGCCGCGCCGATCCGCCGCAGCGGCGCGGCGGAGGCGGCGTCGACGCTGGTGGTCAGCCCGTGCTCGCGGGCGGCGGCCAACGCGCGCAGCCCGGCCGGTCGCGACCCGGCATCCAGCAGGCAGTACGCGGACAGGTGCAGATGGGTGGCGTCGGGCAGCGCCGCCAGGGCCCGGTCCACGTGGTCGGCGGTCAGCCGCAGGTTCGCCCCCCGCTCGGTGACCATGGTCCGCTCGTCGGCGGTGGCCAGCACGATCACCGTTCCCGTGGTGGCCTGCGGGTGCACCTCGACCGCGCAGTCCACCCCCGCCCGTTGCAGCTCGGCCACCCGGTCCCGGCCGGCGCTGTCGTCGCCGACCGCCCCGACCAGCGTCACCGGCGCGTGCTGGGCGGCGATCCAGGCGGCGGTGTTGGCCGCCTGCCCGCCGCCGGTGACCTTGATGGTCGCCGGGGTGTCCGAGCCGGTGGCCAGCGCTCCGGCCAGCACGGCGACCACGTCGGTGATCAGGTCGCCGACCACCACGATCCGACCGGGAGCGGTCATGCGGCGGCGCGTCCGGCCGCCGCGACCGCGATCCGGGCGGCCAGGTCGGCGTTGCGCAGGATGATCCGGACGTTGACCGCCAGGCTGGCGCCCTCGGTGGCCGAGTGGAAGTAGGCCAGCAGGAAGGGGGTGACCGCCTTGCCGGTGACGCCCTCGCGCCCCAACCGGGCCAGACCCTCGGCGAGGGTGCGGTCGTGCAGCGCCGGGTCGAGCTGCTCGTCGACCGGGAGCGGGTTGGCCACGATCAGGCCGCCGCCGTGCACCCCGTGCTGCTCGCGGGCGGCGAGCACCGCGGCGACCTGCTCGGGGGAGTCCACCGACCAGTCCAGGTCGAACCCGGACTCGGTCAGGTAGAAGCCGGGGAAACGCCGGGTACGGTAGCCGACCACCCCGACGCCGAGGGTCTCCAGCCGCTCCAGGGTCGCCCCGACGTCGAGGATCGACTTGACCCCGGCGCAGACCACCGTGATCGGGGTACGCGCCAGGGTGACCAGGTCGGCCGACTCGTCGAAGGTCTGTGCCGCCTCCCGGTGCACCCCGCCCAGGCCACCGGTGGCGAAGACGCCGATCCCCACCGCGGCGGCCACCGCGCTGGTGGCGGCCACGGTGGTGGCCCCGTCGGCACCGGTGGCGGCGGCCACGGCGAGGTCGCGGACGGAGAGCTTCGCCACCGGATCGACGGTGGCGAGCCGGGTCAGCTCGGCGTCGTCGAGGCCGACGACGAGTTCGCCGGCGATCATGCCGATGGTGGCCGGGACGGCCCCGGCGTCGCGTACCGTCTGCTCGATCTGCCGGGCGACCCGCAGGTTGTCCGGTCGGGGCAGACCGTGCGAGACGATCGTGCTCTCCAGGGCGACGACGGGACGGCCGTCACGCAGGGCTTCGTCGACCTCGGTACCGGGCCGGATGTGAAAGGTGGTCACGTCAGCTACCGTAACTGGCCGCCGTCGGGGTGGGCTGCGGTGGACCGGACCCGGCCGACCTGCCAAACTTGTGCAGTTGGAGGTGTGACTGTGAGTACCGAGGTTCTTGAGCGTCCCGAGTTGAAGGACGCCGACACGGGTCCCGAGATGTTCCATTACGTACGCAAAGAGAAGATCGCCGAGAGTGCCGTGATGGGCACCTACGTGGTGGCGCTCTGCGGCGAGACCTTCCCGGTGACCAAGGCCGCCAAGCCCGGCTCGCCGGTCTGCCCGAAGTGCAAGGAGATCTACGACTCGTACCGCGAGTGATCCGGGCGGTCCGCCGGACCGCCCCCGTAACCTTCGGCGGTGTGACCACCTCCACCGCCCTGCTCCTGGCCGACCTGACCGGGGTGGCCGTCTTCGCCGCCTCCGGCGCCTCGGCGGCGGTGGCGAAGCGGCTCGACCTGTTCGGCGTCGTCTTCGTCGGGTTCGTCGCCGCGCTGGGTGGTGGGATCTTCCGCGACCTGGTCATCGACGAGGTCCCGCCGCTCGCCTTCGCCGACTGGCGCTACGCCGCCACCGCCGCGGTCACCGCCAGCGCCGTGTTCTGGCTGCACCCGCAGCTCGCCCGGCTGCGCACCACCGTGCTGGTGCTCGACGCCGCCGGGCTCGGCCTGTTCACCGTCACCGGCACGCTCAAGGCGCTCGACGCCCGGGTGCCGGCGGTCGGCGCGGTGGTGATCGGCATGCTCACCGCGATCGGCGGCGGGCTGGGCCGGGACCTGCTCACCGCCGAGATCCCGGTGGTGCTGCGCCGGGAGATCTACGCCGTCGCCGCACTCGCCGGCTCGATCATGGTGGTGCTGCTGTCGGCGCTGGGATACGCCGGAGCGGGCGGGCTGACCGCGGCGGCGGTGCTGGTCTTCGTGCTGCGCCTGGTGGCGCTGCGGCGACGGTGGTCGGCGCCGGTGGCGACGATGCGTCCGCCGGAGACCGGCCTCGGTCGTCCACCCCGCTGACCGGCGGCGGGACCGGTCGGCGTGGTGTCGGCTGGGGTTGCCGGGCCCGGCTGGTTATGCTGGGCCGGCCTTCGCGGCATGCTCTGCGCGGAGGCGTTTTCATGGGCGGCGGTACCGTGGCCCTCGGCCCGGATCCGCCTCGTGCGGTCGGAGAGGAGCCTCGGGTGGCACCCCGGTTGCCGGCGTTGGAGACGTTCCCGCCCCTGCGCGCCTGGCAGCGCAAGGCGATGGTGGAGTACCTGCGCCGTCGTACCGAAGACTTCACCGCGGTCGCCACCCCCGGTGCCGGCAAGACCACCTTCGCCCTGCGGATCGCCGCCGAGCTGCTGGTCGACGGCACCATCGAGGCGGTCACCGTGGTCGCCCCGACCGAGCACCTGAAGACCCAGTGGGCGCAGGCCGCCGCCCGGGTCGGCATCCAGCTCGACTCCGCGTTCCGCAACGCCGACCTGCACTCCGCCGCCGACTTCCACGGCGCGGTCGTCACCTACGCCCAGGTCGGGATGGCCCCCCAGGTGCACCGGCGGCGCACCATGACCCGCCGCACCCTGGTCATCCTCGACGAGATCCACCACGCCGGGGACTCCCGCTCCTGGGGCGACGGGGTCAAGAACGCCTTCGAACCCGCGGTACGCCGGCTGATGCTCACCGGTACGCCGTTCCGCTCCGACGACAACCCGATCCCGTTCGTCACCTACGAGCGCGGCGGCGACGGGCTGCTGCGGTCCCGCGCCGACTCGGTCTACGGCTACTCCGACGCGCTGCGCGACGGCGTCGTACGCCCGGTGCTGTTCCTGGCGTACTCGGGGGAGACCCGCTGGCGTACCAACGCCGGGGACGAGTTGGCGGCGCGGCTCGGCGAGCCGATGACCCAGGACCTGATCGCCCAGGCCTGGCGGACCGCA
Source organism: Micromonospora humida (assembly GCF_016901255.1). Taxonomy (NCBI): domain Bacteria; kingdom Bacillati; phylum Actinomycetota; class Actinomycetes; order Micromonosporales; family Micromonosporaceae; genus Micromonospora; species Micromonospora humida. The sequence goes on from NZ_JAFEUC010000002.1 coordinate 494,846, forward strand.
CTCGACCCGGCCGGGGACTGGATGCCGCAGGTGCTGCGGGCGGCCGACGCCCGGCTGACCGTGCTGCGCAACGCCGGGATGGCCGACGCCGGTGGCCTGATCATCGCCAGCGACCAGCAGAACGCCCGCTCGTACGCGAAGCTGATCGAACAGGTCACCGGGGAGAAGGCCACCGTGGTCCTTTCCGACGACCAGGGCGCGTCCGCCCGGATCGCGACGTTCGCGGCGTCCGAGCAGCGGTGGCTGGTGGCGGTCCGGATGGTCTCCGAGGGCGTCGACATTCCCCGGCTGGCGGTCGGGGTGTACGCCACCAGCGCCAGCACCCCGCTGTACTTCGCGCAGGCCATCGGCCGGTTCGTCCGGGCCCGCCGCCCCGGCGAGACCGCCTCGGTGTTCGTGCCGAGCGTGCCGCACCTGCTCGGCCTGGCCAGCGAGATGGAGGCCGAGCGGGACCACGTGCTCGGCAAGCCCAAGGACCGCGAGGGCTTCGACGACGACCTGCTGGAGCGCGCCCAGCGCGACGAGCAGGCCAGCGGCGAGCTGGAGAAGCGGTTCACCGCGCTGTCCGCGACCGCCGAACTGGACCAGGTGATCTTCGACGGGGCGTCCTTCGGCACCGCCGCCCAGGCCGGCACCCCGGAGGAGGAGGAGTACCTGGGGCTGCCCGGTCTGCTCACCGCCGACCAGGTGTCGCTGCTGTTGACCAAACGGCAGGCCGACCAGCTCGCCGCGCAGCGGCGTCGGGCGGCCGTCCAGGCCGCTGAGCCGGCCGCTGCGGCCCCGGCGGCGCCCGCCGTACCTCTGAGTGCCGCCCAGCGTCGGGTGGCGCTACGGCGTCAACTGAACGCTCTGGTGGCCGCCCGGCACCACCGTACGGGCCTGCCCCACGGCAAGATCCACGCCGAGCTGCGCCGACTCTGCGGTGGCCCGCCCAGCGCCCAGGCGACCATCGAACAGCTCGAAGAACGCATAGCCACCGTCCAGACCCTCTGACGGTCCCCGTTCCCCGCCCTCCCGTCCCGTTCTCCCCGCTCCCGGATCCCCCGGCTTTTGTCGGTGATCAAGAGGTTCGGGTCAGAAATCGGTGGGATGGTGACGCGAACCTCTTGATCACCGGTCCGGTGGCGGGGGAATCCGGGGGCGGGGAGGGTGGGCCGGGGGTGGGGGAGTGGGTGTAGCCGGGAACGGCCGGGCGGAGGCACCCTGTGGGTGCCTCCGCCCGGCTGCGTCGTCGTAGGGGTTTCGGGTCAGTTCGCCATCAGATCGGCGCCTCGCCAGCTGAACTCCGGGTCCGTCGCAAACTTCACCGTGATCTTCACGAGATCCTCGGCGTACTTGTTCGCGTGGTGCCCACAGAACACCAACTCGCTCCCACCCGCCAGAGTGATACGGAGCTTGCCGGCAGCATTGCAGCGGTCGCACCGTTCATCGGCGGCTGGGGGAGCCACCGTTTCGGGCGGCGGCGTGAGGGTCGGGGTCATCGCCTTCCTCCTCTGGTCGTCACCGATGAACACTCTCTTCGGTCGTTGCTCACTCATCGTGCAACACCCTTACCGGGCCCCGCCTTCCCAGTGTGCCCGCGGGGGACCGAGGTCACACCTGGCGGGAAGGACAGTGTGCCGTGCACCCAGGGTGCCACGTCAACGATCACAAACACGTATTGGACGGGTCACCATCGCATGTTCTACGCCTGGTGATCAAACCGACACGACGGGTTGACGCGACCGGCTCAGTCCAGGTAGTCCCGGAGGACCTGGGAGCGCGACGGGTGCCGGAGCTTGGACATCGTCTTGGACTCGATCTGCCGGATCCGCTCCCGGGTCACCCCGTAGACCTGACCGATCTCGTCGAGGGTACGCGGCTGGCCGTCGGTCAGGCCGAAACGCAGCCGGACCACCCCCGCCTCCCGCTCGGAGAGCGTCTGCAGGACCTGCTGGAGCTGGTCCTGCAGCAGGGAGAACGAGACGGCGTCGACCGCGACCACGGCCTCCGAGTCCTCGATGAAGTCGCCGAGCTGGCTGTCACCCTCGTCACCGATGGTCTGGTCGAGCGAGATCGGCTCCCGAGCGTACTGCTGGATCTCCAGCACCTTCTCGGGTGTGATGTCCATCTCCTTGGCCAGCTCCTCCGGGGTGGGCTCACGGCCCAGGTCCTGGAGCAGCTCGCGCTGGATGCGGCCGAGCTTGTTGATCACCTCGACCATGTGCACCGGGATGCGGATGGTGCGGGCCTGGTCGGCCATCGCCCGGGTGATCGCCTGCCGGATCCACCAGGTGGCGTACGTGGAGAACTTGTAGCCCTTGGTGTAGTCGAACTTCTCGACGGCGCGGATCAGGCCGAGGTTGCCCTCCTGGATCAGGTCGAGGAAGGCCATCCCCCGCCCGGTGTACCGCTTGGCCAGCGAGACGACCAGCCGGAGGTTCGCCTCCAGCAGGTGGTTCTTGGCGCGCTCGCCGTCCCGGGAGATCCAGAGCAGGTCGCGCTGCATGTCGCGGGTCAGCTTCTCCTCGCCGTCGTCGGCGGCACGCAGCCGCTCGGCGGCGTAGAGCCCGGCCTCGATCCGCTTGGCCAGCTCGACCTCCTGCTCGGCGTTGAGCAGCGGAACCTTGCCGATCTGCTTGAGGTAGGCCCGGACCGAGTCGGCGGAGGCGGTGAGTTCGGCGTCCCGACGGGCCTGCTTGAGCGCCTCGGACTCCTCGTCGTCCCACTCGAAGTCGTTGTCGGTGGCGGAGGCGGCGGCGTCGGTCTCGGCGGCCCGGGTCAGCTCGGCCGGCTCCTCCACCACCACGTCCTCGATCTCCGCAGCCAGCTGCTCGGGATCGATCTCGCCCTCGGCGCCCTCGCCCTTGGCCTTCGTGGCGGCCTTGCCGGCCCCGGCGGCGGCCACCGTCGCCTTGGTGGCACGGGTCGACTTCGTCGCCTTGGCGGCCGGCATGGCGGCCTTCGCGGCCACCCCGGCGGCGGTGGCCGCCTTACGCGGGGCCGCCTTGCGCGGGGCGGGCGCGGTGGCCTCCTCGGCGGCGGGTGCCTGCTTCGGGGCCGGCGCGACCGCCTTCTTGGTGGTCTTGGCGGTGGTGGCCCGCGAGGCCGGTGTGGCCGACCGGGCGGCGGCCACCCGGCGGGGGCGGGTGCTGGCGGAGCCGTCGACCACCACGGTGACGCCCGCCTCGGAGAGCGCCCGCAGGATCTTCTTGGCCTGGGCCGGGGTCACCTCGGCGGATTCGACGGTGCGCGCGAGCTGGGCCGACGTCAACTGACCACCGGCGCTCTGGGCGTGGGCGATCAGGGTGTCGGTGAGCGAGCGAACGTCGGCGCCGGGCTGGCGGGGTTCTGTCACGAATGACCTTCCGGAGGCGAAGAGCGAGCACGGCCGGAGTCGTCCGGCGCAGCGTGGCATGCCGTGCCGTCGACGTCGTTGAGTGGCCCCCGTGTCCCGGGCCGGCTGTGCGGCGGTGGTCCGTGGCGCGTGGGCAGGGTGAATTGTAACCCCGGTTGGCGCGATCATCCTGCGGCGCACGGCAACCGGCCGTCTGTACCACCGGTTCGGCACGGATGTCGACTTTGCGGCCAGCTTATCGACCCGGCCCGCCGGTCGGTCGGTCGACGCCGGAAACCGCCTGTCGCACCGGGTGCGTCCGGCCGCGACGGCGCCTGCCTATGCTGTCCGGACGAGATCGACGACGCGCGGCGGCGCACGCGCCGCGCCGGACGGCGGGGGCGGGACGCGGTCGGCTCCCGACCGGTACGCCCGGTGCGCGCCCGGCGGCCGCGAAGGGGGCAGGGTTCGATGACGGGTTCGACGCCCACCGCGCGGGAACTGCTCGGGATCGCCGTCGAGGTGGCCCGGGAGGCGGCCGACACGGCGGCCCGGATGCGGGCCGAGGGGGTCTCGGTCGCGGCGACCAAGAGCACCGCCACCGACGTCGTCACCGCCGCCGACCGGGCGGTGGAGCGGCAGGTGGTGGCAGCCCTGCGCGCGGCCCGACCGGGCGACGTGGTGTACGGCGAGGAGTACGGCGGCGCCGAGGCCGGCGCGGACGGCGTGCGCTGGATCGTCGACCCGATCGACGGCACGGTGAACTACCTGTACGGGCTGCCGTACTGCGCGGTCTCGCTCGCCGCCGAGGTGGACGGCCGGGTGGTCGCCGGGGTGGTGCGCAACGTCGCGACCGGCGAGGAGTGGACCGCCACCGCCGGTGGTGGGGCCTGGCGGGACGGCCAGCGGCTGCGCTGTTCCACGGAGACGGAGCTGGGGCAGGCGTTGGTCGCCACCGGGTTCGGCTACGACGCCGGCCGCCGCCGGCACCAGGCCAGGGTGGTCGCCGAGCTGATCGGGGACGTGCGGGACATCCGGCGGATGGGAGCGGCGGCGCTGGACCTGTGCCTGGCCGCCGAGGGGCGGTTGGACGCCTACTACGAGAAGGGGCTGGCCGCCTGGGACCTGGCCGCGGGCGGGCTGGTCGCCGAGGAGGCCGGGCTGCGGGTGACCGGTCTGAACGGTCGTCCGGCCGGCCCCGACCTGGTCATCGCGGCCCCACCGGCGCTCTTCGCGCCGCTGCACACCCGGCTGGCCGCGCTGGACGCCTCCGGCGGCCCCTGAACGCTCCCCGGCCGGCCGCCACCCCGGCGGCCGGAGCACGGCGCGACAGCCGGGTGGCAGCCGGGGAACGGCGGTGGGGCCGGGCGGTCGCCGGGGGTGGCGGGACCGGTTACTTGTCCTCCACCGGCATCGGGCAGGAGCCCTCCGGTGCGACCGGCGCGCCCAGGTCGCCGAGGGACTGGTTGACCTCGGTGGTGGTGGCCAGCTGCTGGAAGCTGTCGCCCAGCACCACGTCGACCGTGTCGTCCTGGCGCTTGGGGTCGTAGTCGCGTTCGGCGTTGTTGAGGAAGAAGGCGCGCAGCAGGTGCGCCGAGCCGACCCCCTTGGGACCGAACCGCAGCAGCGCGACGCCGTCGAAGTGCTTGGGGGCGTTGCCCTCCTTCTTGACCTGGAACTTCCGGTTGCGGAAGTCGTCGCCCACGCTGCTGGCCAGGCCCGGCTCGCCGGTGCCGTTCAGGATGTTGATCTTGACATCCTTGTACGTACGCAGGGACAGGTCGGCCAGCGGCCAGCCCTCGGGGCAGCCCTTGGCGTTGGCACCGCTGCCCTGGGTGTCGCGGACCACGGCGACGATGACGATGACCAGGGCGACGACCGCCAGCAGGCCGACGACAACGAGTGCTCGCACTCGCGCAAAGCTCATCTGGGTGCTCCCCGGACAGTGGGTGGTGGCGGCGAACGTCGGCGTCGGCCGGCGCCGTCGGCCGTCGAGTACGCCGCTGAGGTTAACGGTTGTCCGGCGGACGCGTGGAAACAGTCCGACATGCCGGCGCGCCAACCGGGAACGGGGTACTACTACCCCTATCTTCGTGTCGCCTGAGTCACATTGGGAACATCTTGGGCCGCTGGGGCGTACATGTCTGCCGCGAGGGCGGTATACATGCCTCGCCCGGTAGGGGGTAAGGTACCGCGCTCGTCGGGTCCTGCCCCCGGCGACCTTGATCCAGAGGCCGTCGGGTCGGGCGACCGACACACATTGGTGGCCGGCCAGTGGGAACCGAAACAGCGTCGCCCGGCGTTACAACCGGAAGCGACAACATCGATATGGGAGAGTGAAACCGATGGCCACCGACTACGACGCCCCGCGTCGCGACGAGGTCGACCTCGGCGAGGACAGCCTGGAAGAGCTCAAGGCCCGGCGGGTCGACTCACAGTCGGGCGCCGTGGACGTCGACGAGGCCGAGGTGGCCGAGAGCTTCGAGCTGCCCGGCGCTGACCTGGCCGACGAGGAGCTGACCGTGAAGGTCCTCCCGATGCAGCAGGACGAGTTCCGGTGCGGACGCTGCTTCCTGGTGCACCACCGCAGCCAGTTGGCGGTCGAGCGCAACGGCGACCTGATCTGCCGCGAGTGCGTCTGAGCACCCACCACACCAGCGGCGGCCTCCTTGCGGGGCCGCCGCTGCCCGAGCCGCCGTGCGGGTACGACGGGTTACTGCTTGACTCGTGGTAGGCGCGTCCACCGGACCGGTGGACACCACGGGAGGGGCAGACGGATGAACGAGCACGGCGGGTCCGATCCGGACGGTCCGAAGTCCGACGTCGGCCCGCCCGTCGTCGTTCCCGGAGACGGGCGGGCCGGCACCGATCCGGCCGCCCCGCCCGGCACCGATCCGACGCTGATGGTCGGGGACACCCCGGCCGACGCCGGGGCGGTCACCGCCGCCGGCGACGAGCTGGGTGCCACGGTGGCGGCGCTGACCGCCGACGACATCGCGCCCGCCCGCCGTCGGCAACTGCTCGCCCGGCTGGTCGGGCAGGCCCGGGGCCGGGGGATCGCCGACCTGTTCAAGCCACGGGCGGCGCTGCGCTGGATGACCGACACGGTCGCCGACGTCGCGCCGCACATCCCCGTCCGGGACCTGGCGACGCTGCGGCGGCACTTCCCCGGCCTGGACGACGAGGCGCTCGCCGACCGGCTGGTCCGCAACGCCACCCGGGCCACCGCCGGGGTGGGCGCGGCCGGAGGTGGCGTCGCCGCGGTGGAGTGGGCGGTCGCCCCGACCCTGCTGTCCGCGCCGGTGCTGCTCGCCGCCGAGACGGTGGCCGTGGTGTCGATCGAACTCAAGCTGATCGGCGAGCTGCACGAGATCTACGGCGCACCGCTGCCCACCGGCGGCACCCCCCGGACCATCGCCCTGGTCCAGTCCTGGGCCAGCCAGCGGGGGATCAACCCGATGATGCCGGGCGTCGGGGTGAGCGCGGTGCTCGGCACCGCCGCCCGCAAGGAGCTGCGGGACACGCTGCTCAAGCGATTCGGCCGCAACCTGACCACGCTGGGCCCGTTCCTCACCGGGGCGGCCGTGGCCAGCTACCTCAACCGTCGGGCCACCCGGTCCCTGGCCGACCAGCTCCGCCGCGACCTGCGCAAACAGCGTCGGGAGCTGCCCGGCGGGCCACCTGCCCTGCCTGGCCCCGGCCGGCCCTGACCCGGCCGGCCCTGACCTCGAACCGCCCCGAACCGACCCCGACCGGTCCGGGCGGCGCGTCGGGCCTCGCCCGGGCCGTGTCGCTCAGGCCGTGTCGCGGGCGGCCAGCAGGGCGGCGGCCAGCTCGGTCGGTCGGCGGGAACTCACCACCCAGAACGGGGTGGGGTCGTCCGGATCGTCGAGCACCACCTGCACCGCGCCGCCGATCCAGGGCCGCTGCACCACGAAGGCCAGCGGGTCCGCGCCCACCCCGAGCACCTCGCGCCGGCCACCGGCGTCGAGCGGGACGGCGTCGGCGACGTACCGGACGGGCAGGTGGGCGTCGTCGACCCACAGCTCACCGTCGGCGACCGCGACCCGGACCCGGCCCAGCCACCACAACCCGGCCAGGGTGGCCGGCAGCAGCAGCGCGAAGGGCAGCCAGGCGCGTACCCCGCCGGCGCCCATCCACAGCTCGACCGCGGCGAACCCGGCCAGGGCCACCCCGGCCGCCCAGCACCACCAGGGCAGGCCCAGCCGCTCGGAGTACGCCGGGACGGCCGCGACGTGCGGGGTCGGCGACGACGGGGAAGGCGACAGGCTCACACCTCGAGGGTACGGAACACGACGGGCGGTCGACCCGGCAGGATGGCAGGGCACCCCGTGAACGTCGACGGAAGAGGCAGACCCGTGACCCACGCCGTACCCGTGCCCGTCCGGCAGCTCGATCCGGAGCTGCCGCTGCCCGCGTACGCCCATCCGGGCGACGCCGGTGCCGACCTGGTGGCCGCCGCGGACGTCGAGTTGCCCCCCGGCGGCCGGGCCCTGGTCCCCACCGGCGTGGCGCTGGCCCTGCCGGAGGGCTACGTCGGCCTGGTCCACCCACGCTCCGGGTTGGCCGCCAGGCTCGGCGTGACGGTGCTCAACGCGCCCGGTACGGTCGACGCCGGCTACCGGGGTGAGATCCTGGTCAACCTGATCAACCACGATCGGGACGCACCGGCGAAGATCTCCCGTGGCGATCGCATCGCGCAACTCGTTGTCCAGCGGGTGGAGCGGGCCGATTTCCAGCCGGCGGCGGTGCTGCCCGGGTCCCGACGGGGGACCGGCGGACACGGGTCGACCGGTGGCCACGCCGGGCTCGTGCCCCCGCCCGGTGGCCCGACCCGGGCGGCGGACACCGACCGGGTCGGCGAACGGACGGAAGAGGTGGCAGGGTGAGTGCGAACAGCGGAGGGTGGGCGCAGTGATCTTCTCCCGAAAGCGGGCCGACAACGGGCGGCACGCCCGTGACGAGCGGGCCGGCGGCCCCGACGCGTACGAGACGGCGGGCCCGGCCCGTGGCCCGTACGACGTCGCCGAGGCACCGGACGACGTGCAGCGCCTCGACCTGGGCAGCCTGCACATCCCGGCGGTGCCCGGGGTCGAGGTGCGGGTGCAGGCCGACCCGCAGGGCGTCATCCAGCAGGTGGTGCTCGTCCACGGGGACAACGCCCTCCAGCTCGGTGTCTTCGCCGCCCCCCGCTCCGAGGGCATCTGGGACGAGGTGCGCGACGAGATCCGGCAGTCGCTGATCGCCGACGGCGCCACCGCCCAGGAGGCCCGGGGCGAGTACGGCGTCGAGCTGCACGCCCGGGTGCGTACCCCGGACGGCCCGACCGACCTGCGCTTCGTCGGCATCGACGGCCCGCGCTGGATGGTCCGGGGCGTCTACCAGGGTGCCGCCGCCACCGACCCGGCCGCGGCCGGCCCGCTCGCCACCTGCCTGGACGGCCTGGTGGTCGACCGGGGGCAGGAGGCGAAGCCGGTGCGCGAGCCGCTGCCGCTGCGGCTGCCCCGGGAGATGGCCGACCAGGCCGAGGGCGGCGACGCCGCGACGCCCGCCCCGAACCAGGCCTGACCGACCCGTCCGGGCCGGACCCCGCCGCCTGAGGTGGCCGGGTCCGGCCCGGACCGCTGTCCGCCCCCCGGCGACCCGGCCGAGGTCGGCGGCGCGTCCCGGCCACGAGCCGGCGGCGGCGTTCCGGTGGGGTGCCGACCGGGGGCGGCCGCACCGGAACGACGCAGCGGGGCCGGATCGGCGTACGCTGGCGGCACGGTCCCACCCGGGGCCGGGTGACGCCGGTGCCGACCGGTCAGCGTGGAGAGGGTGACGCGGAGGTCATGTCGACCGACGAGAGCCGGATGTCGCTACGGGGCATCCTGCGCCGGTTCACCGCCAGCGAGGCCGAGATCGAGGCGCAGGAGCTGCGCCGGGAGAGCGCCGAGTCCGGTGGCGTGCTGGCCCGGCAGTGCATGCGGGGGCAGGTGGTCTCGGTCGCCGGGCGGCTCCGCACGGTGGTCTACACCCCCCGGACCAACCTGCCCACCCTGGAGGCGGACCTCTACGACGGCAGTGACGTGGTCACCCTGGTCTGGCTGGGTCGACGGCACATCGCCGGCATCGAGCCGGGCCGGCACCTGACCGCCCGGGGCCGGGTGGCCGTCCGGGACGACCGCAAGGTCATCTACAACCCGTACTACGAGCTGGAGTCGCCGAAGTGACGACGGGACAGCCCCCGGCCACCGAGCCGCAGACCACCCCGCCGGACGACGAACGGCTGCCCAGCCTCGCCGAGCAGATGGCCGACCAGCTCGGCGGCTGGCGCGGGCTGGTCGAGTCCAGCATCCCCGTGGTGGTCTTCGTGCTGGCCAACGTGGTCGGCGAGCTACGGCCGGCGGTGATCGCCTCGGTCGGGGTGGCGGTGCTGATCGCGATCGTCCGGCTGGTCCAGCGCCGTCCGGTCCGGCACGCCGTCAACGGGCTGTTCGGCATCGCGGTCGGCGCGGCCATCGCCTGGCGTACCGGGGACGAGCGGGACTTCTACCTCCCGGGCATCCTCTACGGCATCGGCTACGGCATCGCCCTGCTGCTCTCCGCGGTGATCCGGCAGCCCCTGGTCGGGTGGATCTGGTCGGTGCTGGTGGCCAAGGGGCGCTCCGAGTGGCGCGACGACCCCCGGCTGGTGCGTACCTTCACCCAGCTCACCGTGCTCTGGGGGGTGGTCTGGCTGGCCAAGGTCGGGGTGCAGGCCGGGCTCTACCTGGCCCACCAGGACACCGCGCTGGGGGTGGCCCGGCTCGCCCTCGGCTACCCGCCCTACGCGCTGCTGCTGCTGATCACGGTGTGGGTGGTACGCCGGGTGACCCGGGAGTCGGCACCACAGCCGCTGCCCGGCGGCTGACCTCCAGGGCCAGCACCCAGGGCCTCCAGGGCCGGCCTCCAGGGCCGGCAGGCAACCGTCCGGCACCCGCCGGGTGGGACGGTCAGCCCGCGCCGCGCGTCCGTTCCACGCTGTCCGGTCCGAGGATCACCCCACGTACCTCGTCCTCCACCTGGGCGGTGCACACGAAGATCAGTTCGTCGCCGGCCTCGATGGGGTCGTCGGGGCTGGGCACCAGCACCCGTTTGCCGCGCAGGATCGCCACCAGCGCGGCGTCCCGGGGGAGCGGCACGGCGTGGATCGGCTGGCCGACGTAGGGCGCGGTCGGCGGCAGGGTGATCTCCACCAGGTTCGCCTCACCCTGCCGGAAGGTCATCAACCGGACCAGGTCGCCGACGGTGACCGCCTCCTCGACCAGCGCGGCCATCACCCGGGGCTTGCTGACCGCCACGTCGACGCCCCACTGCTCGGTGAACAGCCACTCGTTCTCGGCCCGGTTGACCCGGGCCACCACCCGGGGCACCGCGAACTCGGTCTTGGCCAGCAGGGACACCACCAGGTTGACCTTGTCGTCGCCGGTGGCGGCGACCACCACGTCGCAGCCCGCGACGTTCGCCTCTTCCAGGCTGGCCAGCTCGCAGGCGTCGGCCAGCACCCAGTCGGCGGTCGGCACCCGGTCCGGGCGCAGCATCCGGGGCTGCCGCTCGATCAGCATCACCTGGTGGCCGTTGTCGATCAGCTCCTGGGCGATCGACCGGCCCACGTTGCCGGCGCCCGCGATGGCGATCCGCATGGCTCAGTGCCCTCCTTCGGGCGGCGTGGCGGCCACCGCGGTGACCTGGGCGGCGATGTCGTCGGTGACCATCAGGTAGAGCTGGTCACCCTCCTGCACGACGCTGGACGCGGTGGGCAGCATGCCGATGCCGAAGCGGGTCAGGTACGCCACCCGGGTCCCGGCCGCCTCCTCCAACTGGCGCAGCGGCCGGCCGATCCAGTCCTTGTGCACCGGCACCTCGATGATCGACACGGTGCTGGTCGGGTCCCGGAAGATCTCCACGTTGCCCTCGGGGACCAGGTGGCGCAGCATCCGGTCGGCCGTCCAGCGGACGGTGGCGACGGTGGGGATGCCGAGCCGCTCGTAGACCTGCGCCCGGCGCTGGTCGTAGATCCGGGCGGCGACCCGGGAGACGCCGAACGTCTCGCGGGCCAAGCGGGCCGAAATGATGTTGGAGTTGTCGCCGCTGGAGACGGCGGCGAAGGCGTCCGCCCGTTCGATGCCCGCCTGGCGCAGCACCTCGCCGTCGAAGCCGGCACCGGTGACGGTGATCCCGGCGAAGTCGGGGCCGAGGCGGCGGAACGCGTCGGCGTCCTGGTCGATCACGGCCACCGAGTGCCCCCGGGACTCCAGGCTCTGGGCCAGCGTCGAGCCGACCCGCCCACAGCCCATGATCACGACGTGCACGGTGTCCCTCCCAAGGTGTGCCCGCCTCCCGGCGACTGTCGTCTGCGAGCCTGCCACGTCCACCCCGACCACGGGGGACCGAACGGTACCGCGCCGGGACCTGGGAAGGGGATCAGGCACCCCCCGGCGACCACGATCCGGTGGTCGTACCCTTAGCGCTTGTGGCCAGTCCCACCTCGCTGCTGAAGCGACTCCTCGTCGGTCGACCGTTCCGGTCGGACCGGCTCCAGCACACCCTCCTGCCCAAGCGCATCGCCCTGCCGGTCTTCGCCTCCGACGCGCTGTCCAGCGTCGCGTACGCCCCGGACGAGATCCTGCTGACCCTCTCCATCGCCGGGGCGTCGGCGTTCCTGTTCTCCCCCTGGATCGCCCTCGCGGTGGTCGTGGTCATGCTGACCGTGGTGGCCAGCTACCGGCAGAACGTGCACGCGTACCCCTCGGGCGGCGGCGACTACGAGGTGGCCACCGTCAACCTGGGTCCCCGGGCGGGGCTGGCGGTGGGCAGCGCACTGCTGGTCGACTACGTGCTGACCGTCGCCGTGTCGGTCTCCTCCGGAGTGGCCAACCTCGGGTCGGTGGTGCCCTTCGTGGCCAGCCACAAGGTGCTGATCGCGGTGAGCGCGGTGGTGCTGCTGACCGCGATGAACCTGCGCGGGCTGCGCGAGTCCGGCACCGCGTTCGCCATCCCCACGTACGGCTTCGTGATCGTCATCGGCGGGATGATCCTCACCGGGCTGGTCCGGTACTTCATCCTCGGCGACGACCTGCGCGCCCCCAGCGCCGGGCTGGAGATCCAGGCCGAGCACAGCGTGACCGGCTTCGCGCTGATCTTCCTGCTGCTGCGGACCTTCTCCTCCGGCTGCGCCGCGTTGACCGGGGTCGAGGCGATCTCCAACGGGGTGCCGGCGTTCAAGGCCCCGAAGAGCCGCAACGCGGCCACCACCCTGCTGCTGCTCGGCACGATCTCGGTGTCCATGCTGGTCGGCATCATCTGGCTGGCCAGGCTGACCGGCCTGCAGTTCGTCGAGGACCCGAACACCCAGATCCTCTCCGGCCCCGACGGGTACGTGCAGAAGACCGTCACCACCCAGCTCGGCGAGACCGTCTTCGGCGGCGGGTCGGTGCTGCTCTACGTGGTCGCCGGGATGACCGCGCTGATCCTGTTCCTGGCCGCGAACACCGCGTTCAACGGCTTCCCGGTGCTCGGTTCGATCCTCGCCCAGGACCGCTACCTGCCCCGGCAGTTGCACACCCGGGGCGACCGGCTGGCGTTCTCCAACGGCATCGTCTTCCTCGCCGTCTTCGCGATCGTGCTGATCGTCGGTTTCCAGGCCGAGGTGACCCGGCTGATCCAGCTATACATCGTCGGCGTCTTCGTCTCGTTCACGCTCTCCCAGGCCGGCATGATCCGGCACTGGAACCGGCACCTGCGCACCGAGCGTGACCCGCAGGCCCGCCGGCGGATGTTCCGCTCCCGGGCGATCAACGCGTTCGGCATGGCGATGACCGGCACCGTCCTGGTCATCGTGCTGATCACCAAGTTCCTGCTCGGCGCGTGGATCGCCATCGCCGCGATGGCGGTGATCTACGTGCTGATGCTGGCCATCCGCCGGCACTACGACCGGATCGCCGCCGAGCTGGAACCGACCGAGGTGCGCGGGGTGCTGCCCGCCCGCAACCACGCCATCGTGCTGGTCAGCAAGCTGCACCAGCCGACCCTGCGGGCCATCGCGTACGCCCGCGCCACCCGGCCGGACACGCTGACCGCCGTGACCGTCAACGTGGACGAGAAGGACACCCGCCAGCTCCAGCAGGAGTGGGAGCGGCGGGAACTGCCGGTGCCGCTGACCGTGGTCGACTCGCCGTACCGGGAGATCACCAGGCCGATCCTGAACTTCGTGGCGAACACCCGCCGGGAGTCCCCCCGCGACGTGGTCACCGTCTTCATCCCCGAGTACGTCGTGGGCCACTGGTGGGAGAACCTGCTGCACAACCAGAGCGCGCTGCGGCTCAAGGGCCGGCTGCTCTTCGAGCCCGGTGTGATGGTGACAAGTGTGCCCTGGCAGTTGGCGTCCACCGCGACCAAGAACCTCGACCGGCTGGACGAGACGCTGAGCCGTACCCCCGCCCGGGGGCCCCGGGTCGCGCCGCGCAGCACCCTGCCGCCGCCCGTCCCGCCGGTGACCGCCCCGTCCGGCGAGCCCGGCCCGTCGACCGGAGACCGCCCGTGACCGCGTACCCCGGCCCCGCCCGTTCCGCGACCACCGACCGCACCGCGCCGGCCGGCACCGCCCGGCCGGACCGGCCGGTCGGCGAGGACCAGCGGCCCGGGTTGGAGGAGGCCGAGCGGGTCGAGTTGACAGTCGACGCGGTCGCCCCCGGCGGGCACTGCGTGGCCCGGGTCGACGGCCAGGTGGTCTTCGTCCGGCACGCGCTGCCCGGGGAACGGGTGGTCGCCGAGGTGACCGAGCTGCACCGGGGGTTCGCCCGCGCCGACGCCGTCGAGATCGTCGAGGCGTCACCGGACCGGGTCGCCCCGCCCTGCCCGTACGCCCGGCCGGGCGGCTGCGGCGGCTGCGACCTGCAACACGTGGCCCCGGCCGCCCAGCTCGACTGGAAGACGGCCGTGGTGCGCGAGCAGCTCAGCCGGCTCGGCGGGCTCACCGACGCCGAGATCGACGCGCTGCGGGTCACCGTCGCGCCGCTGCCCGGCGGCCCGCTGGGCTGGCGGTCCCGGGTCCGTTACGCGGTCGACGCCACCGGCCGGGCCGGGCTGCTCAAGCACCGCTCGCACGAGGTGGTGCCGATCGACCGCTGCCTGATCGCCCACCCGGCGATCCAGGCGCTGCCGGTACTCGGGCAGAACTGGCCGGCGGCCGACGCGGTGGCGACGGTCGCCTCCACCGGCGGGGACGTCGTGGTCACCGCCCTCGCCGACGGGACGCCCACCCCGGTCGACCTCCCCGGCGGGCCGGCGACGACCGACCTTCCCGGGGCCCCGGCCGTCGCCCCCGGCGGGCCCACGGCCGGCGACGCCCCGGCGACGGTACGGGAGGTCGCCGCCGGCAGGGACTGGACGGTGCCGGCCGGCGGGTTCTGGCAGGTGCACCCGGCCGCCGCCGACACCCTGGTCGACGCGGTCCTCGACCTGCTCGACCCGCGGCCCGGCGAATCCGTCTGGGACCTCTACGGCGGGGCCGGCCTGTTCGCCGCCGCGCTCGCCGCCCGGGTCGGCCCGGACGCCCGGGTCACCGTGGTCGAGTCCGCCGCCGAGGGGGTCGCCGCCGCCCGGCGTAACCTGGCCGACCTGTCCCGGGTCGAGGTGGTCGCCGCCCGGGTGGAGACCGCGCTGGCCCGCCGCCGGATCACCGGCCCGGTCGACCTGGTGGTGCTCGACCCGCCCCGCACCGGTGCGGGCGCGGCGGTGGTGCGGGACATGATCGCCGCCACCCCCCGGGCGATCGCCTACGTGGCCTGCGACCCGGCCGCCTTCGCCCGGGACGTACGCACCTTCGGCCGGGCCGGTTGGCGGCTCGCCGCCCTGCGCGGCTACGACCTGTTCCCGATGACCCGGCACGTCGAACTCGTCGGCCTGTTCCTGCCCCCGGCCCGCTGACTAGCCTGGCCCGATGAAGATCGTCGGGCTGATGTCGGGCACCTCGTACGACGGGGTGGACGTGGTCGCCGCCGAGTTCACCACCGCCGGGGACACCCTGCGGATGCGCCCGCTCGGGCACCGGGAGTGCGGCTACGACGCGGAACTGCGGGAACGGATCGAGGCGGTGCTGCCGCCGGGGCCGACCACGGTCGAGGCGGTCTGCCGGCTCGACAACGCCCTCGGCACGGTGTTCGCCGACGCCGCCGCGCTCGGCGTCGAGCTGGCCGGCGGGTCGGCCGACCTGGTCGTCTCACCCGGGCAGACCGTCTTCCACTGGGTCGACGGCGGCACCGTGCGGGGCACCCTCCAACTCGGCGCGCCGGCCCGGGTCGCCGCCCGGGTGGGCGTACCCGTGCTGTCGGACCTGCGGTCGGCGGACGTCGCCGCCGGCGGGCAGGGCGCGCCGCTGGTCCCCGCCTTCGACGCCCTGCTGCTCGCCCCGGCCGCCGAGGCCGCCCCGGGCGGGCGGCCCGGCGGCGGGGTACGGGCGGCGCTCAACCTGGGCGGTATCGCCAACCTCACCGTGGTCGCGCCGGACGCCCCCGTGCTCGGCTACGACGTGGGCCCGGCCAACGCCCTGCTCGACGCGGCGGCCCGCCGGTTCCTCGACCGGCCCTGCGACGTCGACGGGGCACGCGCGGCGGCCGGCCGGGTGCACCCCGGGCTGCTGGCGCTGCTGCTCGCCGAGCCCTACTACGCGGCGACGCCGCCGAAGTCCACCGGCAAGGAGCTGTTCCACGCCGGCTACCTCGACGACCGGTTGGCGGCGCTCGGGGAACCGGTCGCCCGCGACGACGTGTTCGCCACGCTGACCGAGCTGACCGCCCGGACCGTCGCCGACGCCTGCCGGCGGCACCTGGTGACCGAGCTGGTGGCCGCCGGTGGCGGGGTCCGTAACCCGACCCTGTGGGGTCGGCTGTCCGCCCTCGGCGACGGCCGGTGGACGCTGCGCACCACCGACGAGCTGGGGGTACCCGCCCAGGCCCGGGAGGCGTACGCGTTCGCCCTGCTCGGGTGGCTGTCCTGGCACGGTCTGCCGGGCACGGTGCCCTCGGTGACCGGCGCCCGGCGGGCCGCCGTGCTGGGGTCCTGGACCCCGTCCGGCCCGCCGTACGGGGTGGCCGCGCCGCGACCGCCCCGCCGGCTGGCCGTGCTCCGCTGACCCGGGCCGCCCCGGCGGGCGCACCGGCACCGGTGGCCGTCGCGCCGCCGATCAGGGCTCCCACCTGCGGTGATCCACGGCAGGGCTGCGGAGTGTGCGGCGGCCGATAGACTCTCTCGTCATGAGTGTTGACGAGGACACGGCCAACCACGGTCGGCTACTGGGCACCGTCCGTGGTCCGCAGGACGTGAAGCGGATGACCGGCGAACAGCTGGACATCCTCGCCGCCGAGATCCGTGACTTCCTGATCGCCAAGGTGTCCCGCACCGGTGGACACGTCGGCCCCAACCTGGGCGTGGTGGAGCTGACCCTGGCCATGCACCGGGTCTTCGACTCCCCGCGCGACCGGCTCCTGTTCGACACCGGCCACCAGTCGTACGTGCACAAGATCATCACCGGCCGGCAGGACGGCTTCGACAAGCTCCGCCAGCGCGGTGGCCTCTCCGGCTACCCCAGTCAGGCCGAGAGCGAGCACGACCTGATCGAGAACTCGCACGCCTCCACCGCCCTGTCCTACGCCGACGGGCTGGCCAAGGCGTACGCCCTGCGCGGCGAGCAGCGCAGCGTGGTCGCCGTGGTCGGCGACGGGGCGCTCACCGGCGGCATGTGCTGGGAGGCGCTGAACAACATCGCCACCGCCGGCAACCGGCTGGTGATCGTGGTCAACGACAACGGCCGTTCCTACTCGCCCACCATCGGCGGTCTGGCCGACCACCTGTCGTCGCTGCGGCTCAACCCCGGCTACGAGAAGGTCCTCGACACGGTCAAGGACGCCCTGGGCAACACCCCGTTCGTCGGCAAGCCGATGTACGAGGTGCTGCACGCGGTCAAGAAGGGCATCAAGGACGCGGTCGCCCCGCAGGCCATGTTCGAGGACCTCGGCATCAAGTACGTGGGCCCGGTCGACGGGCACGACATCGCCGCCGTCGAGTCGGCGCTGCGCGCGGCCAAGAACTTCGGCGGCCCGGTGATCGTGCACGCGGTGACCCGCAAGGGCTACGGCTACCGCCCGGCCGAGGAGGACGAGGCGGACTGCCTGCACGGTCCGGGCGCGTTCGACGTCGAGACCGGCAAGCTGCTCGCCGCCCCGTCGGTGAAGTGGACCCAGGTCTTCGCCGACGAGCTGGTCGCCATCGCCGACGAGCGGCCCGACGTCGTGGGCATCACCGCCGCGATGGCCGAGCCCACCGGCATCGCCACCCTGGCCCGCAAGCACCCCCACCGGGTGTACGACGTGGGCATCGCCGAGCAGCACGCGGCCACCTCCGCGGCCGGCCTGGCGATGGGCGGCCTGCACCCGGTGGTGGCCGTCTACGCGACCTTCCTCAACCGCGCCTTCGACCAGGTCCTGCTGGACGTGGCGATGCACAAGCTGCCGGTGACGTTCGTGCTGGACCGCGCCGGCATCACCGGGCCGGACGGGCCGAGCCACTACGGCATCTGGGACATGTCGGTCTTCGGGGTGGTGCCGGGGCTGCGGATCGCCGCCCCCCGCGACTCCGCCAGCCTCCGCGAGGAGCTGCGCGAGGCGATCGCCGTCGACGACGGTCCCACCATCGTCCGGTTCCCCACCGGCACCGTCGCCGCCGACCTGCCGGCCATCCGCCGGGTCGGCCCGGTCGACGTGCTGGCCGAGTCGGCCCGTACCGACGTGCTGCTGGTGGCGGTGGGCTCCTTCGGGCTGCTCGGGATGGAGGTGGCGTCCCGGCTGGCCGAGCAGGGCTACGGCGTCACCGTGGTCGACCCGCGTTGGGTGCGTCCGGTGCCGGCCGAGCTGGTCGAGCTGGCCGCCGGGCACCGCCTCGTGGTCAGCGTCGAGGACGGCGTCCGCATCGGCGGTGTCGGTGACGCGCTGGGCCAGGCGATGCGCGACGCCGACGTCCGGGTGCCGCTGCGCGACCTGGGCGTACCGGCCGACTGGCACCCGCACGGCACCCGGGCGCAGATCCTGGCCGACCTGCGGC
Source organism: Micromonospora humida (assembly GCF_016901255.1). Lineage (NCBI taxonomy): Bacteria > Bacillati > Actinomycetota > Actinomycetes > Micromonosporales > Micromonosporaceae > Micromonospora > Micromonospora humida. Next base: position 513,300 of record NZ_JAFEUC010000002.1, read on the forward strand.
TGACCGCGCAGGACGTGGCCCGCGACGTCACCGGCTGGATCTCCGGCCTGGACGGCGACGCCCCCTCGGTGGAGACGGTCCGCCTACCGGCCTCCGACACCACCCCCAACTGACCCACCCCGACCCCGCATGGGCGGTCACGGCACTGCCGTGACCGCCCATGCCCCGTCTCCCGCGCGCCCTCGGCCCTCGGCCCGCCGCGCGCCCTCGACCCGCCGCCGCTGACCCCGGTGATCAAGAGGTTTGCGTCACTGTGGCCGCTGCCGGTGACGCAAACCTCTTGATCACCGGGGCGATCCGGGGAGACGGAGCGATCGGGGCGATCCGGGGAGTCGGGGAGGGCGAGGTGGGGTGGGCGGAGGGTCAGCGGCCGCCGGCGGAGCGGTAGTAGGTCTTCTCGGCGGTGGCCAGGCTGAAGGTCTGCCGGGAGGCGGGCATCGGGACGACCACCAGGCCGGGACGTTCCACCAGGCGGGGGGTGCCCGGGGGCACCGACAGGGAGGCGTCCCGGTTGCCCCGCCAGGTCAGCACCACCAGCGGCTGCCCCGGCACCGGCAGCACGTACGTCTGCAACGGGTTGGACCGGTCGGCGGGGGAGACCACCGGGGTGCCGTCGCCGGCCGGACGGTAGACCACCGCGGTCATCGTCCCCGCGTCGGTCTCCCAGGTGAGCTGCTCCAGGTCGCCGGGGTCGTTCCCGCCACCCAGCGTCATCTCGCCGATGGCCCGGACGGCCACCTTCTCCATCGGCCACGACTCGGGCACCGACCGGGGAGCGTCCCGGTCGCCGATGCGGCGCGGAATGCTGCCGAACGGCCCCTGCTCGTCGGCCAGCACGCAGGTGTCCAACCCGTCGAGGGCCCGCCGGCCGGAGCCGGTGTCGTCGCGGACCAGGGGATACCTCGGGTCGACGGTGGCTGCGCCCAGGTCGAGCAGACGGTCGGCGGCCCGCCCCCGGGGCAGCGACTCGGTGGCCCGCAGGGTGGCCGTCACCGGCACCGCCCGGCAGTCGGGCACCTTCACCGTGCCGGTCAGCCCGTCGGTCAGCATCAGCGCCCGGCCGTCCGGGCCGAGCAGCCGCTCCACCCGGCCGGAGGTCAGGTAGCGCCGGCCGTCCGGCAGGCGCAGTGGGAGGACGTCGGCGTAGACCAGGTAACCCGGGTCGGTGTACTCGCTCGCGCGGGTCACCTCGTACCGGCCGTCACGGCCGGTGAGCTGGAGCAACCAGGAGGCGCTCTCCCCGGGCACGTCGGCGGCGACCAGGGCCAGCGGCACACCGTCGACCGCACCCGACCAGAGGATCCCCGACGACGGCAGGTGGACCCGGTCGTCGATCGGGGAGCGCCAGGCGCGGACCGCCTCGGTCACCGCCGCCGTCGCCGCGGCGTCCCCGGCGAGCGCTCCGCGCGGCGGCCACACCGCACGGGTGCCGTCCAGGCTGTCGTAGCCGACCCGCAGCTCGTGGACCTGACGCGAGGTGACCGGGCCGCACGCCGGGGCCACCAGCAGCAGGGCGAGCAGCGCGGCGACCGTCGTGCCGCGACGGCGAACCGAAGCCATCCCTACGCCCCCGATCGCGTCACCGTCGTTGTCGGAAGCCCACATGGTACGCAACGCCCGGTGACGCCCCGCAGCCGTGTCCCGATGGCCACAAGGGACACCACAGTGAATTTCGGGCTTTTTCCCGGCTCCGGTAGACTCCGCCGACTGTGACGTCTGCCGAGCCCCGTGGCGCCTCCGCACCGGCCCCCGACGACTCCGGGGGCTCCGCCCGCGGCACGACGGCCACCGCGACCGCGCCCCCACCCGTGACCCGTCCCACCCCTGCCGACCTGCGCCTCACCGACGTGCCGGCACCCGTGGACCGGACGGTCGAGGCGACGCCGGTCGACGCGCCGCCGGTGGGAGCGGCACCCGACGGGGCGGCCACGGCACCGGACGGCGACGGCGACGGTGCGGCGGCAGTGGTCGTACCGGAGCGGGGGGCTGCGGACACGGACGGTGACGGCACGACGCCGGCCGCGTGGTGGCGGCGCTGGCGCTGGACCGCCCGCCGCAAGGACCTGGTGGTGTACGGCATCTTCCTGCTCGTCGCGCTCTGGGTGACCAGCCGGATCTGGGCCGACCCGGCCGGCCGGGTGGCCTCGCTCTACAGCAGCGACCCGGCGCAGGTGCAGTTCTTCCTCGCCCACTCGGTGCGGGTGGTGCTGCACGGGGAGTTCCCGTTCTACACCGACCAGTTCAACTTCCCCGACGGCGTCAACCTGATGGCCAACACGGCGGTGCTGGCGCTGGGCATCCCGATGGTGCCGGTCACCCTGCTGTTCGGGCCGGCGGTGTCCTTCGTGGTGCTGGTCACCCTCGGCCTCGCCGGCACCGCCGCCGCCTGGTACCACGTGCTGTCCCGGCACCTGGTGCGGCGGCGGTTCGCCGCGGCGGTCGGCGGCTGGTTCTGCGGGTTCTCCCCGGCGATGCTCTCGCACGCCAACTGGCACCCCAACATCATCAGCCAGTTCCTGCTGCCGTTCATCGTGTGGCGGGTGATGGTGCTGACCCGTTCCACCCGGCCGGTACGCGACGGGCTGCTGCTCGCCGTGCTGGTCACCGGACAGGCGTTCATCAACGAGGAGATCCTGCTCTTCACCGCTCTGGCCTGCGGCATCTTCCTGATCGCCATGGTGGCCCAGCGCCCGGCGCTCTGGTCGGCGGCGTGGCGGCCCCTGGCCAAGGGGCTGGCCGCCTGCGCGGTGCTGGCCGGGGCGCTGCTGGCGTACCCGCTCTACATCCAGTTCGCGGGGCCGATGGCGTACCACGGGCTCAGCGACGCGGTGCAGGACTACGGCAACGACATCGCCGCCTTCTTCGCCCCCGGCTCGCCCACCTTCGGCGGCAACGAACGGGCCAACGTCAACCTGGCGCCGAACTACTCCGAGGAGAACGCCTTCTTCGGCTGGAGCCTGTCGCTGATCGCCGTCGGCATCGTGCTCTGGCTGCGCCGCGAACGCCTCGTCCGGGCGCTCGCCGTCACCGGCGCGTTCTTCGCGCTGCTCTCCCTCGGCGAGCGGATCTCCTGGTGGGGGCGGGACCTGGTCACCGGGCCGTGGGAGCTGCTGGTGCGGCTGCCCCTGCTGGACGCGGTGGTGCCCACCCGGTTCGCCCTGATCACCTCCGTGGTGATCGGCATGCTGCTGGCGCTGGCCGTGCAGCGGGCCTGGACGCTGCGCGGCGCGCAGTGGCAGCACGCCAAGACCGTCACGGTGGCCGCCCTGGTGCTGGCGCTGCTGCCGATCGTGCCGATGCCACTGAAGGTGACCTCCCGCCCGCCGGTGCCGGACTTCATCACCGCCGACCGCTGGCGGGAGTACGTGGGCCCCGGGCAGACCCTGGTGCCGGTGCCCGTGCCCAGCATGGGCAACACCCACGGGATGCGCTGGGCGGCGGCCACCAACCTGGACTTCAAGATCCCGGGGGGCTACTTCCTCGCCCCGCGTAACGGCAACACCGGCGACCCGGGCCGGTTCGGTGGGCGGCCCAGCGGCATCGGGCAGCTCCTCGACGAGGTCGCCACCACCGGGCGGACGACCAAGCTGGACGACCGGCAGCGCCGCCGCAGCCTGGACGAGCTGCGGCACTGGAACGCCGCCGTGCTGGTGCTGCCGCTGCGCCAGCACAACGCGGAGCCGCTGCGCCGCACCGTCGAGCAGCTCGTCGGCCCCGCCCGCCGGGAACTCGACGTGTGGGTGTGGGACGTCCGGCCGCTGTCCGCCCGCACCGCCTGACCGTTGCGGTCCGGCCCGACCGGACCACGGTCCGGCCGGGCCGGGCTGCGCGTCGGGTCGGGCGGGTCAGTCGATTAGGGGGCGGACGTCCCAGAGCCAGACGTCGTCGACCCGCTGCGCCGGGCCGAGCAGGCCGGTCATCAGGTCCCGCAGCACCGCCTCGCGCGGATGGGCCCCCAGCACCACCACCGACGCCCGCCAGAACCGCAGGTCCTCCACCGCCTGCCGGCGGTTCTCCCCGGTCAGCGCGGGCACCGTGCCGGCGTCGATGGTGGCGTAGATCAGGGTGCTGGTGGGTCGGTTCGGCGCGCCGAAGACGCCCTCGCCCAGCTCGTTGGGGCCGATGAAGTAACCACCCGGCACCGGGAACTCGTGCCCGGTCAGCGCGCTCCAACGCAGGGTGGACAGGCCGTGCACGTTGCTCGGGATCGGCACCGGGACCAGGGTGCGCCCCTGCGGCACGTACGGCCGCCAGCCGCCGGCGGTGATGAAGTGCGGCGGCAGGTCGATGTGCTGCGCGGGCAGCGGACGGGGGAACAGCGGCAGCACCGCCAGCGCGATCGCCGCGTACCCGACCGGCCGGACCCACCGGCGACGGGCCGGCGTGGCCTTCCCGGCGCTGTCGGCGGCGCTGTCGTCGGCGGCGGCGCGCGGCGTCGGCACCCGGGACCGGCCGTGGCCGCCGACCGCGTCCCAGGCCAGCGCGAGCAGGACGCCGACCGCGCCGGTCACCACCAGGGTCAGCCGGGTCGGCATCATCATCTCGACCAGCGGCAGGTCGTCCGGGATGTACGCCCACGGGCCGTCCACGGTGGTCTCCACCCCGTTGAACCGGACCTTGGGGCCGATCGCCGCGACGGTGAAGACCACCACCAGCACCCCGGCGATCCGGGCGGCCAGCGACCGCCGCCAGAGCAGCACCAGCGCGGCCAGCGCGACCAGCACCAGCGGCCAGCCGAACCAGGTGTTCTGCTCGGTCAGACCGATGGTCTTCTCGACCGCCTCGTCCCCGGCCACCGTGTCCCGGGCGAAGGTGACGAAGGCCATCAGGTCCTCGCCCCAGTTGTGGAACACCCCGCCCTGCAGGCCCCGGTAGGACTGCGGCCCGTTGAACTGGTACCAGATCGGGTACGCGGTGAGCAGCAGCGCCAGCCCGCCGCCGACCCCGAGCGCGGCCAGGAAGCCGCCGGCCCGCGCGCGGGCCTCGCGGGGCCGCTGCACCACGTACGCCGCCACCGCCACCAGGCAGGCCAGCGCGGTCAGCAGCAGCATCTCCTCGTTGATGAAGACCTGGTATGCCACCAGCAGCCCCAGCACCAGCCCGTCGCGCCGCCACCGGCCGGGCCGGCCCAGCAGCAGCACCCGGGTCACGATCACCGGCAGCAGGAAGTTGGAGACGAAGTTGGGCTGCCCGTTGGCGTGGTGCACGATGCCCGGGGCGAAACCGAGGAACGCGCCGCCGACGAACGCGCCGGCCCGCGAGCGCACCAGGTGCCGGGAGAGCATCCAGTACGAGGTGGCCGCCGTCGCGGCGAGCGCCCCACCCAGGTAGAGCGCGTACGTCACCTGCGGGCCGAACAGCCACGTGACCGGGGCCAGCGGGATGGTCATGCCCAGCAGCGAGGTGTTCGCCATCATGTTCACCCCGTCCGGGGCGTTCTGCCGGGCGCTGAACAGCGGGTTCTCCAGGTGCCGCACCGAGTACGCGCCATGGGTGAACAGCCACTCGAACCAGCTGTGGTCGGTCGGCAGGTGGGACGACACCCGGTGCTGCACGTCCACCCAGTAGTTCAGGCACACGAGAACGCCGATCAGCGCATAGGCTCCGATGGCGAGCACGTCGGCCCGGCCCGGCCGTCGGCGGGGCCGCCCCGGTGGGTCGGTCGCGTCGGGCTCGACCGCGTCGCGCGCGGACGTCGGGTTCAACGAGGGATCTACCACCGGCACGGCCACGACGGGCCATCGTACAGGCGACGACCGGTCGCTCCGGTGACCCGGTGCGTGGCGCTGCGCGTGCACCGGCGGGCGGTCGGCGGGGCATGGCGGTCGAAAGAGGGTGCGCGTGACGGTCATCGATCTGGGTGAACTCCGCGACGATCCGCTGCCACCGCCGTCCGGTCCCGCGCCCCGGGCCGTCGGCCGGCCACTGCGGCTGGCGGTGGTGCTGGCGCTCACCCTGCTGGCGTCGACCGCCGCCGCGCCGGTGGCGGAGCGGGTGGCGGCCGTGGTCCCCGCCCCGCTCGGCACGGTGGCGCTGCTCTACGACGGGGAGGTCTTCCTGCTCGAACCCAGCGGCACCGCCGCCGCCCCCGGCTGGTTGAGTGCCTGGACCGTCCCCACCTCCGCCGGGGCACGGCCGGTACGCCGGTGGCGGATGCCGGTGCCGGTGGTCAGCGGGTCCGCGCAGTTGCGCCGGCACGCCGACCTGCTGCTGCTCACCGGCTCCTCCGGCCGGCTGGACGGGGAGTACCGGACGTTCGCCCACGATCGGGACACCGGCCGGGTGCGGTGGCAGCGGACCGGGTCGGGCCGGTCCGCCGGCCCCGACCTGCTCTTCGAGGACGGCGCGGACGGGCGCATGACGATTAACTCCGTCGATCCGAGCAGCGGGCGGGACCGTTGGTCAGTGCCGGTTCCGTCCGGGATGGTCCTGTTCAGTCCTGCGGCAGACGGGGTGGACCGGATCGTGACGGTGCGCCCGGACGGCCCGGCCGAGGTCTGGGACGCCCGACGCGGGGTACGCCTGCACACCACACCGCTCGACCACGAGGGAACGCCGTCGAACACCGGGTTCGACGTCGTCGGTGACCTGCTGCTCGCCTTCGCGGGGAACTCCGGCCGACTCACCGGGTTCGGCCTCGACGGGCTGGACCGCCGATGGGAGGTGCCGTTGACGACGCCGGTGTTCTTCGTCGCGTGTGGACCGTTGCTCTGCGCGCAGGGCGAGGCCGGCGGGGTGCGGGCGCTGGACCCGGCGACCGGCCGGACGGTGTGGCGCGACAACCGGTGGCAGCTGTCCGGGACCGAACGCGGCGGTCGGATGCTGGCGAGCGGCCTGGGCCGGGGCGTCTGGCACCCGCTGGTGGTGCTCGACATAGCCTCCGGGCGGGTCACCGCCGAACTGGACGTCTGGAACGTCGCCGCGTCGAACAGCCCCGACGGGCCGGTGTTCGGGGTGCGCCCGGCCGGCGACGGCCGGATGCTGGTCGCCGAGCTGGACGTGGCCGCCGCGCGGGCCCGGGTGCGCGACGTGCTGCCGGCGATCTCCGGCGACTGTCAGAGCGACGCGCAGCTGCTGCTGTGCCGGCTGATGGACGGCAGGTTCGGGGTCTGGCGGGTGCCCCGGTGACGGTGATCGACCTGGGTGAGGTCGGTCACCACGACGAGCCGACGCCCCCGCCGGCACGCCGACCCCGGGGCCGGCGGTCGGCCGGCCACCCGGCGACCGTCGCCCTGACCGCGCTGCTCCTGTTGCTCACCCTGGCCGGCGCGGCACCCGGGCCGACCCGGTTGACCCCGGTGCCCGTGCCGGACGTGCCGGAGCCCAGCCACCTGATCGTCGGGGGCCTGCTGGTGCTCGCCTACCCGTCGGCGCTGTCCCCGGCCGGCAGCCGGCAGCTCACCGCGATCGACCTGGCCGACGGGCGGGTCCGCTGGGAGACGTCGCTGTCGCCCCGGCACCAACTGGTGGTGCTGGAGGGGGTCGGCGACGACGTGGTGGTCACCACCGACCCCGGCGGCGAACCGGTCTCCATGGTGCTCGACCACGTCGACGGGCGGGCCCGGTGGCGCCAGCCCGGGGTGGCGGTGCCGACCGCCGACGGCGGGCTGCTGCTGGAGGACCTGCACGTCGACCGGGTGGCGGTACGCGGGGTCGAGCCGGCGACCGGCGCGGCCCGCTGGACGGTCACCGCCGGGGCGGCCACCGTCGGCTACCGGCCGGGGGAGCGCGGTGTCGCGGAACTCGTCGTGGTGACCAGCGCCGGCCGGGCCGAGGCGTACGACGTCGACACCGGCGTTCTTCGGCTCGCGTTCCCGGTGCCGCCCGCCCGCAGCGACCATCACCACGTGGCCCAACCGACCGGTGACCTGCTGCTGGTCGACGGGGAACCGGGCCGGCTGGCCGGCTACGACCTGGCGTCCGGCCAGCGACGGTGGGACACGCCGGTGCCGACGCCGGACGGCTGGTCCGTCCGGTCCTGCGGCGACGCCGTCTGCCTGGGGGAGCCGTTCGGGACCCGGGTGCTCGATCCGGTGACCGGCCGGGTGCGCTGGACCTCCGACTGGTGGGCCCCGGTCGCGTCGGTCGCCGGCCGGATGGTCGGGGTCAGCGCCGACGGGCAGCAGGGGCTGGCCCTGCTCGACGCGGCGACCGGTCGGTCCGTGGCCGAGCTGGGCCGGTGGGAGTTGGTCCACCAGTGGCCGCCCACCGACGCGCTGCTGGTCGTCCGGCCGGTCGGCGGCGGCCGGCAGATGGTGGCCGAGCTGGACCCGACCGACGGCACGCTGCGGGTCCGGGACGTGCTGCCCGGCCGGTGGGAGGCCTGTTCACGGACCCAGGGGGTGCTGGTCTGCTGGCGGCAACGCAACAGCATCGGTGTGTGGCGGATGCCGGACTGACGGTGTCGGGTGGCCCACCTGCGGCCGGGCGTTTGGCCGGCGGCGCTAGGTTGTCGGACAGGTCGGCGAGGAGGTCGGAATGCGGGTGCTGGTGGTCGAGGACGAACGGAACCTCGCCGACGCGATCGTGCGGGGGCTGCGCAAGCGGGGCATGGCGGTCGACGTGGCGTACGACGGGGACGCCGGCCACGAGGCCGCCTTCGTCACCCGGTACGACGTGGTGGTCCTCGACCGCGACCTGCCCGGCATGCACGGCGACCAGATCTGCGCCGAGCTGGCCGCGTCCGGCACCCTCACCCGGGTGCTGATGCTGACCGCCAGCGACAGCGTCGCCGACCGGGTGCAGGGGTTGGGTCTCGGCGCGGACGACTACCTGCCCAAGCCGTTCGCCTTCGACGAGTTGGTGGCCCGGGTGCAGGCGCTGGGCCGGCGGGCCACCCCGCCCGCCCCGCCGGTGCTCCAGGTGGGCGACGTGGTGCTCGACCCGGCCCGCCGGGTGGTCACCCGGGCGGGTGCCCCGGTCGACCTGACGAACAAGGAGTTCGGGGTGCTCAGCGAGCTGGTCAAGGCGCGCGGCGCGGTGGTCTCCAGCGAGGAGCTGCTGGAGCGGGTCTGGGACGCCAACACCGACCCGTTCACCACCATCGTCCGGGTGACCGTGCGGACCCTGCGCAAGAAGCTCGGCGACCCACCGTTGATCGAGACGGTGCACGGTGCCGGCTACCGGACGGTCGGCGCATGAGCGCGGGGAGCGAGCCGGTGTTGCGAGCCCCGCAGTCGCGAAGCGAGGCCGGCACATGAGCGGGCGGGTACGGCGGGGCGGCTGCCCGGGGCCCGGGGTGCGGTCGTGACCCGGCGGCCGCGGCCTACCCTGCGGTTACGGTTGACGCTGCTCAACGGGGTGCTGCTGGTCGGGGCCGGGGCGATCCTGGTGACGTTGGCCTGGCTGCTGGTGCGTGACGCGCTGCGGCCCACCGACGAGCTGCGGCCGGGCACCACCGTGCTGCTGGCCGACGGGCGGTCGCTGGACGCGGCGGTGTGGCAGCGGCAACTGGTCGACGCCGCCTCTGACGAGCTGCTGGTCAAGGGCCTGCTGGCGCTGCTGGCGATCAGCGTGGTCGGGGTGGCCGGGGCGTACTGGGTGGCCGGCCGGACGCTGCGCCCGCTGCACCAGGTCACCGCGACCGCGCGCCGACTCGGCGAGACCACGCTCGACCAGCGGATCGGCTGGTCCGGGGCGGACGACGAGGTGGCCGAGCTGGCCCGGACCTTCGACGCGATGCTGGACCGGATCACCGCCGCCTTCGAGGCGCAGAAACGTTTCGTCGCCAACGCCTCGCACGAGCTGCGCACCCCGCTGGCGGTGATGCGTACCGAGATCGACGTGACGCTCAGCGACGACGAGGCGGACGCCGCCGAGTACCGCCGGATGGCCACCGTGGTCCGGGACGCCTCGGAACGCGCCAACGGTCTGGTGGACGCGCTGCTGGTGTTGGCCCGCAGCGAGGCCCAGACGGGTCGACGGCTGTCCCGGCGTACGGAGTGTGACCTGGCCACCGGCACCGCCAACGCGTTGTCCGCCATGTCCCGCGAGGTGGAGCGGATCGGGTTGCGGGTGCAGTCCTCACTGCGGCCGGCCCCGGTGACCGGCGACCCGGGCCTGCTGGACCGGCTGGCCGGGAACCTGATCGAGAACGCGGTGCGCTACAACCACCTGCACGGCCGGCTCTGGGTGCGTACCGGCACCGACGGGCGCTCGTCCTGGCTGGTGGTGCGCAACACCGGGTTCGAGGTGGACCAGGCCGACGTGCCGGGGCTGTTCGAGCCGTTCCGCCGGGGCGGGCGGGAACGCACCGGGGCCCGGGGTTCCGGGCTGGGCCTGTCGATCGTCCGGGCGGTCTGCGACGCGCACGGCGGCACGGTTCAGGTCACCGCGCAGAAGGGCGGGGGCCTGGAGGTGACCGTCACGCTGCCCTCGGCCGACCAGACTCCGGGTTGAACCGGCTTGCCGGCCGGCGGGACGCCTGCAATGATCACACCGTCGGCCCGGTCCGAGGAGAGGGGGTGCGGTAGATGTCCATCATGACCTGTCCCGCGCCCCGCCCTGCCCACCGCTGACACCGCACGTCACGGGGCGCGTTCCACTGCTGCGAAAGGCAGACCCGTGAGCGCACGGATCCACAACCTCGGTATCGACTGTCACGACACCTACGCCCTGGCCGGTTTCTGGGCGCAGGTCTTCGAGTGCCCCCGCCAGCCCGACGACCACCCCGGTGACCCGGAGGCGATGCTGTTGCCGCCGGGCGGGCCGGAGGTGCTCTTCCTGGCCGTGCCGGAGGGCAAGTCGGTGAAGAACCGCCTGCACCTCGACCTGGAGCCGGTCGACCGGACCCGGGACGAGGAGGTCGCGCGGCTGCTGGCCGTCGGTGCCGTCCAGGTCGACGACCAGCGTCGGCCCGACGGCACCGGCTGGGTGGTGCTGGCCGACCCGGAGGGCAACGAGTTCTGCGTGCTGCGCAGCGCCGCCGAGCGGGCCGCCACCTCCGGCTGACCGCCACCTCCGGCTGACCGTCGGCGCGGCTGAGCTGCCGGCGGGCCGTGGCCTGGACGCCGACGGGCCCCGTCCACCGTGTGGTGGACGGGGCCCGTCGGGGCGACCCCGGTGGGTCAGCCCTTCTTCTCGATCTGCCCGCGCATGGTGACGAACTCGGACTTCAGCTCGGCGGCCGACTTGTAGTACTGGACGATCAGGCCCACGCTGCCCCGGTCGGCCCAGATGCAGACGCCCAGCGGGACGCCCTCGCTCTTGCCGTCGCCGCACTTGGCGTCGCCACCGAGCGGGCCGGCGTCGACGGCCGCCATGTTGGTGACGTTGAGCTGGCTGGAGATGCCGTTGACGGCGTCGTCGAGTTCCTTCTTGGGGTCGACCATCACACCGGACGCGGCGGCGATCATCAGCAGGTCCCGCTTGGCCGGGTCACCGTAGAAGGCACCTGCGGTGCTCGTCTCGTTCTGCACGGACTTCTTCATCTCGGTGACCAGGCTGTCGGCGACCGCCTTCAGGCCCGGCTCGGTGACCTGCGGGCGGCCGGCCAGGGTGGCGGGGGCGGACACGGTCGTGTTGGCGGCGTCCACCGCCTCCTTGACGTCGTCCTTGAGGGCGAAGGCGGCGATCGCCGCGCCGCCGAGGCAGAGCACCAGCAGCACGGCCAGCACGATCAGCACGATCTTGCCGACGGACCGCTTCTTCGCCGGCGCGGGCCCGGCGGCGTACGGGGTCGCCCCGACGCCGTCCGGCTGCTGTGGGAAGCCGCCCTGCGGTGCCGGCGGCGGCGGGTAGCCGCCCTGCGGCGCGTCGCCGTCCGGCTGGTGGGCGGGAGGGGTGGTCGGGGGCTGGGACATCAGATCGGCTCCAGAGATCGTTTGTTGAGGCCGGGTGATCTTAGCCAGCCCGACCGACATCCCTCGCCGCCGACCGGTCCGCCCGGGGTCGTCGCCCCGGACCATCCCGGGTCACCAGCCGGTGGGCGCGGACAGCCGCAGGGGCGGCCACGAGGTCCGGTGGACCCGTGACCGCCCCGTGGCGGATCAGTCCCGCTTCTCGATCTGACCCCGGATGGCGACGAACTCGGACTTCGCCTTGGCCGCCGAGGAGAAGTACATGACGATCATGCCGACGCTGCCGTGGTCGGCCCAGACGCAGACGCCGAGCGCGATGCCGGACGCCTTGCCGTCACCGCACTTCGCGACCCCGCCCAGCGGACCCGGGTCGATGGTGGACATCTTGGTGACCGAGAGCGAGCTGCCCAGCCCCTTGACCGCGTCGTCCAGCTCCTGCTCGGGCAGGATGACCGGGCCGGACGCACCGGCCATCATCACCATGTTCCTGCTGGACGCGCTGCCGTAGAACGCGCTCACCGCGCCCGTCTCGTTGCGGACCTCGGACTTCATGTCGCGGACCATCTGGTCGGCGATCCGGCGCAGCTCCGGGTCGGTGCTCTTGGACCGGCCACCGAGGGTCGACGGGGTCACCAGCCGGATCGGGCCCGGGTCGTCGGCGCTCTCGGTGGGGGTCGGCTCGGGGGTCGGGCTGTCGGTCTCGACGGGGGTGGGGCTCGGGGTGGGCGACGTGACCGCGGTGGGCGTCGGCGACGGGGTCGGCGTCTTCGGGTCGTCGTCGTCGCTCAGGGCGACCCAGGTGAGGCCGCCGCCGCCGAGGCAGAGCACCAGGAGCCCGGCGAGCCCCAGCGACAGCAGCAGCGGCAGCTTCGACCGCTGGGGTGCGGGGGCGTGCGGGGGGCCCGGCGGGGAGCTGAACGGCGCGCCGCCGAAGCCGGCGTACCGCTGCGCGGCCGGGTCGGGGTAGCCGCCCGACCCGGCGGCACCCGGGTAGCCCGGTTGCGGGCCGGGATAACCGGGCTGCGGGGAGCCGGGATAGCCGGACGGGGCCGCGCCCGGGTAGCCGGGCTGCGGGGGCGCCTGATAGCCGGGCTGCGGGGCACCCGGATAGCCGGACGGTGGGGTGGCGGGCGGCCCGGAGTGGGGGGCGCCGGGGTAGCCCGACGGCGGGGTGGCGGGCGGCCCGGAGTGCGGGGCACCGGGGTAGCCGCCCTGCGCCGGGTCGGACTGCGGCCAGCCGCCGTACTGCGGGCCGGGGTAGGCGTCGGCCGGCGGGCCCGACTGCGGATCGGCGGGCCATCCGCCGGGCTGCGATCCCGACGGGTACGGCGTGGTGGGCCAGCCGCCACCCTGCGGCGGGGTGTGCGGGCCCTCGGGCGGCACCGGAGGGCCGTCGGAGTAGTGACCGGTGGGCGAGCCGTGCTCCGGCTGCCCGGACCAGGGATCGACCGGCGGTGAGGTCATCAGATCAGCTCCAGGCGAGGGTGAGAACGCGTGATGGTAGCCAGACGGAGCCCGGCCGCGCAGCCCCCCGAGTCTGACGAGGGTACGCAAACGACGATCGCGGTGGCCACGATATCCCGGGGGGAGGACATCGGCGGCCACCGCGATCGGCGGGGGAGCGGGGATGGTTCAGGCGCGCAGGCTGGCGGCCCCAGGCGGCAGGAAACGCCGTCCGGTGACCCGCTCGGAGGTGCCGGTCCGGTCCAGGTACGGGGTGATCCCGCCCAGGTGGAACGGCCAACCGGCACCGAGGATCATGCACAGGTCGATGTCCTGCGCCTCGGCGACGACGCCCTCGTCGAGCATCAGCCGGATCTCCTGCGCCAGCGCGTCGAGGGCGTTCTGCCGGACCTGCTCGGCGGTGAGTGGCTGGTCCCCGACGACGAGCAGCTTGGCCACCTCGTCGTTGATCCGGTCCTCGACGACGATCGGCTGACCCGAGTCGGCGATCCGACGGAGATTCTCGCTGACGTCGAACCGGTCCGGGTACGCCGCGTGCAGGGTGCCGCCCACGTGGCACGCCACCGCCGGCCCGACCAGCTGGAGCAGGGCGAGCGGGCGCATCGGCAGCCCCAGCGGGTCCAGCGCGCTGTCCGCCACGTCGAGCGGGGTGCCCGCGTCGACGGCGGCGAACACGGTGCCCAGGAAGCGGGTGAGCAGCCGGTTGACCACGAACGCCGGCGCGTCGGAGACCAGCACCGAGGACTTCTTCAACTGCTTGCCCACGGCGAACGCGGTGGCCAGGGTGGCGTCGTCGGTCCGTTCGCCCCGGACGATCTCCAGCAGCGGCAGCACCGCCACCGGGTTGAAGAAGTGGAAGCCGACCAGCCGCTGCGGGTGCTCCAGCTCGGCGGCCATCGCCGTGATCGACAGCGAGGAGGTGTTGGTGGCGAGCACCGCCTCCGGCGCGACGATCTTCTCCAGCTCGGCCCAGACCTGCTTCTTGACGTCCAGGTCCTCGAAGACGGCCTCGATGACGAAGTCGGCGTCGGCGAAGACGGACTTGTCGACCGAGCCCGAGACCAGGCCGTACAGCTTGGCGGCGGTGCCCTTGTCCATCCGGCCCTTGCTGACGGCCTTCTCGATCTGGGTGTGCACGTAGCCGACACCCTTGTCGACCCGGGACTGGTCGAGGTCGGTCAGCACGACCGGCACCTGGAGGCGGCGGGCGAACAGCAGGGCGAGCTGGCTGGCCATCAGGCCGGCGCCGACGATGCCGACCTTGGTGACCGGGCGGGCCAGGCCCTTGTCCGGCGCGCCGGCCGGCCGCTTGGCCCGCCGTTGCACCAGGTCGAAGGCGTACAGACCGCTGCGCAGCTCCTCCGAGAAGATCAGGTCGGCCAGCGCCTCGTCCTCGGCGGCGGTGCCGGTGGCGAAGTCGGCGTCCTTCGCCGTCTCCAGCAGGTCCAGCGCCTTGTACGCGGCCGGCACCGCGCCGTGCAGCCGCGCATCGAGGGTCTGCCGGGCGAAGTAGAGCACGCCCGCCCACATGTCCCTGTCGACCTCGGGCCGGGTGACGGTGACCTCGCCCTGCACCACCCCGGCGGCCCACTGCAGCGACCGCTCCAGGAAGTCGGCCGGCTCCAGCAGCACGTCCGCGATGCCCATCTCGGCGGCCTGCTTCGGCTTGAGCATCTTGTTCTGCATCAGCGGGTTCTGCAGGATCACCTGGGTGGCGGCGGGGATGCCGATCAGGTTCGGCAGCAGTTGGGTGCCGCCCCAGCCGGGCACCAGCCCGAGCGACACCTCGGGCAGGGCCAACGCCGCCGCGCCGCCGGACAGCGTCCGGTAGTGGCAGTGCAGGGCCAGTTCCAGTCCGCCGCCCATCGCCGCGCCGTTGACGAAGGCGAAGGTGGGTACGGCGCTGTCCCTGAGCCGGGCGAAGACCCGGTGGCCGAGCCGGCCGATCTCCAGCGCCTGCTCCCGGTCGGCCAGCGCGGGCAGGCTGGTGATGTCCGCGCCCACGCAGAAGATGTACGGCTTGCCGGTGACCGCGACGAACGCCGGCTCCGCGGCCAGGGCGGCGCTGATCGCCTCGTCGAGGCTGGCCAGTCCGGCCGGGCCGAAGGTGTTCGGCTTGGTGTGGTCGAGACCGTTGTCCAGGGTGATCAGGGCGGCGGGCCGGTCCAGCCCCGGCACGGTCACCTGCCGCAGCAGCGCCCGGGTGACGACCTCGTTCGGTGCGACCAACGCGCTCACTTGACGCCCTCCCAGTTCGGGTTCTCCCAGATGACCGTGCCGCCCATGCCGATGCCGATGCACATGGCGGTGAGGCCGTAGCGCACCTCGGGGTGCTCGGCGAACTGCCGGGCGAGCTGCGTCATCAGCCGTACGCCGGAGGAGGCGAGCGGGTGACCGATGGCGATCGCGCCGCCCCACGGGTTGACCCGGGGGTCGTCGTCGGCGATGCCGAAGTGGTCGAGGAAGGCGAGCACCTGCACGGCGAACGCCTCGTTCAGCTCGAACAGGCCGATGTCGTCGATGCTCAGGCCGGCGATGCGCAGCGCCTTCTCGGTCGACGGGATCGGGCCGACGCCCATCACCTCGGGCTCGACGCCGACGTAGCCGTACGACACCAGCCGCATCGCGACCGGCAGGCCCAGCTCACGGGCGGTGGCCTCGTCGGCGAGCAGGCTGGCGGTGGCACCGTCGTTGAGGCCGGCCGCGTTGCCGGCGGTGACCTTGCCGTGCGGGCGGAACGGGGTCTTCAGGGTGGCCAGCTTCTCAAGCGAGGTCTCCCGGGGCGCCTCGTCGGCGGTGGCCAGGCCCCAGCCGCCCTCGTCGTCGCGGATCGCGACCGGCACCAGGTCGGCCTGGAGCTTGCCGTCGGCGTACGCCTTGGCGGTCTTGAGCTGCGAGGCGAGCGCGAACGCGTCGGTGCGCTCCTTGGTGATGTGCGGGACCCGGTCGTGCAGGTTCTCGGCGGTGGCCCCCATCACCAGGGCGGACGGGTCGACCAGCTTCTCGGCGATGATCCGCGGGTTGGGGTCGACGCCCTCGCCCATCGGGTGCCGGCCCATGTGCTCGACACCACCGGCGATGGCGATGTCGTACGCGCCCATCGCGATGCCACCGGCGACGGCGGTGACGGCGGTCATCGCCCCGGCGCACATCCGGTCGACGGCGAAGCCGGGGACGGTCTTGGGCAGTCCGGACAGCAGGGCGGCGGTGCGGCCGATGGTGAGGCCCTGATCGCCGATCTGGGTGGTGGCGGCGACTGCCACCTCCTCGACCCGCTCCGGGGGCAGCTGCGGATTGCGGCGCAGCAGCTCACGGATGCAGCGGATGACCAGGTCGTCGGCGCGGGTGTTGGCGTACATGCCACCCGCCTTGCCGAACGGGGTGCGGACACCGTCGACGAAGACGACATCCCGAACTTCTCGGGGCACTTGGAGCCTCCTTATCGACCACGACCCGGCCGACGCGCCGCGGGGGCGGCACGGGTCGGGTGAGGGTCGGCCGGCACTGGCGTTTCCCGAGGAATGCTACTCGCCAGTAACCATAGCCGTCACCACCCCCGGTGTGGCCCACCCCACACTCGCGGACCGGGTGCGCCGGTGGTGGCGGCGCACCCGGGTCCCCGGCGGGCGGGGCGGTGGCTCAGGCCCGGGGCACGGGCAGCAGTGCCTCGGCGAGCGCGGGCAGCAGGAGCGAGAGCTGCCACTGGCGCGCGCCGTAGCCGCGCAGCACCTCGGTGACGGTGTCCACGGTGATCTCGTCGGGCGGCTGCCAGGCGAGCCGACGGACCGAGTCCGGGGTGATCAGGTTCTCCGGCGGGAGCCGGTGCTCACCGGCGACGCGGACCACCACCTCCCGGCAGCGGGCCAGCCGCCCGGCGGCCACCGGGTCGCGCTCCGCCCACCGGTGCGGCGGGGGCGGCCCCTCCACCGTCGGGGTGACCGGCAACGCGTCGTCGGCCAACTGGCGGGCCTCGTCGAGCGCCGTCAGCCAGGACCGGGCCAGCCGGCGCACCGACCGGCCGCCGAACCCGGGCAGGGTCAGCAGCGTCTTCTCGTCCTTCGGGTCCAGCTCGGCGGCGGCGATGATCGCCGAGTCGGGCAGCACCCGGCCCGGAGCGGCGTCACGGCGCACGGCGATCTGGTCCCGGGCGTACCACAGGGCCCGGACCCGGGCCTGCGCCCGCGCCCCCCGCACCCGGTGGATGCCGGAGGTCCGCCGCCACGGCTCCGCCCGCACCCGGGGCGGCCGGGTGGCCCAGGTGATCAGCGCGGCGAACTCCTCCGCCGCCCACGCCGACTTGCCCTGCGCCTGGAGCTCCGCGTCCAGCGCGTCGCGCAGGTCGACGAGCATCTCCACGTCCAGCGCCGCGTAGGTCAGCCAGGACTCGGGCAGCGGACGGCTGGACCAGTCGGCCGCCGAGTGGTGCTTCTCCAGGGTGTAGCCGAGCAACTGCTCGGTCAGCGCGGCCAGACCGACCCGCTCGAAGCCGGCGAGCCGCGCGGCCAGCTCGGTGTCGAACAACCGGCGCGGACGCAACCCCAGCTCGGCCAGGCAGGCCAGATCCTGGCTGGCGGCGTGCAGCACCCATTCGGCGTCGCCGATCGCCTCGTCGAGGGCGGTCAGGTCGGGCAGTGGCAGCGGGTCGATCAGCGTGGTGCCGGCCCCCTCCCGGCGCAGCTGCACCAGGTAGGCCCGCTGGCTGTAGCGGTATCCGGAGGCCCGCTCGGCGTCCAGGGCCACCGGGCCGGTGCCCGCCGCGAAGCGGGCCACGACCTCGTCCAGCTCGGCGGGGGTGGCCACCGGCTGGGGGGTGCCGTCGCGGGGCGCGGTCAGCGGTACGGGCCCGCCGGAGGGCTGCTCGGTGCCCGCGTCCGCCGGCTCCGCGACGGCCGGGGGCGGAACGTCTGCCGTACGGCTTTCGGCGGCCCGACGGCGCAGGGGTGGTTCGTCGGTCACCTGGCAACCCTAGTGCGCCCGGGCGACATGGTGTGCGCAGGCGGTCCGGTGTGTGTCGTCCCGGTGTCCGGCAGGGGTCCGGGCGGTGAGGACGGCCACCTCGCGGGTGAGACATTCCGCGTCGGGCCGGACGTCCCCGGGGCGTCGGGGACATCCGCTTGTGCTCCGGGCGTGTCGCGCCGCTACCGGCGGGGCGGCCGGTGGTCAGGCCGCGCCGGCCGGCCGGCGGTCGGTGAGCGCGGTGACGCCGGGCGGCGGCAGCCCCGCGGTGGAGGCGAGCAGCGCGCACCAGGCCGACAGGTGCGCACCCAGGTCCTCGCCGAGCGGCGTCCAGGACGCCCGGATCTCGACGTCCCCGGCGGCGGGCGGGCCGGCCAGGTCGCCGAACCGGGTCGACACGGTCTGGGTGACCGTGCCACCGGCCGCCCGGTAGCACGCCCGGTGCGCCTCCAACGCGTCGGTGAGCCAGGTCCAGCCCACCCCGGGCAGCAGCGGATCGGCGGCCAGGTCGACCTCCAGGTCGGCGGTCACGTAGGTGACCAGCCGCAGGGTGCCCTGCCAGGCGTCGTGCCCGGCCGGGTCGTGCAGCAGGATCAGCCGCCCGTCGGCCACCTCGTCGTCGTCGCGCAGCACGGTGGCGGAGAGGGCGAACGCGTAGGGGGCGAGCCGCTGGGGCGCGCCGACCTCCTCCAGGACGATCTCCGCCCGGGGGGTGACCGACCGCAGGCCGGCGACCGCGCGGGCGAACGTCTCCGGGAGCGCGATCGGGGGGGCCATGACCGGCAGCCTATGCCGACACGCCGTCGCCCGCCGGGACGGCACGCCGAAGTGCCGCGTCCCGCCGCCGACCGGGACGTTCCGGTGGTCCGCGCGGCAGCGTCGGCCGGGCGGGCCGGTGCACCCGGGCCACGTCGGCCGGCCGGGACGGGCACCCGGCCACCGTCGACCGGCGCGGGCCGTGCACCCGGGCCCGTCGCCGACCGGCGCGCGCCGGGGGCGCGGGTCACAAATGGCGGCGCTGCCCGTCGGGCCCGCGCGGGTGCGTGGCACGATTGCCGCGATGACCACCGACACCACGGGCACCGCCGCCCGAGACGGAGAATCCCGCCGCAGCGGGCCGGCCCACTCGCCCTTCGTCCGGGCCTGCCGCCGGGAGTCCGTCCCGCACACCCCGGTCTGGTTCATGCGCCAGGCCGGCCGGTCCCTGCCGGAATACCGGGAGATCCGGGCCAACGTGGGGATGCTCGACTCCTGCCGCCGGCCGGACCTGGTCGCCGAGATCACCCTCCAACCGGTCCGCCGGCACGGCGTCGACGCGGCGATCCTGTTCAGCGACATCGTCGTCCCGGTCGCCGCGGCCGGCGTCGACCTGGACATCGTCGCCGGCACCGGGCCGGTGGTGGCCGAGCCGGTGCGCACCGTCGCCGACGTCGAGCGGGTCCGCCGCATCGACCGCACCGACGTGTCCTACGTGGACGAAGCGGTCCGGCTGCTCGTCGCCGAGCTGGGCGACACCCCGCTGATCGGCTTCGCGGGCGCGCCGTTCACCCTGGCCAGCTACCTGGTCGAGGGCGGGCCCTCGCGGACCCACGCCAGGACCAAGGCGATGATGTACGGCCAGCCCGAGCTGTGGCACGCGCTCTGCGCCCGGCTCGCCGAGGTCACCCTGGCGTTCCTGCGGGTGCAGGTCGACGCCGGGGTCTCCGCCGTGCAGCTCTTCGACTCCTGGGCCGGGGCCCTGTCGGAGGCCGACTACCGCCGCTTCGTCCTGCCGCACTCCACCGCCGTGCTGTCCGGCCTGGCCGACGCGGGGGTGCCCCGGATCCACTTCGGGGTGGGCACCGCCGAACTGCTCGGCGCGATGGGGGAGGCCGGGGCCGACGTGGTCGGCGTCGACTGGCGTACCCCGCTGGACGTGGCGACCCGCCGGATCGGTCCGGACCGGGCCGTGCAGGGCAACCTCGACCCGACCGTGCTGTTCGCCCCCTGGCCGGTGATCGAGGCCGAGGTGCGGCGGATCGTCGAGCAGGGCCGCGCCGCCCCCGGACACGTGTTCAACCTCGGTCACGGCGTGCTGCCGGAGACCGACCCCGAGGTGCTGACCCGGGTGGTCGCGCTGGTGCACGAGGTGTCCGCGCGCCGGAACGAGCAGGGCTGAGCGGTGCGGGCGCGGCCGTGGCGGGTGGCGGTGGTCGGTGGCGGGATCACCGGCCTGGCCGCCGCGCTCCGGCTGCGCGACCGCGCCCCCGCCGACACCGAGATCACCGTGTACGAGCAGTCCGGCGCGCTCGGTGGCAAGCTGCGCACCGGTGAGCTGGCCGGCCGGCCGGTGGAGTTCGGCGCGGAGTCGTTCCTGATGCGGGACCCGGCCGGGGGCGAGTCCGCCGCGGTGGCCCTGGCCCGCCGGCTCGGCCTGGCCGGGCGGATCGTGCACCCCACCGTCGGGCAGGCGGCGCTCGTCGTCGACGGCGGGCTGCGCCCGATCCCCGGCGGCACCCTGGTCGGCGTACCCGGGGATCTGGCGGCGGTGGCGGCGGTCGCCGAGCCCACGGCGGACGCCGACCGCGACGGCGGCCGGCCGCTGCTCGACGCGAACCAGGACGTCTCGGTCGGCGCGCTGGTCCGGGCCCGGTTCGGCGAGCAGGTGGTGCAGCGGCTGGTCGACCCGATGCTCGGCGGCGTCTACGCCGGGCGGGCCGACGACCTGTCCCTGGTCACCACCATGCCGGCGTTGGCCCGCGCGGCGCGGGTGGAACACACCCTGGTCGGGGCGGTCCGGGCCGCGCAGGCCGCCGCGCCCCGCGCCCCCGGCGCACCGGTCTTCGGCACCCTGGACGGCGGGCTGAGCACCCTGGTCGAGGCGGCGGCCACGGCCAGCGGCGCGACGATCCGCCGCAACGCGGCGGTCCGCGAGCTGACCCCGGTCGGCGGCGGCTGGCGGCTGACCGTCGGCCCGACCCGCGACCCGGAGTCGGTCGAGGCGGACGCGGTGCTGCTCACCGTGCCGGCCCGCCCCACCGCCCGGCTGCTCGCCGGGTTCGCCGCGTCGCCGGCGGCGACCGTCGGCGGGTTGGACTACGCCAGCGTCGCGCTGGTCACCCTGGCGCTGCCCGCGCCGGCGCTGCCCCGGCTGTCCGGTTTCCTCGTGCCGGCGACCGAGGGGCTGCTGATCAAGGCGTCCACCTTCTTCACCACCAAGTGGGGCCACCTGGCCGCGCCGGACGGGCTGGCCCTGGTCCGCGCCTCCGTCGGCCGGTACGGCGAGGAGACCTCCCTCCAGGTCACCGACGACGACCTGCTCGCCACCGTGCACCGGGAGCTGACCCGGGTGCTCGGGGTGGCGCTGCCCACGCCGGTCGCCGGTCACGTGCAGCGCTGGGGCGGCGCGCTGCCGCAGTACGCCCCCGGTCACACCGGGCGGGTGGCGGCCGTCCGGGCGGCGCTGCGCGCGTCGCACCCCACCCTGGCGGTGGCCGGCGCGGGTTTCGACGGGGTCGGCATCCCGGTCTGCGTCCGCTCCGGCGAGAGCGCGGCCGACGAGATCATCGAAGCACTGGGAGGATCGGGTCCATGACCGAGCAGAGCACCGAGCAGTCCAACGCGGCCCGGCTCAGGGAGCTGAACGCCACCGTGCGTTACACCATGTGGTCGGTCTACCGGGCCACCGGCACCCTGCCGGCGCTGCGGGAGAACGTCACCGGCGAGGTGGAGTCGCTCTTCGAGGAGCTGGCCGGCAAGGACGTCGTGGTCCGGGGCATGTACGACGTGGCCGGGCTGCGCGCCGACGCGGACGTGATGATCTGGTGGCACTCGTCGTCCAGTGACGCCCTCCAGGACGCCTACCTGCGGTTGCGCCGGACCACCCTGGGGCGGGCGTTGACCCCGGTGTGGTCGCAGCTGGCGCTGCACCGGCCGGCGGAGTTCAACAAGAGCCACATCCCGGCCTTCCTCGCCGACGAGGCGCCCCGGCCGTACCTGTGCGTCTACCCGTTCGTCAGGTCCTACGAGTGGTACCTGCTGCCGGACGCCGAGCGGCGGGAGCTGCTGGCCGAGCACGGGAAGATGGCGCGCGGCTACCCGGACGTCCGGGCCAACACGGTCGCCTCGTTCGCCCTCGGCGACTACGAGTGGATGCTCGCCTTCGAGGCCGACGAGCTGCACCGGATCGTCGACCTGATGCGGGACCTGCGGGCCTCCGGGGCCCGGCGGCACGTCCGCGAGGAGGTCCCGTTCTACACCGGCCGGCGTCGCTCGGTCGCCGACATCGTCAACTGCCTGGTCTGACACCCGCCCGCCCCGGGTCGTGGTGCCCCGGCGGTCAGGATCGTGCCCGATCACGGAAGTAGCGGCCTCCCGCCGCGCGGGAGGCCGCTACTTCCGTGGTGTCGCGTCTGCTGTGCCGTGCCGACCGGTCAGACGGTCGCGGTGCAGACCGGGGTCGGGCTGGTGCCGCTGCTGCCCGAGGCGAGGAAGCCGAGGGTGGTCTTCCCGCCGGCGGCCAACGCGCCGTTGTAGTTGACGTTGCGGACGGTCACCGCAGACCCGCTGCTGGTCAGCGTAGCGTTCCACGCCTGGCTGATCTGCTGGCCCCCGGAGTACGTCCAGTTCACCGTCCAGCCCTTGATCGCCGAGGACCCGGCGGTCACGTCCACCTCACCCTGGAACCCGCCGTTCCAGGTGGAGGTCACCCGGTAGGTCGCGGTGCAGCCACCGGTCGCCGGCGGGGTGGTCGGCGGGGCGGTGGTGGGCGGCGGGGTGGTCGGCGGGGCCGTGGTGGGCGGCGGCGTGGTCGGCGGGGCCGTGGTGGGCGGCGGCGTGGTCGGGTTGGTGCCGCCACCGAAGTCCACGTCACTGCACAGGTAGTACGACTGGTCCAGGTGGCTGGCCTGCCACACGGTGTAGACGATGTGCCGACCGGTACGGCCCGGCGCGTTCACCGGGATCTGGATCGACACGCCACCGGTGTCCTTGTCCCACTGGGAGGCCGGCGTGTTGCCGATCTGCCCGGCCAGTTCCAGGTTGCCCCAGCCCAGCGGTGTGGTCGCCGAATTGAAGCCCTGCTTGGTGACGTACACCCGGATGTAGTCGGCCCCGTGGCTGGCCTGGTCGAAGAACTTCAGCCGGAAGCTGTTCGCGACCGACGTGGTCTTCCACGCGCCCACGGTGTCCAGGGCGTTGTAGCGGCCGTTCTGGGTGCGTCCGCCGCTGCACAGCTGGCCGTCCGGGATGGCACCCTGGTGGTTGCCGGCGACACCCTCGCGGAACAGGCCGTTCCAGTTCCACATGGCCTGCGGGTCGGCCTGCCAGGCCTGCCAGCACATCGGGTCCTCGGTGGCCATGCGCGGGTTCTGGAACTCGGCACCCCAGCGCTCCCAGCAGCTGTAGGCGCGGAACCCCGGGTTCACCACCGCGCCGTGCGCGGAGGCCGAGTTGGCCAGGGCGGTGGTGAGCAGCAGCGCGATGATCGCGCCGATGGTGAGCAGCGACCCCGCGAGCGCGGTGGGTCGTCTGCGTAGGACGGTGGACATGGAGCCTCCGAGAGGAAGGGGTCGGTCGAACGACGCCCGGACGGCCGGGAGTTGCCCCTCCCATGCCTGCTGTCGGCTCCCACGACGGCTCTGCCCCCGCAGGCTTGCATAGGAAAGCGGTATCCGTCAATGTTTCAGGTCGTCTGCCCCACCGCGGCGCATCGGCAGGTGGGGGATGCCGTCCTCGACGTACTCCGGGCCGGTCACCGTGAAGCCGTGCCCGGCGTAGAAGCCGGCCAGGTGGGCCTGCGCCTCCAGCACGCAGGGCCGGTCGCCGACCAGCCGCAACGCCTCGGTCATCAGCCGGCCGGCGAGCCCGCCGCCGCGGGCCGCCGGGGCCACCACCACCCGGCCGATCCGCACCACCCCGCCGGGGTCGGCGAGCAGCCGCAGGTAGGCCCGCACGACGCCGTCGTGGGCCAGCCAGAGGTGCCGGGTGCCGGGTTCGACGTCCCGCCCGTCCAGCTCCGGGTACGGGCAGTGCTGCTCCACCACGAACACGTCGATGCGCAACCGCAGCAGGTCGTGGAAGGTGCGTACGTCCAGCTCGGTGAAGCTGGCGACGTGGACGTCGACGGTCTGCGGTGCCATCAGGCGATGGTAGGCGGCCCCGCCCGCCGACCCGGCACGCCCCGTGGCGTCGGGGCTGGCCGGATGGGTCAGGTCGGGCGGGTCAGGCCGGGCGGGCGCCGACCGCGTCGCGGATCTCCGCGCCCAGGGACTCCACGGCGCGGGCGCAGTGCGCACAGCAGAAGAACCGGCCGCCGACCTCCACCCCGTGCCCGATGATCTTCACCTGGCAGTGCTCGCAGATCGGCGCGAGCTTGTGCGCCGCGCACTCGAAGGAGTCGAAGGTGTGTACGTCACCGCTGACCGTACGCACCTCGAACGCCATCCAGTAGTCGTTACCGCAGACCTCGCAGGTAGCCACCTGTCACACCCCCCGAATCGGACATCTGCCCCCAGGGTGCGACAGGGCGGCGGTCGCGCAGGGCGAAATGCCCCTATCGGTGGGGTCGGACGGCGTTTCGCCCCGGCGTGTCGGGCGTTGGACCCGGTAGGACGCCTCGACCCCGGGAGGATCACGTGATCAAGCGCAGCAGACTCTTCGGCACCCAGACCCGGGTCACCTTCTGCCTGCCCCGGGACACCCCGCCCGGCACGGTCAGCGTCGTCGGCTGCTTCAACGACTGGCAGCCGGGCCGGCACGAGCTGGTGCCACGCCGGGACGGCACGCGGACGGTGACCGTCCGGCTCGGTCCCGGCGAGCACCGGTTCCGCTACCTCGCCACCGGGGGTGTCTGGCTCGACGACTCCGCCGCCGACCGGGTGGACGACGAGGGCAGCCTGCTCCTGCTCTGACCGCCCTGCTCCGGTTCAGCCCTGCTCCGGTTCAGCCCTGCTTCGGTTCCAGCCGGATCGACACCGAGTTCACGCAGTGCCGGGTGTCCCTGGGGGTGAAGCCCTCGCCGTGGAAGACGTGCCCGAGGTGGCTGTCGCAGCGGGCGCAGCGGATCTCGGTCCGCACCATGCCTAGGCTGGTGTCCTGGATCTCCCGCACCCGGCCCGGGATGGCGTCGTCGAAGCTCGGCCAGCCGCAGTGCGAGTCGAACTTGGTGTCGCTGGAGAACAGTTCGAGCCCACAGGCCCGGCAGTGGTAGACGCCGGGGGTCTTCGTGTCGACGTACTCGCCGGTGAAGGGGCGTTCGGTGCCGGCCTCGCGCAGCACCCGGAACTCCTCCGGGGTCAGCCGGACCCGCCACTCGTCCTCGGTGCGGGGCAGTTCGCTCTCGTCAAGACTCACCTGTCAACCGTACGTCGGATGTCGGGGGCATCGCATATGGTCGCGCCATGGCGGCCAGCGGGAAGACGACGGCGACCGAGGTCGAGGTGGCCGGGCGCAGCGTCCGGCTGAGCAGCCCGGATCGGGTGATCTTCCCGGAGCGCGGGTTCACCAAGGCCGACGTCTTCCACTACTACGTCGCGGTGGGCGAGGGCATCATGCGCGCGCTGGCCGACCGGCCGACCACCCTGCAACGCTTCCCCGACGGCATCGCGGGGGAGGCTTTCTTCTCCAAGCGGGTGCCCACCCGGGGCGTGCCGCCGTGGGTGCAGACGGTCGGCATCACCTTCCCCAGCGGCCGGGGTGCCGACGAGCTGCGCCCGACCGACCTCGCCCACGTCGCCTGGGCCGCGCAGATGGGCACGGTGGTGTTCCACCCGTGGCCGGTCCGGGCCGCCGCCGTCGACCATCCCGACGAGCTGCGGGTGGATCTCGATCCGCAGCCCGGCACCGACTTCACCGACGCGGCGACGGCCGCCGCCGAGCTGCGGGGCATCCTCACCGAGCTGGGCGTCACCGGCTGGCCGAAGACCTCCGGCGGCCGGGGGCTGCACGTCTACCTGCGCATCGCCCCGCGCTGGACGTTCACCGAGGTGCGCCGGGCCACCATCGCGCTGGCCCGGGAGCTGGAACGGCGTCGGCCCGACCTGGTCACCACCGCCTGGTGGAAGGAGGAACGCGGGCAGCGGGTCTTCGTCGACTACAACCAGATGGCCCGGGACCGCACCATCGCCTGCGCGTACTCGCTGCGCGCCAACGCGCGGGCCACCGTCTCCACCCCGGTCACCTGGGACGAGCTGCCCGACGTCGATCCCGACGATTTCGACCTGCGGACGGTGCCGGTCCGGTTGGCCGAGCGGGGTGACCCGCACGCGGGCATCGACGACGACCCGGTCGACATCACCCCCCTGCTCGACTGGGCCGAGCGGGACGCCGGGCAGGGCCTGGGTGACCTGCCCTATCCACCCGACCATCCGAAGATGCCCGGTGAACCGAAACGGGTGCAGCCGAGCCGGGCGAAGCGCCCGGCCGACGACCCCACCGCCTGACAACCGACCACGCCACCGGCGGAAATCGGAATGCCGGCGGTGGTGCTGGTACGGGGTGCCCGCCGGTAATCCGTAATCAGTTGCTCGGCATGCCACTCCCACGCGTGAAAATGGCATTCCTCCGTACTCTTTCCGGTACTGATGATTGCGCTCGACTGGTCGTCACGCCTACGGTCGAATATGAAAGGTAGGATGCGCGGAAGTCGGCTGCACTCGTGTGAACAGGGCTTATGCCCTCGCTGTGGAGTGTCCGGTCGGCTGCTTCCCGGCGGCGACAGTCGATTCGCCGGTCAGCGGCTCCGATTCATCCGACCGGACGCGGGCACCGGACAGGGGAATCACCATGGCGGCCACGACGAGACGAACGCAGCGGATCGGCGGGGTGCCGGGCCGGCATTCCGTGATCCTCGAATACCTCAAGATCCTGCCGGCCGTGCTCACCGGGGTGGCCGCGGTCCTCGTCGCCCTCACCGGACTGCTGACCCTGCTCGTCAGATAGTTTCCGGCAGTCGGTCGGCCGGACGGTCCGCGGCCGCAGCCGGTTCCGGGGTCGCCGCCCCGGGCCGATGCCCGTCGTCCGGCCCGGACGCGTCAGTGGCCCGGGTGGATGGCCGGGCGGTCCAGGCGAGGAAACGGTCGAACAGTTCCGCCGGGGACGGGGCCGGGTGCGGATTGAGTCGCACCAGGTCGGCGGTGGCCTCGAACAACTGGCTGGACATGTAGATCGACAAAGCCACCCGGTCCCGGCGGTACTCCCTGGTCAGGAGCAGGCGGGCGGGCTGGCACGGCCAGGGTGCGGCACACGTCCGGCAGCGCCACAGCGGACGCATCGGTGGATGCCCACCCACGGGCCGCCGCTGCCGATCATGAACAGGCGAGACGTTCTTTGGCATACCCGATACAGTGACCGGTATGTTGACCCGGGTCAAGAGTCCGGGGCAACTGTTTAGCGTCCGCCGTATGGAGCTGGTAGGTGCGCACGAGATCCGCGTGATGCTGGGCGGCATCAGCAAGCAGCGGGTCTACGTGATCACCAGTCACCGGAACTTCCCTGATCCGGTGGCCGACCTGATGCAGGGCAAGGTGTGGCGGAAGGCCGACGTCGAGGCGTGGATCCGCGAGCACCGGCCGGAGCTGACCACGGGCTGACTAGGGTCGGGCCGATGACCAGCCAGATCCGCCGGGCCACCGCCCCCGACCTGCCCCGCGCCGCGCGTACGCTCGCCGTCGCCTTCCACGACTACCCGTGGACGCGGTGGTCGATCCCGGCCGACGACTACCCGCGTCGACTCGAAGAGCTACAGGCCCTCTACCTGGGGCACGCCCTCGCGCACGGCCTCGTCCTCGTCGCTGACGACGCTCGGGCGGTCGCCGCGTTCCTGCCGGGTGACGCGCCCGCGCCGGGGGAGGACCTCCAGGCGCGGATCGCGGAGCTGCACGGTGACCGGCTGGCGGCGCTCATGGCCGTCGAGCTGCCGGCGCGGCCACCCGGCGCGTGGGAACTCGCGACGTTGGGCGTCCACCCGGACCGGCGCGGCGTCGGTCTCGGCTCCGCCGTCACCGCCGCGGGGGTGACCCTCGTCGAGGCCTCCGGCGACCCGGACGGCATCGCGCTGGAAACCTCCGACGAGCGCAACGTCCGCCTCTACGAACGCCTCGGCTTCACGGTCACGGCGCGCACCACGATCGAGGGCGGCCCGCTGGTCTGCTCCATGTACCGGCCGGCCCGCCGGACGTCGGTCCCGGGCTGACCCTGGCCGGGCCGCAAGACTGCCCGGTCGGGCCTGGACGCCGACCCCATGATCGACGCCGGGCCGGCGCACGCTGCGATCGCCGGGGTGATCAACTCAATGTGGCTGATGTTGCGGTATGTAAGCCGTGTGATCGCGCACCATCGGCCCACTTGAGTCGATCTTGGGTCAGTGGTCGGTGTGACCGCGCAATGTCGGCCCACTTGAGTCGATCGTGGGTTCAGTGGCCGGTGTGATCGCGCTGCGATCGCCTGGGTGATCAACTCAATGTCGCTGATGTTGCGGCATGTAAGCCGTGTGATCGCGCAACATCGGCCCACTTGAGCTGATCGTGGGTTCAGTGGTCGGTGTGACCGCGCAACCTCGGCCCACTTGAGTCGATCATGGGGTCAGTGGCCACTGTGACCGCGCAACCTCGGCCCACCTGCGTCGATCATGGGGTCAGCGTCCGGCGGCGATCGCCTCGACCGCCTCCTTGGCGGTGCGCAGGTCCGTCCCGGTCGCCTCCCGGTACGCCTTGATCGCCCTGATCTTGTCGCCCCGGGCCAGGTGCTCCCGCACCCCGGGCAGGGCCGGGCCCCGGTCCACGACGCCCAGGTGCTCCATGATCAGCCGCTGGCGGCGTTCGATCTCCACCAGCCGGAACGACACGTCGTCGCGGCGGTTGCGCAGCGGGAACTGCATCACCAACGCCAGCACGAGGGCGACGGTCGACAGCATCAGCGCGGTTTCCATGCCGCCGATCACACCAGATCCACGCCTGCGGGCCAACCGGCGGGCCAGGATAACGATCAAGTAACGGGTGCGAACCTTTCCCGCCGGGTCACCGCTCTTGCTCTCCGTCGGCCCGACCCCGGGCCCGGGGGAGGCAACGGATGAAGCTGGTGTGGAGGCGGGCCCGCGAGGCGCGGGGACTGCTGCTCGCGGCGGTCGCCGCCGCGGTGGTCGCGATCGCACTGGTCACCGGGCTGGCCGACTACAACCGGCGGGCCGTCGACGCCGGGCAGCGCGCCCTGATCACCGCCGCGCCCGTCGAGGAACGCAGCCTGCTGGTCAGCGGCTCCGGTGGCCGCGACCGCACCGAGTACGCCACCCGCGACCGGGCCGTCCGGGACGGCTTCGCCACCGCCCTCAAGGGCACCCCGATCCGGGTCTCCGCCGCCCGCTACGGCACCGGCAGGGAACTCACCGGCACCCTCGGGCCGGGCATCCGGACCGGAAAGGAGCCGGTCTTCGCTACCCTGGCCACCCTGGACGACCTGGCCGAGCACGCCGACCTCGTCGACGGCGCCTGGCCGACCGCCGGGGCCGGCCCGCTCCAGGCCACCCTGCCCGAGAAGGTCGCCGGTGCGTTGGGCCTGCGCACCGGCGACCGGGTGCCGATGCGCGACCGCAGCGCCGACCGGCGTACCGAGGTGGTGCTCGCCGGCACCTGGCGGCCCCGCGACCCGGCCGACCCGTACTGGCGGCTCGCCCCCGGACTGGGCACCGACGCGGACGGCGACGCCACGCACGGGCCGTTCGTGCTCGACCCGGCCGACTTCGCGGCCACCTTCCCCGGCTCGGTCTCCGCCGCCTGGGTGGTCGCGCCCGACCTGACCGCCGTCGGGGCGGACCGGCTACCGGCGCTGCGCCGGGCCGTCGCCACCGCCGCGACCGGGGTGCCCGAGACGGCCGGGCTCGGCTCGTCGGCCCAGGCGGTGACCACCCTCGACCGGCTCATCGACCGGATCAGCCGGGCCGACCTGGCCGGTCGCTCGGCCCTGGCCACCCCGCTGCTGCTGATCGTGGTCCTCGGCGGGTACGCGCTGGTGCTGATCGCCGCCCTGCTGCACGAGGACCGGCGCGCCCAGACCGCCCTGCTGCGAGCCCGGGGTGCGGCCCGCCGGCAACTCGCCGGCCTGGCCGCCCGGGAGGCGACCCTGGTGGTCGTCCCCGCTGCCCTGCTCGGACCCCTGCTCGCCGGCGGGGCGCTGCGCCGGGTCGCCGCCGACGGGCCGGTCGACCTCGGCGGTGCCGTCGGTGGCGGTCCGTGGGTCTGGGCGGCGGCCCTGGCCACCGCCGCCGGCTGCCTCGTCGCGATGGTCGCCCCCACCCTGCGCGGCGCGGGCACCTACGTGGCCGACCTGGCCGCCCGGTCCCGCCCCGACCGGGTCACCACCGTCAGCCGGGCCGGACTCGACCTGGCCCTGGTCGCCTTCGCCGTCCTCGCCTGGGTGCAACTGCGCCGTTACTCCTCACCGCTGGCCGGCGCCGGCAACGACCTCGGCGTCGACCCGCTGCTGGTGGCCGCGCCGACCCTGGGGGTGCTGGCCGGGGCGGTGGTGGCGTTACGGCTGCTCCCGCCGGCCACCCGGTTCGCCGAACGGTTCGTCGACAGGCGACCGTGGACCGCGACCATCTTCGGGATGTGGCAGGCCGGCCGGCGGCCACACGCCGGGCCGGTGCTGCTGCTCGCCCTCGCCGTCGGCGGCAGCACGCTGGCCTGGTCGCTCGTCGCCACCGGGGAACGGTCCCAGGTCGACCAGGCCGACCACCGCGTCGGCGCGGACCTGCGGCTGGTCGAACGCACCGGCGTCGCCCCCGTCGACCGGGCCGCCGCGCTCGCCGCGCTACCCGGCGTCGACCGGGCGCTGCCGGCCTGGCGCGACGACATCCGGGTCGGCCGCGACGACCGGCAGGCCACTGTGCTCGGCCTGGACACCGCACAGGCAGCCGAGGTGGCCAAGTTCAGCGACCGGCTCGCCGACCGGTCCGCGCGGGAACTGTTCGCGCAGCTCACCGCCGCCCGGGGACCGGCCCTCGGGCAGCCGCTGCCGGCCGACGCCCGCAGCCTCACCGGCACCGTGAGCACCCCCGTCGACCAGGCCGTCGCCCCGCACCGGATCGCCGTGTCGGTGCTGCTCACCCGGGCCGACGGGCTGGCCTACCGGCTGCCCGTGGCGAGCACCGGCAGCGACGGACGGGCCACCGGGTTCCGGGTCGACCTGCCCGCCGTCGCGGGACTGCGGCTGGCCGGGTTCGAGGCCGACGGCGGGGACGTCGCCGGCACCGCGTACGCGCTGCGGGTGCGGGACCTGCGCACCGTCGGCCCGGACGCCCGGTCCACCACGCTCACCCCCACCGGCCGGTGGCGGGTGGCCGCCGCCGAGTCCGCCGCGAACAGCACCGCCACCGCCGACGACGCCGGACTGACCGCCACCCACCCCGTCGGGTTCCTCGACGGCGGCCGGTACGCCTACCAGCCGGCGTCCCGCTTCGCGGTGGTGCCGGACGGCCCGGACACCGCCGTACCGGCCGTGATGACCCCGGCCGTGCGGGCCGCGCTCAACGTCCGGCCCGGGGAAACCGTGCAGCTCACCCTGTCCGGGGTCTCCCTGCCGGTGCGCCTGCTCGGGGAGGTGACCGCGCTGCCCGCCACCGCCGGGGACGGGGTGCTGCTCGACCTGCCCGCCGCCACCGACTGGCTGATCCGCAACTCGGGCACCGTCCGGCCGGTACCCGAATGGTGGCTGCGGACCGACCCCGCCGCCCACGCCGAGGCCACCCGGGCCGCCACCGCGCTACCCGGGACGACCCTGCTGGACCGCCGGCAGGCCGCCGCGGTGGCCGCCGACGACCCGTACTGGCAGGGAGCCCGGACCGGGCTGCTGGCCGCCGCCCTCGGCTCGGTGCTGCTCGCCCTGGTCGGCCTGGTGGTCGACGTGTGGGCCACCGCCCGGCACCGGCTCGGCGAGTTCTCGGTGCTGCACACCCTCGGCGCGTCCCCCCGGCTGCTGGCCCGCGCGCTGCTCGCCGAACAGACCTTCCTGGCCGGGATCGGCGTCGGCGTCGGCCTGCTGCTCGGCGCGGTCGTCGGGGCCACCATGGCACCCCTGGTGATCCTCACCCCGGCCGCCGGGCGACCCGTGCCCGCGCCGACGTTCGCCCTGGCCTGGGCGCCGATCGGGTGGACCGTGGCGGGGCTGCTGCTGGCCGCGCTGGCCGGCAGCGCGGCGATGGCCGCCGGGCTGCGGCAGCGGGTCGCCGCCGCCCGGCTGCGCACCGGGGGAGACCGGTGAGGACCACGACGACCGGACCGCTGCACCACGGGGAGGACCAGCGATGAACATCGGCGTCGTGATCCGGCGGGTACGCGCCCACAGCGGGCAGTTCCTGCTGCTGGCCGCGTTGACCCTGGTGATCGCTCTGCTGGTCGGCGGGGTGCCGAGGGTGGCCAACCGGCTGGCCGACCAGGGGCTGCGGGAACACCTCGCCGCCGAGCCCGGTGCCCGCCGCGACCTGACCTACACCACCCGACCCGTCGTCGGCGCGCCACCGGCCAGCAGCCGGGCCGCCGACCTCGACACGTTCCAGCAGCGGATGCCCGCCGACGTGCGCGCCGCCGTGGCGCACCGCTGGTACGCCGCGCAGACCCCCGGTGACCTGGTCACCGGCCCCGACCTGGCCCGGGGCAACTACCTGGTGGAGCTGGGCCTGCGGGCCGCCCCCGGCATCGAGACGACCGGCACCCTGGTGCAGGGACGCTGGCCGGCCGTCCCGCCCGACGACGACGCCCCGGTGCAGGTCGCCCTGGCCGCCGACGTCGCCGGCCGGTTCGGGCTGCGCGTCGGCAGCCGGCTCCGGCTCGCCGCCCCCGACCCGCAACACCCGTCGACCCCGCTGACCGTGGTCGGGACGTTCCGCCCCGTCGACCCCGCCGACGGAAGCTGGGACGCCCTGCCGTCGCTGCTTCAGGTCGGTGAGCCGGAGGGCGACGGTCAACCGTTCATCCTGGTCGGGGCGGTCGCCGTCGCCGCCCTGGACCGGCTGGCCGGGCAGGGGCGGCCGATCTCCTTCACCTGGCGCTACCGGCTCGGCGCGGACGGCATCGACGTGCGGCGCGTCGACCAGCTCGTCGACGGGGTGCAACGGCTGGCGCGGGCCAGCACCGCCACCGACACCGAGCTGACCCAGGGCGTCGACGTCCCGCTGCGCGAGTTCAGCCGGGCGGTCACCTCGGCGCGTACCCTGCTCGCCGTCATCGCCGCCGGGGTGCTGGCGACGCTGGCCGGGCTGGTCGTGCTGGCCGCCGCGCTGGCCGTACGCCGCCGCCGCGTCGAGTTCGTGCTGATCCGTGCCCGGGGCGGCGGGGCCACCACCGGACTGCGGCGCAGCCTCGCCGAGTCGCTGCTGGTCGTCCCGCCCGCCGCCGGGCTCGGCTGGCTGCTCGGTGGCCTGCTGCCCGGTGCGCCCGGCGGCACCGGGCCGCTCGCCGTCGGCGCGACAGTCCTGGTCACCCTGGCGCTGCCGGTGGCGACGCTGGCCGTACCGTCCGGGGTGGTCGGGCGGCGGGACCTGGGTCGGCTGCGGCCGTCCGCCCGGCGGGCCACCACCGAGGCCGCGCTGGTGCTGCTGGCCGGGCTGGCGGTGGTGCTGCTGCGGCGGCGCGGCCTCACCCCCGGCACGGTGGACCCGCTGCTGGTGTCGGTGCCGGCGCTGGTCGCGGTCGCCGCGTCGGT
The DNA here is from genome assembly GCF_016901255.1 of Micromonospora humida. NCBI lineage: Bacteria > Bacillati > Actinomycetota > Actinomycetes > Micromonosporales > Micromonosporaceae > Micromonospora > Micromonospora humida. The sequence continues at coordinate 547,190 of NZ_JAFEUC010000002.1, forward strand.
GCTGGCGCTGCGGCTGTACCCGTGGCCCGTACGGCTGGCCGGGCGGCTCGCCGCGCGTACCCGGGGAAGTGTCGCCTTCCTGGGCACGGCCCGCGCCGGCCGGGCGGCGGCGGCCACCCCACTGGTCGTGGTGGTGCTCGCGGTCGCCACCGCCGCGTTCTGCGCGGTGGTCGCCACCGGCATCGAGGACACCCGCGACGACGTCGCCACCCGGGCGGTGCCGGCGGACGCGCTGATCCGGGGCGACCGGCTCGCCCCCGACACCGGGCCGGCCCTGGAGCGGCTGCCCGGGGTGCGGGCCGCCACCGGACTGGTCGACGAGTCGGCGCAGCGGCTGGCCACCGACGCCGCCGGCACCGACGCCCGGCTGCGCGACACCAGCGTGCTGCTGGTCGACGGCCCCGGCCTGGCCCGCACGGCGCGGGCCGCCGACCGGGACGTCCCGGTGCCCGGCCCGCTGCGCGACGCCCGGCCGGGCGACGGCCCGCTGCCGGCGGTGGTCTCTCCGGCGGTCGCCGCCGACCTCGCCGACGCCGGCCTGCGGTCCGCCTTCGTCACCGTGCAGGGCCAGCGGTACGAGTTCATCCCCGCCGACACCGTCGCCGACTTCCCGCTGGCCCGGCCGAACACCAGCCGGTACGTGGTGCTGCCCTGGCAGGCGCTGCCCCGGCGGGACAGTCCGCCGGTGCCCACCGCATTCCTGGTGGCCGGCGACCGGCTCGACGCCGGGGCGCTGCGCCAGGCCGGGGACGAGGGTCAACAGCGCTACCAGACCGGCGGCGCGGTGACCGGCCGGGAACGGCCCCGGGGGGTGGCGGTGCAGACCTGGTCGCAGACCCGGCTGCGGTTGGGTGGCGGGGGCGCCAACGGGCTGCTGGCGTTCGGGTTCACCGCCGGTGCGGTGGCCGGTGGGGTGCTGGCGCTGCTCGCGGTCGCCTTCACCGTGCTGGCCGGGGCCCGCGCCCGGGGCGAGGTGCTGTCCCGGCTGCGCACCCTCGGGCTGTCCCGCCGGCAGTGGCGGGGGCTGCTGCTGGTGGAGCTGGCTCCGCTGGTCGGGGTGGCGGTGCTGACCGGCGCACTGGTCGGGGTGCTGCTGCCGCTGCTGCTCACCCCGCTGCTCGGCCTTGCCGCCTTCACCAACGGCACGCCGGTGCGGGTGGGGTTCGCCCCCGGTCCGGTCGCCGCCACGGTCGGGCTCGGCGCGGTCGCGCTGGGCTTCGCCCTGGCGGTGGAGGCCCTGAACAACCGTCGGATGCGCCTCGGCGAGGTGCTCCGGCTCGGAGAGGAGAGCTGAGATGACCACGACCGCCCCGAACCCCGTCGTCCCGGACCTGGCCGACCTGCAACGCCGGGCGGCGCAGCGGGCGGCCGAACGGGCCGGCGGGCAGGACCGGCTGCGCGGGCACATCGTCTGCGACGGGCTGGTGCGGATCTTCAAGACCGAGGGGGTCGAGGTGGTCGCCCTCCAGGGGCTCGACCTGGTGATCGACCGGGGTGAGCTGGTGGCGATCGTCGGGGCCTCCGGCTCGGGCAAGTCGACCCTGCTCAACATCCTCTCCGGGCTGGACACCCCGACCGCCGGCATCGCCCGGGTCGCCGAGTACGACCTGCTGTCGATGTCGGCCCGCCGCCGGCTGGCCTACCGGCGACGCACCGTCGGGTTCGTCTGGCAGCAGACCGGCCGGAACCTGCTGCCGTACCTGACCGCGCGGGAGAACGTGGAACTGCCGATGCGGCTGGCCCGGCGCGGCGGTGGCGCACGGGCCCGCCGGCAGCGCGCCGACGAACTGCTGGAACTGGTCGGGGTGGGGTACTGCGCGGACCGGCGACCCGGCCAGCTCAGCGGCGGTGAACAGCAGCGCTGCGCGGTGGCGGTGGCGGTCGCCAACGACCCGGAGGTGCTCTTCGCCGACGAGCCGACCGGTGAACTGGACGAGGCTACCGGCGCGGAGGTCTTCGCGGCGCTGCGCACCATCAACGCCGAACTGGGGGTGACCGTGGTGGTGGTCACCCACGACCACGCCGTCGCCGACCAGGTCCGCCGCACCGTCGCGATCCGCGACGGCCGGACCGCCTCCGAGGTACGCCGCACCGCCCGCGTCGGCGTCGACGGCAGCACCGAACTGGTCAGCGAGGAGTACGCGGTGCTGGACCGGACCGGCCGGATGCAGCTACCGGCGCCCTTCGTGGAGGCGCTGGCCCTGCGCGACCGGGTCCGCCTCGACCTCGCCCCGGACCACGTGCAGGTCCGCCCCGGTGACCGGACGCCGCAACCGAACGGGAGTGACGCATGAGCGAGCAGGTTTCCGTCCGGGCCGCCGACCCGGTCACCGACGAGGTGGTCCGGGTCGAGCAGGTGAGTCGGACGTTCGGCCGGGGACGGCACGCCGTGCACGCCGTCCGCGAGGTCTCCTTCACCGCCGCCCGGGGCGAACTGGTGGCGGTGCGGGGACGTTCCGGCGCTGGCAAGACCACCCTGCTCAACCTGGTCGGCGGGCTGGACCGACCGGACGCCGGCCGGGTGCGGGTGGCCGGGCACGACGTCACCGCCGCCGGTGAGGCCGAGCTGCTGCGGCTGCGCCGGGGCACCGTCGGTTTCGTGTTCCAGACCTTCGGACTGGTGCCGATCCTGTCGGCGGCGGAGAACGTCGGGGTGCCGCTGCGGCTGGCCCGGGTTCCGGCGGCCGAGCGCGAGGAACGGGTGGCGGTGCTGCTGGAACTGGTGGGTCTGGGCGCGCACGCCCGACAGCGCCCCTACGAGCTGTCCGGCGGGCAGCAGCAGCGGGTCGCGGTGGCCCGCGCCCTGGCCAACGAACCCGACCTGCTGATCGCCGACGAGCCGACCGGCCAGCTCGACTCCGAGACCGGCCGGGCGATCATGGACCTGCTCCGCGCGGTGGTGCACGCCCGGGGGATGACCGCGCTGGTCGCCACCCACGATCCGGCGCTGATCGAGGTGGCCGACCGGACGCTGACCCTGCGCGACGGCCGCCTGGCCGACGACTGACGCGCCCGCCCGCCCCGTGCCCGTCCCGTCAGAGGGGGAGTTTCATGCCCTCGTGGCTGGCGACGAAGCCGAGGCGTCGGTAGAAGCGGTGCGCGTCGGCGCGGGACTTGTCGGTGGTGAGCTGCACCAACCCGCAGCCCCGCCGCCGGGCCTGGTCGATCGCCCAGGTCATCATCGCCTCGCCGACCCCCTGCCCGCGCAGGTCGGCGCGGACCCGGACCGCCTCGACCAGCGCCCGTTGTGCGCCGTGCCGGCCCAGCCCCGGGATGTAGGTGAGCTGGAAGCAGCCGACCACCTCCCCGTCGCGTTCGGCCACCAGCTGCTGGTTGCGCGGGTCGGCGGTGATGTCGGCGAAGGCCCGCTCGTACGCCTCGTCTACCGCGGCGTGCTCGCGCGTGCGGCCGAGCGCGTCGTCGGCGAGCAGGGTCAGGATGGCGGGCAGGTCGGCCCGGACCGCCTCGCGCAGGGTCACCTCGGTCACGCCGGGCAGCCTGCCACAGCGACCCTGGTCGATCGACGGGCGGAGGTGGCGGACGGGGTGCAGCATGGTGCGACATGGAGCCGTTGCTGCTGCCGTTCCGGTGGGTCTACCGGGGCCTGGTGTACTTCGCCAACTCGCCCCGGACGCTGATCACGTCGTACCTGCTGATGATCGTGGTGGCCGGGGTGATCTACGGGCAGGTGGAGCACCGCAGCGCCGCCGATGCCGTCTGGTGGGCGGTGGTCACCGCCTCCACCGTCGGGTACGGCGACATCTCGCCGACCACCTGGCCGGGGCGGGCCCTCGCCGCGTTGCTGATCTCCACCATGGTGCTGCTGGTCATCCCTCTGATCACCGCACACTTCGCCAGTCGGCTCATCGTCGACGACGACGCGTTCGAGCACGTCGAGCAGGAGGAGTTGAAGAACGACGTGCGGCGGATGCGGGCGCTGCTGGAGGAACTGGCCGCCCGGCAGGGCATCGCACTGCCGGAACTGCCACCGCCGCCGGCCCCACCGGACCACGCCACCCTCGTCCGGCAACGGCTGCGCGGACGTCGCAACCGCCGCTGACCCGTCGCCCGCTGTGTGGCCCGTCGCCGGTCAGCGGGCGGGGCAGCGCAGCCCCTCCCGGGGCACGGTGAGCGAGATCAGGTAGGCGTCCACCGCCTCGGTGATGCAGGAGGTCTGCGGGTAGGCGGTGTGCCCCTCGCCCTCCCAGGTGAGCACCCGCCCGACCCCCAGCATGTCGGCCAGCCGGGCGGTCTGCTCGTACGGGGTGGCCGGGTCACCGGTGGTGCCCACCACCACGATCGGCGGCGCGCCGTCGGCCCGGCCGGTCGGATACGGGTCCCGCCCGCCCGGCCACTCGACACACCCGAACATGCCCACCGCCAGGGCCGGCCCGAACAGCGGATACTTCTGCCGCCACTCGGACTGCAACTGGCGGATCTGGTCGACGCTGGGCTTCTCGGTCTCGTCGGCGCAGTTCACCGCCAGGTTGGCGTCGAAGAGGTTGGAGTAGTGCCCGTCCTCGCCCCGCCCGGCGTACGAGTCGGCGAGCTTGAACACGTCGGTCGGGTCACCCTCGTCGAGGCGGTCGATCGCGCGGGCCAGCTCCTCCCAGCCCGACTCGGTGTAGAGCGAGGAGATCACCGCGTAGAAGACCCACCCGGAGGTGGCCTCCCGGCCGTCGGCGCCGCGTACCGGGGAGACCTTCGCCTTGTCGATCGCCGAGGTGACCGCGCCCCGGGCGTCCGGGGCGATCGGGCAGCGTCCGGCGTTCGCCGCGCACCACCTGTCGAAGTTGTCGAACGCCCGCTCGAAGCCCCGGGCCTGGCTCTCCGAACCGGCCACCAGCTGCTGCCGGGGGTCGACCGCGCCGTCGAGCACCAGCGCCCGGACCCGCTGCGGGTAGAGCTGCGCGTAGGTCGCGCCGAGCAGGGTGCCGTAGGAGTAGCCGAGGTAGGTGAGCTTGTCGTCGCCGACGGCGGCCCGGACCGCGTCCATGTCCCGGGCGGCCTGCTCGGTGCCGTAGAGCGGGAGCTGGTCGCCGTACCGGTCGCCGCAGCCCCGGCCGATCCGCCGGTTGAGCGCCTGGTAGGCGTCGAACGACTGCTGGCTGCGCGGATCGGGGTCGTAGCCGAAGCTGGCGTCGAGGTCGGCGTCGGAGATGCACTTCACCGGGCTGGACCGGGACACCCCGCGCGGGTCGAAGCCGACGATGTCGAACCGGTCGGTCACCGCCGTGGGCAGCCCTCCGAACGACGGCCCGAACGACAGGTAGACGGCGGTGTCCACGCCGGACCCACCCGGCCCGCCCGGGTTGATCACCAGGGAGCCGATCCGGTCCCGCTGCTTGCTGGAACGGGCCCGCAGCAGCGCGATCTCGAAGGTCTCGCCGCTGCCCGGCCCGGCGGTCGCCCCCGTGCCGGTGCCCCAGTTGCGCGGCACGGCGATCCGGGCGCACTCGTAACGCATGCCCGGTGCGCCCCGGCCGACCAGGTCCTGCGCGACCTCGGGGCAGGCCCGCCAGGTGGGCCCGGTGCCGGTTTGCGCCGCCGACGAGTCCTCGGTGCGCGGGGCGAACGCCGGCATGGTGCACCCGGTGACGAGCAACGCGCCCGCGACGAACCCGGCCAGGGCGAGCCGGAACCGGCGGTTGCGGCGGGCGGTGCTGGTCACCGGCGGACCTCCATGATCGGGTAGCAGTCAGGCTACGCCGGGGTGTCGGCGGCCGGCGGCACGGTCGCCGTCGGATCGCCCCGGAGCACCTGGTCGACGTCGAAGCGCACCGGACGGTCGAGCTGGTCGTAGCGGCAGGACCGGGGATCGCGGTCCGGCCGCCAGCGGACGAACCGGGCGGTGTGCCGGAACCGGTCGCCCTCCATCGCGTCGTAGCCGACCTCCATCACCAGCTCGGGTCGCAGCGGGACCCAGTCGAGGTTCTTGTCGCCCGTCCACCGGCTGACCCCGCCCGGGATGCGCTGGCCGCGCTCGTGGTCGCCGTGCACCCACGGGTGGGCGTCGACATCCTCCCGGTAGGGGGCCAGCTCGTCGAGCAGCTCCTGCCGGCGGGCCATCGTGAACGAGGCGCTCACCCCGACGTGGTGCAGCACCCCGGCGTCGTCGTAGAGACCGAGCAGCAGCGAGCCGACCACCGGGCCCGACTTGTGCCAGCGGAACCCGGCCACCACCACGTCGGCCGTCCGGGCGTGCTTGACCTTGGCCATCAGCCGCTTGCCGGGCTGGTAGGGCAGGTCGGCCGGCTTGACGATCAACCCGTCCAGGCCGGCGCCCTCGAACACCTCGAACCAGCGCCGAGCGGTCTCCGGGTCGGTGGTGACCTGGGTGACGTGCACCGGCGGCCGGACCCCGGCCAGCGCCCGCACCAGGCGTTCCCGCCGGGCCGGGTAGGGCTCGTCGACCAGCAGCTCGTCGTCGAGGGCGAGCAGGTCGAAGGCGACGAAGTCGGCCGGGGTCGTCTCGGCGAGCAGGGCCACCCGGGAGGCGGCCGGATGGATCCGCTGGGCGAGCTGCTCGAAGTCGAGCCGGGGCTGACCGCCCGGACCGTCGCGCCGGATCACGATCAGCTCGCCGTCGACCGCGCACCGGGTCGGCAACTGCGCCCGGACCTGCGCCACCACCTCGGGAAAGTAACGGGTCATCGACTTGCCGCCCCGGCTGGCCAGCTCGACCTCGTCGCCGTCGCGGAAGACGATGCAGCGGAAGCCGTCCCACTTGGGCTCGTAGGTCAGGCCGGGGTCGGTGGGCAGGCGGGCCACGCTCTTGGCCAGCATCGGCTCGACCGGGGGGTTGATCGGCAGGTCCACGGCGACAGTCAACCAGACGCCACCGACAGTGGTGAGGCAGATCACCGTCGGTGCCGGTCCGGCGTGTCCCCGCCCGTACCGTCCGTCCCCGCGGATACGGATCCCGTGCGCCCCGCTCGGAGCTAGCCTCGCCGGGTGGAGTGGCGGTGTGGTTGCTGTGGGCGCTGGCGGGTCACCGTCGAGCTGGTCCGGGGCCGGCACCGTTACCGGCTGGTGCACCGCTACCCGGACCGGTTCGGCGGCGGCAAGAACGTGCTCGGCGAGGTGGGCACGGTCGCCGAGCTGACCGACCTGCTCCACCGGCACACCCCGCTCGACCTGGCCGACCTGCGCGAGGCCGGCTGAGCCGCGCACCGCCCGAACCCGCGCCTGCCCGAACCCGCGCCCGCCCGAGGCCGCGCCCGGCCCCGCACCGGGCCGAAGCTGCGTCCGGTCCCCGCAGCCGGCCGGGGCCGCGTCCCGGTGGGCGCACGGTCGGGAGGACGCACGGTCGGGAGGGCGACCGGAGGGTGGCCGGGGCACGATCGCTGCGGCAGGCTCGTCGGGGAACCGGGCGGCACGCGGGTGCCGGCGGTGCAACCACGGAGGCGGCATGCGGTTCGAGACGGCGACCGAGATCGACGCGGACATCGACACGGTGTGGGCGGTGCAGACCGACATCGAACGGTGGCCGGAGTGGACCGCCTCGGTCCGGACCGCCCGCCGGGGCGAGGCCGGGCCGCTGGTCCTCGGGTCCACCGCCCGGCTGGAACAGCCCCGGCTCCGCCCGACGTCCTGGCGGGTCACCGAGATCGACCCGCCCCGCTGCTTCGTCTGGGAATCGACCACCCCGGGGGTACGCAGCCGGGGCGAGCACCGGATCGTCGCGCTGCCCGCCGGCCGGGTCCGGGTGGAGCTGGCCCTGGAACTCACCGGCCCGCTCGCCGGGCCGGTGGGTTGGCTCGGCGGCCGGCTGGTGCGCCGCTACCTGCGGTTGGAGGCCGACGGCCTGCGGCGGCGCTGCGAAGCCGGCTGAGCCCCGGCCGGGGTACGTGCGACCCGTCGGCGTCCCTCTCCACCACCGCGCGGGACGGCACCGGCCGACCGCCACCCGCCGCGCCCGCACCACCGGTCGGGTCGCCGGTCGACGGGACCGGCCCTAGGCTGACAGTGACCCTGGGAGGCGCGGTGTCCGAGTTGACGTACCCCGAGGTGGGGGCGACCCGGGGCGGGTCGCTGCCGGCGGGCTACCACCACCTGCGGCACCGGTGCGCGCTGCCGCCCGGCAGCTTCCCGGTCGCCGCCGAGGCCGTGTTGAGCTGGCGGTTGCACCGGGCAGCCGGGGTGCGGATGCGTACCGACGCGGTCCGGGCCGCACCCGGCGTACGGGTCACCCCGGGACCCGGGGTGGGTCCGCTGCGGGTGTGGGGGCCGTGCGAGGTGGTCTGGGTGGTCGACGACGAGCGGGAGGCCGGCTTCGGCTACGGCACGCTGCCCGGCCATCCGGAACGCGGGGAGGAGGCGTTCCTGGTCCGCCGTGACGCCGACGGCGCGGTCAGCTTCGAGGTCACCGCGTTCAGCCGGCCGGACCGTTGGTTCATGACCGCCGCCGGGCCCGCCGGTCGCGCCGTCCAGCACGGGTACGCCCGCTGGCTGGCCCACACCCTGCGCCGCCTCGTCCGCTGACCGGCCCCACCCGGCGCGGCCGCTCCGGTCGCCGGACTCGTGGCCAACGCGACGGGGCCGAAACAGCGGCATCCGCCCGCTGCGATACCGCAATCTCGGCGACACAGCCCCCGCCCCACCCCGGGCGTCAGAAGCGGGCGAAGGAACGGATCGGCATCCGGGGGCCGAACCGGGGTGCCTGGATACCGGCGGCGGCCAGCAGCAGGCAGACCCGCCCCCGGTGGCCGCGGAACGGGGCGAGCAGGTCGAGCATCCGGGCGTCGTCGCCGCGCGCTTCACCGGCCAGCGCCCAGGCCACCGTGTTCGGCACGTGGTAGTCGCCGACGCTCACCGCGTCCGCATCGCCGTAGGCGACCCGGACCACCTCGGCGGCGGTCCACGGGCCGATGCCGGGGACGGCGGTGAGCCGCCGGGTCGCCTCGGCGCTGTCGACGCAGCGTTCCAGCCGGTCGGCCAGGGCGGCGGCCCGGCGCAGCGTCTCGGCCCGGCGCTGCTCCACGCCGAACGGGTGGAACACCCAGTACGGGGCCGCCGCCACCCTCGCCGCGTCGGGCGGCAGCAGCAGCGGCTGGAACGGCCCCGGGGCCGGCTCGGCGAAGTGCCGCACGGTCGCCGCGTACGCCCGGTACGCCTCCGTGCCGGTGACCTTCTGTTCGAAGACGGCGCGCAGCACCCGGGGGAAGACCTGCCCGGTGGCGGGCATCCGCAGCCCCCGGTGCCGGGCGGCCAGCTCGGCCACCAGCGGGTGGGCGGCGGCCAGCTCGGCGAACCCGGTCAGGTCGTCACGCAGGCCGGCGACGGCGTCGGCCTGCTCGACCACCCAGTCGGCGCCCGGCCCGTGCCCCTCGGCCAGCAGCTCGCCCGCCTCCGGGCGCAGGGTCAGGGTGGCCGGACCGGCCGGGGTGCGGGTGGCCCACCAGAAGGTGCCGGCGACGATCCGCGCGCACGGGTCGTACGGGCTGAAGGTGAGGGCCCGGACCGAGGCGGTCAGCCGGTAGTCGGCCGGCGGTCGCAGCACCCGGCGTGCCGCCGGCTCGTCCCAGGTCACCCCGCCACTGTGCCATGGTCGCGGGGGACGGACGGCCCCGCCCCGTACCGCCGGGGAGGGTGACCGGGGCGGAAATGGACGACACCGCCGACGCCCTGCGCGTCGGCGGTGTCTCCATCCCGGAGCGGACCGGCCGCCCGAGCGGCCGTGGGTGCGGGGTTGGGGGGACCTTCGGTGGCGCGCGCCCGCTGGCGTGTGGCGCGTCCACCGCCCTGGTCCGTTCCGGGGGTCTGGTGGGGGAGGGTCCGGCGGGTGGTTACCGCGACGCCGGCCCGACCAGGGGGCCGGCGTCGCGGCCCGGACCGTCCGACGCTGCCGGTTCGTCGACGGTCCTGATCCGTGACGGTGGCCGGTCGCGCCCTCCCCGGCTGCGACCGGCCACCGTGTCCCGGCTGACGCAGGATCAGTAGGTGTAGTCCCCGCCGCTGTTCGAGCCGCCCGAGTCGCCGGCTGCCGGCGGGGCGACCGCCTTCGGGGTGCCGGTCGGCAGGCAGGTCAGGTTCTTCTTGCCGTTCGGGTCGACCACGAACCAGGTGCCACCGACGCCCTGGCCCTTCCACTGGCCCGGCTTCTTGTCACCGATGTAGCGGTAGACCGGCCAGCCGCCGATGGTGATCTGCCGGGTGCCGTCCTGGCGGGTGACGGTGCCGACCTTGTCGTCGGAGACGCCCTGCAACTGCGGGTTGCCGTCGGTCAGCGCGGGCGGCCAGACCTGCGCGCACTTGTCGACGCAGTTCGACGACGGCGGGTCGTCGGAGTCCTTGTCGAAGCGGTAGAGGATGAAGCCCTCCTGGTCCACCACGACCCGGCCCATCCGGGCGATCTTCTTGCCGACGAGTTCGTCGGTCAGTTGGACGTTGGCCGGCGGCGGCGCCTGGTCGGCGGCGGGGGCGCCGGAGGCGCCGGGAGAGGCCGAGGTGTCCGGCTCGACCGACGCGGTGGGTTCGGCCGCGGCGACGGCGACCGGCTCGGCGACGCTGGAGTTCGCTCCGTCGTAGCCTGCGGGCGCGCAGGCCGTAAGTGCGACCACCGCGCTCGCGACGATGACGGTCGTCCGCTTGATCTTTGCCACGTGCCCTCCTCATTCTTGGCGGTTCACCGAGTAGTACGGAGCGTCCACTGTCAAGGTTGAACGATCGACAGTGGGCCATTTCACGTCGTCGTCGTTGAACCGTTCCGGCCGGCCGTACGTGTGCGCGAGCAGAGGCACCCCTGCGCCCGGAAAGCCGAAACGGCGTCGGCCCGCAGCGGGCCGACGCCGTTTCCGACGGAGGGTGGCTCAGGGCACGACGGTGACCAGCGGGCTCGCCACGCCGTTGGCGTCCACCGACTGCACCTGCAACTTCGCGATCTCGCCGCGCGGCGCCGAGGTGGACGCCTCCAACTGGAGATCCTGCGGGTTGGCCGTGGTGCCGTAACCCGTCCCCGGCACCGCCCAGGTGGAGATCACCTCGGTGGTGTCGTTCTTGCGGACCACCACCAGCCGGCAGGTGCGCGGGCCGGGCAACCGGGTCAGGTTGAACCCGATCCAGGTGCCGTACTCCTTGCTGTCCAGCCACATCGTGGTTTTCACACCGGTGCTGCCGTCGGTGGCGTCGAACTGGTCGCCCTCGATCTCGGTGCCACCCACCGCCGGCCCCGACCGGGTCGGCTGCGGGCTCGCCGGCCCGTCCACCGGGGCGGACCGGCTCGGCTCGGCGACCACCTGGCCGTCACCGCCGACCGTACCGCCGAAGGTGGCGACGCCGATGCCGCTGAGCGCGCCGACCGCCACCACCGCGGCGGCCATGGTCAGCACCTGCCGGAACCGCGCCTTGCGCCGGTGGGTCCGGACCGCGACCAGGGTACGGTCCAGCAGCCGTGGATCCGTCGCGGTCTGCTCCATCGCCATCATCGTCTCGCCGTCGATGTCGGAGAGCAGCCCCACCACCGGGACCATCGTCTCCAACTCGGCGGCGCAGGCCCAGCAGGTGGCGAGGTGTTCCTCGAACCGTTCGGTGTCCTGCACGTCCAGGACGCCGAGCGCGTACGCGGCGACATCCATGTGGTCTGCCCGGCTCATTCCGTCACCCCCCTCTCCTGTAGGGCCGTGCGCAGCGCGCGCAGGGCGTAGTAGACCCGCGACTTGGCGGTGCCCAGCGGCAGGCCCAACTCCTCGGCCGCCTCCGGCACCGTCCGCCCGCGGAAGTACGTCGCCACCAGGATCTCCCGGTGCGACTGACTCAGCGTACGCAGTGCATCCGCCACCGTCATGGTGCGCAGCACCCGGTCGGTGCTGTCCGCCTCGGCGAACGCCGTCAGATCCCGGTCGTACGTCTCGGGTGGGCGGGCCTGCTCGCTGCGGTGCTCGTCGATGGCGATCCGCCGGGCCACCGTGACCAGCCAGGGCCGCAGCGAACCCTGGCCCTGCACGCCCAGCCGGTGCGCGTTGCGCCAGGCCCGCAGCAGCGTCTCCTGCACGATGTCCTCGGCGCGTTGCCGGTCACCACCGGTCAACCGCATCACGAACATCAGCAGCGGGCCGGCGTGCTCGGCGTAGAGCAGCCGGACCAGTTGGTCGGAGTGGCTCGCCTCGGGCGTCGTCGCCGGGGCCTGGTGCCGCCCGGGCGTCGATCGCGGGGTCACCGGGCCATTCTGGCGATCGGTGGGACCGGCGTCGACCCCCCGGCTGGACCTCGACGCACGCGACTGCGGCTGGGCCCGGGCGAACATCCACCCTGGCCTGGCCAGTTCACCGTGCAAGCCGGCCGCGACCGCACTCATCCAGACCTCCTGCTGTCCACCGACATCAGCGGGCCCACGGGGAGGGCGCCGACCGTTGATACGGACCGCTCTTCCCAGCGGATCAACGGCGGACCGAAAAAATTCCGGGCGGCGGCGGCAGCGAGTCGGTGGCGTCCGCGTCGGTGACCACGGCGGCACCGGCGACGAACCGGTCCAGCTCGGCGCCGGCCAGCACCCGCCCCGGGAACCAGTCCCCGGCCGCGCGCCGGGTCAGCGCCGGCACCGGCGGCTCGACCCGCCCGGCCACCAGCACCAGGTTGCCGTGCCGCCGCCCGCGCAGCACCGCGGCGTCGCCGACCAGGACGGCCCGGGGCAGCACCTGACGGACCGTGGCCACCTGGGCACGGGTGTGCCGTAACGGCGGGCCGTCGGCCAGGTTGGCCAGGTACCAGCCGGCCGGCGCGAGTACCCGGGCCACCTGTGCCGCGTACTCCGCGCTGGTCAGGTGGGCCGGGGTGCGCGCACCGGCGAAGACGTCGGCGACCACCACGTCGTACGACGCGTCGCGGCTGGACTCCAGGGTGGCGCGGGCGTCGGCGACGCGTACCTTCAGCCTCGGGTCGGCCGGCCAGGGCAGCTCCCGCCGGACCAGCTCCACCAGCGCGCCGTCCACCTCGGCCACCCGCTGCGTCGACCCGGGCCGGGTCGCCTGGACGTACCGGGGCAGGGTCAGCGCGCCGCCGCCGAGGTGCAGCACCCGCAGCGGGGCACCGGGCGGGGCGATCAGGTCCAGTGCCGCGCCGAGCCGCCTGACGTACTCGAACTCCAGGTGGGTCGGGTCGGCCAGGTCCACATGCGACTGGGGCGCGTCGTCGAGCAGCAGCGTCCACGAGCGCGGCCGGTCCGGGTCCGGCACCAGCTCCGCCCGGCCGGTGGCCACGTCCACCACGATCCGGTCGTCACCCCGACGGCGGCCCATCAGCGGGTCCCGCCGCTGCGGCTGGCCATCAGCGGGTCCCGCCGCTACGGCTGGCCATGGTCAGTGCCCGGTGCAGCAGCCGCGCGTCGCCCAGCATCCCGCGCAGCCGCCGCTCCAACCCGGCGATCGGCACCAGGTTCTGCGGCGCGCGCGGGTCCTTGTACGGCGAGGACGCGAACCGGGGCAGGGTGACCAGCGACAGGTCGGCCAGCGCGACCGCGTCCTGCGGTTCGAGGTCCGGTGAGCACTCCAACCGGACGATCCCGGCCCAGGGCGCGCCCACCGCCACCGGCAGCCGCAGGTACCACGACCAGCCGCCCCAGGCGGTGCCCAGCCGGAACACCGGGGACCGTTGGCCGGAACCCAGCCCGGTGACCACGGCGGTGAGCCGGGCGTCGAGATACTGGCTGTGCTGCGTCTTGATGTAGCCCAGGGTGCGCGGCAACTGCCGGCGGGCCCGCAGCGGACCGTCCACCACCAGCAGGTCCCCGTCGGTGCGGGCCGCGTCGGACACGGCCACCTCCAGGGCGGTCAGCGGGGCCTGCACCGCCGCCGGCAGCTTGCTCAGCTCACCGGTGCCACCGACCCGGTGCACCGGGTAACGCACCTGCCCGCAGGTCACCTCCTGCGCCGACGGGCTCGCCGTGAACAGCCCCCGCCCCACCCGCGCGCCGGCCAGCTCCGCCGCGCCGCGCTCCAGGTCGCAGCGGACCACCCCGGCCGCGTACGAGGCGGCGATCCCCGGGTACGAGGCACCGTCCTCCTCGGCCGTCCACACGCTGGCGTCGATCCGGCGTACCCCGTCGACGAGCAGCACCACGTCCGGGGCGGCCACCCCGGAGCGGGGGCCGATCGCCCGCCAGTCCACCGCCGGCAGCTCCACATCGGTGTCGACCTGGGTGCTGCTCGGTGCGACCGGCCCACCCGGGGTCGCCTCGAACGACGCCCCGTAGGACGGGTCCCAGGCGTCCACGAACAGCTGCGGCCCGGTCACGTCACCGCCCCGCTCACCGGTCGGACTCTTCGTTCGCGGCTGCGGGGCTCCGCTGCGCTGCGCTCCTCGCGCTCATGGGGCCCGCCTTTCGTTCGCGGCTGCGGGGCTCCGCTGCGCTGCGCTCCTCGCGCTCACCGGCCGGTCCGTTCGACGTGGGCCGTGCGGGCGTCCTTGCGGACCTCGAAGCGCACCGGGATGCGCTCGGCCAGGGCCGGCACGTGGGTGACCACGCCGACCATCCGGTCGCCCCGGGCGGCCAGGCTCTCCAGGGTGGCGGCGACGATGTCCAGGGTGGCCGCGTCGAGGGTGCCGAACCCCTCGTCCAACACGATCGACTCCAGGCTGGCCGCCGTGGTGGACATCCCGGCGAGCTGCTCGGACAGCGCCAGCGCCAGGGCCAGCGACGCCTGGAACGTCTCCCCGCCGGACAGTGTCCGCACGCCCCGGCGCAGTCCCGCGTCGTGGTGGTCGACCACGAAGAACTCGCCCTTGTCGTGGACCAGGTCGTACTGCCCCTGGGACAGCTCCCGCAGGATCCGGGAGGCCCCGTCGACCAGCAGGTCCAGCGCCTCGGCCAGCAGCCACCGTTCGAAGTTGTTGGCCCGCAGGTGCCCGGCCAGCGCCCGCGCCGTGCGTGCCTGCCGCTCGTGCTCGGCGCGCTGTTCCCGCAGCTCGACTGCCTGCGTCCGGCGTTCGGTGATCCGCCGCAGGTCGGCTCCGGCCCGCTCGGCGGCCACCGCCACCGCCTGCGCCGGGTCGTCGGCGGGGGGCAGCCCGGCGGCGGTGAGCAGGCCACCGATGCGGTCCTCCACCGCCTCGGCGGCCGACTGGGCCTCGGTCACCGCGGCGACCAGCCCGTCCCGGTCGACCCGTCGCTGCTGGGCCTGCGCGCCGGCCCACCCCACCAGGGCGGTCCAGGCGGCGGCCACGTCGTCGCGGTCGGTGGCCGGCGGGCCGAACCGGGCCAGCCCGTCGCGGGTGGTGTCGAAGTCCCGCCAGGCGGCCCGCAGCCGCTCCTCGGCGGTGTCCGCCGCGCCCCGGGCCCGGCGGGCGGCGTCGCGGCCGGTGCGCACCGCCACCGCAGCCTCGTCGAGGGCCTGCCGCAGCCGGGCGTGCTCGGCGAGCTGGTCGCGCAGCGCCGTCGGGGTGGCCGCCCCGGCGAGCTGCCCGGCCAGCTCGGTCAGCCGGCCGTGCAACTGGTCGTGCTGGGCCCGCAGCCGCACGAGCGCCCGCTCCTGCTCCCGGGCCGCCGCGTCCCGCTCGTCCACCAGCGCCAGCGCGGCCTTGCTGGCCGCCCGCGCCGCCTTGCCGGCGGCGGTCGCCGCGGCCACCGCCGAGCCGGCCGGCACCGCCGGCACCCGGGGCACCTGCTGCTCGCAGACCGGGCAGGTCCCGCCGTCGGCCAGGTGCGCCCGCAACGCGACCGCCTGGTCGACGGTCTTGGCCTCCTCGTGTGCCCGGAACGCCGCCTCCAGCTCGGCCTCGGCCCGCGCCGCCGCCTCCCGGGCCGCGCCGAGCGCCGTCGCCGCCGCGTCGTGCCTGGCCTGCGCCGCGTCGAGGGCCGCCCGGACCGTGTCCGCCTCGCCGGTCAGCCGTTCCGCGTCGGCGTGCGCCCGCAGCAGCAGCCGCAGGGCGCTCTCGTCGCCCGCGCCGGCCAGCTCGCCGCGGAGCTTCTCCTCCTGCTCCTCGGCCAGCGCCACGGTGCGGGTCGCCGCGTCGACCGCCTCCCGCGCCGTGCTCACCGCGCGGGCCACCTCGGTCACCCCGGCCGGGGCGCGCACCCCGGCCAGCCCGGCCAGGTCGGCGTCGAGCGCGGCCAGCGCCGCCGTCGCCTCGCGCGCCGCCGTCCGGGCCCGCTCCCGCTCCGGTACGGCCGCCGCGACCGCCGTCGCCAGCTCCCGCACCCGGTCGACCCGGTCGGACGCGGCGGCGAACGTCTCGTCGTCGACGTCGGTCAACCCGGCGAGCATCCGGGCGACCGCCTCCAGCTTCGCCTCGGCCTGCCCGGCCCGTTCGGTGGCCCGCTTCTGCACGTTCTCGTAGACGCCGAGGCCGAGCAGGTTGACCAGGATCTGCTGCCGGGTGGCCGGCTTGGCGTGCAGGAAGTCGGCGAACTGCCCCTGCGGCAGCACCACGCAGGAGGTGAACTGCTCGTAGGGCAGCCCGACCGCGTCCAGCACGGCCGGTTCCATCTCGGCCGGGGTGCCGGCCAGCACCTCGCCCAGGTCCTCCGGGCTGAGCCCGGTGTCGAGCTTGGTCACGTCGAACCCGGGGGGCATCAGTTGCAGCCCGGCGTTGGCGGTCTTGACCGCGCCCCGGCCGTCGCGGCGGACCACCCGGGTCGCCACGTACCTGTCTCCGGCCGACTCGAAGACCAGCCGGACCCGGGCCTCCACCGCCGAGGGGGCGAGCGCGTTGGCCAGCCCCCGCGCCCCACCCCAGCGGGGCACCGCGCCGTAGAGGACGAAGCAGATCGCGTCCAGCACCGTCGACTTGCCCGAACCGGTCGGCCCGACCAGGGCGAAGAAGTCGGCGTCGGTGAAGTCGACGGTGGTCTCGTCGCGGAAGACGGTGAAGCCGGCCAGGTCCAGCCGCATCGGTCGCATCAGCGCTCCACCTCCTCCAGCAGCTCGTCGAAGAGGTCCCGGACCCCGTCGTCCTCGTGGCCCCGGCTGCCCAGGTAGTCGGCGAACAACTCCCGGGGCGAGCGGCCGGCCCGCTGGGCGACCCGGGTGCCGCTGCCCGGCGTGGGCAGCAGCTCGGGGTCGATCCGGATCTCCAGCGCGCGGGGGAACAGCTCCTGCACCTCCTCCCGCAGCCCGGCCCGGGGCTGTTCCCGGACGAACACCCGCAGCCAGCCCTGCGGCGGGTCGGCCTCGGCGAGCTGGGCGAGGGTGCCGCGGACCGTGTGCAGCGGCACCGCCGCCGCCACCGGCACCTCCCGGATCCGGGCGGCCGAGGTCGCGCCCACC
Organism: Micromonospora humida; assembly: GCF_016901255.1. Lineage (NCBI taxonomy): Bacteria > Bacillati > Actinomycetota > Actinomycetes > Micromonosporales > Micromonosporaceae > Micromonospora > Micromonospora humida. Next base: position 564,391 of record NZ_JAFEUC010000002.1, read on the forward strand.
TCGACCAGCGTCACCGAGCAGACGTTCTCCTGCTCGCCGAAGTCGACGGCGATCGGGCTGCCGCTGTAGCGGATCGGGCACGGCCCGATCACCCGCTGCGAGCGGTGCAGGTGCCCCAGCGCCACGTAGTGCGCGGTGCCGGGGAAGACCGACGCGGGCACCGCGTACCCGAGGACGGTGTGTGCGTCGCGTTCGCCGCCGCCGGTGCTCGCCCCCACGACGGTGAGGTGGGCGGTGACCAGGTGCACCCGGTCCGGCTCGGTGAACCCCTCGGTCAGCTTCTCCAGCACCCGGCCGAGGTGGTCGGCGTAGGTCTGGGTGGCCTCGGCTGCGGTCAGCTCGTACATCTCCACCGCGCGGACGGCGTACCGCTGGGACAGGAAGGGCAGCGCGGCGAGCTGCCAGCGTTCGCCCGCGGCGGTGACCCCGTCGACGACGTGCTCGGCCGGGTTGTCCCGGACCCCGCCGCGCAGGGTGATGCCGGCCGCCTCGGCCCAGGGGCGCAGCGCGTCGAGGGCGTTGCCGTTGTCGTGGTTGCCGCCGATCGCCACCACGTCGGCCCCGGTCCGCCGCAGCGCGGTCAACGCCCGGGTGACCAGCCGGGTCGCCTCCGGGCTGGGGGCGGCCGTGTCGTAGAGGTCACCGGCGACGATGACCAGGTCGGGGCGTTCGGCGTGGGCGATCTCGATCACCCCGGCGAGCACCTGCTTGTGCTCCTCGGCCCGGGACTGTCCCTTGAGCACCTTGCCGACGTGCCAGTCGGAGGTGTGCAGGATCTTCATGGCGGCCGGCCCCCTAGAACGGAATGTCGTCGTCGACGCCGCCCGAGCCGACCACCGCGAACGGGTCGACCGAGCCGGTGATCGAGCGCAGCGTCTCCGACGGGGCCCGGCCGGCCTCGGACACCCGGGTCGCCCAGGCCGGGAAGGGGAACTCCAGGCACAACGGGACCGGGATGTCGGGCTGGTTGACGAACATGGTGCCCGGCTTGGCCAGCAGGGCGCGTTGCCGCTGGGCCGGCGGGAGGAAGCCGTACTCCGGGCGGGACGCCTCGGCCGGGTCGAGCCGGCCGACCACCCGGATCGCCGAGTTGGTGACGATCCGGCGCTCCACTTCGCTGGCCGTCTGCTGCGCGCCGACCAGGATCACCCCGAGCGAGCGGCCCCGCTCGGCGATGTCGAGCAGCACCTCCTTGATGGGGGAGGAGCCCTCGCGGGGGGCGTACTTGTTCAGCTCGTCGAGGACGACGAAGAGCAGCGGCTTGGCGGTGCCGGCCTTCTCCTTGCGTTCGAACTCGCCGCGCAGCGTCACGCCGACCACGAAACGCTGCGCGCGGTCCGGCAGGTTGTGCAGGTCGACCACGGTGACCTGGGCGCTCTCGGCGGTGTTGATGGAGTGCGGGCGGCGGGTCGCCAGGTCGCCGCGGATCAGCCGGCCGAGGTCCTTCTTGCTGCCGATCAGCCGGCGGGCGAACGCGTTGACCGTGCCCAGGCCGACCGCGCTGCCGGCCCAGTCGCCCCGGGTCTCGTCGTCGTTGAGTTGCTCGACGATGTGGTCGACCAGGTCGGCGTAGGAGCCGAGGCGCACCCCGTCGACGCTGACCCCACCGTCGGCGGGCTGGGCGTAGCGGGCCAGGTGGGCGGTGACCGAGTGGACCACCATCGTGTACTGCTGGCGTTCGTCGTCGGCGTCGGCGAAGACGTACGGCAGGAGGCGGTCGGCGCAGAACTCGCTCAGCGTCCAGTAGAAGGCGTCGACGCCGGTGAGCCGGCTACTGACGTCGGGGGTGCCGGAGGCGTCGCCGACCCGGGGCGGGGCGTACACCCGGACGTCGGGGAACGCGCCGGCGGCCAGCCCCAGCCTGGCGTACGCGGCCCGGGTGGTGTCGTCGAGGCGGGCGTTGGGGTGGTCGAGGAAGAGCAGGTCCTCGCCCTTGACGTTGAAGATCAGCGCCTTGGCGTTGACCGCGTCGCCGCCGAGCACCCCGGAGCGGAACACCGAGTAGAGCAGGAAGGTGGCGAAGCTGGTCTTGGTGGCGACCCCGGAGATGCCGGAGATCGACACGTGTGCGCCCCGGCTGCCGTCGAGGAAGTCGGCGTTGAGGTAGACCGGCACGCCGTCGCGGCCCATGCCCATCGGGATGCGCCGTTCCATCCGGTCGAAGTGCAGCGCGCGGGCGCGGGCGTCGCCCTCGGCACGGTGCACGGTGGCGCCCGGAGCGGGCGGCACGTACAGCTCGGGGTCGACCCGGGTGGTGGTGATCTCGGCGGCCTCCTGCACCTGGGCCGGAAGGGTGCCGTCGGCGATGGCGAAGACGTCCGACTCGAACTGGGCGCCCTCGTGCCGGGCGCGGACCTGGGTGACCACCCCGGCGATGGTGACCGGCTCCCGGTCGGGCAGGTCGCGCCGGGTGACCACGACGTCGTCGAGCTGGAGGTAGCTGCCGGGGGAGACGGCCGTCCAGAACTGCAACGGGGTGGCGTCGGCGGTGCCGAGCACCCGGCCGACGGGCTCGCCGGGGCTGTCGATCCGGCCGTCGGTCCGGTCGTCGGTCATCCGCGGGCTCCGGTCAGCTGGTCGTCTCGGTCAGGGCGCACGCCCTGCATCCTGCCCGAGGAGTGCGACAGGTTGCCACGCGACGCGGCGGACGCCACCGGCGGGCCGGCCGCGACGTCGGGCCGACCACCGTCGTCGCGCCCGGTTCGGTGACCGCAGGGGGTGGTGCGGTCACCGTCGGTCGACTTTTTCCCGCGCGGTGGTGGTGTTTGCGCAGGTGGCGGGCCCGGCGAAAATCCGGGGAAAAAAATCCCCGCCGAGGGCGTGACAGAAACCGGCCGGTTGGGCTGAGAATAGCCACAGCCGACATCGAGGATCTTCTTCCTCCGGTGCCGGTCGTCACGTCCGTAACCTGCGGACACGTGACCGGTCCACGGTGAACCACCGGCGGGCCGCCGTCAGTCGGCACCCCCCCGACTGTCCCTGTGGAGGCAGAACCCCCATGCGTCGAACCCCCCTGCTGAGCGGCCTCGCCACGGCCGCTCTCCTGGCCACCGCCGTCACGGTGCCCACCGCGGCCACCGCCGCGCCCGCCGGCCCCGCAGCCGACCCGTTCACCCGCGCGGTCGCCCAGCTCAAGGCCCACTCCGGTGCGGGCCTCGCCGCCGACGGGCAGACGTTCACCCCGCGCAACGTGGTGACCGACGCCGACGGCACCGAGCACGTCCGGCTCAACCGCTACTCCGACGGCCTGCCCGTCCTCGGCGGCGAGGTGGTCGTCCACCTCGGCAAGGGCGACTCCTGGCGCGGTGCCACCCACGGCCTCGCCAACGCCCCGCAGCGTTCCCCGAAGGCCAAGGTCAGCGAGGCCGCCGCCGGCAAGATCGCCTTCGCCGCGTCGACCGCAACCGGCCGCTCGGTCGCGGGCGCGCAGCTGGTCTTCGACGCCGGTGCGACCGCGACCGCCCTCGCCTACGAGGTGGTGGTGGCCGGCACCCACGCCGACGGCACCCCGAGCGAGCTGCACGTACTGGTGGACGCCACCACCGGCGCGGTCCGCGACTCGTGGGAGGGCGTGCAGCGGGAGGGCACCGGCAACACCTTCCACTCCGGCTCGGTCTCGGTCGGCAGCACCCAGTCCGGCAGCACCTACCAGCTCGCCGACCCGGCCCGGGGCAACCACCGCACCTACGACCTCAACGGCCGGACCATCGGCACCGGCACCCTGGTCGCCAGCGCCACCAACGTCTTCGGCGACGGCACCCTGAACAACCGGCAGACCGCCGCCGCCGACGCCGCCTTCGGCGCGCAGAAGACCTGGGACTACTACAAGAGCGCGCACGGCCGCAACGGCATCCGCAACGACGGTGTCGGCGCGTACAGCCGGGTGCACTACAGCAGCAACTACGCCAACGCCTTCTGGCAGGACTCCTGCTTCTGCATGACCTACGGCGACGGCGGCTCCGGCTGGTACCCGCTGACCTCGCTGGACGTGGCCGGGCACGAGATGACCCACGGCGTCACCAGCAACACCGCCGGGCTGCGGTACAGCGGCGAGTCGGGCGGCCTCAACGAGGCCACCAGCGACATCTTCGGCACCCTGGTCGAGTTCTACGCGGCCAGCGCCAAGGACCCGGGCGACTACCTGATCGGCGAGAAGCTGCGCAGCACCGGCGCCCCGCTGCGCTACATGGACAAGCCCTCCAAGGACGGTAAGTCGGCGGACTGCTGGAGCAGCTCGGTCGGCGGCCTGGACGTGCACTACTCCTCGGGCGTGGCGAACCACTTCTTCTACCTGCTCGCGGTGGGTAGCGGCACCTCGTCGTACGGCACCAGCACGACCTGCAACGGCACCACTGTCGCCGGCATCGGCAACACCAAGGCCGGGGCGATCTGGTACCGGGCGCTGACCCGCTACATGACCTCCACCACCAACTACAAGGGCGCCCGGACGGCGAGCCTGTCGGCCGCGACCGACCTGTACGGCGCGACCAGCGCCGAGTACAAGGCCGTCGCCGCCGCCTGGGCGGGCGTGAGCGTCAGCTGACCCCCGGGGCCGGCGTCGACACGCCGGCCCCGACGTCCTCGACCGCGGGGCGTGGGCACACCGACCGGGTGGCCCACGCCCCGCGCCGTGTCCGACGGGAGGGTGACGTCAGCCGACGGGCGCGGCCCCGGCGGTGCCGACGCCGGGCGTGTCGCGGGCGTACCGCAGCATGAGTACGCCGTCGGCGGCGGCCAGCGTGTGCCGCAGCGGCAGCGGGCGGGGCGGGCTCGCCGGGCCGGCCGTGATCCGCCCCGGGCCGGCCCCGGCCAGCAGCGGGGCGACGGTGACGCAGAGTTCGTCGACGAGGTCGGCGGCGGTGAGCGCGCCGAACAGGTGTGGGCCGCCCTCGCAGAGCAGTTGCCCCAGCCCCCGCTCGCGCAGCGCGGTCAGGCCGGCGGCGAGGTCGACGTCGTCCCGACCGACCCGGACCAGGTCGACGACGTCGGTGAGGCCCGGGGGAGCGACGGCCGTCCCGGTGGTCAGCACGACCGGGCGCACCGGCGCGTCGGCGAACGCGGCCTGGGCCGGGTCGAGCCGCAGCGACCGGGAGACGACCGCCAGCGTCGGGTACTCGGCCAGGCCGTGCGCGCGTCGCCAGGCCCGGCGTTCCGGGCTGAGCCGCACCGCCTTGTAGCCCTCGTGGCGCAGCGTGCCGGCGGCCACCAGCAGCCCGTCGCACAGCATCCGCAGCAGGCCGAAGACCCGCTTGTCCGGCTCGCCGGACAGGCCGGCGGAGTAGCCGTCCAGGGTGACCGCGCCGTCCGCGCTGGCCACGAAGTTGACCCGCAGCCGGGGGGTGTCGGCGCGGGCGTAGAGCGCGGTCAGTGCCGCGTCGTCCAACGGGCCGTCGGCGGGCGTGGGCCAGATCCGCCGGATCGGGATTCCGACGCTCATTCGCCGGCCGGACCGGTGACCGGAGGGGTGGGTGCGGGGGTACGGTGCTGGCAGTCGCACCACTTCCGGCCGGGGCAGTCGTCGTGCCGCCGCTGTCGGCACGCTCGGCAGATCATGCCGGCAGCCTATGCGGTGGGTGGAGGGGGCAGCATGTCACGTCAGATCTTCCAGCTGAAGGTGTCCCTCACCGGGGTGCGCCCGTCGGTCTGGCGGCGGGTGCTGGTCCCCGGCGGCTACACCCTCGATCGGCTGCACCGGGTGGTGCAGCATGCGATGGGCTGGCGGGACTGCCACCTGCACGCGTTCGAGATCGACGGGGTGCAGTACGGCGAACCGGACCCGGACGCCGAGCCGGTGGTGCACGACGAGCTGGACACCCGGCTGGACGCGGTGGCCGGCAAGGGCAGCCGGTTCGGCTACGTCTACGACTTCGGTGACTGGTGGGAGCACGAGCTGGTGGTGGAGGACGTCCTCGCCGCCGACCCGGACGAGCGTTACCCGAGCTGCCCGCAGGGGGCGCGGGCCTGCCCGCCGGAGGGGGTCGGCGGCCCGGCCGGGCAGCTCCTGTTGCTGGCGGCGCTGGCCGATCCGCACCACCCGGAGCATGTCACGATGCGGGACTGGGCGGGCCCCGGGCACGACCCGACGGCGTTCGACGCCGGGCGGGCGACCACCCTGCTGCGCCGCTTCTGTTGATCTGCGTCTCCGCCGGGTCCATCACATGAGGCGGGGTAAACGCGATAGCTGGTAACGATCTGGGAACGCTCCCAACGGTCTATTGACACCCCCGACACCTCCCGGCAATCTCATGGGAGCGTTCCCAAGGGCGTGGCGCGGATCACCCGCGACCATCCCAGACCGACCGGCGATCACCGCCGGACCGGCCGGGACGTGCGACAGCACCCCCCACCACACACCACCCAGCCTCACCATCGAAAAGGGGTCAGGATGAGCGTCACCACGCGGCGTAACCGGTTCGCGGTCGCCGCCCTGGCCGCAGTAACCGCCATCGGCGGTCTCGCGGCCTGCGGCAAGGACGACGAGCCGAAGGAGGCCGGCGGCAAGCCCAGCAAGCTGGTCGTCGACACCTTCGGTGAGTTCGGATACGACGAGATCGTCAAGCAGTACGAGAAGGACACCGGCATCAAGGTCGAGCTGCGCAAGACCGCGCAGCTCAACGAGTACCGGCCGAAGGTGGTCCGCGCGCTGGCCACCGGCAAGGGCGCCGCGGACGTGACCGCGCTCGAAGAGGGCATCCTCAACGAGTTCAAGACCAACCCCGCGAACTGGGCCGACCTGGCGCCGCTGATCGCCGACCACAGCAAGGAATACCTGCCGTGGAAGTGGGAGCTGGGCAAGGCGGCGGACGGGCGGCTGATCGGCCTGCCCACCGACGTCGGCAGCCTCGGCGTCTGCTACCGCAAGGACCTGTTCGCCGCGGCCGGGCTGCCGACCGAGCGGGACCAGGTGGCGGCGCTCTGGCCGGACTGGAACGCCTTCATCGAGACCGGCAAGAAGTACCGGGCGGCCACCAACAAGGGCCTGATCGACTCGGCCACCACCGCGGCCAGCGCGGTCATGGTGCAGCAGGGCGGTGACCTGTTCTACGACAAGGAGGACAACGTCATCGCCGACAAGAGCGCCGCGGTGAGGACGGCGTGGGACACCGCCGTCGCGATGTCCGACGCGAAGATTTCCGCGAAGAGCGCCACCTGGTCGCCCGAGTGGTCGGCCGGCTTCAAGCAGGGCACCTTCGCGGCCACCTTCTGCCCGTCGTGGATGCTCGGTATCGTCGCCGACAACTCCGGCCCGGAGAACAAGGGCAAGTGGGACCTGGCGCCGGTTCCCGGCGGCGCGGGCAACTGGGGCGGCTCCTGGCTGGCCGTGCCGGCTCAGAGCAAGTACCCCAAGGAGGCGGCCAAGCTCGCCGAGTACCTGACCAACGCGAAGAGCCAGGTCGAGGCGTTCAAGCTCAAGGGCCCGCTGCCGACCAACCTCGAGGCGCTGAAGAACCCGGAGTTCACCAGCTACACCAACGAGTACTTCAGCGGTGCGCCGACCGGCAAGATCTTCGGTGAGAGCGTCGAGAAGATCCAGCCGCTGCACCTCGGCCCGAAGCACCAGGCGATCAAGGAGAACGCGTTCGAGCCGGCCCTGCGCTCGTACGAGAACGGGCAGTCCCCCAAGGACAAGGCCTGGGAGCAGTTCCTCAAGGACGCCAAGACCCAGGGCGCCTTCTGATCACTGCACCACCACCGGCGGTGGCGTCCGGGCATGTCCCGGGCGCCACCAATGGCGTCCCCCCGTTCCACGTACCGCCCGCCTCACCGGCCCCGCCGGAGCCGGGAAAGGACCCCGCATGAGCCTCTCGGCCACGACGGCGCCGCCGTCGCCCAGCGCACCACCCCCCACACCTCCCCGGCGGCGCAGCCGGGCGATCACCCTGAACCGCCTCGACCTGAAGCTCTCGCCCTACCTCTACATCGCGCCGTTCTTCGTGATCTTCGGCATCTTCGGGTTCTACCCGATGCTGCGTACCGCGTGGATGTCGCTGCACGACTGGGACCTCATCGGCGACCACAGCTTCATCGGGTTCGACAACTACACCCGGCTGTTCACCGACGAGTACTTCTGGAACGCCACGATCAACACGTTCGGCATCTTCATCCTGTCGACGATCCCCCAGTTGCTCCTGGCGCTGTTCCTGGCCACCATGCTCAACCGCACCTTCCTGCGGGCCCGGACGCTGTTCCGGATGGCCATCTTCATGCCCAACGTGGTCTCCGTCGCCGCGGTGGCGATCGTCTTCGGGATGCTCTTCCAGCGCGACTTCGGTCTGATCAACTGGGTGCTCAGCCTGGTCGGCGTCGACGCGGTCGACTGGGACGCCCAGAAGTGGAGCTCCTGGACGGCCATCGCCTCCATGGTCAACTGGCGGTGGACCGGCTACAACACGCTGATCCTGCTGGCCGGCATGCAGGCCATCCCGAAGGACCTCTACGAGGCCGCCGCGATCGACGGCGCGAACCAGTGGAAGCAGTTCTGGCGGATCACCCTGCCGATGCTGACCCCCACCTTCGTCTTCGTGGTCACCCTGTCCACCATCGGTGGGCTCCAGCTCTTCACCGAGCCGCTGGTCTTCGGCAACGGCAACATCATCGGTGGCGACCAGCGCGAGTTCCAGACCCTGGCGATGTACATGTACGAGCTCGGTATCGAGAACCTCAGCTCCGCCGGCTACGGCGCAGCGGTGGCCTGGGCCATGTTCGTCATGATCGCCCTGGTCTCGCTGGTGAACTTCCTGCTCGTCCGCCGTTCGGTGAAGTGAGGACCGCGCCGTGAACAAGGCATCCCAGCGCCTCTGGCGCACCAGTCCGCTGCTCTACATCGCGCTCGTCGTCGCGGTGCTCTTCTCGGTCTACCCGTTCTACTACATGGTGGTCATCGCCACCCGTAGCCTCGACCAGATCAACGACGTACCGCCGCCGTTCACCCCGGCCGGCGAGTTCGGCGCGAACTTCGGCCGGGTGCTCGACAACGACGCGGCGAACTTCCTCACCGGCCTGCTCAACTCGGTGATCGTCTCCGCGGTGGTGACCGTCTCGGTGGTGATCACCGGGTCGCTGGCCGGCTTCGCCTTCGCCAAGCTGCGGTTCCGGGGCCGCAACGCCCTGCTGCTGACGATCATCGTGACCATGATGATCCCGACCCAGCTCGGCCTGATCCCGCTCTGGGGCATGATCCAGGACCTCGGCTGGTACGACACCCTCTACGCGGTGACCGTGCCCTTCCTGGTCAGCGCCTTCGGCGTGTTCATGATGCGGCAGTACGCCATCCAGGCCATCTCCGACGAGCTGATCGAGGCGGGTCGGGTCGACGGCGCCAGCACCTTCCGGATCTTCTGGAACATCGTGCTGCCGGCGTTGCGCCCCGCCGCCGCCGTGCTCGGCCTGCTCACCTTCATGGAGACCTGGAACTCCTACCTCTGGCCGTACGCCGTGCTCACCCCGGAGAACCCGACCCTGCAGGTGTCGTTGGCGTTCCTGTCCTACGCCTACTACACCGACTACTCGCAGGTGTTCGCCGCGACCGCCATCGGCACCGTGCCCCTGGTGATCGTGTTCATCGTGTTCGGCCGCCAGATCATCGGCGGCATCATGGAAGGCGCCGTCAAGTCGTGAGCAACCCGACCCACCCGCCCGCTGTCGGCGTACTCGACCAGGGGCCGGAACTGACCTTCCCGCCCGGCTTCCTGTGGGGCGCGGCGACCGCCGCGTACCAGATCGAGGGGGCCGCCGCCGAGGGCGGCCGGACCCCGTCGATCTGGGACACGTTCAGTCACACCGAAGGGCGGGTGGTCTCCGGGCACACCGGGGACGTGGCCTGCGACCACTACCACCGGATGCCCGACGACGTCCGGTTGATGGCCGAGCTGGGCCTGAAGTCGTACCGGTTCTCGGTCTCCTGGCCGCGGGTGCAGCCCGGCGGCACCGGCGGCGCCAACCAGGAGGGCCTGGACTTCTACCGGCGGCTGGTCGACGAGCTGCTGGCCAACGGCATCGAGCCGTGGCTCACCCTCTACCACTGGGACCTGCCCCAGCCGTTGGAGGACGCGGGCGGCTGGCCGGCCCGGGACACCGCCGGTCGGTTCGCCGACTACGCGTCCCTGCTCGCGGACGCCGTCGGCGACCGGGTGAAGTACTGGACCACGCTCAACGAGCCGTGGTGCTCGGCGTTCCTCGGCTACGGCTCCGGGGCGCACGCCCCCGGGCGGTCCGACGGGGCGGACTCGGTCCGGGCCGGGCACCACCTCATGCTCGGTCACGGGCTCGCCGTGCAGGCCCTGCGGGCGAAGCTGCCGCAGGCCCAGCTCGGCGTCACGGTCAACCTCTACCCGGTGACCCCGGCCAGCGACGCCCCGGGCGACGTCGACGCCGCCCGCCGGATCGACGGGTTGGCCAACCGGTTCTTCCTCGACCCGCTGCTGCGTGGGTCGTACCCGGCGGACCTGACCGCCGACCTGGCCGAGGTGACCGATTTCGGACACGTCCGCGACGGCGACCTGGAGATCATCTCCACTCCGCTGGACCTGGTCGGGATCAACTACTACAGCCGGCACGTGGTGGCCGCGCCGGTCACCGGCGAGGAGCCGGAGAAGTACTGGCGGGCGCCGTCCTGCTGGCCGGGCAGCGAGGACGTGCGGTTCGTCACCCGGGGTGTCCCGGTCACCGACATGGACTGGGAGATCGACGCCCCGGGCCTGGTGGAGACGCTGCGGCGGGTCCACGAGGAGTACACCGACCTGCCGCTCTACGTCACCGAGAACGGCTCGGCGTTCGTCGACACCGTGCAGGACGGTCGGGTCGACGACGTCGACCGGTTGGCCTACTTCGACGCCCACCTGCGGGCCTCGCACGAGGCGATCGAGGCCGGGGTGCCCCTGCGGGGCTACTTCGCGTGGTCGCTGATGGATAATTTCGAGTGGGCCTGGGGTTACACCAAGCGCTTCGGGATGATCTGGATCGACTACGACACCCAGGCCCGTATCCCCAAGTCCAGCGCCAGGTGGTACGCCGAGGTGATCCGACGCAACGGTCTGGCCGCACAATAGGCAGAGGCCAGCCAGCATTCCGGACGGCCCCGCCGCGCCGCCCGCCCCCGGGGGCGGCCGGCGGGGACCGTCCGACGTCGGAGGAGCAGACGATGACAACGCAACGCACCCGGTCACTCGGGCGCCCGACCCTCGACGCGGTCGCCGCCCGCGCGGGTGTCGGGCGGGGCACGGTCTCCCGGGTGGTCAACGGCTCACCCCAGGTCAGCCCGGAGGCCCGGGCCGCCGTCCAACAGGCCATCGCCGAACTGGGGTACGTCCCGAACCGGGCGGCACGGGCACTGGTCACCCAGCGGACCGACTCGGTGGCCCTGGTGGTCTCCGAGTCGGGGGAGCGGGTCTTCACCGAGCCGTTCTTCGCCGGCATCGTCCGGGGTGTCAGCTCCGGCCTGCTGGAGACGCCGCTGCAACTCTGGCTCGCCATGGTGCAGTCCCCGATCGAACGGGAACGGGTCGAGAACCACCTGACCAACCAGCACGTCGACGGGGTCCTGCTGCTGTCGCTGCACGACTCCGACCCGTTGCCCACCCTGCTGGAGGAGCGCGACCTGCCCACCGTGCTCGGCGGTCGGCCGGCCCGGATGCTGCGCCCGGGCGCGCGGCCGTCCTGGTTCGTCGACGTCGACAACGTCGGTGGCGCCCGCAACGCGGTGCAGCACCTGGCCCGGCAGGGACGCCGTCGGATCGCCACCATCGCCGGCCCGCAGGACATGGGCGCCGGCCTCGCCCGGCTGGTCGGCTACCGGGAGGCGGTGGAGTCCACCGTCGGGATGCTCGACCCCCGCATGATCGCCTACGGGGACTTCAGCGAGGGTAGCGGCGCGGCGTGCATGCGCCGGCTGCTGGAGGCCTGCCCCGAGCTGGACGCGGTCTTCGTCGCCTCCGACCTGATGGCGTTCGGCGCGCTACGGACGCTGCGCGAGTCGGGCCGACGGGTGCCCGAGGACGTGGCGATCATCGGGTTCGACGACTCGCCTGTCGCCCAGCAGGCCGACCCGCCGTTGACCACGGTCTTCCAGCCGGTGGAGGAGATGGGCCGGCAGATGGCCCGGCTGCTGGTGGCCCGCATCCGGGGCGACGAGATCCCCACCCCGCACATCCTGCTGGACACCGAACTCATCCAGCGTGCCTCCACCTGAAGCGCTTCGACACCTCCGACCTCCACCTCCGGCCCTCAGCCGGGTGACCTGACGCGCCGGTGGCGTCGGTTCAGGCCAGTGGCTCAGGCTCAGGACCAGCGGCGCAGTTCCCGCTTGGCCAGGGACGCGCGGTGCACCTCGTCCGGGCCGTCGGCGAGCCGCAGGGTGCGGGCCTGGGCCCAGAGCCCGGCGAGCGGGGTGTCCTGACTGACCCCGGCGCCGCCGTACCCCTGGATCGCCTTGTCGATCACCCACTCGGCCATCGCCGGAGTAGCGATCTTGATGGCCTGGATCTCGGTGTGCGCACCCTTGTTGCCGACGGTGTCCATCAGCCAGGCGGTCTTGAGCACCAGCAGCCGGGCCTGCTCGATCCGTACCCGGGATTCGGCGATCCACTCCCGGACCACGCCCTGCTCGGCGAGCGGCCGACCGAACGCGATCCGCTCGTTGGCCCGGCGGCAGAGCAGCTCCAGGGCCCGCTCGGCCATCCCGACCAGGCGCATGCAGTGGTGGATGCGGCCCGGCCCGAGCCGGGCCTGGGCGATGGCGAACCCGCCCCCCTCGGCGCCGACCAGGTTCTCCACCGGCACCCGGACGTCGACGAAGTCGATCTCGGCGTGCCCGCCGTGCGGGGCGTCGGTGTAGCCGAAGACCGTCATGCCCCGGCGGACGTGCACGCCCGGGGTGTCCCGGGGCACCAGCACCATGCTCTGCTGGCGGTGCCGGTCGGCGTCCGGGTCGGTCTTACCCATCACGATGAACAGCTCGCACCGGGGGTCCATCGCCCCGGACGACCACCACTTGCGTCCGTTGACCACGTAGTGGTCGCCGTCGCGGACGATCCGGGTGGCGATGTTGGTGGCGTCGGAGGAGGCCACCTCGGGCTCGGTCATGCAGAACGCCGAGCGGATCTCACCGGCCAGCAGCGGGGCGAGCCACCTGTCGCGCTGCGCCCCGCTGCCGAACTCGGCGAGCAGCTCCATGTTGCCGGTGTCCGGGGCGGCGCAGTTGACCGCCTCGGGGGCCAGGTGCGGGCTGCGCCCGGTCAGCTCGGCGAGCGGGGCGTACTGGAGGTTGGTCAGCCCGGCGCCGTAGCGCGGATCGGGCAGGAAGAGGTTCCACAGGCCGCGCCGTCGCGCCTCGACCTTCAGCTCGTCGAGCACCGGGGACCGCGACCACGGGTCACCCGCCGCGACGACCTGCGCGGCGTGCACCGCCTCGGCCGGCAGGACGCACTCATCCAGGAACGCGCCGAGCCGCTCCCGTAGCTCGACGGTACGGGCGTCGTAACCGAAGTCCATCAGTTCCCCCTGACCGCGCGCAGACCGTGCTCCACCAGGGGCGTCACCATGTCGCCGATCCGGTCGAACCCACCGCCGAGGGTCTGCCCCAGGGTGTGCCGGTAGTGGATGCCCTCGCAGATCACCGCGAGCTTGAAACAGCCGAGGGCCAGGTGCCAGTGCAGCGGCCCCACATCGACGCCGCTGCGGCCGGCGTACCGGGCGATCAGCTCGCCGCCGGTGGGGAAGCCGGCGCGCGGGCCGAGCCCGTCGGCGACCGGGTTGCCCTCGGCGAGGTCGCTGTCGCCGAGCACGTCCCAGTACGTCAGCAGCAGCCCGAGGTCGGCCAGCGGATCGCCCAGGGTGGCCATCTCCCAGTCCAGCACCGCCCGGACCGACACCGGGTCGACCGTGGTGAGCAGGTTGTCGAGCCGGTAGTCGCCGTGCACGATCCGGCCGGCGTTGACCCCCTCGGGCATCGAGGTGGCCAGCGCGTCGCGTAGCTCGTCCACCCCGGGCAGCTCCCGGCTGCGGGACCGGTCGAGCTGGCCGGCCCAGCGTCGTACCTGCCGGCCGAGGTAGCCCTCCGGACGGCCGAAGTCGGCCAGCCCCACCTCGGCCGGGTCGACGGTGTGCAGGGCGGCGAGGGTGTCCATCATCGCCCAGGCCAGGTCGCGGCGTTGCCCGTCGGTGAGCGGGTCGGTCTGGGCCCGGGTGCGCAGCACCTCGCCCGGCACCCGGTGCATCAGGTAGAAGGGTGCCCCGATCACCGCCGGGTCGACGCAGAGCAGCACCACCCCGGGCACCGGCACGGCGGTCGGCGCGAGCGCGGCGATCACCCGGTGCTCGCGGGCCATGTCGTGCGCGGTGGCCAGCACGTGGCCCAGCGGCGGGCGGCGCAGCACCAGCTCGCGCCCGGCACCGTGCAGCAGGTAGGTCAGGTTGGACTTGCCGCCGGTGATCAGGCTGGCCCGCAGCGGCCCGTCGGCCACCAGCTCCGGCCGGTGTGCGGCCAGCCACCCGGCCAACCGGTCGAGATCCAGCCCGGGTGGCGGCCGGTCGCCGGGGGCTCCGCCGTCGTGGGACGCGTCGACGGCCGGCTCGGTCATCCGCATAGTTGATGGCAGGTCAGCCGGGTTGTCAAGGTCAGCGATTTTCCGCCCGGGACATGCCACGGCAACAGGGGCGAAATGGTCAACCGGCAGGCTGGGGACCAGCCTGCCGGCCGTGTGCGGTCGGCCCGCCGAGCGGAGGGACAGACATGTTGCTGAGAGTTCGGGTGACCCTGCCGGACCGACCCGGGACACTCGGCCAGGTGGCCCGCACGCTCGGCGTCTCCGGGGCGGACATCGTCCAGGTCGTGGTGCTGGAGCGGCTCGGCGGCCGGGCGGTGGACGACTTCACCGTGGTCTGGCCCGGCGCCGCCCGGGTCGAGGGGCTGCTCGCGGGGCTGGCCGCCATCCCGGGGGTACGCGTCGACGGGGTGTGGCGGGCGATCGGCGCGCCGACCACCACCGGTCAGGACGCCGAGCTGCTCGCCCAGGTGGCGGCGAACCCCACCGACGGGGTGGCCACCCTGGTCGACGCGGTGCCCGGGTTGCTCGCGGCGGACTGGGCGGTGGCGGCCGTCGTGCCGGTGGACTGGGCCTCGCGGGCCGGCGCGGGGACGGCGACCGTCGGGCACGCCAGCTGGCGCGCGCCCGAGCCGCCCCGGCTGCCCGAGGTGACCCCGCTGCGGGCCCGCACGTTGACCATGGCCGACGGCACGCACTACGCGATCGCGCCGTTCGGCCGGGCCGGGCTGGTGCTGGTGGTCGCCCGGGACCACACCGAGCCGCTGACCGCCGCCGGGTTCCACGCCACCGAGGTGGACCGGCTCGCCCAGCTCGTCCGGGCCAGCGCGGTGATCCTCGGCGACCGGCTCGACATGGTCGGCCCGCAGTCGGTGACCACCGTCACCTGACCTGGGCGAACGGTTGCCGGTGCGACACCGCCGGGCAACGCCACGGCAACAGGCCGCGGGCAGGCTTCGTGGTGGGGAAGGGAGTGGACATGGCGCTGTGGCGGGTTCGCGCGACCGTGGACGACCGGCCGGGATACCTGTCGGTCCTCACCGCGAGTCTCGCGTTGCGGGGGGTCAACATCCTCACCGTGCAGGTGCACACCACCGAGGTCGGCGCGGTGGACGACTTCCTCGTCGACGCGCCGGACACCCTCGACGAGGCGGATCTGATCGCCGCCGTCGAGCGGGGCCGGGGCCGGGACTGCTGGGTCGCCCGCAGCGAGGCGCGGGGCCTGGCCGACCAGCCGACCCGGGTGCTCGGGCTGGCCACCCGGCTGGTCGGTGACCCGGAACTGGCAGGTGAGGTGCTGCGGGCCACGCTCGGCGCGGACGAGGTGACCTGGCGTCCGACGGCTGCCGGGGGGCACGACGCGGTCGGCACCACGACCATGCTGCTGACCGACCCGACCGGCGGCTCGTACGAACTGCGCCGGCAGGCGCCCAGCTTCACCCCGGCCGAGTACGCGCGGGCGCAGGCGCTCGTCGAGTTGGCGGCGGCGGTGGCCCGGCGGGAGGCCGACCGGGTGGTCCTGGTGCTGCCCGACGGGGCGGAGCTGACCGTCCGGCCGGCGACCGCCGACGACCTGGCGGGCGTGGTCGACCTGCACGAGCGCTGCTCGGCGCAGAGTCGACAGCGGCGCTACCTGAGCGGGGCTGCGCTGCCCCCGCCGGCCCGGCTGCGCCGGTTGCTGGAACCCGCCCGGGGGCTGACCCTGGTGGCCACGACGACCGGCTCCGGCGGGGCGGCGGAGTCGGTCGTCGCACTGGCCAACCTGCTCGGCGAGGGCGACGAGGCGGAGGCGGCACTGCTGGTCCGGGACGACTGGCAGCGGCGGGGGCTGGGCACCGGGCTGCTGCGCCGGCTGCTCGCCCACGCCGAGCGGGCCGGGTTCGCGGCGCTGGTCCTGCACACGCAGGCGGAGAACACGCCGATGGTGCGTACGGTGGCCCGGCTGGGCCGGTTCGCGCCGATCGAGCGGGACGGCAGCCTGCTCACCGTGACCGTCGCGCTGTCCGCCCGGGTGGGCGACGGCCCGGTCGCCGACGGGACCGGTCGGCCCGGTGCGGCCGTGATCGGACCCCGGCGGACGAGCACGACCGGCGGGGTCTGCTGACCGCCGGGCACCGCTCATCGAGACGACCCGTGTGGCACCGGGCGGGGGCTTCCTTCCGGTGCGTGGCCGAACTCCGATGCGGAGAACGGTGTACAGGCAGGGCCCCCGGTGCGGGGGCCCTGCCCATGTCCGGGCCGGTTCCGGGTCGCCAGTCGGGGCCTGCCGCGCCCCGGGGCCGCCGCCTGGCGGTCGGTGGGCGCACGGTCGGTGGGTGTTTCGGCCGGCGGGGTGGCGGTCAGCCGAAGAGGACGCCGGCCCGACGGTGCCCCGAGACGCAGAACCGGTTGCCCTCGGTGTCGGCGAGGACGACGTACGGCAGTTGGCCCGGCTCCGGCTCGGCGGGGTAGTGCGGCCAGTCGACCCGTTCGGCACCCAGACCGCACAGCCGGTCGACCTCGTCGTCGAGGTCCCGGTCGCCCGCGTGCAGGTCGAGGTGGATGCGGGGGAGGTCCGACACCGGGCTGACGCTGACGTCCATCGCCAGCGGCACCCCGGCGACGCCGGACGGCGGTTCGAGCACGATCCACCCGTCCCCCGGGTAGCGGGGTGGCCGGCGGACGTAGCCGAGGGCCTCGGCCCAGAACCGGCCGGCGCGACGGTCGTCGCTCACCCCCAGTGACACCTGTTCGATCATCGACATCGATCCAGGCTAGTCCGGTCGGGCGGCGGTGTCCGGGGAGCTTCTTCCGGTGTCGTCGGGGTTGGCCCCTTCACAAACCGATGACCGAACGATTACATTGGCGCACATCCATGGGAGCGCTCCCGCGACTCCCTCGGTCCTCTCACCACCACCCGCCTCCGGCGACGCCCACCACCCGCGACGCCCCCGTCCCCGCGTCCGGTGGGCGTCGCCGGAGGCACCATCGACAGGAGTTCCGCATGCAGCACCCGAACCGGCCCGGCCGGTCGGGCGCGGGCCGGCCCCGGCTCCGCCGCCTGCTCGCCGCCGGTGCCGCCCTGGCCAGCGGTCTGACTCTCGCCATCAGCGCGGTCCCGCTCACCGCCGGGGCCGCTCCCACCGCTGCCGGGCGCGCCGAGGCCGCCGGCACCGGCATGTTCAACTACCCCGAGGCGCTGCAGAAGTCGCTGCTGTTCTACGAGGCGCAGCAGTCCGGCAAGAAGCCGTCCTGGAACCGGGTCTCCTGGCGGGGCGACTCCGCGCTCACCGACGGGGCGGACGTCGGCGTGGACCTCACCGGCGGCTGGTACGACGCCGGCGACCACGTGAAGTTCGGCTTCCCGATGGCGTTCAGCGCCACCATGCTCGCCTGGGGCGCGGTCGAGTACCGCGACGGGTACGTCGCCGCAGGCCAGCTCACCCCGCTGCTGAACAACCTGCGCTTCGTCAACGACTACTTCATCAAGGCGCACCCCTCGGCCAACGTGCTCTACGGGCAGGTCGGCAAGGGCGACGACGACCACAAGTGGTGGGGCCCGGCCGAGGTGCTGCCCATGGCGCGGCCCGCGTACAAGATCGATTTGAGCTGTGGCGGCGCGGACCTGGCGGGGGAGACGGCGGCGGCGATGGCCGCGTCGTCGATGGTGTTCCGGCCCACCGACGCCGCCTACGCCGACAAGCTGCTCACCCACGCCAAGCAGCTCTACACGTTCGCCGACACGGTGCGCAAGAGCTACCACGAGTGCATCACCGACGCGACGAGCTTCTACAAGTCGTGGAGCGGCTACCAGGACGAACTCGTCTGGGGTGCGATCTGGCTGCACCGGGCCACCGGTGACGCCGCCTACCTGGCCAAGGCCGAGAGCGAGTACGACAAGCTCGGCACCGAGCCGCAGTCCACCACCCGGTCCTACAAGTGGACGATCGCCTGGGACAACAAGCAGTTCGGGGCGTACGTGCTGCTGGCCAACCTGACCGGCAAGCAGAAGTACGTCGACGACGCCAACCGGTGGCTCGACTACTGGACGGTCGGCGTCAACGGCCAGAAGGTGCCCTACTCTCCGGGCGGGATGGCCGTCCTCGACTCCTGGGGCGCGCTGCGGTACGCCGCCAACACCAGCTTCGCGGCGCTGGTCTACAGCGACAAGACCACCGACGCCACCCGCAAGGCCCGGTTCCACGACTTCGCCGTCCGGCAGGTCAACTACGCGCTCGGTGACAACCCGCGCAAGTCCAGCTACATGATCGGGTTCGGCGCCAACGCGCCGAAGAACCCGCACCACCGCACCGCCCACGGTTCCTGGTGGGACAGCCAGACCGTGCCCGTCGAGACCCGGCACGTGCTCTACGGCGCGCTGGTCGGCGGCCCGTCCTCGGCCAACGACGCCTACACCGACAGCCGGTCGGACTACGTGATGAACGAGGTCGCCACCGACTACAACGCCGGTTTCACCTCCGCCCTGGCCCGGCTCTCCCAGGAGTACGGCGGCACCCCGCTCGCCAATTTCCCCACCGCCGAGCAGCCGGACATCCCCGAGCTGACCGTGGAGACCACGGTGATGCAGGCCGAGCCCCGGGCCACCGGGCTCAAGGCGATCATCTACAACAAGTCGGCGTTCCCGGCGCGGGCGCTGACCAACGGGAAGTTCCGCTACTACTTCCGCCCCGAGGGCAGCACCGCCGTGCAGGTCACCCCCGGCTACACCCAGGGTTGCCCGTCGCCGTCGACCGCCAAGCAGCTCTCCGGCGACATCTGGTACGTCGAGGTGGACTGCACCGGTCAGACGATCGCCCCGGCCGGGCAGTCGCAGCACCGGATGGAGGTGCAGTTCAAGATCGGCGTACCGGAGGGCGGCACCTGGGACCCGACCAACGATCCGTCGTACCAGGCCACCGCCGGCCCGAACCCGAAGGTGCCGCTGTACGCCGGGACCACCCGGGTCTGGGGTGACGAGCCGACCTCGACGCCGAGCGACACCACCCCGCCCACCGTCCCCGGCACCCCCGTCGCCTCGGCGATCACGCCCACCGGCATGACGCTGACCTGGCCCGCGTCCACCGACACCGGTGGCAGCGGCCTGGCCGGCTACGACGTCGCCATGGAGCCGGTCGGCAGCGACGTGCGCTCCACCTTCCGCACCACCACCAACAGTCTGACCCTGACCACGCTCTCGCCCGCCAGCAACTACCGGTTCTCGGTCCTGGCCCGCGACGGCGCCGGCAACAGCTCGTTGTGGTCGTCGGCGCTCGCGGTGGCCACGCCGGCGGGCACCGGTTCGGACACCAGCGGGCCGACCCCGCCCGGCACCCCGACCGCGTCGAACATCGGCGCGACCGGGCTCACCCTGAGCTGGACGCCGTCCACCGACAACGTCGGGGTCACCGGTTACCGGGTCTACAAGACGTCCTGGCCCGCCCATCTCGTCGTCGCCACGAGCACCGGCACCACCGCCCAGGTGACCGGGCTGACGCCGGACACCTCGTACGGGCTCTACGTGGTGGCGGTGGACGCGGCCGGCAACCCGTCCACCCCGTCGAAGACGCTCACCGTGCAGACCCTGCCGGGCACCTCGACACCGACCCCGACGCCGACCTCCACCCCGACGCCCACCCCGACCCCGACCACGCCCGCCTCGTCGTGCAAGGTCGGTTACACCACCACCGACTGGACCAACGGCTTCACCGCCAGCGTCAGCATCACCAACACCGGTACGACCGCGCTCAACGGTTGGAGCCTGGCCTTCACCTTCCCGACCAGCGGTCAGAAGGTCAGCCAGGGCTGGTCGGCGACGTTCGCCCAGACGGGGGCGGCGGTGACCGCGACCAGCATGACCTACAACGGGGCGTTGGCCCCCGGTGCGTCCACCAGCATCGGGTTCAACGGCACCCACACCGGCAGCAACCCGAAGCCGACGAGCTTCACGCTCAACGGGGCCACCTGCACGGTCTCCTGAGCATCGACGTGACGTGGCCGGCACCGCACCTGCGGTGACCGGCCACGTCGCGTCGGACCAGGCCGGGTCAAAAATGTTCCGAAACTTTTCCGAAACACCTTTGTTCCGGCCGGTGCAGGATGGAAACATCGACGCTACTAGATTTAACAACCGAAGACGCCCGGCCGTCCCGCCCCGACGGCCCGGGTGTTGGCCAGCAAGGAGGCCACGATGGCAACAGGTCCATCCGTCCACCACGACGGCGGCCGGCGACGGCGATCGCCCGCCGTCCGGGCGCTGCTCGCTGGCGCGGTCGGCGTCGTGACGGTGGTATCCGCCGCGGTGATGATGCCGTCGGCGAACGCCGCCGCGAGCACGCTGGGCGCGGCCGCCGCGCAGTCGGGCCGGTACTTCGGCACGGCGATCGCAGCCGGCCGGCTCGGCGACTCGACGTACAGCACGATTGCCGGCCGCGAGTTCAACATGATCACGGCCGAGAACGAGATGAAGCCGGAAGCGACGCAGCCCCAGCGGGGCCAGTTCAACTTCAGCTCCGGTGACCAGATCTACAACTGGGCGACCCAGCGCGGCCTGAAGGTCCGGGGGCACACCCTGGCCTGGCACGCGCAGCAGCCGCCGTGGATGCAGAGCCTGAGCGGCAGCAACCTGCGCCAGGCGATGATCGACCACATCAACGGCGTGATGGGCCACTACAAGGGCAAGCTCGCCGCGTGGGACGTGGTCAACGAGGCGTTCAACGAGGACGGCAGCCGCCGGTCGTCGAACCTGCAGGGCACCGGCAACGACTGGATCGAGGTGGCGTTCCGCACCGCGCGGGCCGCCGACCCGTCGGTGAAGCTCTGCTACAACGACTACAACATCGAGAACTGGTCGTACGGCAAGACGCAGGGCGTCTACCGCATGATCCAGGACTTCAAGTCCCGGGGCGTGCCGATCGACTGCGTCGGCCTGCAGACCCACTTCACCGGGGGCAGCTCGCTGCCGAGCAACTTCCAGACCACGCTGTCCAGCTTCGCCGCCCTCGGCGTGGACGTGGCGCTGACCGAGGTCGACGTCACGAACTCCTCCACCACCCAGTACGCCGGGCTGACCCAGGCGTGCCTGAACGTGCCGCGCTGCATCGGCATCACCGTGTGGGGCGTGCGCGACAGCGACTCCTGGCGCTCCAACGAGAACCCGCTGCTGTTCGACGGCGGCGGCAACAAGAAGGCCGCGTACAACTCGGTCCTCAACGCGCTCAACGCGGCCCCGCCGACCTCCGGGCCGACCACGGGCCCGCCCACCACGCCCCCGCCCACCACGACTCCGCCGCCGAGCGGCGGCGCCGGCCGGATCGTCGGCGTGGCGTCGAACCGGTGCATCGACGTGCCGAACTCCACCCAGACCAACGGCACCCGGGTGCAGCTCTACGACTGCAACGGCCAGTCCAACCAGCAGTGGACGTACACCAGTAACAAGCAGTTGCGGGTCTACGGCACCAAGTGCCTGGACGCGAACGGCGCAGGCACCGCCAACGGCACCGGAATCATCATCTGGGACTGCAACAGCGGGGCCAACCAGCAGTGGAACATCAACGCCAACGGCACCATCACCGGCGTGCAGTCCGGCCGCTGCCTGGACGTCTGGGGCACCGGCAACGGCCAGCAGGTCCAGCTGTACGACTGCCACGGGCAGACCAACCAGCAGTGGCGCACCGACTTCGGTGGCAGCAACCCGCCCACCACCGCGCCGCCGACCACCCCGCCGCCGACGACCACGCCGCCCCCGGGTGGTGGCTGCGCGCTCCCGTCGACCTACCGGTGGTCGTCGACCGGCGCGCTGACCAGCCCGAAGAACGGCTGGGTCTCGCTCAAGGACTTCACCAACGTCGTCTACAACGGCAAGCACCTGGTCTACGGCTCGTACGTCAACAGCAGCGGCCAGTACAGCTCGATGAACTTCGGCACGTTCACCAACTGGTCGGACATGGCCTCGGCCAGCCAGAACGGCATGAGCCAGGGCACCGTCGCGCCCACCCTGTTCTACTTCGCCCCGAAGAACATCTGGGTGCTGGCGTACCAGTGGGGGCCGACCTCGTTCAGCTACAAGACGTCGAGCGACCCGACCAACGCCAACGGCTGGTCCTCGGCGCAGACGCTGTCCACCGCCACCCTCCCGGACGCCCCGTACGGTGTGATCGACCAGACCCTCATCGGTGACGACCAGAACATGTACCTGTTCTTCGCCGGGGACAACGGCAAGATCTACCGGTCGAGCATGCCGCTGGGGAACTTCCCGGGCAGCTTCGGGTCGAGCTACACGACGATCATGACCGACTCGACGAACAACCTGTTCGAGGGCGTCGAGGTCTACAAGGTGCAGGGCCAGAACCAGTACCTGATGATCGTCGAGGCGATCGGAAGTCAGGGGCAACGCTACTTCCGGTCGTTCACGTCCAGCAGCCTGGGCGGCTCGTGGACCCCGCAGGCCACCAGCGAGAGCAACCCCTTCGCCGGCAAGGCCAACAGCGGTGCCACGTGGACCAACGACATCAGCCACGGTGACCTGGTCCGCACCAACCCCGACCAGACCAAGACCGTCGACGCCTGCAACCTGCAGTTGCTCTACCAGGGCAAGGACCCGAACGCGAACACCGACTACAACCTGCTGCCGTGGCGGCCGGGTGTCCTCACCCTCCAGCGCTGAGGCACACCTTCGCACGCTGCACAACCGGGGCGTGCCCGGCACCTGAGGGTGCCGGGCACGCCCCGCCCGTTTCAGCCGGCCAGCTCCTCCGCGAGCAGGTCCATCAGCAGCGCGTCGTGCCAGCGCCCGTCCGCGCCCCGCTCGTACCGCCGCATGACGCCCACCGGACGGAACCCCACCTTCGCGTACGCCCGGATAGCCGCCGTGTTCGCCGCCGCCGGATCGACGGTGAACCGGTGGTGGCCGTACTCGTCGACCAGGTGCCGGACCAGGGTGCGGATCGCGTCCCCGCCCAGCCCGGTGCCGCGTACCGCCGGGTCGAGGAAGACGTCCAGGCTGACGTGGCGGTAGTCCGGGTCGGTCTCGGCGTACCACTGGATCGCCCCGACCAGCCGGCCGGCGTCCTCGATGGCGTAGACCGCCAGCGTGTCGTCGGCCAGGTCGGCCCGCACCGACGCGGCCAGGTCGTCGTCGCCGCGCCACCAGCGGCGCACCTCCGGGGTGGCCCGGATCGCGGCCAGGGCGGGCACGTCCGCCTCCGCCATCGGCCGCAGCGTGACCGTCCGCCCCCGCAGCACGCCGTCAGCCCCGGATCTCGCCGTGCTCGACGCAGACCGCCGCCCAGCCGACCGGTAGTACCTGCACCTTCATCCGCCGTCGGCAGTGCCCGCAGTAGCGCGGGGGCTCCAGCACGCGGGCCGCCGCGCAGCCCGGGTGCGGGCCCGCCGTGGCGTCCGCACCACAGCGGTCGCACCAGGTCGCGGCCGACGTCAGCACGGCGGAGCCCGCCGTACGACCGTCGATGATCGGGTCACCCGCGTCGGTCATCATCACCTCACAGGGTGGCGGAGAGCGCCTTGACCGGCATCTTCAGCTCGTCGAGCAGCTTCAGGTCGTCGGTCGCCGGCCGCCCCAGCGTGGTCAGGTAGTTGCCGACGATCACCGCGTTGATCCCGCCGAGCAGGCCGTCGCGGGTGCCCAGGTCACCGAGGGTGATCTCCCGGCCGCCCGCGTACCGCAGGATGGTGCGCGGCATGGCCAGCCGGAACGCGGCGATGGCCCGCAGCGCGTCCTTACCCTCCACCACCGGCCGGTCGCCCAGCGGCGTGCCCGGACGCGGGTTGAGGAAGTTCAGCGGCACCTCGTGCGGGTCCAGCTCGGCGAGCTGCGCGGCGAACTCGGCGCGCTGCTCCACGGTCTCGCCGAGGCCGAGGATGCCGCCGCAGCAGACCTCCATGCCCGATTCGCGGACCATCCGCAGGGTCTCCCAGCGCTCCTCCCACGAGTGCGTGGTGACCACGTTCGGGAAGTACGAGCGGCAGGTCTCCAGGTTGTGGTTGTAGCGGTGCACACCCATCTCGACCAGGTCGTCGACCTGCTCCTGGCTGAGCATCCCCAGCGACGCGGCGACCTGGATGTCGACCTCCGCGCGGATCGCGGCGACCCCCTCGCGCATCTGCTTCATCAGCCGGTCGTCGGGGCCGCGCACGGCGGCCACGATGCAGAACTCGCTCGCCCCGGTCGCCGCCGTCTGCTTCGCCGCCTCCACCAGCGACGGAATGTCCAGCCACACCGACCGGACCGGCGAGGTGAACAGGCCGGACTGCGAGCAGAAGTGGCAGTCCTCCGGGCAGCCGCCGGTCTTCAGCGAGACGATCCCCTCGACCTCGACCTCCGGACCGCACCAGCGCATCCGCACCTCGTGGGCGAGCTGGAGGGCGGCGGTGAGGTGCTCGTCGGGCAGGGTCAGCACCGCGAGGACACCGGCCTGGTCGAGGCCGACGCCGTCGCCCAGCACCTGGGTCCGGGCCTGGTCGAGGATCTCTGGCATGGCTCGTACCCTACAAGGCCGGTGCGGGCCGGGAAACGCCCGAGCCGACGGCCCCCGGCCACCCCGGCAGCCCCTTCCGCGTGGCGGTGCGGCGGGCCCGCCGCCACGCCGGTGCCGGCCCGGCGGATGGTAATTTCGCCCGGCGGCGGCAACGCCGTCACCCACCGGCACGGGCCGGTCGTCCCCGGGCGGCAGACGCCCGGCGGACGGGCGGGAGGCAGGTCGGACGACGGACGGAGGCGGTGACCGGTGGCGGACTGGCTGGCGGCCCTGGACCGTCGCGCCGCGCTGCGGGCGAAGGCGGGGCTCACCCGTACCCTACGCCCCCGCGCCGCCGGTGACCCGGACGTCGATCTGGCCGGCAACGACTACCTGGGCCTTTCCACCCACCCCGAGGTGGTGGCCGCCGCCGGCCGGGCCCTGTCCGGGTACGGGCTGGGCGCCACCGGCTCCCGCCTGGTCCGGGGCTCAACCGACGTCCACCACGCGCTCGAGGACGACCTGGCCGACTGGCTCGGCGTCGACCGGGCACTCGTCTTCTCCTCCGGCTACCTGGCCAACCTGGCGGCCGTCCGGGGCCTGGTGCAGCCGCGTACCCTGCTCGTCTCCGACGCCCACAACCACGCCTCGCTGATCGACGGCTGCCGGATCTCCGGCGCGGAGACGGTGGTCACCGCGCACGCCGACGTCGACGCGGTGGCCGCCGCGCTCGCCGCTGCGCCGGGCCGCCCGGCGGTGGTGGTCACCGAGTCGGTGTTCTCCGTCGACGGCGACCTCGCGCCGCTGGCCGCGCTGCACGCGGTGGCCCGGCGGCACGGCGCGCTGCTGCTGATCGACGACGCGCACGGGCTCGGCGTCACCGGCCCGGCCGGTGCCGGCGCGGTGGCCGCCGCCGGGCTCGCCGGCGCGCCGGACGTGGTGGTCACCGCGACCCTGTCCAAGGCGCTCGGCGGTGCCGGTGGGGTGGTCGCCGGCCCGGCCGAGTTCGTCAGGCACCTGGTGGAGACCGGGCGGACCTTCATCTTCGACACCGCGCCGCCGCCGGCCGTCGCCGCCGGGGTACGCGCCGCCGTGGCGCTGGCCCGCGCCGCCGACGACCTGCGCGCCGAGCTGACCGACCGGGCCGGCTACGCGGTACGCCGCCTCGGCGCGGCCGGGCTGCCGGTGTCCACCCCCGACGCCGCCGTGGTGTCGGTGACCGCACCCGGCCCGGAGGCCGCCACCGCCTGGGCGGCCGACTGCCGGGCCCGGGGCGTCGCGGTCGGCTGTTTCCGCCCACCGTCCACCCCGGACCACCGCTCCCGCCTTCGGCTGACCCTCTCCACCGGGGTCACCCGGGCGGATTTCGAACACGCCCTGGAGACCATCGTGGAGTGCGCCCCGCAGTCGCGAACCGAGGTGGTTCTGTGAGCGTGAGGAGTGAGCCGGGTTTGCGAGCCCCGCAGTCGCGAACCGAGGTGGTCCTGCCTTGAGTGGATGGAAGGGTGCGGTGCTGGTCACCGGGACCGACACCGAGGTCGGCAAGACGGTGGTGACAGCGGCGATCACGGCCGCCGCGCAGGCCGCCGGCCTGCGGGTCGCGGTGGTCAAGCCGGGCCAGTCGGGGACGGCCACCGGCGAGCCCGGCGACGTGGACGCGGTGACCCGGCTGGCCGCCCCGCTGACCGGTCGTACCCTGGCCAGCTACCCCGACCCGTTGGCCCCGCTGGCCGCCGCCCGGGTGGCCGAGCTGGAGCCGTTGGAGCTGTACACGGCCGTCGACGCGATCCGCGCGGAGGTCGACAAGCACGACCTGGTGCTCGTCGAGGGGGCCGGGGGACTGCTGGTGCCGATGGGGCTGCGTCCGTCGGGTGAGGCGTGGACCGTCGCCGACCTGGCGGTGTCGCTGGGCGCCCCGGCGGTGGTGGTGGCCCGGGCCGGGTTGGGCACCCTCAACCACACCGCGCTCACCCTGGAGGCCCTGGAGCGCCGGGCCGTGCCCGCCGGGGTGGTGATCGGTGCGTGGCCGGCGGAGCCGCAGCTGGTGCACTGGGCGAACCTGACGGAGCTGGTGCCGAACCTGCTCGGCGCGCTGCCGGCGGGGGCCGGGGCGATGGACCCGGGGGTGTTCCGCCGGTCCGCCCCGGGCTGGCTCACCCCCGACCTGTACGGGGTGCTCGACGACTGGCGCACCTGGGCCGAGGACGCCGGCTGAACACCTGACCGGCGCTGCCGGTGCTCTCACTCGGCGGCCGGGACCGGCCTGGGTCGGTCGTCCTGCGCCGGCCGTGGGGCGACGACCTGCACGCCGACGTCGGCGTCGCGGTTCTGCGCCTCGATCCAGGTGTCCAGGGCGGTCCGGCAGGCGTGGTCGACGTGCCGCAGGCCGCCGAGGTCCAGCCGTACCCGCCGGTCGTCGGGCAGGGCGTCGAGCGTGGCGAGGATGGTGGGCAGCCGCAGGAACGTGGCGTTGCCGGTGATCGCCACCTGCACCGGGTCGACGTCGTCGTGCACGACGACCCGCACGTGGGAGGTCTCCCAGGCGGTCTTGACCACGGCCAGCCCGAGGCCGAGGAGCACACCGGTGAACAGGTCGGTGCCGAGGATCGCCGCAGCGGTCACCACCAGCACCACCGCCTCGCCCCGGTGCTGCCGCCACAGCTCGGGCAGGGCCCGCCACGGCAGCAGCTTGCACCCCGCGTGCACCAGCACGGCGGCCAGCGCGGGCATCGGGATCAACCCGACCAGCCCGGGTACGGCGGCGACGAAGAGCAGCAGCCACCCGCCGTGCAGCACCCGGGACGCCTTCGTCCGCGCGCCGGCCCGTACGTTGGCGGAGCTGCGCACGATGACGGCGGTCATCGGCAGCGCGCCGAGCAGCCCGCAGACCGTGTTGCCGGTGCCCTGGGCGACGAGTTCCCGGTCGAAGTCGGTCCGGGGGCCCTGGTGCATCCGGTCGACGGCCGCCGCGCTGAACAGACTCTCCGCCGAGGCGACCAGGGCGAACGTGACGATGGTGGCGAGCATCCCCGGGTCGGTGAGGGCCGTCCAGTGCCCGAGTGACGGGGTGAGCGCGGCGAGTATCCCCTCCACCGTGATCGTGTCCACGGGCAGCCGCAGGGCGGCGCTCGCCGCCGCCGCGGCGACCACGGCGACCAGCGCGCCGGGGACCAGGCCCGGCCGGCCGGGCAGCCGGTCCCACAGCAGCATGACCGCGAGCGTGGCGAGGCCGAGGGCGAGTGACACCCGCGCCGTGCCGGAGCCGGTCAGCTCGCCGGCCAGGGCGGGTAGCCCGGTGAACCCGGCGAGCCCGGTCGGTGGCGTGTCCGCCCCGGCCAGCACGTGGAGCTGTCCGGCGACCAGCAGCAGGCCGATCCCGGTGAGCATGCCGTGCACCACGGCCACCGAGATGGCCCGGAACCACCGGCCGAGCCGCAACAGTCCCAGTCCGATCTGGAGCAGGCCGGCGACCAGCACGATGGTGCCGAGGCCGGCCAGGCCGTACCGTTCCACGGCCTCGGCGACGAGCACGGTCAGTCCGGCGGCGGGCCCGCTCACCTGGAGGCTGCTGCCCGGCATCACCCCCACCACCAGCCCACCGACCACCCCGGTCACCAGCCCGAGTTCGACGGGCACCCCGGAGGCGACCGCGATCCCGACGCACAGCGGCAACGCCACCAGGAACACCACGAGCGACGCCGGCACGTCCCGCCGCCACTCTCCCCACCTCACCGCCCCCCACCACCCAACGCCACCCCACCCGTGCACGCCACCCTGTCCCGTGCCACCCCACCCGCTCCGGTGATCAAGAGGTTCGCGTCAACGTTGATCTCCGAACTGACTCGAACCTCTTGATCAACCTGGACGGGCGGGGGGAGTGGGGAGGGGGTGGGGTGCATGTGGACCTCCCGGCTCGGTGTGGCGCTGGGCGTCACGCCGGGTTCAACCCTTGGTGGGGAGTGGGAGTTACGCCTGTTTCCGCAGGTGAGCGGCGTTCGGGCAGGCTACGGCGTGGTGGTGCGGCGGACCACGAACGCGTCGGGCATCCGGAAGGTGAGGTTGTCCGGGCACCACGGCGGACGGACCACCGTCACCGCGTCCAGCAGCGGCGCCGCCTCGGCGACCACCACCGCCGCCTCCAGTCGGGCCAGGTGCGCGCCGACGCAGCGGTGCGCCCCCGCCCCGAAGGCCAGGTGCCGGCGGGACCCGCGCTGCCCCGGGCGGAACCCGGCCGGGTCGGCCACCACCTCCGGGTCGCAGCCGGCGCGGGCCAGCCACAGCAGCATCGAGCTGCCCGCCGGCACCGGCGTACCGCCCAGGGTCGTGTCGAACGCCGCCACCCGCCGCCAGGTGACGATCGGTGGCTCCCGGCGCAGGCCCTCCTCGACCACGTCGGCGACGGCGACCGTGCCGGCCCGCAGCCCGGCGCGCACCCCCGGTTCGCCGGTGAGCCGGTGCAGCAGCAGGGTGAGGAACTGACTGGTGGTCTCCTGGCCGGCGACCAGCAGGAAGAACAGCGCCCCGACCACCACGTCCGGGGGGTGCCCGGCGGCGCGCAGCCGACCGGCCAGGCCGCCGCCGGTGCCGGCGAACTCCCGCAGTACGGCGTGGAACCGGCCCACCTCGACGGCGAGGGTCTGCTGCCGGTCGGCGTCCAGCGGGGCCCAGAACAGTTCCAGTGCCGCCCGCGCGAAGTCCTTCACCGCACCCACCGGGGCGTCCGGCAGCTCGACCAGCCGGGCCAGCGCCAGCAACGGCAGGTCGGCGGCGAGCCGGGCGTGCAGGTCGACCGGCCGACCGGCGGCCAGGTCGGCCGCGATGTCGGCGACCCGGGCCCGGACCAGGGCGGTCAGCCACGGTCGCTGGGCGGCCACCCGGTCGGGGTGCAGCGCCTCGGCGACGATCGCCCGGATCGCCGGGTGGCTGGGGCCGGCGTTGTTCGCCAGCGTCGGCGGCAGCCGGAACCGGTGCGCGGTGAGCACCCGCAGCGCGGCCACCGGGATCGGGGTCACCGCGTCCAGGGCGTTGTCGGGCCGCCAGGTCGCCGCGTCGGCGAGCACCTGCCGGACCAGCGCGTGCCGCGTCACCACCAGGTGCACGCCGCCGACCCGGTCGACGACCGTCGCCACGTCCGGCCAGGGCCCGTCGACGGAAGCCTCCCACCCCCGGAACAGCACCCGGTCACGCTAGCGGGCGGCCCCCGGCGGGGCGGGGTCCAGTTCCCACACCGTGGTGTGCTTCACCCGGACGCTCTCCAACGCCTCCGGCACCGGCACGTCGTAGCCGGCCAGCTCGCGGAACCGTTCCCGGGGCAGGAACGCCCGGCCCGGATCGCCGACCAGCACCCGGGCACCGGAGCGGGCGGCCCGCAGCAGGAAGCGCAGCACCCGGCGGGCCATCGCCTCGCTGTAGAAGACGTCCCCGGCGAGCAGCACCTCGGCGTCCCCGGCGTCGCCGTCGAGCACGTCGGCCAGCTCGGCGTCGACGCGTACCCCGTTGGCGTGGGCGTTGAGGGCGACGGCGGCGACGGCCCGCTCGTCGATCTCCACCGCCCGCACGGCCGCCGCGCCGGCCCGTGCGGCGGCGATGGCGACCAGGCCGGAGCCGGAGGCGAGGTCGAGCACCCGGCGACCGGCGACCGTCTCCGGGTGGTCGGTGACGTACCGGGCCAGGCCCTGCCCACCGGCCCAGGCGAAGGCCCAGAACGGCGGCGGCTGGGAGCTGCGGAACTCGCCCTCGGTCAGCTCCCACAGGCCGATCGGCTCGTCGGCCTGGTGCAACCGCACCTCGGGCACGAAGGCGACCGGGGCGAGTCGGGCGTGCAGCCGGACGAAGGCCGCGGAGAGATCGGACACCCGCCCAGGATGTCAGCCGGGCGAACCCCGGCGCGGTCGACCCTCACCGGCCCGACGAAGCGGCCTAGCCCACACCGTCACCCGGCGTGTCGGCGAGGACGGGTGACCGGTTCACCACTGTCGGTGTTAACCCGCACCGTACTTGCCGATCGGCGCGAACACGCCCGTCTACCGGCTTCCCCATCCTGCTCATAGCGTGGCGAGTGGACAAGACCGACGGGAGGAGCGAGGCGGTGGTGATGGTGTGGCGGAACGCGCTACGGGTCGGGGCGGTGCTGGCCTGCCTGTCGGGGACAGGGCTCGTCGGGCCGACACCGGCGTCGGCGGCGGACCGCTTCTCCACCGAGCTGAGTGGCCTGCCCGCCCAGTTCACCGCCGGGGACCAGGTGCGGACGGTCTCGGCGGTGGTGTCCCGCCAGGGCAACGGCGGCTGTGTGAAGGTCCGCTGGTCGATGGTGCTCTCGGTGCAGGGGCTGCGACTGGACCAGGTCAAGATGGACCGGGTCGAGGAGACCGGCTCGTTCCCGCTGGACATCCGGGCACAGGGGGACGTGGCCCGGTTGACCGACCGGCAGCTCGACCCGGGCACCCTCTGCCCGGACCGTACGGTCACCGCCACCTACCGGGTGGCCTTCGCCGAGGACGTCACCCGGGGCCGGATCACCATGGCCGCCGAGGCGTACGACCCGAACCTGCGGCTGCTCGCCCGACGCACCGCCACCCGGCAGGTCGTCGGTACGGGCCCTGCGCCCACCACGGCCGCACCCGAGCCGACCACCGCGTCGCCGGAGCCGACCGAGGAGGTGCTGGAGCCGAGCGAGGAGGAGACCGAACCGACCGAGGAGGCGCTGGCCGAGGTGCCGCCACCGGCCGCGGCGAACCGTTCGGCCGACCAGAGCGGGGGCTTCGGGCTGGTGCAGGCGGCGTTCCTGCTCGGCGGCCTGCTGCTCTTCCTCGGTGTCGGCCTGCTGATGCGGCTGCGGCAGCTCACCCGGACCACGTCCGACGGTGTGGCGGGCGAGGATGCCCGCCCGGTCCGTCGCCCGGTCCGCTGGACCACCGTCCGACGGTGATCGGGGGCCGCCGGGGCCGGGTGGCGCCACCACCCGGCCCCGGCGGGTTTCACTTCGCGAACACCTGGAACTCGGCGATCCGCACCTGGTCGCGTGCCGGGCTGGCGGTCGCGCAGTCGGTCCGGGTCGCCGGGTCGTCGTCCTGCTCACCGGCGTACGCCGGGCCGCCGGTGCACTGACTGGCCAGCACCTCCAGCCGGACGTGGGTGGCGACGGTGGCCGGCACCCGGAACGACCGGGCGATCAGGTCCCGGCTGTAGGCCCGGTACTTCCCACCGGGGAACGCGTCGTCGGCGCTGGTGTAGACCCGGGTCCAGCGGGCCGGGTCGGCGCAGTCGGTGGTGGTCGCGTCGCAGGTCGACACCGCGAACGACCGCAGCGCGCTCAGCGCGTTCTGCGCACCGGGGTCGGCGTCGCCGGTGATCGCCGGGCGGAGCATGGCGCTGACGGTGACCCGCTGCACCGGCTGCGGCGTGCCGAAGGGCAGTGTCACGGTGACCTGCTTGCCGGCCACCCCGGTCAACGACGCCCAGTTGGTGGCCTCGGTGTCGTCGGCGATCCGGTCCAGGTTCACCCCGTCTCCGGCGATGCTCGCCCCCGACCTGGTGGACGCCAGGTTCTGGCTCAGCCGCAGGTCGACGTACCCCTGCTGGCCGGCCTTCGCGACCACCTCCAGGCGCTGGTGGCCGAAGCCGGGGGCGACCGCCAGCAGCTGGTACGTCCCGGCGACGGCCTCGAAGGTGGCCGGCAGCGCGGTGGCCGGGTCGGTGTCGGCGACGGGGGTGGCCCGCGCCTCGTAGTCACCGACGTAGAGCCGGATCGGCGCGTTGACGCTGTCGCCCCGGGGGCGCAGGGTCAGCGTGGCGTTACCGCCGGCCGGGCTGGCGAAGCTCGGCGTCGGGTCGGTGTCGGCGGCGCCGACGGTGGCGGCGTCCCGACCCATCCCGGAGCGGGCGAACTCGGCCCAGATCAGCTCCTGGTTGGCCCCGCCGAAGCGCAGCCGGTCGGCGGTGAGCAGGTTGTCCCGCATGTCGAGCATGCTGACCTGGCTGGCCGCCTGGAGCAGGAACGAGTCGAAGACCAGCTGCACCCAGCGCCGGTTGCCGGGGCAGTTCTCGGCGGCCACCCGGCCCTGGGCGCAGTCGAGCTGCCGCGCCGGGGTGCCCAGGCCGTACTTCTTGACCAGGGCGGCGCGGATGCGGAAGTTGGTCGCGCCCCAGATCTCCCCGTCGGCGTGCACCGCCGGCCCGCCGGTGTTGTAGCCGACGTCGGAGTAGTTGAGCGGGCTGCGGCTCAGGTCGTAGTTGCGGATGCCGCTGACCAGGTTGCCGGTGACGTAGCCGCCGGTGACGAAGGGCGTCTCGCCGGGGGCGCGCAGGCCGTGCTCGTAGAGGTACTCGGCGGCGAGCAGGTCGCTCCACGACTCGCCCATCGCCCCGCCCTGGTGGCCGCCGACCCCGCTGTCCGGGCCGGCGATCATCCGGTTGGTGATGGCGTGGGTGTACTCGTGGCCGATCACCGTCATGTCGTAGTCGCCGTCGACACACGGCGGGTACGGCCCACCGGCCTGCGGCTGCCACAGGTACATGTTGGTGCTCGGCGGCAGCCCGTCGCGCGGGGTGGACTGGTTGGCGTTGTTCCGGTTGCCGCTCAGCGCGCCCTGCTGGGCCCGCCCCTGCTCGGCGTCGCCGCCCAGCCCGGCGCCGCTGACGTTGACCGCCTGGAGGTTCCAGGTGGCCTCGGTGAAGCCCAGGTGCCAGGCCCAGTCGTGCATCCGGTTGTGCATGGCGAACAGGTTGGCGGTGGCGGCGTCGGCGTCGTTGCGTTGGGCGGAGGTGAACGCCGCCGGGTTGCAGCGGGCCTGGTGCCACTGGTCGGTGAACGGGTACTCGTAGCGCCGGTCCGGGCGGTCGGGGGCGTTGACCATCGGGCTGCCGGCACCCCAGGAGACCACGGTGTTGGCGGAGTTGCCCCGGGTGGTGCCGGTGGGTGCCCCGGTGGCGAGGTCGACGTCCCAGGGTTGCCCGCCCGCCGGGTCGCGGAAGGCGGCGGCGCAGTCGGGTGCGGGGCTGGCGCACCAGCGGACCCGGGGGTCCTGCCCGGGGGCGAGGTCCTGCGGCGGGGTGGCCGGGTAGACCGCCCAGCTCGGGTTGTCGGAGTCGAAGTCGACAAGATCCTCGCGGACCAGCACCTTCCCGGTGATCCCGTCGACGTAGGTGGTGAACGCGGCCGGGTGGTCGCTGTCCCGCCCGATCAGGGTCACCTCGTAGGCGGCCCGGTTGCCGTCGGCCGGGGTGGGCACGGCGACCGGGCGCACCCGGTGGCTGGCCACCGCGTCGGCGGCCAGGCCGGCGTCGGCGAGCGCGTCGGCGTACGCCTGCCCGGCGGTGCGGGTGGCCGGGGTGGGAGCCGAGGCGTCCCGGGTCAGCGAGGAGCTGACCGAGAGCACGGTGCCGTCGGCGACCGCCACGGTGACCAGCCCGTCGTGGCCGGCGGGCAGGTCGCCGAAGCGCTGCCGCAGGGTGACCACCGCGCCGTCGCCGATCCGCCGGACCAGCACCCGGTCGAGCGCGGTCACCGCGTCGGCGTCCAGCCCGAACAGGTCCCGTTGGGTGGTGAGGTAACGCCGGGCGGCGGCCTCCGGGTCGGTGGGCAGGCCGGTGGCGAGCCGGGCCGGGCCGAGGGCGTGCGGGGTGCCGAGCCGGTTCCAGCGCACCGGGGCGCCGGTGGCGCGGGCCAGGCTGCGTTGGCGGGCGTCGGGTGCGGCCGTACCGGTGCGGTTGTCGACGTCGGCGGCCTGGTGGCGGTCGTCGGCGAACGAGCCGGAGCGGCCCGGGGCCGGGGCCGCGGTGTCGCCCGGCGCGGCCGTGGCGGTGCCTCCGCCGGGCAGCAGGGCGGCGACCACGGCGGCGGTCGCCAGTACGGGAACGAGCCGGCGTCGATGCCGGCTCGTTCGGGGTGTCCACTCCGGTCTGGGCACGGATCCTCCTCGTGGGAGCGGGGACCGGCGCACCGCCGGCCCGGCGCAGGCGGGGTAACGCATGCGCATACGTGGATACCAGGCGGATCGGGCGGGGGCAATGGCGTGCGGTGCGCGGATCAGACGAGCTGGGCGGGGTCGAGCCCCAGTTCCCGGGCCGTGACCAGCCGGATCCACTCGCCGAACTGTCGCCGGGAGATCACCCGCTCGTGCACGGCGAGCTGGACGGCGAGCCCGTCCATCACCGCGTTGATCCGCCAGGCGGCACCGGCGGGGTCGGCGCAGTCGAAGGTCCCGTCGGCCACCCCGGCCGAGATCACCGCCGCCAGGTCCTGCCGCCAGCGCAGGTCCAGCCGCCGGCAGACCTTCTCCAGTTCCGGGGTGCGCAGCGACTCCGCCCAGCCGTCGATCCACATCGCCCAGGGGCGGCCGGTGGGGGTGTAGAGGCGCAGGATGCGCCGCAGCTTGGTCAGCGGCGGGGTGGCGGAGCGCAGCACCGCGTCCAGCCGGGACAGCTCCTGCTCGACGGCGTACGCGAACGCCTGGGCGAGCAGCCGCTCCTTGGTGGCGAAGTGGTAGAAGACCAGCGCCTGGCTGACCCCGGCGGCGGCGGCCACGTCGGCGGTGCGGGTGTTGGCGAGTCCACGCTCGACGATCACGTCGCAGGCCGTGCGCAGCAGGGAATCCAGGCGGACATCGGCGGCGGCACGTCTCGTCACGCCGCTACGGTAACCTATCGAACCGACCACGGGGAGTTACCGACCCGCCCGATCCGACTGCCGGTAGTCGGAAGCCGGACAGCATCGCACCGGCGGGTCGGCTACCTTGCCGACCTGTTCGGTAGGGGTGCGGACGACGTGTCCCATCCGCGCCGACCAACTCTCCTAGGAAGCTCTGCGGGCGGTGGTGCCGGTCACCACCGCAGAGACCGGACGCGCCGTCGGTGGCCCCGATTTGGCATCGGTGAGGCCGCTCGGCTAGAGTTTCCATCCGTCACCGGGTGTCATCCCGGAGGCAAGCGGACGTAGCGCAGCTGGTAGCGCATCACCTTGCCAAGGTGAGGGTCGCGGGTTCGAATCCCGTCGTCCGCTCGGAGCTGCCGCCACGCATGACGGGGGCAACCTCGGTGGGGTGGCCGAGAGGCGAGGCAACGGCCTGCAAAGCCGTGTACGCGGGTTCAAATCCCGTCCCCACCTCGGTAACAAGCACGGGCGATTGGCGCAGTGGGAGCGCGCTTCCTTGACACGGAAGAGGTCACTGGTTCAAACCCAGTATCGCCCACGCGGTCACTAGGGCCACCTTCCGACACGGAAGGTGGCCCTAGTGCTGTCCGCCCCCGCTGCTGTCCGTCCCTGCTGCTGTCCGGTCGTCGGCCCGGTCCCCGCCCCCGTTCCGGGGCATCACCGCACATCGATGTCAGGCTATCCTGGCTCCGGTTCTTCCAGGGGAACATCGCGACGCCGGGTGGGTGTGGGGTGGGGGAGACGGGTCGGGAGGCGCTGCTCGCGTTCGCCGACGAACTGCGGCGACTACGCCAGCAGGCGGGCGGGCCGTCGTTGAACTCCCTGGTGGCGGTCGCCGCCGCCCGGGGCAGGCCGCTGGCCCGCTCCACCCTCAGCGACAAGCTCAACGCCAAGTCGCTGCCCGACTGGGACTTCGTCACCGGTTACCTGGGCGCCTGCGTCGCGTACGCCGGACAGGCCGGCATCCGGTTGCCCGCCGAGCTGACCGACCAGGCCCGCTGGGAGGCGGCGTACTGGCGGCTGCTGGCGGCGGCGGACGCGGCGCGGGCCGACGACCGGCTCGCCACCGCCGCCCGTGTCGAACCGGACCGGCAGGCCCACGCCGGCACCGCGCCGTCGGCCCCGGCACCGTTCGTGCCACGGCAGCTACCGGCGGCGGTACGGCACTTCGCCGGCCGGTCCGCACCGCTGACCGCCCTGACCGCCCTGCTCACCGAGCCGGCCGGCCCGCCGGGCACCGTCCCCGTCTCGACCATCGGCGGTACGGCCGGCGTGGGCAAGACGGCCCTGGCCGTGCACTGGGCGCACCAGGTCGCCGACCGCTTCCCGGACGGTCAGCTCTACGTCGACCTGCGCGGCTTCGACGCCGAGTCGCCCGCGCTGAGTCCCGCCGAGGCGGTGGCCGGGTTCCTGGAGGCGCTCGCGGTGCCGCCGGAGCGCATCCCGGTGGGGCTGGCGGCACAGGCCGCCCTCTACCGTAGCCTGCTCGCCGACCGGCGGGTGCTGGTGCTGCTGGACAACGCCCGCGACGCCGACCAGGTACGCCCGCTGCTGCCCAGCTCGCCGGGATGCCTGGTCCTGGTCACCAGCCGTAACCAGCTTCCGGGGCTGGTCACCGCCGAGGGGGCCCGCCCGCTGCCGTTGGGTCTGCTCTCCCCGGCGGAGGCGCGCGAGCTGCTGTCCCGCCGGCTGGGCGCGGAGCGGGTCGCGGCGGAGCCGGAGGCGGTGGACCGGATCGTCGGCGCGGCGGCCGGACTGCCCCTGGCGTTGGCGATCGTGGCCGCGCGGGCCGCCACCTACCCCGATTTCCGGCTGGCCCGCCTCGCCGCCGAGCTGACCGCCAGCCGGGGCGCCCTCGACGCGTTCAGCGGCGGCGAGGCCGGCGTCGACGTCCGGGCGGTGCTGTCCTGGTCGTACCGGGGTCTCGATCCGGCGGCGGCCGACCTGTTCCGGGCGCTCGGCACGCACCCCGGGCCCGACGTGTCCATGGCGGCGGCCGCCAGCCTCGCCGCCCTGGCCCCGGCCGAGGTGCGCCGGCCGCTGGCGGTGCTGACCCGGGCGAACCTGCTCACCGAGCACGCCCCCGGCCGGTACGTCCTGCACGACCTGCTCCGGGCGTACGCCGTCGAGTTGGCCGTCGCCACCGACTCCGCCGGCCGGCGGCGGGCGGCGCTGTGCCGGCTGCTCGACCACTACCTGCACACCGCATACGCCGCCGCTCTGCTGCTGCACAAGCACCGCGACGACATCGACCTGCCGGCGGCGCACCCCGGGACGGCGGTGCCCACGCCGGCCGACCGGGACGAGGCGTGGGCGTGGCTGGCCGCCGAGCACCGGGCGCTGCTCGCCGCGATCGGCCTGGCCGTCGAACACGGGTTGCCCACCCACGCCTGGCAGCTGGCGTGGAGCGTCAACACCTACCTCGACCGGGTGGGCGCCTGGACGGACCAGTCCCGCGCCCAGGAGTTGGCGCTGCGGGCCGCCACGGCGGCCGGGGACCGCGACGGGCAGGCCCGCGCACACCGCAACCGGGCCGTCGCCTGCCTGCGCCTCGGCGCGTACGACGAAGCCCACGAGCATCTGGAACGCTCCCGGCAGTTGTACGCCGAACTCGGCGACCGGGTCGGTGGTGGGCGGACCGAGCTCAACCTCGGCATCCTCGCGGAGCGGCAGGACGACCACCGACGGGCGCTGCACCACGCGCAACGGGCGCACCGCCTGTTCGAGGCAGCCGGGCACGCGCAGGGGCAGGCCAACGCCCTCAACAACATCGGCTGGTACCACATCCAGCTCGGCGACCACCTCCGTGCGCTGGACTACTGCGGCCAGGCCCTGGTGCGGCAGCAACAGACCGGCAACCGCTACTGGGAGGCGCACGCGTGGGACAGCCTGGGCTTCGCCCACCACCACCTCGGCCGGCACCGCGACGCTCTCGACTGCTTTCGGCAGGCGCTCGCGCTGTGGCGGGAGACCGGCGAACGCTACTACGAGTCCGTCACGCTGATGCACGTCGGTGACAGCCACCTGGCCGCCGCCGAACCCGACGCGGCCCGTGCCGCCTGGGGGCAGGCACTCGACGTGCTCGACCAGCTCGGCCACCCGGACGCCGCGCTGGTGCGCGACCGGCTCGACGCGCTGCCGTCCGGGCGGTAGTCCACACCCGCGTCGCTGGGTGCCGGGCGGGTCGCCTCACAGTGGCGGGGCGACGTCCCGACGCTCCTCGACCCGCTGGTACGCCACCGGCTCGGCGGTGGTGACCGTACGGCGGCGACCGCGCATCAGCAGGACCATGACGAGGCCGAGGACACCGGCGGCCATCAGGATCCAGCCGACGACGTCGAGATCGACACCGCCGACGCTCGCGTTCACTGCGAAGGTGAGGATCGCGCCGACGGCGAGCAGGAAAATGCTCGTTCCGATTCCCATGACAGCTCCTTGGGGGACGGGGGTGTGCTGTCGTGGTGCAGTACCCCGTCGATGAGCAGGGCAATCGCCGGGAGGGGACCACGTGGTGGGGTCGGCCGGGCAGGCGATCTTGGAATGGGGTAGAGTTTACCCCGTCGCCGGGGAGACCGGGCGGCACGCGGACGTAGCGCAGCTGGTAGCGCATCACCTTGCCAAGGTGAGGGTCGCGGGTTCGAATCCCGTCGTCCGCTCTCGACCACGGGCGATTGGCGCAGTGGGAGCGCGCTTCCTTGACACGGAAGAGGTCACTGGTTCAAACCCAGTATCGCCCACCAGAGCATCACGAAGGCCCCCGGCTCAGCTGAGCCGGGGGCCTTCGCATTCGTCGTGGTGTCGTACGGGGGGTCAGCTGTTCCAGTGCTGGGCGACGAGGTCGGCGGCCTGGGTCTCCCACTGGGCGTAGTGGTCGGGGTAGGCGGAGACCTGGACGGTCTGGGCGGCCTTGGTCAGGGGCATGTCCTGCCAGCCGTCGACCTGCTTGAGGCCCTTGAGGAACGCCAGGGTGGCGTATTCGGGGTCGGTGATCTGCTCGACGGTGCCCCAGCCGGACGACGGGCGCTGCTGGAACAGGCCCTGCGAGTCGTGGTCGTTGCGGTCGCCGAGGTGGCCGAGGTTCTCCAGCTTCGACTCCTGCAGGCTGGTCGCGATCGACACCACCGCGGCGCGTTCGTCCATGCCGGCCTTCTTGGTGGCGGCGATGATCGCCTTGGCGTTGCCGGTCTGCTCGTCGTTGAGGTCGATGCGGGACTGGGTGCCCTGCACGCCGTGCGGGATCAGCTTGTCGGTGTCCACGGCGGGCTTGTCGGCCTGGACGGTGGCGACGGGGCGGGTGTCGATGGTGGGGGTGTCGTGGTTGAGCGGGCCGGCGGCCAGGCCACCGGCGACGGCGAGACCGGCGATGCCGAGGATGCTCTTACGCAGGATGGTGGTGTTCATGATGGTGGTGTTCATGGGGAAGCTCCTTCGGGGGTAGACGCCCCGTCCGGCCCGTGGAGGGCTGGGTGTGCCCGTGGGGGTCGGGCAGCGTAGGGGCGTGGGCACCACGTCGGGGGCGCTCATACGGGGGAAGTCTGTGGGGGTTCCGGCCGGGGCCTGCCGCGTGGGGCGGTGGCCGCTCGTGCCGGGGTCAGGTGTAACGACCGGGGGTCCGGGGTCATTCCCGCAGGGGGTGCGGGGTCGGCCGGGGTGCTGCTGCGGTCGTACAGAGGGTGTAACGACCGTCGGTGCCGGGTCATTCCGCCGGCGGCCGGGGCATCGGACGGCCCGGGGGTGCTGCTGCGGTCGTACAGAGGGTGTAACGCCGGACGGTGCCTGGTCATTCCGTCGGCGGATGCTGCATCGAGCCTGGTAGCGGGGCTGCCGCCGGGCCCGCAGCGGGGTGCGGCACCTGCGGGTCGGCCTGGATTCCGGCGCATGGGCCTCGGCCGTCACCGTTGTCCGGTCCAGTCCCGTCTGGGCCGGTCTGGCCGGTCCGGTTTGGGTCTGCTCTCGTCCGGGCCGGCTGGGCTGGCTGGTCTGGGCTGGGCTGGGCCGGGGTGGGTGACGGTGCGCGGGGTCCGGCCGTCACCCCTGGCCGTTCCCACTGGCGCTCTCTGCTCCTGCGCCTCGAGGTGGTGCCGGCCCGATTCGCCCGCCGCAGCGGGCGCAGCTGGCCGCCGTCAGCGCATGCCGCTACCTGTTACCTGTGGTGGCCGGTGTGGTTGGTCTTGCGCGGAGCTTCATTCCTGTGAGTCATAAATATGCCTGACAGGCATACGAGTGCCCGCGAAGTTGCCCGCCCTCGGAGCTCATTTTGGCGCATCGGTGGACGGATAGGAATGTGCGCCGAATGTTCGGTCCGTCCTTTGCCGCGACGATAGGCCCGGGCATCCTCTCCC
This sequence comes from Micromonospora humida, assembly GCF_016901255.1. Classification (NCBI taxonomy): domain Bacteria; kingdom Bacillati; phylum Actinomycetota; class Actinomycetes; order Micromonosporales; family Micromonosporaceae; genus Micromonospora; species Micromonospora humida. Next base: position 605,375 of record NZ_JAFEUC010000002.1, read on the forward strand.
GGCTACGGCATCTGCCCATCCTCGGGGCCGAAACAGCGGCTTTAGGCCGAGCGGATACCGCTGTATCGCGAGTATGCGCGATAACCACATCTGGTCGGGGGCCCGTTCGGGCGCGGCCGCCCCGCACCCTCAGGACCCGGGCGGGGTGGCGGGGGAGCGGGTTCTGCCGATGGCAGATCCGCTGCCGGTGAACAGGATGCCCCGCTGATGTCCCGAGCAGGCAGGGTGGGACGTATGAGACTGCTGATGCTGGGCGGCACGGGTTTCGTCGGCTCCGCCATCGTGGCCGAGGGCGTACGCCGGGGCTGGACGGTGACCATGTTCAACCGGGGGATACACGGACCGACCCCGCCGGGCGTACACCGGTTGCGGGGTGATCGGACCGCGCCGGGCGGGTTGGCCGAACTGGCCGGCGGCGCGTGGGACGTCGTGGTCGACACCTGGGACGGCGCGCCCCGCGCGGTACGTGACGCGGCCACGCTGCTGCGCTCCGCCGGGCACTACGCCTACGTCTCCAGCTGCTCGGTCTACGCCCCGCCCGTGCTCCCCGGGGGCGGCGAGGAGTCGGCGGTGGTGTCGTCGGCGGCCGACGACACCGGCGACGACGACTACGCCCGGTGCAAGGCCGGCGGTGAACTGGCCGCGACCGGGGTGTTCGGGGACCGCGCGCTGCTGGTGCGGGCGGGGCTGATCCTCGGGCCGGGGGAGGACATCGGGCGGTTGCCGTGGTGGCTGCGCCGGGTGGCCCGGGGTGGTGACGTGCTCGCTCCGGGGCCGGCCGACCTGCCGGTGCAGTACGTCGACGTCCGGGACCTGGCGGCCTTCACGCTCGACCGGGCCGCCGAGGGGGTCGGCGGGGCGTTCAACGTGATCAGCCGGCCGGGGCACACCACGATGGGTGAACTGCTGGCCGAGGCGGTGGCGGCGACCGGAGCGGATGCCCGGCTGCGGTGGACCGACCCCGAGGTGATCCTCGCCGCCGGGATCGAACCGTGGAACGACCTGCCGATCTGGATTCCGCCGGGCCACGAGTACCGGTGGTTGCAGCAGTGTGGCGTCGAGAAGGCGTACGCGGCAGGGCTGACCTGTCGCCCGGTGACCGAGACGGTCGGTGACACCTGGCGCTGGCTGGAGCGGGTGGGCACGGTCCCGCCCCGTGCGGGGCGGCCGGCGCGGGCGACCGTCGGCCTCGACCCGACCCGGGAAGCCGCCCTGCTCACCGCGCAGCATCCCCGATAGCCACCGACCGGTCCGGGGATGGGTGGCCGGTGCGCCGGAAATCCTGTGCATGGGACCGATCAGGGCCATTGGGTGCACCTTTTAATGATATCTGAAGCTCTTTGTCCTTTACGGAAAGTAATCGACGTAGACAACTATCGTCAGCGCCCTTAGAGTTCGGCCACTGCCAATCATCTTCACGGGGGATCGCCATGACGGCTGGTGGCTGGTTGCTGCCTGTCCACATTTCTGGAACCGCTGTCTCGCGGGCATTTCGCTGTCTGCTCGCCTAGTGGGCAATGTCGTGACGCCCGGGAGGCGGCCACCCGTGACGGGAGTGGCCCGCGTTCCCGTCGGCTGATCCCCCGCCAACCATCTATCGGTTGCCTTCGACTAAAGCCCACGAGGTCTCCGCCGGGAGATCTCGGGAGTTGGTGCGCCGCCCGCCCCCATTCAAGCCCCCCGAGACTCCTGCCTGTGGAGGCACTGTGACAGCCGCTCACCGACCGACCGACGGGCGCGCTCAGCGACCAACGGAACGGCCACGGACGACCGCAATTCTCGCGTTGACCTGCGTACTGGCCGGCTCGGTGCTGACCGGACCGGGGCGGGTGCAGGCGGCCCCGCCACCCGCACCGCCGTCGGTCGATGTCGCGGTGGCACCGGACGCGGCATCCGCCGTGTCCGCAGCGCAGCGGTCGGGTCGCCGGGTCGAGGTGGAGTCCGCCCGTACGGAGTTGACCCAGGTGTTCGCCAACCCGTCAGGCGGCTTCACCGCCGAGACCGCGGTGATGCCACAACGCGTCAAGCGCAGCAACGGCTCCTGGGCGGACATCGATCTGTCGTTGCGCCGGTCGGCGGACGGTTGGGCACCGGCGGCATCCGTGGCGCAGGTGCGGTTCTCAGCCGGGGGACGCGGTCCGGCGGTGGTCCTCTCGCGCGGCGGCAGGTCGTTGTCGTTGTCGTGGCCGGGCGGGTTGCCCAGGCCGACCGTGTCCGGTGACGCGGCCACCTACCCGAACGTGTTGCCGGGAACCGACCTGGTGCTGCGCGCGACGCGTACCGGATTCACCCATGTCCTCGTGGTGCGGACGCCGCAGGCTGCGGCCGACCCCCGCCTGCGGGAACTGCGCTTCGCGTTCGGTGGCGGTGCGCGGGTCACGAAGACCGGGGACGGACGTCTGTCCGCTGTGGTGAACGGCCAGGAGATCGCCACCGCCGAGCCCGCGTTGATGTGGGACTCGTCCACGCAGTCGGGCGATGCCGACCCGACCGGCCGGCGGTCGGGCGCATCAGGGACCGCATCCGTCGTACGTTCCTCGGCGGCCGGACCCGGCGACCGGGCCAGGACAGCGCCCGTCGGTGCCGCCGTGGCCGACGGACACCTGGTTCTCCGCCCGGATGCGCGGCTGCTCGCCGGGCGGGACGTCACCTTCCCGGTGTTCATCGACCCGGCGTGGTCCACCGCCAGGTCCCGCTGGGCCTACGCCACGCAGAACAACACGAACAACACCGACACCACCATCGCCCGCGTCGGCAAGGACCCGGACTCGGGAAAGATCTACCGTTCGTACTTCGACTTCCCGCTGTCGGCCATCAGGGGCAAGCACATCGAGTCCGCGTACGTGCAGATGAAGCTGGATCATTCCTGGTCCTGCACGGACACCCCGACGTACATGTACCACTCCAGCGGCATCGCCTCGACGCCCCGCACCGCGTGGGCACCGAAGCTGCACAGCCAGAAGGCGACCGCGCAGTCCCACGCCAACGAGGGTTACGGCTGCTCGGACTCCCCGCAGCCGGACATGACTGTCAACTTCACCGGGTCGTCCGTGACGTCCCTCATCCAGACCCATGCCACGAACAACTACTCGAACGTGACCCTGGGGTTCTGCGCCTGTAGCGGCACCGACGGCTCGGGCGAATCCACCACCGACAGGTGGAAGAAGTTCTGGCCCAACAGCGCGAAGCTGGTCGTCGACTACGACTCGGTACCCGGCGCGCCGTACAGCCTCCAGACCTCCGGCGTGGCATGCGCTCCGGGCCAGCGGATCAGCATCGGCACGCTCACCCCCACCTTCTCGGGCATCTTCCCCGACGCCGACACCACCCAGGCGTTGACGACTGCCTACGAGTGGCTGCAGGTGCCCAGTTCCGGCACCTACGGAGACGCTACTCCACGCAAGCCCGCGCCTTCGGGCGCGTCCGTTCCGGCCGGTGGCCGTTCCACGACGGCACCGTTACCCCAGCTGACCGAGGGGCAGGTGTACGCGTTCCGGGCCCGGGCCACCGATCCGGCGCCGTACAGCAAGACCAGTGCCTGGTCGGCCTGGTGCGAGTTCCGGGTCGACACGACCATCCCCCCTGTGGTGGTGACCCGTAACGGCACCGACGAGCCGCTGCCCGGCGAGAAGGTCACCTTCGGTTTCTCCTCCACGGACACCAGCGTGACGAAGTTCCGGTACGGCTGGACCTTCCCCGGCACCATCGAGGTACCGGCGACCACCGCCTGTAGCGCCAGCGTGCCGGCGGGCACCAACGTCTGCTACCGGATCGGCTCGGTGTCGCTGTCCGTGCCGAAGTACGGCCAGAACACGCTGCACGTCCGGGCGTACGACGGCGCGGGTAACCCCGGTGACGCCTCCGCCGAGTTCATCGCGGGTCGACCGTCGCCGGCGATCGCCCGGTGGGGCCTGGAGACCCTGCCCGGCGTCACCACGAGTGCGGCGCTGGCGGACGGCCAGCCCGCCCTGGGCGGCAACACCCCGCTGACGGCCAGCAACGTCGGGTGGACCCCGGACATGCGGATCATCAAGGGTGCGACCAGTACCTTCAACGGCACCTCGTCGAGTCTGCACACGACGGGACCGGTGGTCGACACCACGAAGTCGTACGGCGTCGCGGCATGGGTACGCCTGTCCTCCCTTCCCACCGAGAACATGGCCATCGCCACGCAGGCTGGCGACTGCATGTACGGCTTCTTCTTCGGGGTCTACGTCGCAGCGGGCGTACCGAAGTGGGACGTCACCACCCGAAGCAACGACTGCGCGGCGACGGCCACCTACACCAACGTGCAGCCGCAGAACGCCACGATCACGAATGCGGACGTCGGCCGATGGCAGCACGTGGCCTTCTCCTACGACGAGGACGCGAAGCTGATCACGTTGTTCGTCAACGGGGCGTCCGTCGCCACTGCACCGTGGACCACCGCCTGGAACGCCACCAACGGGTTCCAGGTGGGACGCAACGCCGCCGGTGGTCTCACGAACAACTTCTTCCAGGGCTCCGTCGCCCAGATGCAGGTGTACAACCGGGCCCTGGTGCCGCACGACTTCACCGGACAGCGCCGGGACGAGGAAGGCTCCGGCGGTTTCGACGAACCGGGCATGCTGAAGCCCGTCCGGGTGGGCCAGTGGACCTTCGACGGGGCCACCGGCTGCTATGAGGACAATCCCTCCGACTGGACGCTGTGCATGAGTCCGGAGAACACCTCCTTCGGGCGGCGGATCGCCTTCACCAAGGGCGTCGACGTCGGCGACGGCAGCCGCGCGAGCTTCCTCTCCTTCGACTCGCAGGCCATCGACGACCCCACCCAACCGACAGTCGAGTACGGCCGCAGCCAGGACAACGTGGCCGGCGATCCGCAGAACCCGAACTGGCAGGACGGACGCGTGCTCCGCACCGACCAGTCCTTCTCGGTGTCCGCCTGGGTCCAGCCGAGGTCGCTCGGCATCCAGACCGCCGTCTCCCAGATCGGCACCAAGCAGTCCTCGTTCTATCTCGGCCAACGCACCAAGATCGTCAGCGGGAACCCCGTCAACTGGTGGTCGTTCAGTGTCTTCGGCATCGACAGCGATGCCCTGGGCAGTCGGTTCGCCGACGCGTTCATGACGTCCCGGAACATGACCGAGGAGGCGGATCTGTCCCACTGGACCCATCTGGTCGGCGTCCATGACGTTGCCGGCCGTGAGGTCCGGCTCTACGTGGACGGCAAACTCGCGGCGACGACCCCGTTCGGCACCGGCTCCTTCACCGGGGCGTTCGACGCGACCGGCCCGCTGTACGTGGGCGCTGCCCGTTTCACCCCGTTCGGTGCCGCCACCCAGTTGGTCGACCGTTGGGACGGCGACATCGACGACGTGAGTCTCTACCAGGGTGCGTTGAGTGACAACGACGTCCGCGGGATCAACGAGACCGAAGCTGTCAGGGAAGCCGATGTCACGGGCTGACGGCTTGCCGCGCACTACGCACACCCCGTCAGCCGCGAACGCGATCTCCGCTGGGAGTCTGGTGAAAACCTCCGTAGGACGTCCTGCCCCCGTGCGCCGCTTCACCCAGGTGGTCGCGGCGGTGCTCACCTCCGTACTGGTCGTCTCCGGCATGACGGTGCCCGCCCAGGCTTCCCCGGGGTCGGTCAGCCTCAGCCGGCAGCGGGAGAAGCTCGACCGGGACGGGCAGACCGCCCAGGGGAGGGCCAACGCCGCCAGCCCGGCCACCAGCGCGAAGCTGAGCCCGCCGGTGTGGCCCGCTCCGGGCCGGGCGTCGGTGACCCTGCCGGCCGTCGACGACGGGCGCCGGGCGGCACCGGCCCGGGTGAAGGCAGGAAAGCTGCCGGTCACGGTGGGTCGGGCATCCGGCGCGGCAGGAGCCGACACGTCAGCGGTCTCGGTGGAGGTACTGGACCGGGCCGCCGCACCGCAACGCTGGCGCAACGGTCTGCTGCTGCGGCTCGACGGGACCGCCGAGGGTGGCGGTGCCGTCGGCGCGACCACCGCGAAGCGGCCGGGCGCGGTGACCGTCTCGGTCGACTACCGGGCCTTCCGCAACGCCTTCGGCGGCAACTGGTCCTCCCGTCTGCGGTTGTGGCAGGTGCCGGACTGCGCCCTGCGGACTCCGGACCGGGCCGGATGCGCGGCGCAGCCGTTGCCCTCACGCAACGACGGATCGTCGGTGAGCGCCGAGGTGACCCTGGGTGCGGCCGTTGCCGGCCGGGCCGGGACCGCGGCTCCGTCGCTGGTCGCGCTGGCCGCAGGTGCGTCCGGTCCCGAGGGCGACTTCGCGGCCACCCCGATGTCGGCGAGCGCGACCTGGTCCGCCGGCACCTCGACCGGTGGCTTCTCCTGGTCGTACCCGATGCGGATGCCGCCGACGATCGGCGGCCCCGCGCCAAGCCTGGGGCTCTCCTACACCTCCGACAAGGTGGACGGGCAGTCGGATGCGTCCAACAGCCAGCCGTCCTGGGTCGGTGAGGGCTTCGACCTGTGGTCGGGTTACATCGAGCGCAGCTACGTGCCGTGTGCCGACGACATGTCCGGCGGCAACAACAGCGCCAACCGCACCGGTGACCAGTGCTGGCGGTCCGACAACGCCACCATGTCGCTCAACGGACGCGGCGGCGAGCTGGTCTACGAGGCGGGCAAGGGCTGGCACAGCCGCAGCGAGGACGGCTCCAAGATCGAGAAGCTCACGAACGCCACCAACGACGACAACGACGGTGAGTACTGGAAGGTGACCACGCCGGACGGCGTGCAGTACTTCTTCGGCCGCAACAACCTTCCGGGGCAGAGCAGCGCGACGAACTCCACCTGGACCGTGCCGGTCGCCGGCAACCACGCCAACGAGCCGTGCAACGTGTCGTCGTTCGCGTCGTCGTTCTGCAACCAGGCGTGGCGGTGGAACCTCGACTACGTCGTCGACCCACGCGGCAACACCGTGTCGTACTGGTACGACAAGGAACTCAACCGGTACGCCAAGAACGCGACCTCCACCAACAAGGCCGAATACGTGCGCGGCGGCACGCTCAAGCGGATCGACTACGGCACCTGGGACCGTGGCTCCGGCGACCGGTCGGTGACCGCGCTGGCACAGGTGGTGCTGGAAACCCAGGACCGGTGCGAGGCGGGCTGCCAGACCCACGACGCCGCGCACTGGAAGGACGTTCCGTGGGACCAGGACTGCGCCTCGGGGGCGCCGGACTGCGGGGACAACTACGGCCCGACGTTCTGGAGCACGAAACGGCTGTCGAAGATCACCACCCAGGTCTGGGACACCACGAAGACCACTCCCGCGTGGCAGCAGGTCGACTCGTGGACGCTGGGACACACCTATCCGGCGGTCGGTGACGGCAGCGACCACGCCGGCATGTGGCTGACCTCGCTCGTGCAGCAGGGCCTGGTCGGCGGCACCGTGACCATGCCACCGGTGACGTTCGAGCCGGTGTCGATGCCCAACCGGGTGCTCACCAGGAACAACACCAGCAACAACCGGATGCGGATCGGCAACATCCTCACCGAGACCGGTGGCAAGATCCAGGTCAGCTACAGCCAGCGCGACTGCACCTCCACCAGTCTGCCGTCCGCACCGGAGACCAACACCCGGCGCTGCTACCCGGTGGTCGGCCCGGACCCGTACGACGCCGACCTCGAGATCACCGAGTACTGGCACAAGTACGTCGTCACCCAGGTGTCCGAATCCGACATCAAGGTCATGGTGGGCAGCACCGACCACGGCCAGCCGGTGCAGAACACCTACTACAGCTACCTCGGCACCCCGGCCTGGCACTTCGCCGACGACAACGGCCTGGTCAAGCCGAAGCGCAAGACCTGGAACCAGTTCCGTGGCTACGGCCAGGTCGAGGTCCGCAAGGGCGACGCCCCGGCGCAGACCCTGACCCGGACCACGTTCCTGCGCGGCATGCACGGCGACCGGGTGAGCAAGTCGAGCACCGCCAAGCGCACCGTCACCGTGGCCGCCTCCCTGGGCACCGAGACGGTGTACGACGAGGACCAGTTCGCGGGCATGGTCCGGGAACAGGTCGTCTACAACGGTGTCGACACCAAGCCGGTCTCCAAGACTGTCAACGTGCCGTGGCGTTCACCGGCCACCGCGAGCCGCACCATCAACGACGACGAGGTGACCGCCCGCTACACCAACACCCGGGTCGCCTACAACGCCACCGCGCTGGGCGTCAACGGGGCCGGGGGCTGGCGGACCGCGCGGACCGTGTCGACCTTCAACGACACCTACGGCACCACCGACACCATCCAGGCTGACGGGGACATCGCCAGCACCGGCGACGAGAAGTGCACCACCTACCTCTACAACCGGAACGTCGCCGCCAACATCGTGCAGACCGTCAAGCAGATCACCGTCAAGGCGGTGCCCTGCGCGACCACACCGGCCACCGAGGCCGACATCGTCGCCGACGAGCGCAAGTTCTACGACGGCGCGACCAGCGTGGACACCGCGCCCACCCGGGGTGAGGCCACCCGGGTCGACAAGCTCAAGGACTGGTCGTTGGCGGGTGGCACCGTCTGGCAGACCACCAGCCAGGCCACCTTCGACGCGTACGGCCGGCCGAAGACCGCCACCGACAACCGCGGTCGAACGGTGACCACCGAGTACACCCCGGCCACCGGTGGCCCGGTGACCAAGGTGACCACCAGGACTCCGGACCCGAACGGCGGCACCACCGACTGGGTCAACACCGTCGACACCCGCCCCTACTGGGGGCAACCCGTCCGCACGACCGACTACAACGGCCGTCTCGCCGACATGGAGTACGACCCGATGGGTCGACTCGCCAAGGGCTGGGAGGTCGGCTGGGCGAAGGCGGACCATCCGACGACGCCGTCGGTCGAACACACCTACTGGTACGCGCCGAACCGGGACGCCTACCCCTACACGACGACCCGCAAGCTGCACGCCGGTGGCGGCTACCTGACTACGTACGAGATCAAGGACGCCTTCCTGCGGCCCCGGCAGACGCAGACCGCCGGGGTGGGCGGTGACCGGGTGGTCACCGACACCCTCTACGACGCGACCGGCCGCGCGGTCACCACCTACCAGGCGCACGCCGAGCCGGGCACGCCCGCAGGCGCGCTCTGGTGGGAGCCGGAGTGGTCCGTGCCGGCGGTCACCAGGACGCTGTACGACAACGCCTCCCGGGCCACCGACCAGATCCTCTTCGGCACCGACGGCGTCACCAACCTGGTGGAGAAGTGGCGCACCACGACGACGTACCTGGGTGACACGGTCACGGTGACCCCGCCGGAGGGCGGCACGGTGACCACCACCAAGACCGACATCGAGGGGCGGACCGTCGAGCTGCGCCAGCGGACCGACGACGCCCAGGCCACCCCCGACCTCGTCACCACCTACGCCTACAACCGCAAGGGGCAGCTGGGCAAGGTCACCGACACCGACGGCAACGAGTGGGTGAACACCTACGACGTCAAGGGCCGGCAGATCACCGCGAAGGACCCGGACAAGGGCACCACCCAGACGACCTACACGGTGTACGACGAGGTGGAGACGACCACCGACGCCACCAACACCGTGCTGGTCAACGAGTACGACGGGATGGGCCGACGCAAGGCGCTCTACTCCGGCAGCATCGCCGCGACGAACAAGCTCGCCGAGTGGAAGTACGACAAGCTCTACACCGGGCAGACGTTACGTGGTCAGCTCACCGAGAGCATCCGATACGAGTCGGCCGGCTCCACCAACGCCTACAAGTGGCAGGCGCGCACCTTCAACACCCGCTACCAGCCCACCGGCGCGAACTACGTCATCCCCGCCAACGAGGGCAGCGGTCTGTCGGGCACCTGGATGTACAGCTACGGCTACTCGTCGTACGACGGCAGCCCCACCAGCATCAGCTACCCGGCGGCCGGGGGCCTGACCGCCGAAACCGTACAGACCGGATACGACGCGACGACCGGCCTGCCGACCCAGCTGTCCTCGACCCTGACCAACGTCGGCCGTTACGTGATCGGGCAGGACTACACCCGGTACGGCGAGCCGACGCTGACCACCCGCAAGACCGACGGCGGGGTCTACGTCCAGGACGACACCTACTACGACTCCGTCACCCGGCGGGTGACCCGTACGAAGGTCAAGCCGGAGACCGCCACCGGCACCGTCAACGACACCAGCTACAGCTACGACGCGGCGGGCAACATCACGTCCATCGCCGACACCCCCCAGGTCGGTGCCGCCGACACCCAGTGCTTCCGCTACGACGAACTTCGCCGGATGCGGCACGCCTGGACCCCGAAGGCCGGCGTCGCCTGCGCCGCCGACCCGAAGGTCGCCGATCTCGGTGGTCCGGCTCAGTACTGGCACGAGTGGGCGCTCGACGAGGTCGGCAACCGCAGCACCGAGAAGGTGCACACGGCGGCCGGGGACACCGTCCGCACGTACACCACGCCCACCGGCGGCGCGAACGTCGTCCGGCCGCACGCCGTCACCTCGGTCCTGACCACGGTGCCCGGCCAGGCTGACGTCACCACCAACTACAGCTACGACAACGTCGGCAACATGCGCTGCCGGCCCGTCAGCGGCGCCGCGAACAACTGCACGACGGGCACCAACTCCCAGACGTTGAACTGGAACGCCGAGGGCAGGCTCGCCTCGGTGAGCGTCGGCGGGCAGACCGTCGAGACCAACATCTACGACGCCGACGGTGCCCGACTGATCCGGCGGGACACCACCGGCACCACCCTCTACCTGCCCGGCCAGGAGCTCCGGCGGGACAACAGCTCCATCGTCACCGGCACCCGCTACTACAGCTTCGCCGGCAAACTGGTCGGCAACCGTACGCCTACCGCGTTGACCTGGCTCTTCTCCGACCACCAGGGCACCCAGCAGACGGCGGTCGACGCCGCCACCCAGGCGGTGACGATCCGCCGGCAGACTCCGTACGGCGATCCCCGGGGCAACCCGCCGCTCTGGACCAACAGCAAGGGCTTCGTCGGCGGCGACAAGGACCCCACCGGCCTGACCCACATCGGCGCCCGGCAGTACGACGCCGGCCTCGGTCGGTTCGTCTCCGTCGACCCGGTGCAGGACCTGGCCGACCCGCAACAGTGGAACGCCTACGCCTACAGCAACAACAGCCCGATCACGTTCTCCGACCCGACCGGCCTCAAGGCCTGCTCCGACGATGCCTGCGGACCCGGTGCCGACTACGTGGACATGTGGGGCAACTACCACGATGTTCCCGGCGACAACGACGGTTGCAACGGCAAGTGCGGCGACGACGACTGGGCCGAGGCTCAGGCTGCCAACGATGCCGGCGGGGGCAACGGCGGCGGTGGTGGTAAGGGCGGCGGCAAGCACGGCGGCCCCACCGACGAGCAGATCAAACGGGCCAAGGAGATCAAGAAGCAGAACGCGGTCTCGATCATCGTTCAGGCCGGCGGCAAGCTACTGCTCGATTTCTTCGGCATCACCGACATCCTGAACTGTATCCAGGGTGACCTGGCGGCATGCGCCTGGTCACTCGTCGGCATGCTGCCCATCGGTAAAGCCATTCAACTGGCCCGCAAGGCCGGTTCGGCGGTCAAGCTGATCGGCCGGGCCGCCAAGGCCCTCATCAAGTGGTCCGATGAGACGAAGTGGGCCGACGACGTCATCAAGCAGGCCGAGAGTTGCCTCCTGCCCGGCGGTCGACACAGCTTTGCTCCCTCAACCAAGGTGGTGATGGCCGCCGGCGGCACCAAGGCCATCGGTGAACTGAAGGAAGGCGACGAGGTCGTCGCCACGGACCCCGAGACGGGTCGGACGGAGGACCGGGAGGTTACCCGGACCCACCGCCACGAGGACACCGAGCTGACCGACCTGCGGGTCGCGGCGGGCGGCAAACAGACCACCGTCGAGACCACCCAGCACCACCCGTTCTGGAGCGAGACCCGTCACGACTGGATCGACGCCAAGGACCTGCGGGTGGGGGAGCGGCTCCGATCGCTCGACGGCACGCGGGTGACGCTGCGGGCCTCGCGCTCGTACACCGCCACCAAGGTCATGCACGACCTGACCGTCGCCGACATCCACACGTACTATGTGTTGGCTGACACAACACCGGTGCTCGTGCACAACTGTGGCCTTGCAAACTATGCCGACAGCGTGCGCAATGAGCCTGGAGTGAAATTCGCTTCGGAGTACACGTCGCCTTCCGGCGCAAAGTATCTTGGCCGTAATAGGCACGGACAGCAGGCGGAGGGGCCACTAGCGGATGCGCTTGAGCGGGCAGGGCACCATGGAGGATGTGCAGAAGTGCACTGTCTGATCCTGGCCCAGGCGGAGGAAGGCCCCGATGCTATTAGGGGTGGAAGTATGCGCACGGTGCAGACAAGAAACAATTCTATGCCGACGTCAAATGTGACTGGACATGGCGAGCCAGCGCGCCCTTGCGGCCGCTGTGGTCGACTTCTGGAAGATCTTGGAATTAGGTGACACTTATGATTCGAATTGACTCACTTGACCAGGAAGTGGTTAGAGCTCTTGACGCCTCTGGATGGAGCCTGAACCGAGCTGTCGATGCTGGGAAATGGGTGGAAACCCTGGAGGGTGAAGGTTACCGGGCTCACCCATTGGCTATGGCTGTCCTGTCGACGTTGGGGGGGCTTTCGGTTGAGCCAATCAATACGGTGGGTCCGAATTTCGCTAATGATGAACCTTACAATTTCGATCCGCTCGCGGCTGGATCGGGTCAGCGCGCACTGGCTTTGGAGGTCGAGTCTGTTCTCGGTGGACATTACTTCCCTATCGGCGAATGGCTCAGCTACTCAAGCGTATTCCTGGAATCTGGAGGGAGGGTGGTCGCTGCTGGCATGGGATGGTTCTGGGAGATGGGATCGAGCTTCGAGGAGTCTTTGGAGTTTGCGGTATGCGCAAACCGTCCCTTGGTCTGTCTGCACTCTGATCCGGGTGTAGCCCCTTGGCCGGCCGCGTGATCTCTGCGTTTACTGATATGGTCAGGCTTGCGATTGCGTGACGCACAGTTTTTGGGAGTCGCTACCGTTTTCCTGAGGTGCCATCAGGGTCATCATGACATGCAAGAATGCCGATTTGTTTCGCTGTGGCTGTGCGTGACCCGGGGTTCGGTGGTGCGGCTTCGATGCTGAAGGCCGCCCATCTGAGCTGGGCGGCTCGGTGTGGTGGGCGTGCGCGAGGTTTTAGGTCTGCGGCGCATGGGTCGGGCCCGGCTTCGCTGGGACGTTTTTTGATTCTGCAGAGCAGTTCTAAGTCAGTCGGATCTTGGTCGAGCGCCTTGGTTTGGCTGGCTTTGCTGCTTCGGTGTCCAGTGCGATTGCTGCGCTGGTGCTTGGCTGGCGGCTCGGCCTGCTCGTCGTGGTGGGGTGTCGGAGGTATTCTGGTTGGGTCCAAGGCTGGAGTCATGACGAGATTCTTGATGGCGTCGCCGATGTGCTTACGCACCTGGCCAGTACGCGAACTTGCAGAATTGGATCTGCGAAATTTGCCAGGAAGGTTCTCCGTTCAAGAAAAGGTGACCCGGCGGTTCGAGTGGTCGCGGGAGAAGTGCGTGGAGTGACTGTTAAATTCCGATCCGTCCCATTGACTGATCGTATTCTCGCGGCTCACCCGAGAGGAGGCATCTAGAATATGGAGCAATACCTCTCTCTGAGGAACCTTGTCTCGGATTTACTTGAAGATTCTCCCTGACTTCGGAGGAGGTCATCGCCGACGTGCGCCACCTGATGAGTGCGGGCGAAGAAGGGCTGGCATTCGACACGATGTGTTCGTGGATCTACGAGGAAATCCTTCCTATTGATTTGGCTTACTTCGAGCGCCTTGTGTCCGCTGCTCAAGAGTTAGGAAATCCGCGCTCTATAGACAAACTTGATGAACTCGTCGTGGACTAGCTTCGGTTTGGAGTGGGCGACGATGATCAGCCGGGTGCCACCGCCACGTCCAGCACCTCGTCCACGCTCCGCCTCGGGGTGGCCACCCCCGGCTGGCCGTACCCGATGCGCATCACCATCTGCGGCGTGCCGAAACGTCCCAGCGACAGCCGCAACGCCTCCCGTGCCCCCGACACCTCGATTGGCTGCGACAGCATCGACACCGCGAGCCCCGAATCGGTGGCGGTCAGCAGGACCCGCTGCAACGCCTGCCCGGCGAGCACCTGGTCGACGACCGTGTTGCCGGCCGCGCCGAGCACCGCCACCAGCGGTTCCGGTTCGAAGTCGCGGCCGGGGGCGCGGTCCAGGCCGCCGAAGCCGCGCGACGGCAGCAGGTCCTGCGGCTCGGTCTGCGGGCCACCGGCGCGGGCCGGCACCCCGTCGGGGGCGGGTTCGGTACGCACCCAGTCGGCACGTTCGGCCCGGTAGGCGGGGTCGCGTTCGAGCACCCGGTGGGCGCTGCGGGCGACCTCGGCGAAGGCGTTGACGGCACTCACCCCGATCACCAGCTCCAACCAGCACTGTTCGGCGCGGGCCGCCTCACCGAGCCGCCAGCGGGCGTCGGCGGGCACCGGGTCGGGCCAGAACGGCGCCCGGTTGCTGAACCGGCGCGCGATTGCCGCGTACAGGCTCTGCTCGGTGGGGGTGGGGCGGCGCGGCAGGTCCGGGACCAACCGGGCCAGCACGTCCGGGTCGGCCGGGTACGGTCGCAGCCGTACGGTGGCCGGGGTACCCGCCACCGCCAGGGACAGCCGCAGGTTGAACAGGGCCGCCCCACCGGAGATCCGGGTGCCCCAGCCGCTCGGGTCGGTGGCCGGCAGCCGGCGGGTCGGGTCGACCGACACCTCGATCCCGCCGTCGCGCAGGCGGAACCGCCACGGCTGGGTGTTGTGCAGGGAGGGCGCCCGGACGGCGTCCGTGACGGCGGCCCGTAGTTGCGCCTCGCTGTATCCGGTGCCCATGGTCGTGCTCCTTCCGTGGCGGTTGGTGCCGCTCCACCCCGAGCGGGGAACGCGTCGCCCCGGCCGGCCGACGCCGACCCGGTTCCCGGTGGTGGTTCCCCTCCACGGTCCGCCACCGGCAGGCAGGCCGGGCAGGGCCGGACGTCCCGACCCACCGGGCCGCCCTCCCCGGAGTGACGCGCCAGGTTAGGGACCTTCGGCCCGTGCACGGGCCGGTCCGGGCGGGTAGAAACGAGGGATGATCCGGGTGTTCCTCCTCGACGACCACGAAGTCGTCCGCCGTGGCCTGGCCGACCTGTTGCAGAGCAGCGGCGACATCGAAGTGGTCGGCGAGTCCGGCTCCGCGCAGGAGGCGGCCCGGCGGATTCCCGCCCTCCGCCCCGACGTGGCGATCCTCGACGCCCGGCTGCCCGACGGCAACGGCATCGACGTGTGCCGGGACGTCCGGGCGGTCGACTCGTCGATCAAGGGGTTGATCCTCACCTCGTACGAGGACGACGAGGCGCTGTTCGCCGCGATCATGGCGGGTGCGGCGGGGTACGTGCTCAAGCAGATCCGGGGCACGGACCTGGTCGACGCCGTCCGTCGGGTCGCGGCCGGTCAGTCGCTGCTCGACCCGGCCATCACCACCCGGGTGCTGGAACGCATCCGCAGCGGCGTCGAGCAGCCCCGCGAGTTGAAGACCCTCACCGAGCAGGAACGCCGCATCCTGGAGTACGTGGCCGAGGGGCTGACCAACCGGGAGATCGCCGGCAAGATGTTCCTCGCCGAGAAGACGGTGAAGAACTACGTCTCCAGCGTGCTGGCCAAGCTGGGCCTGGAGCGGCGCACCCAGGCCGCCGTGCTCGCCACCCGTCTGCTCGGCCAACGCCACTGACCCACCGCCCCGCCGACCGAGCGGGGACCACCGGCTGGCCGAGCAGGAACCGCCCGGCCGCGCTGGCCGGCCGGCCGAGCAGGAATCGGCCGGCTGAGCACGAACCGGCAGGCGGCCCGGATCAGTCGCGCAGCGGGACCGACCAGCAGATTTCGGTGCCGTGCGGCTCGACCCGGCGTACCTGGAACTCGCCGCCGTGCCGCTCGGCGCGTTCGCGCAGGTTCACCAGGCCGCCCCGGGCGGCGGCCGGATCACAGCCCACCCCGTCGTCGGTGACCGTCACGGTGACCCGGCCGGCGTCGACCCGCACGGCGACGGCGACCCGGCTGGCCTCGGCGTGGCGTACTGCGTTGGACAGCGCCTCGCGGAGCACTGCGGTGAGGTCGGGGCGGACCGGTTCCGGCACGGCGCTGTCGATCGGGCCGTCCAGCTCGACGGCGGGCCGGAAACCGAGCGACCCGGCGGCCACGTCGACCGCCTCCCGGATCTCGGTACGCAGCGCCGCGCTCATCGGGGTACGCAGCTCGAAGATGGTGCGGCGGATGTCCCGGATGGTGGCGTCGAGGTCGTCGACGGCCGCGTTGATCCGCTTGGCGACGTCGGGGCGGGCGTGCATCGCGCCGCTCTGCAGCTGCAGGCCGGTGGCGAACAGTCGCTGGATCACCACGTCGTGCAGGTCCCGGGCGATGCGTTCGCGGTCCTCCAGGACCACCAGCAGCTCCCGTTCCTCCTGCCCCCGGGCCCGCTCCATGGCCAGGGCCGCCTGACCGGCGAAGCTGGCCAGCAGGGTGACGTCGGCGTCGGCGGCCCGGCCGGCGTCGGGCCGGTGGGCCACCACCAGCACCCCGTGCAGGGTGTCGGCGGCGGCGAGCGGGGAGACCACGGCCGGGCCGGCGACCACCGGCACCGGCCAGGGTGCCGCCTCGGCCAGGTTGTCGAGCAGTTCCCGGCGACGTTCGGTGACCGGGCCGGCGAAGCTGGTCTCGCTGGCCGGCAGCAGCGCGCCGACCAGCCCGTCGGCGGCACCGTCGGCGGAGTCGACCACCTCGACGGTGAAGTGGCCGGCGTCCTCGTCGTAGAGCAGCACCAGTGCCAGTTCCGCCTCGGCGACCTCCCGGGCCCGCCGGGCCACCAGGGTCAGCGCGTCGGTCCGGCGTACCTCGCCGAGCAGCACCGAGGTGATCTCGGCGGTGGCGGCCAGCCAGCGTTCCCGGCGGTGGGCCAGCGCGTAGAGCCGGGCGTTCTCGATGGCCACACCGGCAGCCGCGGCCAGCGCCACGACGATCTCCTCGTCGTCCTCGGTGAACTCCGGGGCGCCCTGCTTCTCGGCCAGGTAGAGGTTGCCGAAGACCTGCTCGCGGATGCGGACCGGCACGCCGAGGAAGCTGTGCATCGGCGGGTGGTTCGGCGGGAAGCCGTACGACTGGGGGTGTTGGGTGATGTCGGGCATGCGGACCGGGCGGGGCTCGTCGATCAGCAGGCCGAGCACCCCCCGCCCGTGCGGCAGGTCACCGATCTTCGCGTGCAGTTCGGCGTCGATGCCGTGGGTGATGAAGTCGTGCAGCAGCCGGTCTGGACCGATCACGCCGAGCGCGCCGTAACGCGCACCGACCAGCTCGCAGGCCGCCTGCACGATCCGTTGCAGGGTGCTGCGCAGGTCGAGGTCGGTGCCGATGCCGACCACCGCGTCGAGCAGTGCCCGCAGCCGCTCCCGGCTGGTCACCACGTCGCCGACCCGGTCGAGCATCTCCTGGAGCAGCTCGTCGAGGCGGACCCGGGACAGCGGGCTCAGCCCGAGCGAGGGGACCTGGTGTTCGTTGCGGGAAGCAGGGGTGCTGGCGGCCACGCGGGCGATGTTACCGTCCGGTGACCGCCGGGCACGAGATCGTCAGGGCCGCTGGTCGCGTACGGCGGAGGTGTCGACCACCTGCGCGGCCGGCAGTCGCGGGGTGTGCGGCGGGCCGGCGTGCGCCGGGTCCGCGATCCCGATCCGCAGCACCAGGTACGGGTAGCCGAGCCCGCTGAGCAGCTGCCGCAGCGTCTGCCGGGTGCCGGCCACCTCGACCACGCCGGACAGCGGCACCACCGACGCCCCGTGCCGGGTGGCGGTCAGCCACAGCGCGGAGAGCGCCTCACCTGCCCGCAGCCAGCTGTCCGGTTCGTCCTCGTCACCGTAGAGCAGCCCGTACACGGCGGCCTTGTCGTGCCCCGGGCCGACCGGCAGGTCGCCGGGGCTGCCGAAGTCCCGGGCCGGGACGGTGGTCTGCGGCTGGTCCTGCGGCAGCACCTCCGGCGGGAGGCCGGTGCCGGTCCCGGCCCGGTGCGTCCAGTACTGCAACTCCTCGCGGGTCTGCGGGTCCTCCGCCTCGACCGTGCCCGCGTGGGAGGCGGTGGCGGCCAGCTCCATCACCTGGTCGGCGTCGAGGATCTGCAACCGGGAACCCTCGGCGTCGGCCGCACGGACGATGTCGTCGAGCACCCCGGCGGGCACCGGCTCGTCGCTGACCGGACGACGGTCGGTGTGCCGCACCTGCATGCACTGCACCAGGCGCATCGCCTCCGGGTTGGCCCCGGACCGGGTCAGGCCGGTCAACCGGGCCAGCAGGTCCGGCTGCTGCGGGTCGGGCAGCCGCTCGACCACCGCCGTCCAGCCCTCGGCCGCCAACGCCACCCGGGCGTGGTGCAGGGCCGCGCCGCAGCTCACCGCCACCAGCCGGCCCTCCGGGTCGGTGGCGGAGAGCTGCCGTTCCCGGACCACCCGCAGCTCCAGGGCGTCCGGCAGGACCCGCCAGCGCCACGGCTGCGTGTTGTGCACCGAGGGGGCGTGACCTGCCGTCGCCGCGGCCTCCGCGAGCGCGGTGGTCAGCGGGCGGTCCGTCGCGGGTGTCTGGTGGCTCATCGGCACGACCTTTCCGTTTCTTTCCCATCGTGCCCCACCCCGTCGGCCCCGGGGTGGGGATACCGTTCCATCCTGGCCTGCCGACCCGGCCCTGCGCACGGCCCGCAGGTCCCTCCTCGGGGGCATTTCGGCCCGACGGTTTCCCGGTTCCCGGCCCCCGCCGGCCCCCTGCTGGGACGATCCGCAGGTGGACGCGGCACCGCAGGAGTGTGTTCCGCAGCGGCCGGTCGACAGGCGTCCGGTGCGCTGGCGCGAGTGGACGCCCCTGACCCTGCTCGGCGGGGCGTTGCTGGTCGGGGCGGCGCTGTGGCTGACCGGGCGGCGTGGCCCCGCCGACGCGGTGTGGGCGGCGGCGACCCTGGGGGCGCTGGTGCCGGCGGTCGGGGCGGTGCTGCGTCAGTGGTGGCGGCGGCGGTTCGGGGTGGACGTCATCGCCGTGCTGGCGTTGGCCGGTGCGCTGCTGGTCGGGGAGTACCTGGCCGGGGCGGTGATCGCGGTGATGGTCGCGACCGGCCGGGCGCTGGAGGCGTACGCCCGGGGGCGGGCGACCCGCGACCTGCGGGCGCTGTTGGCGCGGGCACCCCGGCAGGCGCGGCGGCGCACCCCGGACGGGGGCATCGAGGTGATCTCGCTGGACCGGGTCTCGGTGGGGGACGACCTGCTGGTCGGGCCGGGGGACGTGGTGCCCGTGGACGGGGTGCTCGCGGCCCCGGCGACGCTCGACGAGTCGGTGGTGACCGGCGAGTCGCAGCTGGTGGGCCGGGCCGCCGGGGAGCAGGTGTCCAGCGGGGTGGTCAACGCGGGCGCCGCCGTGGGCCTGAAGGCCACCCGGGACGCGGCGGGCAGCACCTACGCGGGGATCGTCCGGCTGGCGCGGGAGGCGACCGCCCACCGGGCGCCGACGGTCCGGCTCGCCGACCGGTACGCGGCGGCGTTCGTGCCGTTCACCCTGCTGCTGGCCGGGGTGGCGTGGTGGTGGTCGGGGGAGGTCGTCCGGGCGGTCGCCGTGCTGGTGGTGGCGACGCCGTGCCCGCTGCTGCTGGCCACCCCGATCGCGATCGTCTCCGGGCTGTCCCGGGCGGCCCGCCGGGGCGTCCTGGTGCGTGACGGCGGTGCGCTGGAGCTGCTCGGCCGGGCCCGGACCCTGCTGGTCGACAAGACCGGCACGTTGACCGCCGGGCGGCCCCGGGCGGCGGAGACGGTGGCCGGCCCCGGCGGCGACCGGGACGAGGTGCTGCGGCTGGCCGCGTCGGTGGAGCAGCTCTCCCCGCACGTGCTGGCGGTGGCGCTGGTGCGGCAGGCCCGCGAGCGGCGGCTGCGGCTGACCACGCCGACGGAGGTGACCGAGGAGCCGGGGCGCGGGGTCAGCGGCCGGGTCGACGGCCGGCCGGTGCGGGTCGGGCAGCTCACCGGCGACCTGCCGGACTGGGCGGAGCAGGCCCGCCAGCGGGCCGAGCTGGCCGGCTGGTCGACGGTGTGGGTGAGCGACGACCACGGCCCGCTCGGGGCGGTCCTGCTGGAGGACCCGGTCCGCCCGGACGCCCGGCGGACGGTACGGCGGCTGCGGGACGCCGGGCTGTCCCGGCTGCTGCTGCTCAGCGGGGACCGTCCGCGCACCGCCGAACAGGTGGCCCGGCTGGTGGGGGTGGACGAGGCGCTGGCCCGGTGTTCCCCGGAGGAGAAGGTGGACCGGGTCCGGCAGGAGGCGCGGCGGGCCGTCACCGTGATGGTCGGCGATGGGGTGAACGACGCGCCGGCGCTGGCGGCGGCGCACGTCGGGGTGGCGATGGGGGCGACCGGGGCGACCGCCTCGGCGGACGTCGCCGACGCGGTGATCACCGTGGACCGGTTGGACCGGCTCGCCGACGCGGTCGAGATCGCCCGGCGCGCCCGCCGGATCGCGGTGCAGAGCGCCGCCGTCGGGATGGGGTTGGCGGTGGCCGCGATGCTGGTCGCCGCCGCCGGCCGGCTACCGCCGGTGGCGGGCGCGTTCCTCCAGGAGGGCATCGACGTGCTGGTGATCCTCAACGCGTTGCGGGCGCTGCGCGGCGGGCTGCGCCGCCCGGACGTCCCGCCGGCCGCCCGCGCCCTGCTCGACCGGTACGCGGGCCAGCACGCCGGCGTACGGGACGTGCTCGCCCGGGTACGGGACACCGCCGACCTGGTGGCGACCCGGCCGACGGCCGAGGGGTGCCTGCCGGCGTTGCGCGACACGCACCGCCGGCTCACCGACGAGGTGCTGCCGCACGACAGCGCCGAGGAACGGCAGCTCTATCCGGCGTTGACCGGACCGCTCGGCGGGGAGGCGACGTCCACGATGAGCCGGGAACACGTGGAGATCCACCGGCTGGTGGACGCGATCGGCGGTCACCTGGCCCGGGCGGACGGGCGGTTGCGCCCCGACCAGGTGCCCGACCTGCTCGCCAGCCTGTACGGACTGGACGCGGTGCTGCGTCTGCATCTGGCCCAGGAGGAGGAGACCTACCTCGCCCTGGACCCCGACCCGCCCGCCCCGCGTTGATCCACCCGCCCGTGTTGATCCACGCGTTGGGGCCGATGTTGCGGTGTCAGGTCGTCGGATCACCGCAACATCGGCCCAACAGCCGCCCGAGCTGCGGGCCCGCCTCGCCCGCGCCGCCCGCCCCGCCCGGTCAGCGTTCCCGGACGACGGCGACCGGGCAGTGCGCGTGCTGGATGAGCTGCTGGCCGACCGAGCCGAGGAGCATCCCGCGCAGCCCGCCCCGGCCCCGGCTGCCGACCACCACGAGCTGCGCCTCCCGGCTCGCCTCGACGAGCGCGGCAGCCGGCCGGGCCGGGGCGATCTCCACCGTCACCGGGACCTCGGGGAAGGTCTCCCGCCATCCGGCGAGGGCCTGGTCGATCTCGGCCCGGTCCGCCGCGAGCCGGGCCTCGGCATCCGGGTCGGAGGGCCGCCAGCGGTCGTCCGGCGGTTCGAAGGCCCGCAGCACCCGCAGCGGGGCGGCGCGCTGGGCGGCCCGTTCCACGGCGAACCCGAGTGCCGTGCCGGCCTGCTCGGAACCGTCGTAGCCGACCACCACCGGGCCGGTGACCTTCGCCTGCGCCTCGCGTACCACGACGACGGGGCAGTGCGCGTGGGCGGCCACCGAGACCGCCGTGGAGCCGGCGAGCAGGCCGGTGAAGCCGCCGTGGCCCCGGCTGCCGAGCACCAGCAGCCCGGCCTCGGCGGAGCGTTCCTCCAGCACCAGCGCGGGCGGGCCGTCGAAGACCTCACCGTGCACGGTGACGCCGGGCCAGGCGGCGGTGGCGTCCGAGGCGGCCTGGTGCACCAGCTCCTCGACCTGCCGCCGGGCGTTGTCGTCCGGCCAGACGCCGGGGGCCACCCCCGGGCCGACCCAGCCGGCGACGGTCATCCACTCGAAGACGTACGCCAGCCGGACCGGGCGTCCGCTGCGCTGCGCCTCGGCCAGTGCCCAGTCCACGGCGACGCTCGCGTCGGCGGAACCGTCGTAGCCGACCAGGATCTCGTCGGGGTTCATCGTCTCGTCCTTTCCTGGCGGGTGGCCGGTGGTGGGCCGGCCGGTGACCGGCCCACCACGGGCCCCGGGGGTGTCACTGCCCGTCGAGCTGCTGCGGGTGGGTCTCCCGGATCCAGCGCCACTCGGCGACCCGGGGGTCGTCCTCACCGTGGCGGCGGGTGTAGTCGCGGCAGGCCTGCCGGGTGTCGACCATCTCCTGCCGCAGGTGGGCGGCGCGGGCGGCCAGGCCGGGCACCCGGTCGATGACGTCGATGACCAGGTGGAAGCGGTCCAGGTCGTTGAGCATGACCATGTCGAACGGGGTGGTGGTGGTGCCCTCCTCCTTGTAGCCGCGCACGTGCAGGTTGTCGTGGTTGGCCCGCCGGTAGGTGAGCCGGTGGATCAGCCACGGGTAGCCGTGGTAGGCGAAGATGATCGGCTTGTCGCGGGTGAAGATGGTGTCGAACTCGTTGTCCGGCAGGCCGTGCGGGTGCTCCGACGACGGCTGCAGCCGCATCAGGTCGACCACGTTGACGACCCGCACCTTCAGCTCGGGCAGGTGCTGGTGCAGCAGGTCGGCGGCGGCGAGGGTTTCCAGGGTCGGCACGTCACCGGCGCAGGCGAGCACCACGTCGGGTTCCCGGCCGTCGTCGGTGCTGGCCCAGTCCCAGATGCCCAGGCCGCGCCGGCAGTGCTGGACCGCCTCGTCCATGGTCAGCCAGTTCGGGGCGGGCTGCTTGCCGGCGACCACCACGTTGATGTAGTGCCGGCTGCGCAGGCAGTGGTCCATGGTGGAGAGCAGGGTGTTGCCGTCCGGCGGCAGATAGACCCGGACCACCTCGGCCTTCTTGTTGACCACGTGGTCGATGAAGCCCGGGTCCTGGTGCGAGAAGCCGTTGTGGTCCTGCCGCCACACGTGGCTGGACAGCAGGTAGTTCAGCGAGGCGATCGGCTCCCGCCAGGGGATGCCCCGGGTCACCTTCAGCCACTTGGCGTGCTGGTTGACCATCGAGTCGACGATGTGGATGAACGCCTCGTAGCTGGTGAAGATGCCGTGCCGGCCGGTCAGCAGGTAGCCCTCCAGCCAGCCCTCGCAGAGGTGTTCGGAGAGCACCTCCATCACCCGGCCGTCGGGGGAGAGGTGGTCGTCGGTGGTCTCGATCCGGCCGTCGAAGGACCGGTCGGTGACCTCGAACGCGGCACCGAGCCGGTTGGAGGCGACCTCGTCCGGGCCGAACAACCGGAACGTCTGCGGGTTGGCGGTGATCACGTCGCGGACCCAGGTGCCGAGCACCCCGGCCGCGCCGACCACCGGCTCACCCGGCCGCTTGACGTCGACGGCGTAGTCGCGGAAGTCCGGCAGGGTCAGGTCGCGCAGCACCCGACCGCCGTTGGTGACCGGGTTGGCGCTCATCCGGTGCTCGCCCTTCGGCGGCAGCGCGGTCAGTTCGGGGACCGGGGCACCGGTGGCGTCGAACAGCTCCTCCGGCCGGTAGCTGCGCAGCCAGCGCTCCAGCTCGGCCCGGTGTGCCGGGTTGTCGCGTACCTCGGCGATGGGCACCTGGTGGGCGCGGAAGGTCCCCTCGACCTGCTTGCCGTCGACCTGGGCCGGGCCGGTCCAGCCCTTCGGGGTCCGCAGGATGATCATCGGCCAGCGGGGACGCTCGACGTGGCCGCCGGAGCGGGCCACCCGCTGGATCTCGGCGATCTCGTCGCAGGCCCGGTCCAGGGTGGCGGCGAGGAGCTGGTGCACCTGCTCCGGGTCGTCCCCGGCGACCAGGTACGGCTGGTAGCCGTGGCCGCGCATCTGGTTGAGCAGGTCCTCGGTGGGGATCCGGTCCATGACCGTCGGGTTGGCGATCTTGTAGCCGTTGAGGTGCAGGATCGGCAGCACCGCGCCGTCGCGGGCCGGGTTGAGGAAGACGCTTGACTGCCAGCTGCCCGCCAGCGGCCCGGTCTCCGCCTCCCCGTCGCCGATGACACAGGCGACCAGCAGGTCCGGGTTGTCGAAGGCGGCGCCGTAGGCGTGGCTCAGGGCGTACCCCAGCTCGCCACCCTCGTGGATCGAGCCCGGCACCTCCGGTGCCACGTGGCTCGGGATGCCGCCGGGGAAGGAGAACTGGCGGAACAGCCGCTGCATGCCGGTCTCGTCGCGGCTCACCGAGTGGTACAGCTCGCTGTAGGTGCCCTCCAGCCAGGTGTTCGCCACCAGGGCCGGGCCGCCGTGGCCGGGGCCGGTGACGAAGATGGCCGACAGGTCACGGTTGACGATGACCCGGTTGAGGTGGGCGTAGAGCAGGTTGAGGCCGGGGCTGGTGCCCCAGTGGCCGAGCAGCCGGGGCTTCACGTGCTCCGGGGCGAGCGGCTCGCGCAGCAGCGGGTTGTCGAGCAGGTAGATCTGCCCGACGGTCAGGTAGTTCGCCGCCCGCCAGTAGGCGTCCAGCCGGCGCAGCTCGTCGTCGGTCAGGGGGCTGTGCAGGTCGAGAGCGGTGTCCATGCTGCCAAAGCCTCTCGCGGGTCGGGGGGTTCTGCACCCGGAAGCGCCGATTCGCCCCGGGCAGACCCAGTCTTCGCGTTCGAGCGGTCACCGGTCAGGGCCGTTGGTCCCGGCCGTTGGGGACGTCATGCCCCGCCCGCTCCGGCGGAAACCAGTCCACGGACGACGATGACCGGAGCCGGCGCGTGATATAGCAGGGTCTGGCTCACCTCGCCCAGCAGGCCCCGCCCCGGCTGGTCGCCCCGCGCCCCGACCAGCGCCACCTGCGCCGAGCGGGACTGCTCCACCAGGACGGTGCCGGGGTCGCCGCGTACGGTGTGGCACTCCGCCGGCACCTGTGGATGCTGCCGGCCGGCCTCGGCGACCAGCGCGCCGAGCACGTCGTCGTCGGGGTGCCCCGGCTCGACCGCCCGGACCGCGATGACCCGGGCCCGCCTGCGGGCGGCGCAGTCGAAGGCGAAGTCGAGCGCGGCCCGGGAGCTGGGTGAACCGTCCACCCCGACCAGCACCGGGCCCGGGGGCGGAGGGTCGCGGCGGACCACCAGCACCGGGCAGCCGGCGCGGGCAGCGAGCTGCACGGCGGGCGCGTCGGCCGGTACGCAGCCGCCGCAGCCGGCCATCCCACCGTCCCCGATGGCCGCCAGGAACGCCGTCCCGGAGCGGCGGATCAGGGCCTCGACGGGTGCCCCCTCGACGATCTCCCCACTGACCGGCACCGCCGGTTCGACCTCGTTGGCGGCCGTGGCGGCCCGGGCGACCAGTTCCTCGGCGACGTCCCGGCTGCCGGCCACCGCCGGGCCGGCGAGGGCGGCCTCCCAGTTGAAGGCGTGCAGCAGGGTCAGCCCCCGGCCGTGGGCGGCGGCCTCGCGGGCGGCCAGCCGGACCACCGCGAGGTCGGCCGGTGCCGGCCCGACCCCGACCACCACCGGCCCGTCCGTGGACCCGGTCATCCGGTTCACCTCCCGGGCGTCCGCACGGCACGGCCACGCCGTCCCCACCGACGCTAGTCGCGCCGGGCGGGCGGTGGAGCCGGATCAGTCGGACGGGTGCCCGCCGGTCGCCGGGTGGACGCGCAGCACGACGGCGGTGGCGTTGTCGCTGCCGCCCTCGGCCAGGCTGGCGGCGAGCAGGCCGCGTACCGCCCGGGTCGGGTCCGGCTCGGCGAGCAGGTCCCGCAGCCGGTGGTAGTCGAGCTGGTCGCTGACCCCGTCGGTGCACAACAGCCAGGTGTCGCCGGGGCGCAGCGGCACCCCGAGCAGGTCCGGGTCCGGCCGGTCGGGGTGGCCGAGGTAGCGCAGGAGCTGGTAGCGGGCGCGGGCGGCCTCCCGGGAGTTCGCCGGCCACCAGCCGTGCAGCACCCCGAGCCAGGCCATCGTGTGGTCCACGGTGACCAGCTCCAGCAGGCCGTCGCGCAGCCGGTAGGCCCGGGAGTCGCCGAGCTGGACGATCCAGGCCAGCTCGCCGTCGGGCTGGGCGAGCATGGCGGTCAGGGTGCAGCCGGCCAGCTCGTCGATGGCGGCGCCGGCCCGGCGTACCCGGATCTGGGCCTCGGTGATCGCGGCGCGCAGCTCGCGCGGGCCGACGGCGGGCCAGCCGGCGCGGACCAGTTCGTGCAGGGTGTCCCGGGCGGTGTCGCCGGCGACGCGGCTGCCCTCGCCCTCGCCCATGCCGTCGACGACCACCGCGAACGGCAGTTCCGGGTCGACGTGCAGGGCGTCGAAGTTGGCCGAGTACCGGTGGCCGGCCACGGTGCCGCCGGCGATCTCCCACTCCACCCGGCCGACGGGCAGCCGGCGGGCCGCCTCGACGGGCTGGTCAGCGGTACTGCGGCGACGGAACACCAGCGGACCGTAGCACCGCCGTCGGCCCGGACCGGGTCGTCCGGCGTCGTGTCGGGTACCCGACGCCATCGTCAACTCAGGTTGACGCCCGGGAGCTGTCAACGTACATTGACAGCATGAGTCAGGCGACGGAACTCGCGGCGGCCGCCGGCAGCACCGACCCCCGGGTCGGTCTGCGCGCCGTGCGCGCCCTGCGCCGGCTCCTCGAACGGCTGGAGGTGGTCCAGGTGGACAACGCCCGACGACAGGGCTGGTCCTGGCAGGAGATCGCCGACTCGCTCGAGGTCAGCCGGCAGGCGGTCCACAAGAAGCACGCCGGGCGACCGGCGGTCCACGGCACCGGGGAGGCATGATGTTCGAACGGTTCACCGACCGCGCCCGCGCGGTCGTCCGCTGCGCGGTCGAGCAGGCCGAGGCCGACGGGGGACGACCCGTCGGCACCGAGCACCTGCTGCTCGCCGTCCTGGCCGACGGCGACGGACTCGCCCGCCGGGTGCTCACCGCCGCCGGCCTCGACGCCGACGACCTGCGCGCCCGGATCAGGCGGCACACCGGTGACGGCGGCACGGGGCTCGGCGAGGCCGACGCCGCCGCGCTGCGCGAGATCGGCATCGACCTCGCGGCCATCGTCGCCCGGATCGAGGACACCTTCGGCCCCGACGCCCTGCGCGAGGCGGTCCCGGCCCCCCGCCGCCGGTGGCGGCTGCGCCGGCCGCTCGGCGGGCCGCTCTCCCCGCGCTCCCGCACGGCACTGGAGTTGGCGCTACGCGAGGCCCTGCGGCTGCGCCACCGGCACATCGGCACCGAACACCTGCTGCTCGGCGTGCTCCGCGAGGGCGGCGGCCTGGGCGCGACCGTGCTCACCGAGGCCGGCGCGGACCTCGACGACCTGCGCCGCCGGGTCGAGTCGGCGCTGCGTACGGCGGCCTGACCAGCCACCACGGGTCCGGCCCGGCTCAAACCTGTTTGCGGTCAACGCAACGTCGGTCGTCGCCGGGTCGCTGACCGCGCCGGGGTGCTGCACACTGACGCCGTGGACGGTGCAGAGCAGAAGCGTACGGTGACCGGCGGCGACCGCCCCCCGCGTTCGGCGGTGGTGGTCAACCCGACGAAGGTGGCCGATCTCGACGAGTTCCGCGCGACCGTGGACGAGGCGCTCGCCGCCGCCGGCTGGCCCGCCCCCACCTGGTACGAGACCAGCGCCGAGGACCCGGGCCGGGGGCAGACCGAGCAGGCCGTCGCCGCCGGCGCCGAACTCGTGTTCGCCTGCGGCGGCGACGGCACGGTGATGGCCTGCGTCACCGCGCTGGCCGGCACCGACGTGGAACTCGCCGTGCTGCCCCAGGGCACCGGCAACCTGCTCGCCGCCAACCTGGGGCTCTCCAACGACCTCGCCGCCGGCCTGCAGGTGGCCGTCGAACGGGGCCGCCGCCGGCTCGACGTCGGCGTCGTCGACGACCGGTGCTTCGCGGTGATGGCCGGAATGGGCTTCGACGCGCAGATGCTGGCGGACACCTCCGAGACCACCAAGGCCCGCATCGGCTGGCCCGCGTACGTGGTGGGGGCCGCGAAGCACCTGCGGGACCGCCCGATGCGGCTCAGCATCCGCATCGACGACCGGCCGCCGATGCGTCGCCGGGCCCGCACCGTGCTGGTCGCCAACGTCGGGCGGCTGCAGGGCGGGGTGCGCCTGCTCACCGAGGCCGAGCCGGACGACGGGTGGCTCGACGTCGCCGTGCTCACCCCCAACCGGGTCCGGCACTGGCTCGCCATGGGCTGGGCCCTGGTCCGCCGCCGGGACAGCGTCCCCCGGATGGAGGTGTACCGGGCCCGGAAGGTCGTCATCACCAGCAACCGGGCCCAGCCCCGGCAACTCGACGGCGACCTGATCGCGCCGGGGCGGACCCTGACCGCCGAGATCAAACCCGAGTCGCTCTGGCTCTGCGTGCCACGTCCGGCCGGCGACCCCGACCTGGCCCACGACGCCGACGCGGCCGCGCGGCGCGGGGAGAAGCTGGTCGGGGAAGCGCGCCGTGAGTAGCACCCGGCTCGTCCCCGAGACCCGGTTGATGGCGTCGGACGAACTCGCCGCCGACGACGCCTGGCGTACGCTGCGCCGCCACGGCGGCTGGCACCTCATGCGGGACGCGTTCATCCGGTTCCGCTACGGCGACGGGTTCAGCCACTCCCGGGCCTTCGCCCTGCAACTCTGCCTCGCCGTCGTGCCGTTCCTGATCGCCCTCACCGGCCTGATCAGCGACCTCGGTGTCGAGGAGGGTGGCCGGGTGGTCGCCGACACCGTGCTGGCGCTGACCCCGGGGCAGAGCGAACAGGTGGTGCAGGACCTGCTCGGCGAGGGCGACCGCACCGAGAGCGCCGGCGAGTTGGCGTTGACCCTCGGCCTGATCACCGGCCTGGTCGCGTTGACCACCACGATGGCGCAGATCGAACGCGGCGCCAACCGGATCTACGGCGTGGAACGGGACCGTCCCGCGCTGTGGAAGTACCTGCGGGCGGCGGTGCTGGCCGTTGTCGCCGGCCTGCCCGCGCTGGCCGGGTTCCTGATCCTGGTCGGCGGCGGGGCGATGGGCGAGTCGGTGCAGCGGCACTACCGGTGGGGGGATTTCGCCGCCGGGGTGTGGGAGGTGGTGCGCTGGCCGCTGAGCCTCGTGCTGACCGTGGTCGCGGTGGCGGTGATCTTCCGGCACGCGCCCCGGCGCAAGCAGCCCGGCCTGTCCTGGCTCTTCTTCGGCGCCGGCATCGCCACCGTCCTGTGGTGGCTGGCCAGCCTGCTGCTCGCCGCGTACGTCAGGTTCGGCGGCGGGTTCGGCCAGACGTACGGGGCGTTGACCGGCATGATGGCGCTGCTGCTGTGGGCCAACCTCACCGGCATGGCGCTGTTCGGCGGGCTGTCCTTCGCCGCCCAGTTGGAGGCGATGCGGATCGGGGCCCCGGAGCCTGCCCAACCCGACCTGTGGGAGCCCGACGTCGAGCGGGACGAACTGCTCGACACCGGTGACATGACCGCACTTTGAGCCCGCCACACCGGACGGGCGTGTACGCGGCGGCGGAATCGGGTACAGCGCGCCTCGCCACGTCGACGCAAGGGAGGTGCGGGGTGACCGCGGTCAAGGAGTCAACGGCCCGACGGCCGCTCGGCCATTTCGCCGAACGGAGCGTCGTCGGCCTGCTGGCCGTGGCCGGCGCGGGCGTGGCCTTCGGGCTGCTGCTGATGCTCGTCCGGTTCAGGTGGAGCCCCATGTACCACGCCGACCACGAGGCGGCCGAGTGGTTCAACGGGCTCGTCGCCCCGCACCACGCGCTGGTCACCGTGCTCCAGGCGGTCACCGACCTGGGCGGGCGGCCGGTGCTGATCTGGCTGGTCACCATCGCCGTGGTCACCCTGCTGATCCGTCGCCAGTCCCGGCTGGCGGTCTACCTGATCGTCACCGGGGTGGGCGGGCTGATCCTCGACCCGTCGCTCAAGGCCCTGGTCGGCCGGCTCCGCCCGGTGGTCGACGTGCCGGTCGCCAGCGCCCCCGGCAACAGCTTCCCCAGCGGGCACGCGCTCGGCTCGTTCGTCGCGTACGGGGCGCTGCTGCTGGTCTTCCTGCCGGCCATGTCGCCCCGTTGGCGCAAGCCGGCGATCGCCGTCGCCGCAGTGCTGGTGGCACTGATCGGGCTGACCCGGATCGCGCTCGGCGTGCACTTCGTCTCCGACGTGATCGGCGGCTGGCTGCTCGGCGCGGCCTGGCTCGGCGTCACCGCGTACGCCTTCCGGCTGTGGCGACGCGAGCGGGGCCGACCGGTGCCGCCGCTGACCGAGGGGCTGGAACCGGAGGCCGGCGACAAGATCACCCCCGCCCCGGCCGAGGAGCACGTGCTGGAGCACCCCCGGTCCGCCGTGGCCGAACTGCTGGTCGGCTGGGTGATCGTCTTCGGCGCCCTGTACGCCTTCGGCACGTACGTCAGCTACCACGCCAAGGGCACCGTCTTCGAGACCCTGGACACCGACGTGCCGCGCTGGTTCGCCGACCGGCACACCGACTTCCTCACCGAGCTGAGCTGGTGGTGGAGCAAGTTCGGCGACACCCACGCCATCCTGATCGTCTCGCTGGTCTTCTGCCCGCTGGTGCTGGCCATCTGGAAGCGGTGGCGGCCGGTGCTCTTCGTGGTGCTGGCCCTCTTCGGCGAGCTGAGCCTGTTCCTCGCCTCCGCCCGGGTGGTGGACCGGCCCCGCCCGGCGGTGGAGAACCTCGACGGGCAGATGCCCACCTCGTCCTTCCCGTCCGGGCACATCGCCGCGACCACCTGCCTCTGGCTGGTCATCGCGATCATCGTGTTCGTCCGCACCGACCGCTGGTGGCGGTGGCTCTTCGTGGCGCTGGCCGTGATCATGCCGATCGGGGTGGCGGTCTCCCGGATGTACCGGGGCATGCACCACCCGACCGACTTCATGGGCGCGCTGATCCTCAGCGGCCTGTGGATCGGCCTGCTCTACTGGGTTATCCGCCCCAACGCCGACGTCTACGAGGGCAACCGCCCCGAGATCGAGTCGGAGCAGGTCGACGAGCTGGACGACGAGCTGGCCAAGGCCGGCCGCCCCGGGTGAGCCGCCGACCGTGCTGCGGGTGATGACCTGGAACATCAGGACCGGCGGCCGGGACCGTACCGGCCCGGACCGGCGGGACCTGGTGTGCCGGGTCGTCACCGCGCAGACCCCCGACGTGCTGGCCGTGCAGGAGCTGCGCGGCTTCGACCGCCCGGGGGTGCTGGCCGGGT
The DNA here is from genome assembly GCF_016901255.1 of Micromonospora humida. Classification (NCBI taxonomy): domain Bacteria; kingdom Bacillati; phylum Actinomycetota; class Actinomycetes; order Micromonosporales; family Micromonosporaceae; genus Micromonospora; species Micromonospora humida. Next base: position 636,655 of record NZ_JAFEUC010000002.1, read on the forward strand.
TCGCCGACCGGGTGGGGATGCACCCCCACCTGGCCCGCACCTGCTTCGGTCAGCCGGTGGCGGTGCTGGTCCGCCCGCCGTGGCGGACCCGCTCGGCCGGGCCGGTCCGTCGGCCGTTGCACCACGCGGCGCAGCGGGTCGAGCTGGCCACCACCGCCGGGCCGCTCACCGTGCTCAGCGCCCACCTCGACCCGTACACCGGGTTGCGGCGACGCATCGAGGCCGGCTGGCTCGCCGCAGCCGTGCGCCGCGCACCGGGGGAGCTGGCGCTGCTCGCCGGTGACCTCAACACCCTCGACCCGGGCACCGATCACACCGGGCGGGTGGCCCGGCTGCCGGTGGCGTACCGGCGGCGGCACCTGCGCCGCGACGGGCGGACGGTGGACACCCGGGCGGTGGCCCGGCTGCTCGCCGCCGGCCTGGTCGACCTCTGGACCCACGCCGCCGCCGGGTCGGTCGATCCGGCCGGGTCGGTCGAGGCCGGGCTGACCGCGCCGACCCGGCACGGCGGTGGCGTCGAGTTCTCCGGCATGCGGCTGGACTACCTGCTCGGCACCCCGGCGCTCGCCGCCCGGCTGCGCGACGTCCACGTGGTACGCGGCGGCGACACCGAGTACGCCTCCGACCACTACCCGGTCGTCGCCGAGCTGGACCTCGACCCGGCCTGACCGCCCCTCCGCAGAAACCCGTGCAACCCTTTGCGCTCCCGCCGCCATCGCTACGGGTGACAGTGCCAGCGTCCGGGACGGGGAGTGGTCGATGCACGCGATGCAACGGCAGGAGTACGTCGACTTCGTGACGGCGGCGACACCGAAGCTGCGCCGGACGGCGTACCTGCTTACCGGGGGAGATGCCCACCGTGCCGACGACGTCGTGCAGCAGACGCTGACCCGGCTCTACGTGAAGTGGGGCCGGGCACGGTCCGCCGACGACATCGGGGCGTACGTGCACCGGATGCTGGTCAACGCGTTCCGGCAGGAGCGCCGGTCCCGCTGGTTCGGGGTACGCCTGCTCGACCGCCCGCCGGAGCCGGAGCCCGGGGGAGTTCGGCCGACCGACGCCGTGGTGGACACGGTCGCGGTGCGGGCCGCGTTGGCGGCGGTGCCACCCGGCCAGCGGGTGGTGCTGGTGTTGCGCTTCTACGCCGACCTCAGCGTCGAGCAGACCGCCGAGGTGCTGGGCTGCTCACCCGGCAACGTCAAGAGCCAGACCGCGCGAGGGCTGGCCGCGCTGCGCCGGCGGTTGCCGCTGGCGGACCCGACGGAGGTGACCCGATGATCCATGACGACGAGACCCTGGTCCGGGAGATGCTGACCCGGGCCGCCGACGACCTACCGACCGGAGGCCCGGACACCCCGGCGTTGGTGACGGCAGGGGAGCGCGCGGTGCGGCGTCGCCGCCGGCTGGCCGTGGCGGCCACGGCAGTGGTCACCGCCGTTGCGCTGCTCGGGGTCACCGCCCTGCTGGGGGTACGACAGTCGCCGACCCCGGCCGACCGCACCTGGCCGCCGACGGTGGCGCCGACCGCCTTCGATCCGACCCGGCAGCTCTTCCGGTTGACCTGGCTACCGGCCGACCTGTCCGAACGGAACCTCTCCACCGCCGCGGACCGGCAGACGATCGGGGCGTCCCGGTTCACACCGGTCGAGGCGACCCGGGTCCGCCGGTTGGTCGGCAGCGTCGCGGTGACGGTGGGCGCGCGGGGGGTGGATTTCTTCGCCGACCAGTTGACCCGGGACAACAGGGACGCGGGCAGGCTGCGCAGCGGCCCGACCCCCTGGGCCACCCCGCCCGGTTCACCTGTCGAGCCGGTGCAGGGGCACCCGGCGTTCCTGCACACCAGCCCCAACGGCAAGGAGACGGTGTTCTCCTGGCAGTACGCCCCGGACGCCTGGGTCACGATCACCGCGGTCACCATCGACCGGCCTGCGGAGGTGCTGCGGCGGGTGGCCGAGGGGATGGTGTGGGAGCGGCAACCGGTCCGGGTGCCGCTCCAGCCGGTGGCGCTGCCGTCGGACGCCCGGCTCCACCAGGCCCGGATGCGCTGGCGGGACGGCCGGTGGGACACGGTGGTCCTCGACTACCGGCTCCCCGGTTCCGCTGCCGCCCGTGGGGACCTGAGCGTCGGCCTGGAGCGCGGCGACCGGCCGGATGAGCCGACGGGCGTCGTGCACGGTCGACCGGCGTGGACCTTCCTCCAGCATGGTGGGCCCGGCACCTGGTCGGTCGGGGGCGTGCCCGGCTGCGCCAGCTGCCGGGCAATGGTGGGAACGGGGAGTCCGGCGGGCAGCGCCGCGCTCGGTGGCGAGGACGGGGCCCGGGACCTGGCCGCCGCCATCCGGCCGGTCGCCGACCACGACGACGAATCGACCTGGCGACCGCTGTGACGTCGACCGGCGGGGAGCGTGCACGCCGCGCTCCCCGCTGTCGTCAGAGGAGCAGGTTGACCAGGACGGTCAGGGCGATCGAGGCGAGCACCGAGAACAGGATCATCAGCAGGCAGCCGAAGCCGCCGCCTAGAGGTCGGATCTGCGTGTTGCCGAAGCGCATGGTTCACCTGGCCAGGGTCGGGACGAGCAGGTCACGGATCGCTCCGGCCACCGGCCCGGGGGCGGTGGTGAGCACGTTGTGGGCGGCACCGGGCACGGTGACCAGCCGGGCGTCGGGCACCAGCCGGGTCACCTGGGCGCGCCACCGGGGCGGCACGATCGGGTCGCGTTCCCCGGCCAGCACGAGGGTGGGCGCGGCGATCCTGACCAGATCCTCCTCCACCGCGTTGTGGACCGAGTGCGCGATGGTGGCCGCCACCCGCCAGGGGCGCGCGTCGAGGACGTCGCGGACCAGGATCGGCGCCTGCCAGGGCGTCTCCCGCAGGCTGTCCACCAGCCACCGGCCGACCAGCCCCCGCCGGGACCGGGCGGTCGGGTCGCTGGTCGGCCCGGCCAGCACCAGCGCCCGGACCGCCCCGGGGTGGTCCGCCGCGAGCGCGGCGGCCACCTCCGCGCCGAACGAGTGCCCGACCAGGCAGACCGGGGGCATCCGGTACGCGTCGAGCCAGGCCAGCAGGTGGGCGACGTGCTGCCGCAGGTCGTAGGAGTGGCCGGGGTGGGCGCTCAGCCCGAAGCCGGGCAGGTCCGGCACGTACACCGGGTGGGTGGTGCCGAGCGTCTCGGCCAGCGGGGTGAGGTAGCGGTGCGACACGGCCAGCCCGTGCACCAGCACCACCGGGGGTGCGCCGGGCACGGTCGGGTCGGCGGAGCGCCGGGTGTGCGTGCGCAGCCCGTCGACGAGCCGGAACTCGCTGGTCAACGCCGTCCGCACCCGGCGCGCGACGGCCTGTGGACCCGGCGGCGTGGCCGGCGATGTGCGGGTCGGAGCCGGCGCGGCCCGGGAGGCGGTGTCCGGGTCCGGCACGGTGACCGGGTGGTCCGGGCCCGGAGTGTGGGCGGGCGGCCGATCGGACCCGGCCGTCGGGTGCGGTGCGGCCAGTGCCCGCCGCAACGCGTCGAGGCCGGTCCCGGTCGGGCCGGGGCGGGCACGCGACCCGGCCCGACCCGCCACGGCGGTCACAGTTCGCGCAGTCGGGGCAGTAGCTGCTCCTGCGCCCAGTCCAGGAACATCGGCTGGCTGTCTCCGCCGACCTGCACGATCGCCACGTGCGTGAAGCCGGCGTCGACGAAGGCGCGGAACGCCTCGACGTGCCGGTCGACGTCGGGCCCGCAGGGGATGCCGTCGGCGACGTCCTCCTCCCGGACGAACTGGGTGGCGGCGGCGAAGGCCTCCGGGTCGGGCAGGTCGGCGTTGACCTTCCAGCCGCTGCCGAACCAGCGGAACTGGTCGTGCACGATCTTGCGGCACTCGGCCTCGTCGGGGCCGTAGCAGATGGCCACCTGGCCGTAGCGGGGTTGCCCGGCACCGCCCGCGTCGTCGTAGAGCTGGATGATCCGGGAGTCGGGTTCGGTGGCGACGATGCCGTCGGCGTACTCGGCGGCGAGGGCGGCCGACGACGGCCCGGACGCGGCGACGGCCATCGGTACGGGGTGATCCGGGCGGTCCCAGACGTAGGCGTCGGGGACGTCGAAGTGGTTGCCGGAGAAGGTCAGCGTCTCGCCGTTGAGCAGCGGACGGATGATCTGGAGCGCCTCGGAGAACATCTCGTGCCGCTGCTGCACGTGCGGCCACCCGCCGACCACGTGTTCGTTGAGGTTCTCCCCGGCGCCGAGGCCGAGGGTGAACCGCCCGTCGGAGAGCACCCCGATGGTGCTGGCCTTCTGCGCCACCACCGCCGGGTGGTACCGGCGGATCGGGCAGGTCACGAAGGACATCAGCTCGGCCCGGCTGGTGGCGTGGGCGACCGCGCCCAGCACCGACCAGGCGTACGGGGAGTGGCCCTGCGCGTCGAGCCACGGATAGTAGTGGTCGGACATGACCAGCTGGTCGAAGCCGGCCGCCTCCGCCCGTACCGCGTGGTCGACCAACTGCTTCGGGCCGGTCTGTTCGCACATCAGGGTGTAGCCGACGCGGACCATACTGGTTTCTCCTTCCGGGCGACGATCGTCACCGGATACCCCTGGCCGGTGCCGGTCAACCTCGGATGTGCGGCCGGGTCCCTCTTGACGGTGACGGGAGGGCCGTCTAATGTCCGGCTTAACCGGTTCAGGCTGGTGGTGTCACATCCTGTGGTGGGGATGACCGCCCCCTGTGGCGGCTCACGGTCGGCGTGGGTCGCCGCAGGGTCGGCGGAGGCAGGCAGCCAACTTAACCGGTTGCCTTCCCGGCCCGGTGGCCCTACGCTGGTCCGCACGCGGCCAGGGAGTCAGGCGGCGGCTGTCGGGCTGCAGCCGAGCGCCACCGTCACCAGCATCGCCACCCCGCCAGGGCAACGGGGTCGACCCTTCCTGAGGAAACCCATGAAGAAGCGACTTTCCGTCGCCGGCGTCGCCCTGCTCACCGTCCTCGCCGCCGTGTTCGCCTTCGGCCAGCCGGCCCAGGCCGCGGCCGGTTTCACGGTCTCCGGTGGCAAGCTCTACGACGCCAACGGCAACGAGTTCATCATGCGGGGCGTCAACCACGCCCACACCTGGTACCCGCAGCAGACCACCTCCTTCGCCAACATCAAGGCGCTCGGCGCGAACACCGTGCGGGTGGTGCTGGCCAGCGGTGACCGCTGGACCAAGAACACCGCCGCCGACGTCAGCAACGTCATCTCGCTGTGCCGGGCCAACAAGCTGATCTGCGTGCTGGAGGTGCACGACACCACCGGTTACGGCGAGCAGGCCGGGGCGATCACCCTGGACCGGGCGGTCGACTACTGGCTGAGCATCGCCAGCGCCCTGCAGGGCCAGGAGCGGTACGTCATCGTCAACATCGGCAACGAGCCGTACGGCAACCAGGGCTACGCCACCTGGGCCACCGACAACGCCAACGCGATCAAGCGGCTGCGGGCCGGCGGCATCACCCACACGATCATGGTGGACGCCCCCAACTGGGGTCAGGACTGGTCGTTCACCATGCGCGACAACGCGGCCGGGGTGTTCGCCGCCGATCCGCAGAAGAACACGGTCTTCTCGATCCACATGTACGGCGTCTTCGACACCGCCGCCGAGATCAGCGACTACCTGGGTCGGTTCCGCACCGCCAAGCTGCCCATCGTGGTGGGCGAGTTCGGCTTCGACCACTCCGACGGCAACCCCGACGAGGACACCATCCTGTCGTACACCCAGGCCAACGGGATCGGCTACCTCGGCTGGTCGTGGAGCGGCAACGGCGGTGGCGTGGAGTACCTCGACATGACCACCAACTTCAACCCGGCCGCCCTGACCACCTGGGGGCAGCGGATCTTCAACGGCGTCAACGGCATCAAGTCGACCGCGAAGGAGGCGTCGGTCTACTCCGGCACCACCCCGACGACGACGCCGCCGACCACCCCGCCCACGACCCCGCCGACCACCCCGCCGACCACGCCCCCCACCACCCCGCCGACGACGACCCCGCCGGCGACCGGGGGCTGCACCGCTACGTACACCGTCATCGGGTCGTGGCAGGGCGGCTTCCAGGGTGAGGTGAAGGTGACCGCCGGCAGCGCGGCGATCAACGGCTGGACGACGAAGTGGACCTACGCCAACGGTCAGACCGTCAGCCAGTCCTGGAACGCGTCGCTGAGCAGCAGCGGCAGCACGGTGACCGCCCGCAACGTCGACTACAACGGCCGGCTCGGTGCCGGGGCCAGCACCGCCTTCGGCTTCATCGGCAGCTGGACCGGCAGCAACCCGGCCCCCACGGTGACCTGCACCGCGAGCTGACCACCCCGGGTGGCCGGGTCCTCCGGGGCCCGGCCACCACCCGTGCGTGATCCCCTCATCGGGGGCGAGGTAGCGGTATCGAGCGTCGGGGACACCGCTACCTCGCCCCCGATGAGTCGATCAAGCGCCCTGCGCCCGCCCACCCGAACCCGGACGCGGGCTCACAGTCAGTCGACGGCGTCGACCTCCAGCAGCAGCGCCTGCTCCGGGTTCAGGGCCGGCAGGTGCAGGCCCACCGTCGCCAGCACCGAGCCGGGCAGCGTCACGGCGGGCAGCCAGCCCGGTCCGGTGATCTGCATGACGTCCGGCTCCGGCACCCCCTGCGCGGGACGGACGGCGTACCGGCGGGCCGGGTCGAGGCCGGGCAGGCGCACCGGGCCGGGGGTCTGCGTGACGGAGGTGGCCACCCGGGACACCGCGTACACGGCGCGGGAGCGGTCGTGGGCGACCACGCCGTGCGCCTGCACGGCGGGGTCCGGGTGGTCGAACCGCACCACCCGCCCGGTGTGCAGCAGCGGCCGGAGCCGCTTGTGCAGGGCGACCCAGGCGGTCAGCTCGGCCCGCTCGGCGGGATCGAGCGCGACGATGTCCCACTCGATGCCGTGGTGGCCGAAGAGCGCGGTGACCGCCCGGAAGCCCAGGGTGTGCACCCGGCCGGTGGTGTGTGAGCGCCCCGGGCCGATGTGCGTGCCGACCAGTTCCGGGGGCAGCAGCAGCCCGGTCCAGCGTTGGATGGACAGCCGTTCCAGGGCGTCGTTGGTGTCGCTGGCCCAGACCCGGTCGGTACGCCGCAGGATCTCCAGGTCGACCCGGGCCCCGCCGGACGAGCAGCTCTCGATCTCCAGGTGCGGGTGCCGGGCGCGCAGCTCGTCGAGGAGCCGGTACGCCGCCACGGTCTGCGCGTGCACCCCGGGCCGGCCGGCGTGTCCGGCCTCGGTGAGGTCCCGGTTGTGGTCCCACTTGAGGTAACTGATCCCGGGGTTCCCGGTCAGCAGGGCGTCGAGCCGGTCGAGCAGGTGGGCGTACGCCGCCGGGTTGGCCAGGTCCAGCACCTGCTGGTGCCGCCACGGCAGGGGTAGCCGGTCGGGGGTGGCGAGCACCCAGTCGGGGTGGGCGCGGAACAGGTCGGAGTCGGGGTTGACCATCTCCGGTTCGACCCAGAGCCCGAACTGCATGCCGTGCCCGCGAACATGCTCGATGAGTGGTCCCAGGCCGGCCGGCCAGACGTCGGCGTCGACCTGCCAGTCGCCCAGACCGGCCCGGTCGTGCCGGCGGCCGGTGAACCAGCCGTCGTCGAGGACGAACCGTTCCACGCCCACCTCGGCGGCCCGGTCGGCGAGGGTCCGCAGCCGGTCCAGGTCGTGGTCGAAGTAGACGGCCTCCCACACGTTGAGGGTGACCGGACGCGGCGTGCGGGGATGTTCCGGCCGGGCCCGCAGGTGGGTGTGCAGCAGGTCGCTGAGCCCGTCCAGCCCGGCGGTGGAGTGCACCGCGTAGAGCAGCGGGGTGGCGTACTCCTCACCGGGGCCGAGGACGATCTCGCCGGGGGCGAGCAGTTCCCCGCCGCCCAGGGTGGATTCACCGGTCGGGCGGCGTTCGGCGACGGTCACGTGGTCGCCGCTCCACGCGGTGTGCACCGCCCACAGCTCGCCGTGGCCGAAGCCGAATCCGGCGGTGCCGGCGACCAGCAGCAGGGTGGCGTCGTGCCCGGTCCGCCCGTGCCGACCCTCGCGCACCCAGGCGCCGTGCGGCCACGGGTGCCGCTGCGGCGCACGTTCGCGGCACCAGCGGCCGGTCAGGTCGAGCAGTTCGGTGGCGAGCGCCGGCACGGGCAGCACCGGTGTCAGCTCGCGTACCTCGTAGGGCTGGTCGGCGTCGTTGCGCAGCCGGTGCCGCACGGTCAGCACCCCGACCGGGTCGAGGGCGATCTCGACGGTGAGGGTCAACCCGACGCCCGGGTCCGTCGCCCGCACGCTCACCCGCGCCGCGCCGACTCCACCCCGGTCATCCTCCTCATGGGCTACGCGCACCGCGTCCCCCACGTCGCCACGCGGATCATCGACGTCGATCGCGTCGAGGCGGAAGGCGGTGGACCAGTCCCGTCCGTGGCGGTGGCCGGCGAGTCCGGGTCGGCCGCTCCAGCCGGCGCTCGCCTCGGGCAGCAGGGACAGCACGGTCGGCGCGTCGAAGCTGCTCGGCACCACCGGCGGCACGGTGACGTCGAGCAGGGCCGGCAGGTCGTCGGCGGGCACCGGGCCGAGGTCGGTGCCCCAGTGCACGATCCGGGGCAGCCCCGGGCCGCGTGCGTCGAGCACCAGGCTGGTGTGGCCCCGGCGCAGGTGGATCACGGTCGGATCGGTCATGGCGCTCATCTCCGGTGCGGGCACCCCGGCGTTCGTCACGGTGGGTGAGGTCGAGGGGTGTCAGTGCCGCGCGAGAGCGGTATGCCTGCGGGTCATGTTCATGCCTGCCAGGAATACCGCTCTCGCGCACATGGGTGGGTGGGGCGGTGGCTCAGCCCTTGGACGCCCCCAGGGTCAGGCCCTTGACGAACTGCTTCTGCAACAGGAAGAAGATCACCAGGGTGGGGATGGCGACCAGCACCGAGCCGGCCGACACCAGGTTGTTGTCGGTGAAGAACTCGCCGCGCAGGTTGTTCAGCGAGCTGGTGACCGGGAACTTGTCGCCGGTACGCATGAGCACGGTGGCCCAGAAGAACTCGTTGTAGATCCAGGTCACCTCCAGGGTGGCCAGGGCCGCCAGCGCGGGCCGGCACAGCGGCATGGTCACCTGCCAGTACTGCCGCCAGATGCTCGCCCCGTCCACCATTGCCGCCTCGTAGAGGTCGCGGGGCAGCGCCTTCATGTAGTTGCTCAGCACGAAGACGCAGAAGCCGCACTGGAAGGCCACGTTGACCAGGATCAGCCCCCAGTAGCTGTCGTAGAGCAGCTCCGAGTCGCTCATGAACTCCGGCAGCGGCACCTCGGTGAAGATCCGGAACAGCGGGATCAGCAGCGCCTGCTGGGGCAGCAGGTTGGCGGCGGTGAACAGCCCGAGCAGGACGATGTTGAGTTTCCAGCTGAACCGGGCGATCACGAACGCCACGCACGAGGCGAGGAACAGGGTCAGCAGCACCGCCGGGACGGTGATGTAGACCGAGTTGAGGAAGTGCTTGCCGAACTCGGCGGTCTGCCAGGCGGTGACGTAGTTGTCGAACGTCCACCCGCCGAACGAGACGTACCCGTTGGCGGCGGTGTAGGCGTACGAGCGCAGCGAGGTCAGCACCGCCCAGAGGATCGGGAAGAGCCAACCGACGGCGACCGCGCCGAGGAACAGGTGCAGCACCACCCGGGCGGGGCGCAGGGGCCGGCGGCGCGGTGCCGGCTTGGCCGTCGGCGTCGATGCCGGCGGTCGGGTCACGGTCGACGCGCTCATCGCCGGTTCTCCCTCATGACGACGGCCAGGTAGATGGTGATGAAGACCAGCGAGACCGCGAGCATGATCGTCGCCAGGGCGGAGCCGAAGCCGATCCGGCTGGCCTCGCCGACGACGTTCTGGGTCACCAGGGCGGAGATCAGCTCCAACCCGTTGCGCCCCTTGTTGATCACCCAGACCAGGTCGAACGCGCGCAGCGACTCGATCACGGTCACCACCAGCACGATGATGTTGATGGGCCGCAGCACCGGGAAGATCACCCGGAAGAAGGTGCTGGTCTCCGACGCGCCGTCGACCGAGGCGGCCTCCCGCAGCGACGGGTCGACGCCCTTGAGCCCGGCCAGGTAGAGCAGCATGATGTAGCCGACGTGCCGCCAGCCGGCCGCCACCAGCACCGCCCAGATGTTGACGTTCGGGTCGCCGTACCAGTCGGTCTGGCCGCCCAGGACGGCGTTGAGCAACCCCTGGTCGCGGGAGTAGATGAGCTGCCAGACGAAGCCGATCAGCGCCAGCGAGAGCACCACGGGCAGGTAGAGCGCGGTCTGGTAGAACCGGCTGCCCCGGATCTCCTTGTCGAGCAGCACGGCGAGGAACATCCCGAACGGGGTGGCCACCACGAACAGCGCGGCCAGCCAGAGCAGGTTGTTCTGCATCGCGGGCACGAACGGCGGGTAGATGTTGACCACGTCGGAGTAGTTCCGGCCGCCGACCCAGTCGATCTCGCTGAGCGGCCCGATGCCGTCCCAGTCGGTGCCGGAGAGCGCCACGGTGGCCAGTGCGGGCAGCCAGACCAGGGCGACCACCAGCAGCAGCGGTACGAGCACCATCAGCGTGATCACCACGCGGTCGGTGCGGGACAGGAGCCGTAGCCGCCGGCCGCGACCACCCGGGGAGGTGGTGGTCGTGGCCGGCGACGACACGGCGTGATCCGCCTGGATCAGGGGCAGGTCGGACACGACGGTCCTCCCCCTCTCGCCGTCAGCTGGTGAAAATCGACTTCTTCTGGTTCTCGATGCTGTTGACCAGCCCGTCGATGTCCTTGGGGTTCTTGATGAACTGTTGCAGCGCCGGGATGATCACGGTGGAGGCGAAGTCCGGCCGGGTGTCGCGGTCGAGGAACTGGGCGATCTCGGTGGCCGAGCCGACCAGCTCGGCGGCCTTCTTCTGCAGGGCCGTGTAGCCGCTGGTGTCCGCGCCGCTGTTGGCGACCAGCGTGGTCGGGTCGTTCTTCACCGTGATGTCGGCGGCCTCCTTGGAGCCGACGAACTCCAGCAGCTTCTTGGCGCTGGCCTCGGCCTTCGGCTTGCGGGCCAGCATGTAGCCGTCGATCGGCGCGTCAAGGGCCTTGGCCCCGATCGCCGGGTCGATCTCGGGGAAGGTGAAGAAGTCGATGTCGTCCTGCTCGTCGTTGCCGAACTGCTGGGCGACGAAGAGACCGAGCAGGTACATGCCGCTCTTCTTCTGCTGCAACGACTGGGCGGCCTCCTGCCAGGTGCGGCCCAGGCTGTCCGGCTGGTGCAGGGGGAGCAGGCCGGCCCAGGTGTCGAAGACCTTCTTCACCTTGTCGGAGGTCCACGCCTCCTTGCCGGCCATCAGGTCGATGTGGAACTGGTAGCCGTTGATCCGCAGGTTGAGGATGTCGAAGGTGCCCATCGCCGGCCAGCCGTCCTTGTCGGCGAAGGCGATCGGGGTGAGGCCGTCCCGCTTCATCTGCGCGCTGAGGGTGGTGAGCTGGTCGAGGGTGGTCGGCACCTGGTAGCCGTGCTGCTTCCAGACCGACTTGCGGTAGAACATCGCCCACGGGTAGTACGACGACGGCACGAAGTACTGCTTGCCGTCGTCCCCGGTGGACGCCTTCTTGAACGCGTCGGAGTAGCCGGAGAGCTTGCCCCACAGGTCGCTGATGTCGCCGGCCAGTCCCTTGGCGGCGAAGAAGCGCATCCGGTAGCCGGCGAACCACATGAACACGTCGTCCGGCTTGCCCTGCAGGTAGTTGTTGATGTTCTCCTGGTAGGTGTTGTGGTCCACCGTGTTGATCTTGGCGGTGATGCCGGACGAGGTCTTGAACCCGTCCATCACCTTGGCGATGACCCCCTTGGGCTGCGGGTCGGACTGGTTGGAACCGACCGACACCTCCTTGCTGTCGCTGCCCGAGTCGGAGTCGGAGCCGCAACCGGCGAGCAGCCCGGTGCCGAGCAGCGCGCCCGCGCCGACCCCGGTGATCAGGGAACGTCGTCCGATGCCGGCGACGGAGGACGGTACGAGCCGGGCGAGATACTCGGCTTCGGTGCGGGGACGGGACATGGTGCCTCCTGCGGAAGAAGAGGTGCGCTGCGCCCGAGGGCCGTCAGTGGTGGGGGAGCGGCTGTTCGAGAATGCCAACATAGATCCACCGAGAACGAACATTGGCAAACACAAACTCCCGGTGGCGCTTGAAGCTACCCGTCCGTGCGCGCCTGTCAAGAGGGCAGCTCCGGATCGATATCGCCGAAGCCGTACGGGATCCTGGTGGTAAACGTTGGAAAGCGGGTCCGTGTTGGAAAGTGTTGACTTGATCGACCGCTAGGGGCACGCTCTGCTCTCATGCGGCAACACGGCAGCTGGCAGGGCGACGGAATCTACTTCGGCGCCGACTACAACCCCGAGCAGTGGCCCGAGCAGGTCTGGGCCGACGACGTCGCGCTCATGCGCCGGGCCGGCGTCAACCTCGTCTCGGTCGGGATCTTCTCCTGGGCCCTGCTCGAACCGTCCCCCGGCCGGTACGAGTTCGGCTGGCTCGACCGCGCCCTCGACGTGCTGCACGCCGGAGGCATCCGGGTCGACCTGGCCACCGCCACCGCCAGCCCGCCCCCGTGGTTGGCCCACCGGCACCCCGAGACGCTGCCGCGCACCGTCGACGGCACCGTGCTGTGGCCCGGTGGCCGGCAGGGCTACTGCCCCAGCTCGCCGGTCTTCCGCGAGCGTTCGCTGGCCCTGGTCGAGACGGTCGCCGACCGCTACGCCGAGCACCCCGCCGTGGTGATGTGGCACGTCTCCAACGAGCTGGGCTGCCACAACGTGCACTGCTACTGCGACGTCAGCGCCGCGGCGTTCCGGGAGTGGCTGCGGGAGCGCTACGGCGACCTCGACCGGCTCAACGACGCCTGGGGCACCACCTTCTGGAGCCAGCGCTACCACGACTGGGCCGAGATCAACCCGCCGCGCGCCGCGCCCACCTTCGCCAACCCCACCCAGCAGCTCGACTTCCTGCGCTTCTCCTCCGACGCGCAGCGCGCCCAGCTCCGCGCCGAACGGGAGGTGCTCAAGCGGCGGGTCGGCCAGCCGGTCACCACCAACTTCATGATCGGCATGGGCATCAAGCACATGGACTACCACTCCTGGGCCGCCGACGTGGACATGGTCGCCAACGACCACTACCTGACCGTCACCGACCCGAACGCCCACCTCGGCCTGGCGTTCGCCGCAGACCACACCCGGGGCGTGGCCGGCGGCGACCCGTGGCTGCTCATGGAACACTCCACCAGCGCGGTCAACTGGCAGCCGCGCAACGTCGCCAAGACCCCCGGCCAGCTACGCCGCAACAGCCTCACCCACGTGGCGCGCGGCGCCGACGGGGTGCTGTTCTTCCAGTGGCGGGCCTCCCGGGCCGGTGCGGAGAAGTTCCACTCCGCCCTGGTCCCGCACGCCGGCCCGGACACCAAGGTCTTCGACGAGGTCCGCCGGCTCGGCGCGGACCTCACCGCCCTGGCCGAGGTACGCGGCAGCCGGGTCGACGCCGAGGTGGCGATCCTGTTCGACTGGGAGGCGTGGTGGGGCGTCGAACTCGACTCCCACCCCAGCGTCGACGTCACCTACGCCGACCGGATGCGGGCGCTCTACGACGCGCTGTGGCGGGCCGGCGTCACCGCCGACGTGGTGCACCCGTCGACCGACCTGTCCGGCTACCGGCTGGTCCTCGTCCCCACCCTCTACCTCGTCCGCGACGCCGACGCCGAGGCGCTGAGCCGGTACGTCGCCGGGGGCGGGACGGCGCTGGTGACCTACTTCAGTGGAATCGTCGACGAGCACGACCACATCCGGCTCGGCGGCTACCCGGGGGCGTTCCGGGACCTGCTCGGGGTGCGTACCGAAGAGTTCTTCCCGCTGTTGGCAGGCGAGCGGGTGGCGCTCGACGACGGTTCCACCGCCGACGTGTGGACCGAGTGGCTGCACCCGGCCGGCGCGGAGGTCGTCGCGTCCTACGAGGACGGTCCGCTGCCGGGCGTGCCCGCGCTGACCCGGCACCGGGTAGGCGACGGCACCGCCTGGTACCTGGCCACCCGGCTCGACGAGGCGGCCACCGACGCCCTGGTGGGCCGGCTGCTCACCGAGGCCGGGGTACGCCCGCCGGCCACCGCCCCGACCGGCGTCGAGGTGGTCCGTCGCCGGGCCGACGACCGGTCCTGGCTGTTCGTGGTCAACCACACCGACGCCGAGGCGACCCTCGACGTGACCGGCACCGACCTGCTCACCGGGCAGCCCTGCGGCGGCACGCTGCGGGTGCCCGCCGGCGAGGTGGCCGTGGTGCGGGAGGAGCCGGCCGTGAGCGGGGCGGTCCCAGCGGGTGAACCGTCCCCGGCCGCAGCGGCCTGACCTGCGTACCGTTCCCTCGTCCGCGCGGTTGGGAGGTTCGATGCTCGCTCAGCAACGGCAGAACGCCATCCTGGAGCTGATCCGGCAGCGCGGCGGGGTGCGGGTCAGTCACCTGGTCAGCCGGTTCGGCGTCTCCGACATGACGATCCGCCGCGACCTGGAGGTGCTGGCCGAACGGGGGCTGGTCGACAAGGTGCACGGCGGGGCGACCCTGGCCGGCCCCGGGTCCGCCGAGGAACCCGGCTTCGCCGCCAAGTCGATCCGCCAGCAGGACGAGAAGCGGGCCATCGCCGGCCGGGCCGCCCGGATGGTCGAGCCCGGGATGGCCGTCGCGTTGTCGGCCGGCACCACCACCGCCGCGCTGGCCACCCTGCTCGGCGACGTACCCGGGCTGACCGTGGTGACCAACTCGATCCCGGTCGCCGACGCGCTCTACCAGAACCCGCGCGTCGACCAGACGGTGGTGCTGACCGGCGGCATCCGTACCCCGTCGGACGCGCTGACCGGGCCGGTGGCCGAGGCGGCGATCCGTACCCTGAACGTGGATCTGCTATTTCTGGGCGTGCACGGGATGAGCCCGCGCACCGGGTTCACCACCCCCAACCTGCTGGAGGCGGCGGTCAACAAGCGGTTGATCGGGGCGGCCCGGCACCTGGTGGTGCTGGCCGACCACACCAAGTGGGAGACGATCGGCATCGCCACCATCGCCCCACTGGCCGAGGCCGACCTGCTGATCACCGACGCCGGGCTGCCGGCGGACGGCCGCCGGCAGATCGGTGAACAGGTAGGCGAACTGGTCGTCGTCGAGGTCGACTGACCGCCGTCCGTCCCGCTCACCGGTCCGGGTCGCACGGCCCGTCGTGGTCGGCCCGCGCCAGGCAGCGCCGCCGGTCAGCCATGATCCGGTCACAGAACACCCACCGTCGTACGTGCTGGGCGTCCTCGGCCGACACGGTGGCCCCGGCCACTTCGAGCCCCGGCACCAAAACCAACGACCGCGCCAGCGCGTACGCGAAACGCAGCGCTTGATCCTGGTCGGTGGCCGCGACGGGCAGGTGCAGCACGTGGCGGTGACCGTCGTCCCGGCCGGACGCCGGGTCATCGCTCAGCACGGGGGACGGTTGGCCTGGGCGCTGCGGCGGTCCCGCAGCAGCCGCTTGAGTCTGGTGTTCTCCCCGGTCAGCCGGGACACCTCCTGATGCAGGCTGGCCAGCTCCAGGGCGACCCGGAGCAGGAACCGGCGTACCTCCCGGGGGTCGAGGCCCCGCCGGCCGAAGCCGACGGTGGGGAACTGGTGGTCGCGCACTAGAAGCGGATGCAGCCGGGCCGGCAGGGTGCCGTCGTCGCGGATCATTCGTCGCCTCCTGACGGGTACGGGGTCGCGGGAGCCCACGCCGCCGTGATAGATATTCAGCAAGTCGGTCGGAGCCGGAATTCGGCTTCATGTTGAGACCCGACGAGATCCGGTATGCGGCTGCCATCCGCGAGGCCGTCTCTCGTCACCTTCTCGGCTGTTGGCACAGCCGCGGTTACTGCGCTTGCACCGGGCGTCCCCGGGGGCCGGTGATCACCCTCACCCGAAGGCCACATTTCCAGTGGGCTGGAACTGGAGCAATGGTTCCTTCGCGGGCCTCGTCAACTTTTTCGAGAGGTGGATCATGCCGCACAAGCCGTTCATACGGACCCTGCGCGCGCAGTGGCTCGGCCAACAACTCCGCGCCCTCCGGGAAGAACGCGGAATGACCTTGAAACTCGTCTCGGAGCACCTGCAACGCGACATGTCGGCGCTCGGCCGTTACGAGCGGGCGGACTGGCCGATCCGCAAGGGTGACGTCGTCGCACTGCTCGACCTCTACGGTTTCCACCACGCCGCCGAGCGGGCCCGCCTGCTGGCGCTGGCCGAGGACGTGTGGCGCACCGACCGCTGGGACGAGGACTACGGCGACGTCGTCGACTCGTCCTTCATCGAGTACCCGTGGCTGGAGGGCCGCGCGGAGCACATCGGCTCGTACAACACGATTTTGCTGCCCGGTCTGATGCAGACCCGCGAGTACGCCGAAGCGGTGATCCGCAACGCGGAGGAGCCCGGTGTTCCTGACGCGACGGTTGCACGGTGGGTGGAGTTGCGCATCGAGCGACAGAAGGTGCTCGACGGAAAGACGAAGGTCGGTGCGGTGCTGGATGAGAGCGTCCTACGCCGGCTGGTTGGTGGACCTTCGACCATGCGCGCACAGCTCGAACATCTTCTCGAACTGGCCGCGCGACGGAACGTGGAGATTTCGGTGTTGCCGTCTGCAAAGGCTCTCCATGCGGGCATGGACGGAGCCTTCACGGTCTTCACCCTGCCGAAGCCCTACCCCGCAGTCGCCTATGTGGAGAACCTCGCCGGGCGACTCTACGTGGAAGCGCCAAGATCAATGAAGTTCGTTCACGTATACGATCGGCTGAGGGATGCTGCGCTGGACACCAGCGAGTCGGGGCAGCTGATCGCAAGCGTCGTGGAGGGGTTGTCATGAGCGAGAGACTGCCGGCGGTGGCCTGGCATATCAGCACGAAAAGCAACGACAATGGCGGGAGTTGTGTGGAGGCGGGGCCGTTGCTCGACGGCTCGGGTCGGGTGGCCGTGCGGCACAGCAAGGCGCGTGACGCGGCGACGATCGTCTACACGGCTGACGAGTGGGCGGCCTTCGTCGGCGGAGTCAAGGACGGCGAGTTCGACTTCACCGACGCCTGAGCCTGGTGCAGGTGGGGCGACCTTGCCGGCGGGTTCGACCAACCCAAAGATCCCGGGTGGACACAAGACCGGAGTCTCCTGGAGAGCATCGTCACCGATCGGCAGGCCGAGGTGAGGACGTGGAGTTCAGCGGGTCTGCCGGGTGATGGTGACTGGCTTGATGCCGTAGTCGGCGAGCCAGCTGAGCAGATCGTCACGGTGGGCGTGGACGAGCGAGCCGCCGGTGAACCGGACGTCGTCGGTCACCTCGGCGACGACCTGTGGGGGTGGGAGGAAGGAGTGTGCCGCCTCGTCGGTGGTGAATTCGGCCTCAGCGAGGACCAGACCGTGCAGCGGTGGGTCGAAGACGTCGATGCCCAGCGGTGGGACGCTCAGGCGTGTCTTGCCCAGGGTCGCGGCCGGCAGGCGGGCGAGCAGTTCGTACTCGGCTGGGGACAGGTACATGTTCGTGATCAGTCCCTGGACGTGACCCGGCCGCTGGGCGGGTACTTTCTGGGTGAGCTTCAACTCGCAGGCTCCGCTGGCAAGGCTCTCGTCCCGCCGTAGGCGTAGCCGGGTGCCATCCAGGTAACGGTCGGTGATGCGGCGGCCGGCGGTAACCGTGGCCGGCGGCGGCGGTCCGGCCAGCAGGAACCGCCTCTCCCGCTCGACCCGTGCGTACTTCCCGCCGCAGGCGGGCTTCTCTGGCATCGCGTCTTTCTGCGACGTCATGCCGCTGTCTCCCTGGGTGATTGCTTCGCCTCATCCTGCCACCGCACGGCCCTGTCGGGGCCGCCGTTCATGCGGATACCGGTTCGGATGGGAGACGTTGTTTGCGGATGAGGGCCAGGAGGGCGATGTGGGTCTGGCTGTCGGCAGCCGCGACGAGTCCTCCGGCACCCGTGTGTAGCGGTTCGCCGTCGATTCCGGTGACGACGCAACCGGCTGCCTGGCACAGGGCGATTCCGGCGGTGAAGTGCACGCTGTCGCGTAGGTGGCCGTCCGTGACGTACGCGGCACGGCGTCCGGCGGCGACCCAGGCCACCGCCAGGGTGGTGGATACCACCCGGGGTCGGAACCGGTGGATGAAGTCGTCGTCGGCCAGCAGCCGGGCTGCCAGGAAGCTGTTCCTGTTCGGGAACGGCGGGTCGAGATTGACGTCGACCAGGTGGGACTCCGCCGACGGGACGAGTTGTGCGTCCGTCCCGCCGGTGCGCAGGTACGCGGCATCACCGTCGGTCCAGAACACCTCGCCGGTGAACGGGTCCGCCGAGGCTGCCACGATGGTGGCGGTCCCGATCTGCAGGGCCACGTTGACCGAGACCCAGCATGTTGCGTACGGCGAAGTTCAGTGTTCCGCACAGGGGATCGACCAGCCATGTGCGGTCGTTGCCTGCCGGGCCGGTGCGTCCGCCCTCCTCGCCCAGCACGACGTCGTCCGGGCGCGCCGCGCGTAGGACATCGATGATGGCCCGCTCGGCCTCGAGGTCGGCGATGGTGGCGAAATCGCCACCGACCTTGTCGAAACGCGCCAGGGCCGAACCGTAGTGGGAGCGTACGGTCGCGGCACCGGCCTGCGCCGCCTCGATGGCCAGGGCGTGGTCGCTGATCGACATGGCTGAAGGGTAGTGTCGCCGAGCTGCGGGCGCGCACCGCGCGCCGGTAACGGTCGGTCAGGAACAGTGTCGGTTGCCCCGTGGTCACCCTCCGAGCGGCCTGATCCCGCACCTCAGAGGGCGTCGAAAATCGCCCCTACGGATTGCGCTCCCCTCGCTACGATGACGCCCTCGGCGTCGATAGAGACGCCGCCACGGGGGAGGGTACAAGTCCACATGAGACACTTCAGAGCGGCCATACCGCTGACGATTCTTGCGGTTGTGGCAGCCATGGTGACCACCGGTTCTCCGGCCTCGGCCGCCGACTCGTTCGATGTGACGCTGAAGAGTTGGGCCTATCTCGACTCGCAGAACCCGGACGCGAAGGTCGTCGATGCGGCGGTGGCGCCGCCGGTCGGAACCTCCCGCGACGAGGCCGACCGGACGCACATCTACCGCTCCTACTTCACCTACGACCTGACCACGCTGAAGGGCACGGTCGTCCACAGCTCATACCTGTGGACGAACGAGAAGACGGTCGTCGACTGCTCCGCCCCGGCAACCATCGAGGTGTGGCGGACCCGCCCGGTCAAGAGCAACACCACCTGGCTGCGTCCGCCGGCCGAGATCGAGAAGCTGTTGACCGCCAAGCGGGGTGCCGGCGCTGCCTATTGCCCCGGCTACCTGGGCTTCGACATGGTT
Organism: Micromonospora humida; assembly: GCF_016901255.1. NCBI lineage: Bacteria > Bacillati > Actinomycetota > Actinomycetes > Micromonosporales > Micromonosporaceae > Micromonospora > Micromonospora humida. Next base: position 656,034 of record NZ_JAFEUC010000002.1, read on the forward strand.
GCCACGCTCAACGCGGCGCTCAGCCGGGGTGAAAAGAGCATTACCCTGGAGTTCCGGGTCGCCGCCGATCAGGAAGGCGTCGGGTGGACCGGTCGTACCTTCGACAAGCCGGTGCTCAGTGTGACGGTGAACCACCCGCCCACGGTCACGGACCTCAAACTGAAGTACCCGGACCGGCCGTGCGGCACGCTGGCCAAGCCGTCGCCGGCAGCACGGAACACGGTCTTCTCAGCCACCCCCAGTGATGCGGACGAGGGCGACCACCCGACCGTGCTGTACGCGATCTGGCCGGTCGACCACCCCGACCAGCGTCGTGAGTTCCACGACTACTACGGCACCGACCTGAGCCAGTACGCCGACGGTACGGTCCTCGCCTGGCAGGCACAGGCCAGCGACTACTACGACCAGGGCCCATGGAGCAGGACCTGCTACCTGGTCATGGATCTGACCGCACCGGCCGATCCGCCGAAGGTGTCGTCGCGGACCTATCCCGAGGGTGACTCCCCGGGCGGTGGCACCGGCATCGAGGGAACGTTCCGGTTCGACGGGGCTGGCGACCGCGACGTGGTGGCGTTCACCTGGCGTGACTCCATGGGATATTCCGGCCAGGTTCCGGCCCGGCACCCGGGCGGCAGGGCGACCCTGAAGTACACCCCCAAGCTACGGTTGATCACCGACCTCTATGTCGCGTCCGTCGACGCGGCGGGTAACCGGGGGCCCGAGAAGAACTACCGGTTCCGGGTCGCCGAGACGGCACCGCGCGTCGATGTCGTCGTGCAGGGCGTCGGCCTGCCGAGCACGATCACGTTCATCGCGTCGAAGCCCGAGACCACCGCGTTCGGGTACCAGCTCAAGGACGGCGCGGAGGTCCGTCTCCCGGCGGTCGACGGCAAGGCCACCGGCCCTGTCACGTTCACCACCACCGGCATGATCGAGGTGGCTGTCCGGAGCTACGCCAACAACAAGCTGATCGGGCAGGAGACCCTGCAGGTCTGGGTCACCGACGCTCCCGGCATCGAGTCGGCGGAGTTCAACCTGGACACCGATCAGGTCGCGGGCAAGGTCGGCTCGTTCCGGTTCACCCCGCACAGCAACGATGTCGTCGCCTACGAGTACAACCTCGACGACGAGTGGAAGACTATTCCGGCAGCCGACGACGACACCGCCGTACTGCCGTGGACGGCGACGCCGGGCTGGCACTCGATGGTCGTCCGGTCGGTGCGGGCGGACGGTTCCACGTCGATGGAAGCGGACTATCAGTTCAACATCATCGACAACCGCCCGACCGCCTACGCCAACGAGTTGAGCATCTGGCCGCGCCGGGACGGCGTCGGCGTGCCGCTGAGCGTCGAGTTGCAGAGTCGACTGCCGAACCTGACCGGATTCGTCTACCGGTTCGACGGCGGCGCCGAGCAGACCGTGCCCACCGGGGGCGATCCGTACGCTCTCATCACGGTCACGCCGACGCACGCCGGCGACAACACCGTGGTCGTTCAGGCGTTGCTGTCGGACGGTTCGCGCTCGCCCGCCACCACCTACACGTTCGGCATCTGGTCCGGTCCCGTGGTCACGCAGACGCCGGAGGGCGACGGCACCGTCGGTCGGACCGTGACGTTCACCTTCCATCCGGGACTGCCGGACGTCGCCTCCTACCGCTACTCGTTCAACAGCGCCGACGAGGAGACCATCCAGGCCGGTCCCGACGGCACCGCGACGGTCACGTACACGCCGGGCTCGTGGGGCTACAACGACGTGCGGGTCACGAGCGTCGGCGCGGACGGCACCGAATCGGACCTGCGGATCGCGCCGTTCAGCGTTCGGGACAACAAGGTCGCCGTTTACAGCACCTACGACTGGTCACGTGTGGGGATCGGCTGGACCGGATACTTCTATTTCAGCACCCAACTGTTCGGCGAGGTCACCGAGTACCACTATCGCGTCAACGACGGTCCGGAGCAGATCCTGCCGGCGAGCGCCGACGGTACGGCGACACGGGTCGCGGTGCCGTTCGAACGCAACGGTACGAACACGCTGCACGTGCAGAGCCTGACGGCGGGCGGTGAACTCTCGCCCGTGACGGACTACGACTTCACGGTCGGCGATGCGCCCTACGTCGTGAGCGCCCAGTATCCGAGCGGCACCTGGTCGGGCGGTGCCGGTGTTCCCGGCACCTTCGAGTTCAGCGGCGGCACTGCGGGAATCGTGTCCTTCTCGTGGCAGATCGACGACGGCCCGTCGACCGACGTGCCGGCTGACAGCCAAGGGAGGGCGTCGATCACTTACACGCCGGCGCAGAACTTCGAGACGCACACCCTGTCGGTGACCGGCCACAAGGCGGACGGCACGCACACCGACGTCACCCGCTACAGCATCTACGTCTCCAACGGCACCTGACGCCGGTACGAGGACGGATCTCGGAGGTGTAGGCAACGGCAACCTCTGAATCGCAGGTGACGTGGGGCCCACCGCCGCAACGGTGGTGGGCCCCGCTACCTCCATGGAAACAGCCTTCCGAAGTCATTCGGCCCCGGTCTGGTGAAGCGCTCGGCTGGCCTCGATGTGGGGGACGTGTTCGATGGCCCAGCCGGCGAGGGCCAGCGCGGGCGGGATGAGGCTCTTGCCGGTGGGGGTCAGCGCGTACTCCACCCGGGGCGGGACCTCCGCGTACGCCGTGCGGGACACCAGGCCGTCGTGCTCCAGATGGCGCAGGGTGAGCGTCAACATGCGCTGGGAGATGCCGGGGATCTGCTGGTGGAGCTCGGTGAAGCGCAGTGCGCCCGCGTCGAGGGTCGCCACGATCAGCAACGTCCATTTGTTGCAGATCCGGTCCAGGATCGCCCGGATCGTCCGGCCGCCGTCGCCTCGGATCATGCAGGTGTGTTCGTACTGCGACATGACCACCCCCTGTGCCTTACGCACACCCGTGTGCCTTTTGTAAGCCCTCCGATACTGACACATGATGTGGCTAGTTCCTTCTCGTAACCATCGTGTTCACAGTTGGAGGCCCGTCATGACACTCGCCTACTGGATCCTCGCCGCCCTGCTGGCCGTCTTCTACCTCTACGCCGGGGGCAAGAAGGTCGCCCAGAGCCGGGAGCAGCTCCGGCCGATGATGGGCTGGGTCGACCGCGTACCCATGCCGTTGGTCCGGACCATCGGGGTGCTGGAGGTGCTCGGCGCGGCCGGCCTGGTCCTGCCGCCGCTGACCGGGATCGCACCCTGGCTCGCGGTCGCGGCGGCCGTCGGGTTCGTCCTGATCCAGGTCGGCGGCATCGCGGTGCACCTGTCCCGGGGTGAGACCCGCCAGATCGGGCTCAACATCGTCCTGCTGGTGACCGCCGCCGTCGCGATCTGGCTGGCCACCACCTGGGTCTGAGCCGTACGAGGGTCGTCCGGCCCGCCGACGCACCGCCCGCACCAGGCAGAATGCCGGGATGGCAATTGACAGGTCCGGAAAACTGTGGCGCGGGGAGAACGTCGACGACCTCGCCGACTACCTCCGTTACTTCGCGGCCGGCGGCTACCCGGTCGCCACGGTGGTGGAGTCCCGGTGTGCCGGGTGCGACGGCCGTGCCTTCCGCGTCGACATCGACGAGGAGGAGGCGACCCGGCGGGCCTGCCTCGCCTGCGGCGCGGTCGCCTTCATCGGCGACAGCGCCGACTACTGGGACGAGGCCGGTCACGAGTCCTGCTCCTGCCCCTGCGGGGGTGAGGAGTTCGCCGTCGCGGTCGGCTACGCGCTCGGTGCCGACGGCGAGGTGCGCTGGCTTAGCGTCGGCCTGCGATGCCTCGACGACGGCACGCTCGGCGTCTACGCCGACACGAAGATCGACTACCTGCCGTCACGCCACCTCCTCGATCAGGCGTGAGGCGGGCGGCCGGTCCAGGGCGCGGAGCAGCGCCGGTAGGCCGCTGTGCACGAGGGGGAGCCCACCCAGCTCGCTGAGCCCGACCCAGGCGAGGTCGTCATGCTCGTCGGGCGCACGGTTGGTGGGGGAGCCGAGCCAGGCTCCGACGTGCCACACACCCACGCGTACGGCGTCCTCGCCGCTGCCGGACCGCAGCTCGCCCAGCCGGGAGCAGGACTCCGCGACGATCTCGACGCCGACCTCCTCGCGCAGCTCACGGGCGAGGGCCTGACGTTCGGACTCGCCCGCCTCGACATGACCCCCGGGCAGATCCCACAGATTCGGGTACGCCAGGCGGGCCGGACTGCGGTGCACCAGCAGGACCGCGTCATTCACCACGAGCGCTCCGCAGACGACTATGTGCATGCGGGGATTCGAACACCGGGGTGGGACAGTCGGGCCCTGGTCGGCTCCGGCCGTACGAAAATTCGGTGTCGTCGGCGTCGTGACGCCCGGTATACCGGGCAGATGCGTGAAGAGGTGCTTCCCGGCGGTAACACCACGGGTGCCGTGTTGATCGATGGTGTCGTACACAAGCGGGCGTCGCGGTGGACGACCACCGTGCACGCGGTGCTGCGGCATCTGGAGGATGCCGGGTTCGACGCCGCTCCCCGCGCCCTCGGCTTCGACGACCGGGGCCGCGAGATGCTCAGCTATCTGCCGGGGGAGACGATCGGCGGCCGGGAGCCCTGGCCCGACTGGGCGAGTGACGACGCGATGCTGGTCCAGGTCGGCCGGTGGCTGCGCCGGGTCCACGACCTGACCGCCGACTTCACCCCGCCGCCGGACGAGTGCTGGTTCGTCGGCCGCACGATGGGCGCCGGGCTGGTCGTCGGGCACCAGGACGCCTCCCCCTACAACGCGGTGGTGGACGGTGACCGGCTGGTCGGGTTCTGCGACTGGGACACCGCCGGCCCGTCGTCGCGGGACTGGGACCTGGCGTTCTCCGCGCTGACCTGGGTGCCGCTCGCCTCACCGCGCGACGGCAGCCCGGTGGGCGACGACGATCTGCGCGAGCGGGCCCGCCGGCTGCGCCTGCTGCTCGACGCGTACGGCTACGAGGGCGACCGGGGTGGGTTCGCCGCCGCGGTGCCGCAGCGGGCCCGGCGGCAGGCGGGCGTGATCCGTCACCTGGCCGACGCCGGGGATGCTGCGGCGACCGCGTTGCTGCCCGTCGCGGCTCTCCTCGAACGGTCCGCGACCGACGTCGAGGCCCTGCCGGCCAGCTTCTGGGCGTCATCCTGACGGGCTTCCTCGGAGGCGGGTCGGCGTCGGCCGCGTCGCACGGCTGACGCCGACCCGCCTCCCGTCCGCCGGCTGGTCAGGAACGGGCCCGCTGCGAGGTGACCGGGGTGGTGAAGAAGTCGGCGAGCGCGTCGACCAGGTGCTGCGGGGCCCGGTTGAGCGCGTCGTGACCGGCGCGCGGCACCACCAGCGTGCGGGCGTGCGGCAGCGCACCGGCCAGCGCCTCGGTGATCGGCCGGTAGTAGGGCGGGCCGCTGCCGCCGCAGGCCAACAGCACCTCGGCGGTGATCCCGGCCCACCGCTGCGGCGGGCTGTCGTGGTGCTGGATCAGCGCGCTCTCGTCCAGGGTGGTCGGCAGCAGCTCGCCCATGCCGCGCCCGATCGGCGTACGCAGGAACAGCCGGCAGATGGCCACCTGGACGGCCAGTGGCAGACGCGACGTGGCCGACTGGGTGTTGAGGCCGGCCCCGGTGGAGCGCAAGGGCGCGGGCGATGTCGCCCGCGTGTGCCGCCGCGCGGGCGGCGGGCACCCAGCCGAGGGGGAACAGGCCGTTCACCTGCACCGCCGGGTCATAGAGGGCGAGGCGGTCGATCGGCAACCCCCGGGCGGCGGCGCGCAGGGCCACGAAGCCGCCGCCGCTGTGGCCGAGCACGTTGCCGACCCCGGTGGCGGTCAGCAGCGCGGCGAGGTCGTCGACGTCCTGCTCGCCGTCGTAGGGCTCGGCGCGGGCCGCCGCATCGTCCCGCCCGCGACGGTTGTAGAGGTGCACGGTGAACCGGTCGGCCAGCCGCAGGGCCAACCGGCGGTAGATGCCGATGGTGACGCCGCCGCCGTGCACCACGATGATGCCCGGCCCGCTGCCGGTGGAGTGGAGCACGATCTCGGCGTCGTCGGCCGCCGGTACCCGCTGCACGGTCCAGTGCTGTTCCATCTCGTCCTCCCCGACATCGAAACCGCGAACGGCGTTTGCAGTTTTAGAGTGTAGCGGTGACCTCACCCGACGAGCCAGCGCGTCCGCCGATCTGGTCCCGGCCCGCAAGGGGGCAGCGCGGTCCCGCGCCCTCACACTCCCGGGACGAGATCGTGGCCGCCGCGCTCGTGGTGGCCGACGCCGACGGCATCGGCGCGGTCTCCATGCGGGCGGTCGCCGCCGCGCTGCACACCGGCGCCGGCTCGCTCTACCGCTACCTGTCCTCCCGCGACGACCTGCTCGACCTGATGGTCGACCGGGCCGCGGGGGAGCTGCGCCCCTACCCGGAATCCGGCGACGACTGGCTCGACACCATGCTGCGCCTCGCCCGGCGGCAACTCGACCTCTACCGCCGGCACCCCTGGCTGGTAGAGATCCTGCCCCGGCCGACCGCCCCCGGCCCGCAGAGCCTGGCCTGGTTCGACCACTGCCTGGCCGTCCTGCATCCGGTTCCGGCGGCGACCACCACCAAGTTCGAGGCGATCGCCATGATGACCGGGGTGACGTCGCTGTTCGCCCGGCAGGAGACCGCCGCGCCGCCGGTCGGCTTCGCCGGCACCGACCTGGCGGCCTACCCGAACCTGGTCGCCGCCATGACCGACCCGTCACCGTCCGCGCCCCGCGACCTCTTCGAAGCGACAGTACGCGGCGTCCTGCGCGGACTGCTCGTCGACGACGCCGGGTGAGGCACCTCCGCAAGGTGATCTGAGCCTTTTTCTCGAAACGCAATTCGAGCGGCGTGCTGGCGAGCCAATTCGGTACTGGTTGTGCGGCAGATCCCAACTTCGGGAATCCCTTTCCCGTAGTGGCACGGCGATGGGCGGTGGACTCCGGCCGGACGAGAAAATGATTGCAATCTCCCGCCCGTATCTGGATACTTAGGAAAGGTATTCACATCTATGAATGGACTGACGTATGAGTCGTCTCCGTCTTGATCACCGTGCCCTCGTGGCGGGATTCGGAGCCACCCTTCTCGCGCTGAGCCTTATGGTGTGGCCGGCCGCCGGTGCAACGGCGCAACTGGAAACTCCCGACCGGAACGACACGCAGATGGGAGTCAACGCCAACTACTATCAGCTCAAGAATCCAGACTCCGGTTTGTGTCTGACCCTCTACAATGGCAACGCATTCGATGGGGCGCCGCTGGTCGTCATGCCATGCTCCCAGGGTGGGAAGACCATGAGCTGGGCTTTCAGTGCTGGGAACGCCGGCAATCTCTCCACCCAGGCCGATCCGAGTCGATGCGCCGACGTCCTGAACGGCGTGACCGCCGACGGAACCTCCGTGCTCGACTGGACCTGCGGTTCCACCAACCAACAGTGGACCCTCACCAATGGTGGCAGGCTGCTGAGCGGACTGTCGGGCGGGTGGTGTCTGTCCATCTACGGGGACAACCCGGCACCTGGGACGATCGTCGTCCTGATGTCGTGTCTGAACGAGGGCGGAAGCGCCTCTCCCTCTCCTTCTGTCTCCCCCCACCCTTCGCCCTCTTCGTCACCGTCTCCGAGTGGGGCGGGCGACTACGCGAAGTGGGTTATCAGCTAGTGCCGTGACATGAACGCTCGCGGTGCCGGGCCAGGTGGCTCGGGTGGCGGGCCGGCCGTGGACGTGGACGACGTGGAGCTGACCTGGCGACGTTCCGCCGATGTGGCGATACCCCAGATGCGGGGATGGCGTCACATCGGCGGAACGTGGTCAATCAGGCAGCCGAGGTCCTCGGGTGCCGGCACTCCACCCGTGATTCGTCTACGGTCCATGGGTGACCCCTGCGCAGGTGAAGACGCCGTCCGGGTCGCACCGACCAGGCCGGGTGGCGGGTAGGCCGTCCATGGCCGCGCTGGTGCTGCTGACCGGGGTGGGGCCGTTCGCCACCGACGCGTACATCGCCGCCCTGCCCGAACTGCGGCGCTCCCTGGACACCAGCGCCACCATGGCGCAGCTGACCCTGACCGCGTTCATCATCGGTGTGGCCGCCGGTCAACTCCTGCTCGGCCCGGTCAGCGACAGCCGGGGCCGGCGCGGCATCGTCCTGGTGAGCACCGTGAGTTTCGCCCTGCTGTCGCTGCTCTGCGCCGCCGCCCCGACCGCCGGGGTGCTGGTGCTCGCCCGGCTCGGGCAGGGGATCGCGGCCGGCACCGGGGTGGCGCTCGGCCGGGCGATGGTGACCGACGCCTGGCAGGGCGGCCAGGCCGCCGCCCGGTTCGGCAGCATCGCCTCGGTGACGTTTCTCGGCCCGGTGCTGGCACCGGCGGTCGGCGGGGTGATCCTCGACCACGGCACCTGGCGTACCGTCTTCCTCGCCCTCACCGGGCTGGGGGCGGCGATGGCGGTCGCCGCGCTGGTCGGCCTGCCGGAGACGCTGCCCACGCACCGCCGGCACGACGGCGGCCCGCGTGCGGCGCTGGCCCGGATGGCCGGCCTGCTGCGGGACCGGACGGTGCTCACCAACCTGATCGTGCTCTGCCTGGCCATCGCCGGCTTCTTCACCTACATCGGCGGCTCGGCGTTCGTCTTCCAGACCGCCTACCGGGTGGACGAGTCCCGCTACACCCTCATCTTCGCCACCAACGCCGCCGGCATGGCCGCCGCCGGGCTGCTGTTCCGGGTACTGGTCAGGCGGCTCGGCGCCGGCCGGCTCCGGGCCGCCGGGCTGGCCGCGTCCACGGTGGCCACCCTCGTGCTGCTGGTCGTCGCCCTGGTCGACCGGCGGGCCGGGGGGCCGCTGGCCGTGCCGTGGACGCTGCTCGCCGTGGTGGTCGCCGGCATGGGCCTGACCCTCCCGGCCAGCACCGCGCTGGCCCAGGAGGCCGGCCGGCGTTCCGCCGGCACCACCGCGGCGCTCCAGGGTGGCCTGGGTTTCCTCGCCGGCGCGCTGGTCACGCCACTCACCGGTCTCCTCGGGTACGCCACCCTGCTGCCCATGGCCTCGGCCATGGCGGTCTTCTTCGTGGCGGCCTGCGTGGTGCTGGTGCTGCTGACCCGCCCCGGTGCGTCCTTTCAGGCACTTCACAGTCCTGGCGGTTAGGGTGCGCCGGGTAACCGTGCGTGCTCCACGGTGGAGTGCGCCGACCGTGAAGCGGGAGTTCCGATGGTCTTCAAGAAGATGCTGAGCGCGTTCGGGGTCGGCGGGCCCAGCGTCGACACCGTCCTGGCCAACCCGAACACCCGGCCCGGCCTGACCCTCGACGGCAACGTGAACCTGGTCGGCGGGGACGCCCCCGCCAACATCGAGCAGATCGGCATCGGCCTGGTCACCCGGGTCGAGATCGAGGGCGGCGACAGCGAGTACGCAGGCGTCATGGAGTTCCACCGGATGGTGGTCAGCGGCCCGCTCCAGCTCGCTCCCAAGCAGCAGCTCGCCATCCCGTTCCAGTTCCCCGTGCCGTGGGAGACCCCGATCACCGACGTCTACGGCCAGCGCCTGCACGGCATGACCATGGGGCTGCGGACCGAGCTGGCGATCGCCCGCGCCGTCGACAAGAGCGACCTCGACCAGGTCAACGTGCACCCGCTGCCGGTGCACGAGCACATCCTCGGCGCGTTCCAGCAGCTCGGGTTCCGGTTCAAGCACGCCGACCTGGAGCGGGGCCACATCCGGGGTTCGCAGCAGACGCTGCCGTTCTACCAGGAGATCGAGTTCTTCGCCGCACCCCAGTACGCGCAGGCCATCTCCGAGGTGGAGCTGACCTTCGTGACCAGCCCGCACGGCGTCGAGGTGGTGCTGGAGTGCGACAAGCGGGGCGGTTTCCTCAGCTCCGGGCACGACGTGTTCGGCAGGTACACCGTGTCCCACGGCGACGTCGACCGCGTCGACTGGGTCCGGGTCGTCGACAGCTGGCTGCGCGAGACCACCGCCACGTACGGCAACCTGCGCGCCTCCTCCGGCTTCGGCGCCCCCACCCACGGCTACCCGATGCACGGCCACGGCCACGGTCACCACGGCCGGGGGCCGGGGATGGGCGGCGTGGTGGCCGGCGCGGCGCTCGGTGTCGCCGGTGGACTCGTCGCCGGTGAACTGCTCGACGACGCCTTCGAGGGCGACGACGACGGCGGCGACTTCGGCGACGACGAGTGAGCTGAGACCGCGCCCGACGTCGGCGGGCCGTCGTGCGGCGGCCGACGCGGACCAGCGATGGCCCCCCGGGAGTAGTCCCGGGGGGCCATCGTGCTCAGCAGCTCACGCTGCTCGGGTCAGCCGTGTCAGCGACGACCCTTGCGCTCCGCGCCGGAACGCCGCGCCGAACCCGCCTTCGCCAGGCCCCGGCTCACCAGGTAGGCGCCGGTCAGGGCGGTCAGGAACCACCACGCCTGCGTCGGGTTGTTGATGTTCAGGCCGTTCGTGGTGGTGCCACGCCAGAAGGCGGAGATCACCACGACCGCGACGGCGGCGGCGTAGACCCAGAACTCGGTGGTCAGGAACGACTGCTTGGTCTCCGTACCCGGAGACGGCATCGCTTCCCGGTGCCCGTCGTGCATCATCGGCATCTGCCGGGTCTGGTCGTTCATCATGGCGTTGCGCTGGGCGGTGTCCTGCATCGGCCGGTTCATGGGCCTGGTGGATGCAGCCTGCGTGCTCATCTGGTCCTCCTCAGGATTTGATGAGTACCTGCACTCCCTCGCCCCGCTACCGCGGTCGGCCACGGCACGGTTCACCTGCTGTGGCGGGGGCACCCTGGGTCTACCCCCCGACCCGGAGCAGGTAACACCGGCCTCCGGCCGAAAATCCGCCGCCGGCCGGGTCCGCAGCCCGGTGCCCCGACCGTGGTACGCGCCGCCCCGGCCGGCAAAGAGCGGTGGTGTCGACCGGCAAAGGGCGGAGGTGTTTGGTGGTCGGGCCCCCGGGCACGCAGTGGGTTCCACCGACACCCTGTGAGGTGAGGAACGTGCGCGACGACAGGATGCGGGAGTCCACCCGTCAGGCCGAGGAACGGCTCACCGCCGGGGCGTACGGTCCCGGCGCCCTCGACGAGGTGACCGTGCCCCAGATCGACGTGACCCGGGCACTACAGGAGGACGACCCGGACGACGTGGCCGACGTGCCGGTCGACCCGGAGGTGCTGCGCGACGGCGGCCCCACCCGGGGTCAGGGCGCGGTCACCACCACCGGAGGCACCGCCGGGCCGGCCAGCGTCCGGCGGGTGGCCCGGCAACCCGAACGGCATCCGGGCACGGTCGCCCCGACCACCACCGGCGACGCCACCACCGGTGGCCTGAGCACCCCGACCGGTGGCCCGGTCAGCGACCAGTCCGCCAGCGCCGTCGAGATCGGCGACTTCTCCGACGACTGACGCCGGCCGCCGCCGACGCCCCGGCGGCCGGGTCGGAGGGGCCCGCCCCCCGACCCGGCCGCGCGGCGGTCAGCCGGCCGGGCGCAGCACGCCCAGGCGTCGGGTGGCGCGGGTCAACGCGACGTAGAGGTCGCTGCGGCCCCGGGGCGACTCGGCGACGATCCCGTCCGGGTCCACCACCAGCACCGAGTCGAACTCCAGCCCCTTGGCCTGGCCGACGGTGAGCAGCACCACCCGGCTCTCCAACTCGGGCTGCTCGCCCACGGCCACCTCGGGCATCGCGGCCAGCACGACGCCCGCCAACTCGTCGGCCCGCCCGGCCGGCACGATCACCCCGAGCCGGCCCCCGCCGTCGCCGGGGTGGCCGTCCCCGTCGCCACCGGCCAGGTCGGCGGCCTCCGCACGGGCCGCCGCGACCAGCTCCGCGCCGAGCCGGTCCGCCGTGACCGTCCGGTCCCACGGCTTCACGCCGCTGTGGCGTACCGAGCGGGGCGGGCGCAGCTCCGGGTCGATCCCGGCGAGCACCTCGGCGGCCACCGCCATGATCTCGGCCGGGGTGCGGTAGCTGACGGTCAGCTCCTCCAACCGCCAGCGCCGCGCCACGTACGGCTCCAACGCCTCGCCCCAGGACGGGGTGCCGGCCAGCGCCCCGGTCTGCGCCACGTCCCCGACGATCGTCATCGACCGGCTCGGGCAGCGGCGCATCAGCAGCCGCCAGGCCATCGGGGTCAACTCCTGCGCCTCGTCCACGATCACGTGCCCGAACGCCCACCGCCGGTCGGCGGCGGCCCGCTGCGCGGTGGTCAGCCGGTCGGTCTCCTCCTGCCGTTCCAGCAGCCGGTCGGCGTCGATCAGGTCGGTGACGCCGAGGATCTCACCGCCTTCGGCCTCGTCCTCGACGTCGATCGAACGGGAACCCCTGGCGATCTCCAGCACGCCCTCGGCGTACTCGCGTTGGAAAGACCTGATGCGTTCCCGGCGGGCGGCGGCGGCCCGCTCGTCCTCGCCGAGCAGCTCGGCGGCCTCGTCGAGCAGCGGCACGTCGGCCGGCGTCCAGCCACCGCCGGGTGCGCGGTGCAGCAGGGCACGCTCGTCGTCGGTGAGCATCGGCGCGGCAGCCGCGATCCGCTCGGGCGCGGCGTACAGGTCGGCGAGCAGCCGTTGCGGGGTGAGCACCGGCCACAGCTCGTCCAGGACGGCGGTGATCTCCGGTTCCTCGCGCAGCTCCCGACGGATCTCGGCCCGGTCCGCCTCCTCCAGCAGGTTGTCCCCGCCGAGCGGGTCCGCCCCGATCCGTTCGGCGACCTGGTCGGCGAGGGCGTGCACGATCTCGATGTCGAACAGGGCGCGGGCCAGGTTGTGCGGTCGGTCGGTACGCCGGACCCGGTCGCGGGCCTGGCGTACCGTCTCCGGGTCCAGCCGCAGCACCTCCCGCTGGGGCAGTTCGATCTCGATCGGCTCGTCCGGCACCCACTGCCGGTCCCGGACGGCGGCGGCGAGCACCTCGGCCAGCACCGCCCGGCCCTTGAGGGCGGCGGTCCGGGCCGGTTCGGCGCGCCGGGCGGTGACCCCGGGGAACAGGTCACCGGGGGTGCTGAGCAGCACACCCGTCTCGGCCAGCGTCGGCAGCACCTGCGAGATGTAGCGCAGGAACGTCGCGTTCGGCCCGACCAGCAGCACGCCCCGGGTGGAGAGCTGCTGCCGGTGGGTGTAGAGCAGGTACGCGGCGCGGTGCAGCGCGACCGCCGTCTTGCCGGTGCCGGGGCCGCCCTGCACGACCAGCACGCCGGGCAGGTTGGCCCGGATGATCCGGTCCTGTTCGGCCTGGATGGTCTCCACGATGTCCCGCATCCGGCCGGTCCGGCCGGCGCTGAGCGCGGCGAGCAGCGACGCCTCGCCGGTCAGTTCCTCGTGGCCGGTGGGGGAGGCGGTCTCGATGTCCAGCACCTCGTCGTTGAGGCCGGTGACCTTCCGCTCGCGGGTGCGCAGGTGCCGCCGCATCCGGATGCCCTGCGGGTTGGCGGCGGTGGCGAGATAGAACGGCCGGGCGGCGGGGGCACGCCAGTCCATCAGCAGCGGGTCGTAGTCGCCGTCGGTGTCGAAGATGCCGATCCGGCCGATGTAGTGCCGGCTGCCGTCGGCCCCGTCGAGCCGGCCGAAGGCCAGCCCCTGCTCGACCGCCGAGAACTGCTCGACCTGGTCGGCGTACATCTGGACGGCGCTGTCGCGTTGGGAGCGGTCCTGCTGGGTGCCGCCGCCACCGGCGCGCAGCTCGCCGGTGAGCCGCCGGGCGGCCTGCTCACGCATGGCGTCCAGCCGGCCGTAGAGCATCGAGACGTACTCCTGCTCGCGGCCGATCTCGTCGTCGTGTTGTCGCAGCTCGTCCGGGTGCGTTGACAAGCCGTCTCCTCGTCGCTTAGAATCACGCATGGAATGGCTCTTCAGCCGTTCCTTTTTGCATTTCGGGAACTGTTCAAGATACCGCCTGCGGCGGCCCCCCACCAAGCCTGCCGGACACGACTCCGAACCCACGCCGGACACGGCGACGGGGGCCCGCGCCGGCGCGAGCCGGCCCGGACCCCCGAGGGTCGTGACGTGCGGGATCAGCCCCGCGCGGCCTCGTACAGCCGCTCCGGCGTCACCAGGCCGGCGAGCACCCGCCCGTCGTCGGTGAGCAGCACGCTGAACAGCTTCCCGGCGAACAACCGGCCGCTGCCCCAGTCCCCGCTGACCTTCGGCAACCCGTTGAGCAGGTCGAGGGCCTGCGCCGCGCCGGGGCCGTCGGCCGGGCCCGGCTTCGCCGCGTCACCGGCCGGCGTCCGCGCCACGTCCGCCGCGCCGGTCCGCGCCACCAGCACGGTGGTCCAGCCCGTCCCCACGGTACGCAGACCCGCGTCCTCGGCCCCCGGGCGCTGCGCGCCCGGCTTGCCGTCCTTGCGGTGGGGGCCGGCCTTCGACCCCGGCCGGCCGGTGGTCTCCTCGGACACCTTCACCCCGGGCGGCGGGTTGAACGTGAACTGGTCGGCGTCGGGGCGACGGTAGTCGACCTGGGTGAAGGCCACCTCGAACGCCGGCCGGTCGGCCCCGTCGGCGAGCACCTCGAACCGCAGCGGCACGTGCTCCGTCGCGTCGATGGCGATCCGCACCTGGTGCACCAGCGACGCCTCGTCACGCGGGGTGAGAACCAGTTCGTACGCGTCCCGCCCGGCGACCGTGGCCGACCGGCCGGTGGTCACCAGCGTGCTCGGGTCGACGGCGGCCAACGCCTGCTCGGCGGCGTCCTTCGGGGTGACCGGCAACGCGCCCTCCGCCGCCCGCCCGGTCGACTCCGGCAGCGTCCGGTGCGTCGCCGTGTTGGCCTTGCTGTCCCAGGTCCACACGTCCCGACCGGAACGGATGACGTCCCGCTCGCCCAGGGTGTCGAGCAACGCGACCCGCTGCCGGTCCGGCCCCGAGTACCAGACCCGCAGGGTGTGCGTGCCGGTGAGCAGCGCGGCGTCCCCGCCGGCCAGCCCGGCCAGCGGCGGCAGACCGAGGTCGGCCCGCTGCACCACCGTGCCGGACAACCCGTCCAGCCGGGCGGTCTGCAGGTCGACGAGGAGCTGGGCGGCGCTGCGCGGCGGCAGGGCCGGCTCGGCGTTCGCGGCGAACGTGCCGATCGCGGCACCTCCACCGACGACGGTGACCGCGGCGGCCAGCGGCACCAGCCACCGCAGGGTGGAACGGTTCTTCAGTACGGACATGAGCGCACCTCCTGCGACCATCCTGCCGGTTCGCTGCTGTGAGCCCGCTGAGGACGGCGTGCCGGTCCGTCGCGTCGAGGTGGCACGCTGGGACGATGCGGGTGCTGGTGGTGGAGGACGAGGCCCGGCTGGCGGCGGCGTTGCAACGTGGGCTCACAGCCGAGGGATTCGTGGTGGACACGGCCGGCACCGGCCCGGCCGGGCTGGACGCCGCCCGGCACGGCGGCTACGACGCGATGATCCTCGACGTGATGCTCCCCGGCCTGTCCGGCTACGAGGTGGTCCGCCGGCTACGCGCCGACGAGCACTGGCTGCCGGTGCTGATGCTCTCCGCCAAGGACGGCGAGTACGACCAGGCCGACGGGCTGGACTGCGGGGCCGACGACTACCTCACCAAACCCTTCTCGTACGTGGTGCTGGTGGCCCGGCTGCGGGCGCTGCTGCGCCGCGGCGCACCGGAACGGCCGACCGTGCTCGCCGTCGGGGACCTGCGGCTGGACCCGGCCCGCCGCCGGGTCACGAAGGCCGACGCCGAGGTGGTGCTCACCGCCCGGGAGTTCGCGCTGCTGGAGTACCTGATCCGCCGCCCCGGCGAGGTGATCTCCAAGACCGAACTGCTCGACCACGTCTGGGACGCCAGCCTGCGGACCGCCCCGAACGCCGTCGAGGTGTACGTCGGCTACCTACGCCGCAAGATCGGCCGGGACCGGTTGGAGACCGTCCGGGGCGCCGGCTACCGGCTGATCCCGTGAGCCGGCTGCGCTGGTCGGCGCTCGGGCTGCGGGCCCGGCTGATGGTGCTCGGCGTGGCCGGCCTGTCGGTCGGGCTGGCCCTCGGCGGGGTGGTGCTGCTGGTGGCGCTCGGCTGGACGCTGCAACGCACCGTCGACGAGGAGGCGTTCCGCACCGCCGACGCGGTCGCCCGGCTGGCCGGGGAGAACGCGCTGCCCGATCCGCTGCCGGTGGCCGGTGGGCAGCTACGGGTCCAGGTGGTCGACTCCGCCGGGCGGATCCGGGCCGCCTCCATCGACGCCGACCGGCTGGTGCCGATGCTCCGCCCCGACCAGCTCACCGGCACCGGCCGGCAGCGCACCGTCGTGCCCGGCCAACGGCTCGGCTGGGAGGGGCCGGTACGCGTGGTGGCGGTACCCGCCCGGTCGGCGGGGGAGCCGGTGACCGTGCTGGTGGGCCGCTCCACGGTGGACGTCAGGCACGCCACCCAGGCCGCCCGTACAGTGCTGCTGGTCGCCTTCCCGCTGCTGGTGGGGCTGCTCGCGGTGGTCGCCTGGCGGGTGGTCGGGGCCACCCTGCGCCCGGTCGAGGCGCTACGCAGCGGGGCCGCCGAGATCACCGGGCGGGACGCGGCCGGCCGGCTGCCCGTACCCGCCTCCCAGGACGAGATCCACCGGCTGGCGGTCACCCTCAACGACATGCTGGACCGGTTGGCGGCGGCCCGTGCCCGGCAACGGTCGTTCCTCGCCGACGCGGCACACGAACTGCGCAGCCCGTTGACGAACATGCGTACCGAACTGGAGGTGGCCCAGCGCCTCGGCGACCGTACCGACTGGCCGGCGGTCGCCGCCGACCTGCTCACCGACACCGAACGGCTGGGCCGGCTCGTCGACGACCTGCTCCTGCTCGCCCGCCTCGACGAGGAGCCGGCACACCAGGTCGACCACCTCCGCGCGGCGGAGCCGGTGGAGCTTGGCGCACTGCTCACCGAGGTCGCCGCCCGCTGGCCCGGCCCGACCGCCGGGACGGGTCCCGCGGTGGTCGGGGCGGGTTCGGCGGTGCCACCGGAGGTGACCGTCGTCGCGGCGGCGGGTGCGGTGTGGACCGTCGGTGTGCCCGACGAACTGCGGCGGGTACTGGGGAACCTGGTCGACAACGCCGTCCGGCACGCCCGTACCCGGGTGGTACTGGCGGTCGAACCGGCGGCCGACGGGGCGTACCACCTGGTGACGGTGACCGACGACGGACCGGGAATCCCGGTCGCGGACCGGGAGCGGGTGTTCCGCCGGTTCGCCCGGCTGGACGAGGGCCGGGCCCGGGACGCGGGCGGTGCCGGACTCGGCCTGGCCATCGTGCGCGAGCTGGTACGCCGGGGCGGCGGCACCATCACCCTCGACGATGCGCGCCCCGGCCTGACCGTCCGACTCCACCTACCGCTCCTACCCGACCCCGACTGACCCACCCCCCTGCCAACCGCCCCGCTCCCGCCCGCGCGAAACGGCCCCCGCCCGAGCGCAGCAGCCCGCCCCGGTGGTCCCGCCCGCCTCGGCGGTCCACCTACCCGCGGCACCCTGACGTGCCCGCGCGCCCGCGTGCCCTGCCCCCGTGCGTCCGCGTGCCCTGTCCCCGTGCGTCCGCGTGCCCCGCCTGCCCGCGGTGATCAAGAGGTTCGCGTCACTCCCACCCACCCGGGCTGACGCAAACCTCTTGATCACCCGACCGGGTGGGGTGGAGGGGGCGGTGATCAAGAGGTTTGCGTCAGGGATTTCGCCGGGGATGACGCAAACCTCTTGATCAACATGGTGAGCGGCGCGGGGCGGGGAGGGGTGGGACGGGGCGGGTGGGCAGGGGTGGGTCAGCGGCGGGTGGTGCAGACGCGTTTGGCTCGGGCCACCACGTCGGTGGACCAGACGACGGCGACGGTGAAGCAGTAGTTGGTGGTGCGGTCCAGGCCGTGTACGACGAAGTTGTCGGTGCCGGGTGGGAGGGTCTGGAAGGGACGTGGGTCCTGCCCGGCCTGGGCGGCGGAGAGCACCACCGGGCCCTCGCTGCCGGCCGGGTACGTCCAGGTCAGGGTGATGCCGTCGGGTCGGTCCCGCAGCGTCACCCGCCCCGGTGGGGTGCCCGGCGAGGCGGGCGGGCCGGCGTTCGGCGTGGCGGCGGTCGGGGCGGCTTCGCTCGGAGCGGCGGGCGGTGGCGCGTCGGAGCCGCCCACCTGGGACACCCCGGCGATCACCGCGACCGCACCCAACAGCACCACGGCCACCCCGGCGGCCACCAGCGGTACGGCACCCGGGCGGCGGCGGGGCGGGGCGTGCCGGCGCGGCACCAGCACGGGCAGCAACCGTGACGGGTCCACCGGTGGCTCGGTGGGCGTGACCCGGCGTACCCCGGCCGCCTCCTCGTCCCGGCGGCTCTGCGACAGCGGCGGGGCGTAGGGGGTGTCCCGCCACCCGCCGGCCGTGGAACCGGTCGTCCCGGCCGTGGCCGGCTCGGGCGGCCAGTGTCCGTCGTCGTCGATCCGGCCCGACCCTGCCGGATACCCCGGCCCGCTGGGGTGACCGGGCCCGCCGGAGTGACCGGGCCTGCCGAAATCACCCGGCTCGGCCGGATGACCCGCGCCCGCCGGATAGCCCGACTCGACCGGCCGGCCTGGCGTCGGGTGATCCGAGGTCGGACGAGCTGAGGTCGGATGACCGGAGGTCGGGTAGCCGCTGCCGCCCGGATAGCCGGTGTCGCCCCGGTAGCCGACGTCGCCCGGACCGTCGCCGGCCCGGTAGCCGTCCCCGCCGGGCTGGCCGTCCCAGGGGCCGTAGCCGCTGTCGGTGGGATGGCCGGTGCCGGCGGAATACCCGCCACCCGCCGCAGTACCGGCCGCGCCGAACCGGCCGGGCGCGTCGAACCGGTCAGGCGCGCCGAACCGGTCAGGGGCACCGTAGGGGTCGGCGTCCGGTGGGTAGCCGGTGTCGTCGGCGGGCATCCGCTGGCCGGGCACCGTCGGCGGGTACGGATCGTCGGGTGGCACCGGGCCGGCCGACCAGGCGGGCAGGTCGGGCGGACCCTCGGCGGGCGGCGGGGTGCGGGCGGCCGGCACCACGGGCGTGCCGCGCTCGGGGGCGGGCTCGTCGTCGCAGACGTGGTCGGGGTCGGCGGCGGCGCGGGCCAGGGCGGCCACCTGACGGGCGAGCGGGTCGTCGGCGGCCAGGTGCTCACGGGCCAGCTCGCGGGCGAGGGCGAGGTTGTCGTGCGCCTCGTCGAATCGGCCGCAGTCGCGTTGCATGGCACCGAGTCGGGCGAGCATCTTGATGCCACTGGCGTGGCCGTCGCCGTACACCTCGCGGTGCAGCTCCCAGGCGTCCTGGAGGCGTTCACGGGCCTCGGAGCACTGGCCCCGGGCATACTCCACGGTGGCCAGGTCGGCGTGCGCGGCGAGCACTCGCAGCGACTCGGGGCCGTCGTGGGCGGTCAGCTCCAGGATCACCTCGGAGTAGAGCCGCGCGGCGCGGGCGTCGCTGCCGACCCGGTGCAGCACCGCCGCCAGGGTGGCCGCCGCCGAGATCGTCCGCTGGTCGGAGATGCCGTACAAGCGGCTCGACGCCGCGTACGCGAAGGCGGCCCAGCCGCGCGCGGAGTGCGGTTCGCCGAGGGTGACCAGCAGCCGGGCCTGGAGCCCGGCGGCCTCGGCCAGCTCGGGGGAGGCGTGGTCGGGGCGGGGGTCCGCGTCGGTCAGCGCGTCGGCCAGCAGTCGCTGGGCACCGGCCAGGTCGCCGGCGGACACCAGGTGCTGCGCCTGGAGGGTCAGTTCACCGAAGCCGGAAGACACGCCCCATCGTGCTTGGCCGGCAACGGTTAGTACAACCCTTGCCGGTCGGCAACTTGGTCAAGAACCGGTCAGGTGGGCGACCAGCGTCTCGCTGATCCGGCGCAACTGGTCGACCTGGGCGGGGCTGAGCGCGTCGAACAGGTGCCGGCGTACCCCCTCGACGTGGCCGGGGGCGGCGGCGGCGAGGGCCGCGAAACCGGCGTCGGTGAGCACGGCGACCTGCCCGCGCCGGTCGGTGGGGCAGTCCTCGCGGCGTACCCAGCCGGCGGTCTCCAGCCGGGCGACGGCGTGCGAGAGCCGGCTGCGCGAGGAGCCGGTGAGGTCGGCCAGCTCGCTCATCCGCAGCCGCCGGTCGGGCACCTCGGAGAGCCGGACCAGGATCTCGTAGTAGGCGTGCGGCA
The DNA here is from genome assembly GCF_016901255.1 of Micromonospora humida. Classification (NCBI taxonomy): domain Bacteria; kingdom Bacillati; phylum Actinomycetota; class Actinomycetes; order Micromonosporales; family Micromonosporaceae; genus Micromonospora; species Micromonospora humida. The sequence goes on from NZ_JAFEUC010000002.1 coordinate 676,144, forward strand.
TCCCGGCGTCGTGTTGCAGCTCGCGGTCGAGGGTGTCGGTCAGCGCCCGGGTGGCGGTCAGGAAGGCACGCCAGGTCTGCTGCTCGTCGGGGTCCAGCCAGCGGGTCATGACGACCATCATAGCCGGAATAGTTGAACGCTCAACAAAATCGCGCTAGCGTGGTGGACATGGGAATCCACCGCCTCAACCACGCCGTGCTCTACGTCTCCGACCTGCGTCGCAGCATCGACTTCTACCGCGACGTGCTGGGCTTCCGCCCGGTGCCGATGACCCCGGACGGGTTCCGGGGCGCGGCCTTCCTCCAGGCCCCCGACTCGACCAACGACCACGACCTCGGCCTGTTCGAGATCGGCACGAACGCCGGCCGATCGCAGGCCGGCCGGGCCACCGTCGGCCTCTACCACCTGGCCTGGGAGCTGGACACCCTCGACGAGCTGGCCGCCACCGCCCAGCGGCTGGCCGCCGCCGACGCCCTGGTCGGCACCTCCGACCACGGCACCACCAAGAGCCTCTACGGCCGTGACCCCGACGGGCTGGAGTTCGAGATCGTCTGGATCGTCCCGGCCGACCAGCTCGACGAGGACACCCTCGCCGCCCGCAAGCGGATCGGCCGGCTCGACCTCGACCGCGAACGGGCCCGCTACGGCGGGCAGACCCGGGGCGGGGTGGGGATCTCCGTCCCGGTCTGAACGGCCGTACGGTAGAACGACAGGATGTCGATCGACGCCGTCCTGGACGGACTGCTCGTCCGTCAGCTCGACCACTGGCTGCCGGGGGCCCTGCACCGCTCCCGGCGGGCCACCCTCGCGCTGGCGTACGCCGGTGATCCCGGCAGCGCCGAGGCGGCCCTGCGGGTGGTGGCCGGCTTCGCCGACCGGCTCCGGGGCCGCCGGCTCACCGTGCTGGTGCTCGCCGACGGCGGCCCCGAGCTGCCCGCCCGGCTCGGCATCGTCGAGGCCGGCCTGCCCGGCGACGTGGCCGTGCACGTGGTGCCCGGCGACCCGGCCCGGCTGCCGGTGGTGCTCAAGGCGGCCGGAGCGGCCGGCGCACCACTGCTCACCCTGCTCGACGACGCGGCACCGACACCGGCGCTGCTGGCCGCCACGACCACCGGCCGCCCGGCCGAGGTGCTGCTCACCGGCACCGGCACCGACCTGCGGCCGGCCCTGACCGCCGCCGGGTTTCCCCTGGTCGCCGAGGTCGAGCTGGTTCCCGCCGACGGGACGCCGGCCCGCCTGGTCGCCTTCGGCACCGGCCTGGACAAGAGCCTGGAGGCGTTCAAGGACGCGCTCTGGGCCACCGACGCCGACGGAGCCGACGGCATCGCCGTCCGCTACCGGGACCCGGCCGGTGGCCTGCTCGACGTGGGGGCGGACCCGGTGACCGGACCGCTGCACGATGAACTGCTCGCCGAGCTGACCCGCCACGGCCCGCGTACGGTGACCGAGCTGCGTCGGCACGCGCTGACCGCGACCGCCTACCGGGCCGGGGACGCCGGGCGGGCGCTGGCCGAGCTGCTGGACGCCGGCTTGGTCACCCGGGACCCGGAGCACGGGCGGCTCGGCGGGGACGTGCTGATCAGCGCGGGCCCCGCCCCGGCCGCCCGGTCAACTGCCTGACCACGATGGACGCCCCGGTGGCGATCACCCCGATGCTGAACACCATCTGCACGCAGACGATCGCCTTGGCGAGCTGCCCCTGGGCGTGCACGTCCCCGTAGCCGACCGTGGTGAGGGTGGTCAGGGCGAAGTAGAGCGCGTCCAACCGGGTGTGCAGCCCGGAGAACTGCCCCGGCCCGCTGCCGGCCACCACGTAGTCGGCGACCGCGAACGCGAGCAGCCCCGCGACCAGCGCCACCACCAGCCGGCTCAACGAGCGGACCTCGTCCCCGCCGACCGGGGCGCGGCTCCCGAGCTGGCGGCCCACCTGACGGGTGACCAGGACGGTGACCACGCTGATCAGCAGCAGGGTGCCGACCGCGCGCAGGGTCAGCCGCAGTCCGTTCGGATCGGGCTCCAACGGGATCAGGAAGTAGCTGACCACCAGCAGGACGCAGGCCGCCAGGGTGTGCCGCCGCACCCGCGCCCAGTTTCCGTCGTCGCTCGCCATGCGGCGATTCTGCGCCGTCGGGACTGCCCCGATCCGGGGAACGCCGAACCCGGCCGGCGGCGGGCCGGGGCATGGACGCCGAACGGGGTGCCGGTGGACCACCGGCACCCCGTTCGACACAAGGGCGTCACGCCCGGGACTTGTCCTGCTTCCAGGACAGCGGGCCCGGCAGGTCGACGCGGTGCGCCTTGGCCCGGGAGTTCCACGACCAGCGACCGATCTTGATGCTCCACGACGAGAAGCCGTTCTCGGTGAAGTTCAGGATGATCGGCCCGTACTTCTTGCGCTTACGGAACATCAGACCCATCGTGGCGCTCCCTTCGCGTTCCCTGTCATCGTTACCGTCTCGGCCCGCTAGATGCCCGCATCCACGAAAACCGAAACCTGCTCCGGTCCAGGCTGGACGGTGTCGACCACGGCGGGACGATTCTGGCGTGCCGAACCGGTGGCGCGACCGTCAGCGCGGCTCCCACGCATCGGGCAGGGTGGTCAGCTTGCGGACGTGCGTCGGGAGCCGTCCGCTGACCACCTCGGCGAGAGTCACCTCGTCGAGTACCTGCCGGACGGCGGCACGCACCGCCACCCAGAGCCGGGGGAGGTTCTCCGCCGAGCCCTCGTACCGGGTCTCCTCGGGACGTAGCCCGCGTACCCCGGCCAACGGGCCCTCGACGGCGCGCAGGATCGCCCCGACGGTGACCTCGCGCGGTGGTCGGGCCAGGGTGTAACCGCCCTCGGCGCCGCGCTGCGCGCGGACCACGCCGGCCCGACGCAGGTCAGCCAGGACCGCTTCGAGAAACTTGCGCGGCATGTCCTGCTCGCTGGCGATCGCCTGGGTGGAGAGCAGGGAGGGGTAGGCGGTGGCCAGGCTCAGGGCCGCTCGAACCGCATAGTCGCCGCGCGCGGAGATCTGCACCATGCCATCATGCCCGTCCGACAGGGTCAGCGGGGTCAGCGGGTCGCCGTGGTCGGACTATCCGCGCCGACGGGCGGTCCCGGGCGGCCCGGAACGCGCCCGGACTCACCCCCACCTCGCGGGTGAAGAACCGGCCGAAGTTCGTCGGCTCGGGGAAGCCGAGCTGCCGACCGATCCGGGCCACCGGCTCGTCGGTGGCGGCGAGCAGCCGACGGGCCTGGAGCGCGACCCGCTCGTCGACCACCTGTTTGGCGCTGCGCCCGGTCACCGCCAGACAGGCCCGGGTCAGGGTACGCACCGAGCACCCCAGCCGGGCCGCATAGTCCTCCACCCGCCTGGTGTGCGGGTACCCCGCCTCCACCTCCCGGCAGAACCGGCGGAACGTGGCCCGCTCGGTCCGCTGCGGGTCGGTGTCCTCGGGCGTCGCGCCGGAGTTGCGGACGCCGGGCAACAGGGCGAGCCGGATCAGCAGCACCGCGAGCTGGTGCCGCAGCAGGGCGTGCGCGGCCGGGTCGGCGCGGTGCCGGCGGTGGTCCACCACGAGCTGGGAGACCTCGTTGATGACGGCGTCCTCGTCCGGGCCGGTGAGCTGGTGGTGCTGCGGCACGGCGGCGGGGTCGACGTCCAGGCCGCGCAGCGCGTCGGCGTGCCAGCGGAGCACGACCGCGTCGAGCCGCGCGGGGCAACGCAGCACCTGGCCGGGGACGGCCCGCAGCAGGGTGCCGGGGCGGCAGGGCAGCGCCCGGAAGTCCAGCTCGACGAAGCCGTGCCCGCCGGTGACCAGGGCGAGCAGATCGTGGTCGAGCAGGACCGGCCGGGGCGCGCCCGTGCCGGGGACGAGGTCGCCCAGCTCCAGGACGTCGATCTCGGGGCGGGGCAGGTCGGGACGGGTTGCCGGGGAGAGCTGACCGGAAGGGACCATCGTCGTCGACCGTAACCGGGGACGGCCGAGGTCGCATCCCGGCGACGGGACTCTGTCGCGCTTGCGGTGGAGGGGTGTCCCGCCGGGGTTGTCCGGCTGCCGGGGCCGGGCTACGTTACCGATCGGTAAGGACCGCGACGTGCGATGGGGTGCTCATGACGGATCTGTTCTCGGTCGACGGCAAGACGGTTCTGGTCACCGGCGGCTCCCGGGGGATCGGGCTGATGATCGCCCGGGGCTTCGTCCGGGCCGGGGCCACGGTCGTCATCTCGTCGCGCAAGGCCGACGTGTGCGAGGCGGTGGCCAAGGAGTTGTCGGCCGAGGGGCGGTGCGAGGCGATCCCCGCCGACCTCGGCGACGACGCGGGCGCCGAGGCTCTCGCCGCCGCCGTCCGCGAGCGGTGCGACCGGCTCGACGTGCTGGTCAACAACGCGGGGGCGACCTGGGGCGCGCCGCTGGAGTCGTACCCGGGCAGCGCGTTCGACAAGCTCTGGGCGGTCAACGTGAAGGCGGTGTTCCGGCTCACCACCGCGCTGCTGCCGGCCCTACGGGCGGCGGCCGGCGACGACGACCCGGCCCGCGTGATCAACATCGGTTCGATCGACGGGCTCCGGGTGCCGACGATGGAGGTGTACGCCTACTCGGCCACCAAGGCCGCCGTGCACATGCTCACCCGTAGCCTCGCCCACCAGCTCGCCGCCGAGCGGATCACGGTCAACGCGATCGCCCCCGGCCCGTTCGAGAGCAAGATGATGGCCTTCGCCCTGGACGACCCCGCGACCCGGGCGGCGATCACGCAGCAGGTGCCGCTCGGCCGGATCGGCCGCCCCGACGACATGGCCGGCGCAGCGATCTTCCTGGCGTCGCGGGCCGGGGCGTACCTGACCGGCGCGGTGATCCCGGTGGACGGGGGCATCACCACGCACGGCTGACCGGCGGGCCCGACGGGCGGCGGCCTGACCGGGCGGTGGCGTGACCGGGCGGCATGGCGCGTAACCGGGCGGTGGACGGCCGGAGCCGCGCGGACTCGGCAGATCCGCGCGGCTCCGGGGCAGACTGGTCAGCGACCGGCGAGCAGCCGGGTCACCGCCGTGTCGACGTCCAGGTGCTCGGCCTCCCGGCCGCGCGGGACGACGACGTAGGTCCGGCGCAGGAAGCGCACCAGCACGCTGCGCGGGACCTCGAACAGGGCGTTGCCGTCCGGCGACGACAGGGCCAGCGCGACGAAGTCGCCGCGCGGGGTGGCCCAGGGCCAGACCCGCACGTCGCCGATGCCCGCCGGCTCGTCGAGGCCCGTCACCAGCAGTTCGCGGGCGAACGACCAGCTCACCGCCTCGCCGCCGGCCGATTCGGCATGGAACAGGACATGGACCGCATACGGGTCAGCAGGGTCGTAACGCAGGCTGGCACGCACCGGCAAGGCGGTGGCGTCAGGCGCGACGAGCCTTAGCGACGTCTCGACCTCTACGGTCGTCGGTCGGATGACACTCATGGACGTTCTCCCCCCGGCACCGCTGCGGAACGCGCGTGTCCCGCTTTTCCCATACTCAGGTGCTACTGCTGGCTACGCTCCGCCATACGCTGACTTCACCCAGTGGTGGGAAGGGGGTCCGAATCGCCGCGAGAATGTGAGAATTCTTGTAGGATTTCCGGTTCTGCCCAGTCGGGAGCCCGTCCGAAGTCGGGTGGTTCAGTCGTCGACTTACTCCGGTAACGTCCAGTGGTCTGCGCAAGTGACGGGCCGGGACGACACTGGGGGGTGAAATGGCCGCGAAGCGTTCCTCAATGGATGCGGTGAGTGGGGCCGAGTCACCGAAAGTAGGGGCCCGGGCAGCCAAAAGGCGGGGTGACAGGGTGCCGATCAAGCCACCGGACCGAGACGGTCGGGCGACCTCCGACGCCGGACGTGCCGGTCGCGTCGCTGGCGCCGCCCGCAACTCCCGCGGCCGGGCCCGACCGGTCAACGGACGCGCCCGCGGTGGCGGGGGTCGATCCGGTCGAACCGCCCTCGCCGCCCGCCCCACCGGCTGGCGGTGGCGGCTGCGCACCACCCTCGACCTGATCCGGGCCAACCCCACCGGCCGCGTAGCCCTCAAGATATTCATCGCCGTCGCCGGGGCGATCGTGGTGACCGTCGGCATCGCCCTGATCCCGCTGCCCGGTCCCGGCTGGCTGATCGTCATCGCCGGCCTCGCCATCTGGGCCGTCGAGTTCCACTGGGCCCGCCGGCTGCTCGGCTTCACCCGCCGCCACGTCCACGCCTGGACCCGGTGGGCCACCACCCGCTCCCTGCCCGTACGGCTCCTGCTCGGCTCCGTCGGCCTGGTCTTCGTCGCCGTGGTGCTCTGGCTCTCGCTCAAGTACAGCCTCGGCATCGACCTGGTCGCCCAACTGCTGCACCACCTCGCCACGACCTGACCGGTACCCCGGGTTTTTGGCTCCGCCGCACGATCGGGTAGAGTCAACGGCGCTGAGGGCGATTAGCTCAGTGGGAGAGCGCTTCGTTCACACCGAAGAGGTCGCTGGTTCGATACCAGCATCGCCCACTCTCAGTACCGCAGGTCAGAGGCCGCTTCCCGGGTTCGGGAGGTGGTCTTTCTGCTGTCGGGCGATGAACAGGTAGTTGGCTGTGGTCGCGTAGGGTCGACGGCGTGATTACCGATCTCGATGCTCTGCCGAAGATCGGTGCGCCGGCTGTGCGCGCCCTGACCCAAGCGGGCTATCCGACGCTGCGTGACCTCGTGGGCGTGTCACGCGCCGAGCTGTCCGTGCTGCACGGGGTGGGACCGAAGGCGCTCGGAATCATTCAGCACGCACTGGAGCAGCACGATCTCAGTCTCGGATAGAAACTCCTCAGCAGCGATTACGCCGGGCGACTCGGGCGGTGCTCGACCAGGGGACTTCTGCTAGCCGATGTTGCTCCTGACCACCGCTTCCCCTGCGCTCCCCGGCCGGGTGCGGCACGGACGCCCTCCGGCCCGGACGGAGGCCGGGATGGTGGGTGCGCATCCTTTCGAGCTGATGACATCAGCGATTCAGGTCCAAGTGGTCCGGCGCGGCCGTTTCGATCGGTGGCCGACCCGATCGGGCTTGGCCGGCCCCGGCTGACTCGACGGCTGTGGGGGAAAACCCTGTCCGTGCCGTTTCCGGAGACAGGCATCGGCGGCGATTCGTCAACGCCGGCAGGTCGAAAGAGCGCTGGGAGCGTATATCCACCCGCCGCCCCGGCCCCGCCTGCTTGCCGGGGGAACCCCCGCGTCTGGGCGGACAGCTACCCAGCGGCACACCGTCGAGGGCGTGGCGGATTCGCGACGTGCGTACCAGCTACGTGTCGCCCGTGACTCACGGATTGGTCAGCGTCGGGTGGTTGTTGTCGGGCGCGGTGAAAGAGCGACCCTTGCGGGCCGGCAGCACTTCCGATACACAAAGGGCGGTGCACCGAGCGCGTCCGAGACCTCACCGAAGGTCGTCCGCCGACATCGATGGAGGTGCGGTCATGGCATTGACCCCGGCGGCCGGTGGTGGCGACTCCTCGACGTCGCCCCTGCCGATTCAGGCACCGGGACCGGTCAATGCCGAGGTCCAGTGGGACGGGTTCGACCCACAGACGTATGTCCGACACAACTACGCGGACCTGCGGGCCGATGATCAGGAATTCCTCCGCCGGACCAGGGACTTCTTCGCCGGGGTTGAACTTTCCGGGGCGCGCTGCGTCGACGTGGGGTCGGGAGCGAATCTCTATCCGACGCTGGCGCTCCTGCCGTTCGCTCAAACTATCGATCTATGTGAATGGTCGACGTCGAATGTGTGTTGGCTGCGTCAGCAGGTCGACTCCTACGACCCGATGTGGGATCCGTACTGGCAGGTGTGTGCTGAGCACCCGGCGTACGCTGCCCTGACCGATCCGCGGCGGCGTCTGGCGCGGGTGGCCCGGGTATCGCGGACCAGTGTCTTCAACCTGCCGGTGCACGCCTGGGACGCCGGAACGATGTTCTTCGTGGCGTGTTCCATCTCGGCTCATCGCTCGGAGGCCGAACGGGCGATCGCCCGGTTCCTCCGTGCGTTGCGGCCCGGGTCACCCTTTGCCCTGGCGGTCATGCTCGGCTCCGCCGGCTACCACGTCGGTCGACGGTCGTTTCCGGCGGTGTCACTGGCCCGTGCCGAGGTCGTTGCCGGTATCGCCGCGGGCGCGTACGAACTTGACGTCCACGAGGAACGCCCCCGGCCGCCGTTGCGCGACGGTTACGTGAGTATGTTGCTGACCACGGGTCGTACCCGCGGATAGCGTCGACGCCGGAGCCTGAACGGCGCCGTCGACGGCGGCAGTCGGGCCTGGTCCACACCCGATGGTCGGCTTGCCGACACCCCGCCGACAAAGCGATTCGGACGGTGGTCGACCGGCCCGCTACCATGACGGTGCACGTCATTGTCGGCCCCCGTGGATCCTCGCGCGTACGGCAACATCAGCGGTTTCGAGTCGGCGACTACAACAACAGACGGCGGTGGATCATGCGGATACAGCCGCGCCAGGAGATCCTCGACATCTGGCGGGCCACGGTGCGCAGTTGTTGGGAAAATGGTGAATGGCGCTGGGGCGGCCGGAGCGGCAGCAACTCGATCAGTGACGCGGAGCAGTTGCTCACCCTGCTGCTCCCCGCGGCCAAGGTTTCCGTGCTGTCGCTCGACGATCCGGACCGGGTCGACGACGACGTGGTCGAGGCGCTCGGCTCGCTCGGCGACGCGATCAGGATCCCTCGTCAGCTGGTCGGCGTGATGATCGACTATTTCCGCCGCTACACCGACGAGGCCGGCACGCCGATCTTCGCCGGTGGCAGCTACCTCACCCCGACGGAGGGCGGGCCGCCGCTCACCGAGGAGCAGTACTCGCGGGACATCGTCGACTCCTTCGCGGTGTCCGTCACGCTCACGCTGGCGACGATCGGTTTCGTCAAGGTCTACCGGAAGGCCACCCAACGGCGTGATCTCCTCGCCCAGTTGGACGAGTTGGAGGCGATGGCCAACGTGCGGCTGACCGCGGCCATGGTCGGTCTGCTCCGCAGCTTCAGCACCTCCGTCTTCACCCCCACCGACCCGTACGGCCGTCGGCTGTGCGACATGGTCAACCAGGACGAGTTGCCGCGCCGGGAAGTCGTGGACGCGTTGCGCGAACAGCTGCGGGACACGATGGCCAGCCTGCGCAGCGTGCTCCTCGGGTCGGGCCGGGTGACCGAAGACCTCGACAACAGCGAGATGCTCTTCGAGTGCGGCTGGTCCTGGGGGACCATCGCCGGAGCCGAGGAGGTCCCGACCACCGAACCGATCGGCCGGCAGCGCCCCGGGTCCGCGGAGAACGCCCCCTACCTCTACTTCACGGTCATCGCGATGGACGCCATCGAGGACCTGAACTCCGAACGCACCCGCCTGCTCGGCCTGCTCAACGAGGAACAGCAGCGGCTGTCCCGGGCGCTGCAACTGCGCTGGGAGCTGACCCGGACCTACTGGGCGACGGTGGCGACCTTCGGCAACCGGCGACGCTGGCCGATCGAGGACATCCCGTGGCGGACGACCGACGGCGACCGGACCGACTACTACACGCTGCAGACGACGTCGTTGGCGGTCAAGGGCCTGCTCGCCGTGGGGCGCGGCGGCGACGAGGAACTCGGCCGGATCGCCTCGGTGCTGGTGGAGTTGGCGCAGCGGGCGCGGATCACCCGCCGCGCGTCCCCCGGTGAGCAGGCTCTCCTGGTGCACGCGCCCGGCAAGCAGGTGATCCTCAACGACCGTGAGTCGAAGCCGATCATGACGTGGAACGTCAACGAGTTCTCCACGGTGCTGCTCCAGCGGGCGATAACCGTCGCCGGCCTGCTCAACAACGCCCGGCGGCGCAGCGAACTGCTCGAGTTGGCGGACGAGGTGTGGGACCACCTGCTGCAGCGGCGTATCCCGGACGGCCGGCACCGGGGGCTGTGGGACCATGCCGGCGGCGCGTTCCCGGGGCTGGCGCCGATGCCCGAGGCGCCCTCCTGGTACCTGACCGAGCGGGCGGTGCACGCGATGGTCAACGCCAGTCAGCTGCTCTCGGAACGGCCCTTCCCCCGGGCCGGCGGGCTCGCGGCGTACGCCCAGGATCTCGTCGACGAGGCCGAGTACCTGTTCGACCGGGAGATGATGCGCGGCACGTTCTCCGGGGTGGCGATGCAACGCAACATGCGCAGCATCCGGTCCAGCCTGCGTCGGGCCCAACTGCTGGTGGACGAGCGTCCGGGCACGGCGGCCGCCCTGGCGAACACGGTGTTGCTGCAGATCAACGACGTCACCACCGGTCAGCAGAAGGCCGGCGAGGGGATCTGATGCTGGTCTTCGTCACGTCACACAAGGGTGGCACCGGTCGGTCGGTGACCGCGGCGAACATCGCCTACCGCAGCGCGCTGGCCGGCAAGTCGACCTGCTACCTGGACTACGACTTCGGCTCGCCGACGGCGGGGATCACGTTCCAGATCCCGCAGGCCGTCAACGGGGTGGAGGGCTCGGGGCCCAGCCGCGGCGGTCTGCACCGGTACCTACTTGGGCAGATTCCCTCGCCCGAGCGGCTGGACGTCTGGGGCACCTCCGAGCGCGCCAGCCTGCGCCAGCGGCCCGTCGGATCGGGGGCCCTGGTGCTCCTGCCCGGCCAGCGCAACGGCAGTGAGTTCGGCTTCACCAGCGACATCGCCAAGCGCTGCGTCGACCTCTTCCTCCGCCTGGAGGAGGAGTTCGACCTGACCCTGGTGGACCTCAGCGCCGGCCGGTCGTACGCCAGTCACATCGCCCTGGCCGCGACCGCCACCCCCTCCCTGTGCAAGGTCGCCGCCCGCTGGCTGGTCTTTCACCGGTGGACCCCGCAACACGTCACGGCGGCGGCGGACCTCGCCTTCGAGGCGGGCGGGATCCTGGCCGTGGGCGGGGAGTACGGCCATGAGCCGGAACGGCTGCGGGAGTCCCTGCGGTTCGTCCGCACCGCGGTGATCGACGCCCGGGGCAGCGAGGTGGGCCATCTCGACCTCGCCCAACAGGCGTTCCTGCGGAAGTGCGACGACGAGCTGTCGGAGCTGGCCCGACGTAAGGGGGTCGGCCGTACCACCCGGCTCGGCTCGGTGCCGCTCGACCCGCTGTTGCAGTGGCGCGAGCAGCTCATCTCGGACCACGACGTGCAGACCAAGATCGCGAATATGAGGACGGTGGACGCCTTCGTGGACCTGACCGCGAAGCTGTTCGACGAGACCGCGTGGGAAGCCGTGTGATCGACGTGGACGTGAAATTCCAGGAGGCGGCTGCGGTGGCCCGTACGGAGAGCGTGGCGTACGCGCACCTGTCGGTGGAGTTGGGGCACTTCTACGCCGAGGACTTCGGCGCGGGATGTCAGGAGCTGCGGGACAGGTTCGCGCGGATCGCCGAGTGGTCGGCAATCATCCCGGGGCTGGCGAGCCGGGGGCTGACGGGGGGCCGCCAGCCCCGGATCAGCACCTGCTTCATGGTGGACGACTACTTCCACCGGTTCGGCACCCCGCGCGAGGTGATCGGGCAGGTGCAGAGCGCGGCGGCGGCGCAGGGGCTGGTGCTCGACTACGTCGCACGGGAGTCCAGCTTCGCCCGCCACGACGGCGTCGAGCTGGCCCAGATGGTCGTCGACGCCCTGGTGGTGGAGCCACCCCGGAACACCACCGGTAGCCGCCCCCCGCTGAGCGAGTCGGGCTGGCTGTCCAACGGGATGCGCTCACCCGGTCACGTCGACGCGCCGGCGATGACGCTGCCCCGGCCGTGGTCCCCGCCGGTGCAGTCCGGTGACCCCCGGCACTCCATCTTCGTCGACGTCGAGCTGTGGTCCGGTGAGCCGAGCCGCCGGGTGTGGGCCTGTGCCCTGCTCGCCTCGGTCTGGCAGATGGCCCGGCTGGGCGTGTTGCGTCGTCGCGGCGAGGTGCTGATGCAGCCGCACCGGCTCACCGGCGAGCTGCCCGACTCGTGGGATGCGCTACCCGCCGTCGTCCAGCTGAATCCGGCCGCCGCGCCGTTCTGCGCGTACCGCACGCTGACGCTGATGGACACCCAGTACCTGCCGGTGGAGTTGGCGGTGCGGACGGTTCTCGGCCAGGTCGCGGTGCCCCCGGCGGTCGCGCAGCAGATCACCAGCCGGGCGGGCGGCGAGGGCCTGCGGTTGCCCGACGAACTTGTCGACCGGTTGAGTTACGTGTTCATCGGCGGGTGAGCGGTCATGGCCCTGCCGCACGGCTGGCCGGCCAGGTCACGCAGCAGGGTCAGGTTGGCCACGGCGATCTGGTCCCGGATCCAGGTCACCGACGCGTTCCACTGCCGGCTGAACCCCGGCACCTGTTCGAGCCGGTCCCAGATCGGCCGCAGCCGGGGGCTGACCCGGGCACCGGGCAGCCACAGGTGCAGCAGGTGCTCCAGCACCGGCCGCAGCCGCTCGACGTGTTCCTGACCGGAGGCGGAGCGGGCGACGGCGGCCTCCACGAGGGAGGACAGCGTGGTCAACAGCCAGTCGTGCAGGGCGAGGTCCTCGCAGAGGCCGACCACGGCGTCCGGCATGTCCTGGGGATCCAGCACCAGTTCGACCGTACGCAGGGTGGGGGAGTCCACCGTGACCACCGCCGAGACCTCCCGCTCCGGGCGCGGCGACACCTGCGCGGCCCAGCGCAGCCGGGTACGCGCCGCGCGCAGCGGCGGACGCCGGTCCAGCAGGTCGGACGTCTGCACACCGTCGAGGACCCGGCCGGTGATCGCCTCCAGGTTCAGCACGTCGGCGTCGTCGCCGCGCAGGAAGCCCGCGGTCAGATCCACGGCGTCCAGTTTGCCGACCGTCTCCAGGACGCCGGGGTTGGCCAGGTAGTGCGACCACGGCCGGCGTCGTTGGCCGCCCGTCACCCGGATGACCGATGACGCCTGCACGATCCGGCCGCCGGTGACGATCGCCCGGCTGACCACCGCACCGACCCCGCGTAGCTGACGGCGTCGGGCACTGGGCAGCCAGCAGTCCACCCCGGTACGGACGTCGGGGGAGACCGCGTAGAGCGATGGACGGCGGGAGGTCAGCACCGTCTCGCCCTCGACCAGGTGCAGCACCTCGGAACTCTGCTCCTGGGCCAGCGCGGTGCTGTGCTGCAGCAGGTTGGTGTGCACCTCACCGAGTGTGAGCATGACTTCCTCCGCATCACCGCATCCGTCCGCGCCGGCTCGCGGAATGCGTCCCTGGTGATTGACGTGCGCCGCCGTGATCCGTACCGACCCGGATGCGGGCCGGACGAAAGGAAACCTCGGGGAAGTGAGATTCGGCCCGCTCGGACCTGAATCCGTGCGTCGACATCATAGGCCCCTCCGCGGGAATCCCACGCGCAGCAACGCGCATCGAGTTTCTGTCGAACATGAGCAGGTGACGACGGCTGGTATTTTCAAAGCAACGGTCACCAGTCTCCCCCCGGAGTTCGCCGTTCATGAAGGTATACATCTCAGCCACCCAAAAGGACCTGCTGAAATACCGCTTGGCCGTACACGCCGTGGCCCGTCGGCTGAAGATCGAGGACGTCGCCATGGAGGCGTACGGCGCGGACGTCCAGCCACCGCTGGAGCGCTGCCTGAGTGACGTCCGGGACTGTGACCTCTACCTCGGGCTCTTCGCCTGGCGGTACGGATTCCGGCCGCCCGGCCAGACGTCGTCCATCACCGAGCTGGAATACCGTGCCGCGCTCGCGGCCGGAAAGCCCTGCCTGGTCTTCCTGCTCGCCGAGGACGCGCACTGGCCGGGTCGCATGATGGACCGGGGCGACGACGGTGACCGGATCGTCGATCTGCGCCGGGAACTCCAGGAGCACCACCTGTGTGACTTCTTCTCCAGCGTGGACGACCTGACCGCCAAGGTGACGGCGGCGCTGGCCGACGTGCTCAGCGGCCGGTCCCCGGTCCGCGGCCCGGCCGATCCGGGCACCCATCTGCCGGAGGAGATGCGGGCCCGCTACCACCGGAACCTGGCCCTGATGTACGAGGCGGTCCCGGTGAACGCCGTCTCACCCCGTCCCACCATCGGTTACCTGACCGTCGGGCTGCCGAAGGTGTTCGTGGAGCCCCGCGTGCACGAGGAAGCCCGCCCGGAGATGCCACTGGCCTGGTGGCGCACGACCGGGGCCACGCCGGACGGTGACGACGCGGGGCTGCCCGGGGTGGTGGACCCGGAGGAGGTGGAGCGCCTGCGGGAGGAGTACGCGGCCAAGGACGCGTCGATGCTGTTCGACGTGGTGTGCGATCCCGCCCGGCGGATGATCGTGCTGCTGGGCGACGCCGGATCCGGAAAGTCCGCGGTCGCCCGCTACCTGGCGCTGGTGCTGGCCGGGGTCTGCGCCGAGCCCCGGCTGGCGGCGCTGGACGGCCACCTGCCCGTGCTGATCGAACTGCGGTCGTACGCCACGCACCGGGGAGACGGGCGGTGCGACGGCCTGCTGGACTACGTGGGCCACAGCCAGCAGATGGGCCTGCCCGGACTCGACCGGGGAGTGCTGGAGACCTATCTGCGCCGGGGCGGCCGGGCGTTGTTCCTGTTCGACGGCCTCGACGAGGTGGTCGACCCCGCGCAGCGGGAGGAGGTGGCCGCGCAGATCGCCACCTTCGCCAACGAGTACCCGGGGGTGCTGACTGTGGTCACCTCCCGGTCGGCGGGACACCTGCGGCCGCCCTTCGCCAACGCCGGGTTCGACCATTTCACGATCGAGGATCTCGACGACGGGCAGATCGCCCGCTTCCTCGGCAACTGGTGCCGCTACGTGATGCCCACCGAAGCGGAGGCGGAACGGCAGCGGCGACAGCTACTCGACGTGGTGCGCAACTCCCGGGCGATGCACGAGATCGCCGGCAACCCACTGCTGCTGATCCTCATGGCCATCGTCGGCCGGGGCCACCCGCTGCCCCGCAACAGACGACGACTGTACGCACACGTCACCGACGTCCTGATCTCCGAGTGGGACGTCACCAAACAATTGCGGGAGAGCCACGGCGAGGCGCCGGTGCTGGATCTGAAGGCAAAGCACCGGCTGCTGCGCCAGCTGGCATTCCGCATGCAGTTCCGGGAGTCCGGGCTGGCGGGGAACTGCATCGAATCCGACGAACTGGCACTCATCTTCCGGGATCACCTCGTCGCGTTCTACGGTTTCGGCAACGAGCGGGCACTCGCCATGGCCTACTCGATGATCGGCAAATTGCGCGAGCGGAGTTTCATCCTGGAGCGCTACGGCCTGCGGCTGTTCGGGTTCGTGCACCGGGCGTTCCTGGAGTTCTTCTGCGCCGAGGAGATCGTGGACGGAATCGAGCATGATCCGGGCTACTGGGGCCCCGACCGGTTGCGTTCGCTGTTCCGCGACCACTGGGCCGATCCGTCCTGGCGGGAGGTGCTCCGGCTGGTGGCCGGCGCACTGCCCGTCCCGACCGCCAACGACCTGATCGTCCGGCTCGCCACCGAGGGAACCCGGCCCTGGCCGCCGCTGAACCTGACCGGTCCGCCCTGGAACCTGGTGCTCGCCGCGCAGTGCGTGGCGGAGGCCCCGCAACCCGCGGACCTGGCGGAGGCGGGCGAGACCGTGTTGCGCCAGGTCGTGCTGCTGGTCGAGCACGGCATCTCCGCCGACGACCCCCAACTGGTCGACCTCACCGAGCACGAGCTGCTCTCCTCGATCCGGGCGCTGGGGCCGGACTGGCCCGGCCGGACGACCTTCCTGCACTGGTACCGCCGCCGTGGGATACGTACCAGTTGGCGCACCGGCTCCGCGTTCGCCACCCGGATCGCCGCCGCGCTCTCCACCGCCGACGAACGGCTTGAGGACCTTCTGCTTCTGGAGTTCGGGCAGGGTAGCGAGCGGCACGCCCACCTCACCCTGGTCGCCGGGCTCGCTGAGGCCGCCGCCCGGATGGACCCCACCGGTCGCCGACGGTACCGGGACCTCCTGCTCGCCCAGGCCCGCGCCGAAATTTCCACCGCGGTCCGTCAGGCCGCGGTGCGGGCGCTGGTCACCCACTTCGGCGCCGACCCCGACCTGCCGGACGTGCTGCGTGGACTCGTCGACTCCGCCGACCTCGCGGTGCGCACGCTGGTCGTACAGTCCCTCGGCGGTCGCACCGCACTGTCCGACGACGTCCGCCGGATGGTGGTCCGGGCCACCACGGATCCCGACGTCCCGGTACGCCGGGCCGCCGTCGGGGTGCTCACCGCGCGCCTGACCGAGGTGCCGGAGGCCGCCGGGACGCTGCGGCGGCTGCTCGACACCGACCCCGACCCGGGGGTGGCGCAGCGGGCACTGGAGGGCCTGCTGGCCCTGCCCGGGCAGGCCGGGTCGGCCCGCGCCGCCGCGCTGCTACGGGTGGACGGCGATGCCCCGGACGAGGTACGACGCTGCCTGCTGACCACCCTGCTGCCCGGTCCACCGGGCCTGGAGGACATGGACCTGCTGCTGAAGCTGGTCGGCTCGGACAGCTCCGCGCGGCTGCGCACGGCGGCGGTGCGGCTGCTGGCCGCCGGACCCGATCCGGAGGGACGGTGCCGGTCCCGGCTGGTCGAACTGATCGAACAGGACGAGGAGCCGTCCGTGCGGGCTGCCGCGGTGACCGCGCTGATCGACCGGGACCGGGCCGAGGAGACCGGACGGACCGTGGTGGCGAAGGCGGCCCGGGAGGACGAGGACGCGACGGTACGCCTCGCGGCGGTGCGCGCCCTGGTCGACGCGTACCCGGACCACCGCACCGGGGAACTGCTGATGGCAAGCGCCCGACTCGACCCGACGGCGAGAGTCCGGCTGGCCGCCGTCGACCTGCTCACCGGGCGGCTGCCGATCGGCCGCGCCACCCGTACCCTGCTGATCGGCCGGGCCTCCGAGGAGCGGGACGCGCTCGTCCGGTTGCGGGTCACCCGGAGCCTGGCGGCCCTCGCCGACCCGCCCGAGCCGACGGTGCGGGAGTGCCTGACCGAGCAGGTCAGCAGGGATCCCGATCCGACCGTGCTCCGCGCGGCGGCCGAGGCGCTCGCCCGGCACGACGGCTCCGACGACCTGCTGGAGACGCTGTGCCGGCGGGCCCGGCGGGACAGCTACGCCGGCATCCGGTTGGCCGCGGTGCAGACGCTCGGCCGGTACGGCGGCTCCGACGCGGTGACCGACGTGCTGTTGGAGTGCGTCGACCTGGACACCGACCCGGCCGTGTTCGACGCGGCGGTGTGCTGTCTGACCGGGCAGAGCCCGACGTCCATGGCGGTGACGCTGCGGCTCATGCGTCGGCTGGCGGACCGGGACCCGGCGATCCGCTCGCGGGTCGCCGCCGCGCTCGGCGAGCACTGCGGCACCGATCCCGAGGTGCAGGTGCTGCTGATCGGTCTGGTCCGCGACGACGCGTCCCTGGAGGTCCGGCGTCGGGCGGCCGAACAGCTGGGTGCGAACCTGGCCGGCCGGGCGGAGGTGCCGGAACTGCTGCTGAGCCTGGTGGACGACGACGACTGGGAGATCCGCCGGACCGCGCTGCTCTCGTTGACCCGGCACCACTGGGGGGACCCACGGACCCGGGAGCTGCTGGTGCGCCTCACCCACCGGGGGGAGGACGACAGCACCCGGCGGCTGGCCGGCCAACTGCTGGCCACCCTGCCCGGCACCAGGCCCGACGACTTCCTGTGACCGGCCCGCGCGCGGCGCTTCGCGACGGCTTCTGATCGACCCCGTCAAATACCATGGGCCCATGACGGACCCGGTCGTCGGCTCGCCCCGCCGGGCTGGCTGGTGGCTGCGAGGACTGTTCGGGATCATCGGACTGGCGGCGCTTATTCTCGGCTACGTCGGCTTCGAGATCCTGCTTGCGACCCGACCGGACACCGTGCACGACCGGTTCGACGTGCTCTACTACGACCTGCAACTCTTCGTGTTCGGTGCCGAGCCGTTCCAGGACCCCGGCCCCTACCCGTGGCAGTTGCAGGTCGCCCGGTTCGCCGCACCGTTGTTCACTCTCCTCGCCGTGGCCGAGGCCGGCCGGCTGCTGCTGGCCGCCGAGAGCCGCCGCCTGCGCGCCCGACGGGCCCGTGGCCACGTCCTCGTCTGCGGTGACTCCCGGTTCGCCCACATGCTCGCCGACCGGCTCTTCGCCGACGGGGAACGCGTGGTCGTGGTGCGGCGCGTACCGTTCGGTCCGTTGGAGTACCGCCGCCGCGGGTATCTCGGCGTCATCGGTGATCCGACCAGCGCCGAGGTGCTACGCGGCGCGGGTCTGCCCCGGGCGCACACCATCTACGCCTGCGGTGACGACGACGACCGCAACCACGCCATCGCCAACACCGCCAGCCGGCTCGTCCGGGACGGACGGCAACCACCACGGGTCTACGTGCTGGTCAACGACTCCGAGATGTGCCTGTCCCTGCAGGCGCGGCGGCTCGGCGCGGCCGGATCCAGCCGGCTGCGGCTGGACTACTTCCACGTTGACGACGTCGCCGCCCGCGCGCTGTACCGGCACCATCCCCTGGCCGGCACGGCCGACCGACCCACCCGGCTGCTCATCGCCGGCACCGGCGGTTTCCGCCGCGCCCTGCTGACCGAAACCGCCCGGCACTGGCGGGCCTGCCGGGCGCAGGCACCTGCCGGCGTCGTCCTCCCACCGCTGCGGGTGGACCTCGTGGCCCCGGACGCCAGCGCCGAACGGGAGGTCGTGACGTCCCGCTACCCGTTCATGGGCGCCGTCTGCGAGCTGACCGCCTACGACGGGGACCTCGACGGTGTCGCGCTCGGCCGGCTGGGCTCCGGCCGATACGACCGGATCTACGTCTGCGCACCGGAGGAGAGCAGCGGCTTGCAGTTCGTGCTGGACTCGCCCGGGCTCTGGCAGGGCGTCGAGAGCTGCGTGTTCGTGCCGGTCTACCGGCAGGCGGCGTTGGCGGCGGCCTTCCACGGTGACTCCCGTCATGACCTGCTCGACGAGGTGCACGGCAAGCTCCGGCTGTATCCGGTGCTGACCCGGGCCTGCGACGCCCGGTTGATCGGCGACGACCTCACCGAGCGGCTGGCCCGCCTGATCCACGAGCGCTACCTCGACGCGCGGCGGCGAGCCGGGCTGCGTCCCGGCGACACCCCGGCGATGGTCGACTGGTCGCGACTGCCCGAGTCGCTGCGGCGGGCCAACCGGGCCCACGTCCAGGACATCGCCGCCAAGCTGCTGAACCTCGGGTGCGTGGTCGCACCCCGGCGGGGCGGCACCGGTGACGTCTCCGCCGGGGAGGCCATCGACGACCGGATCGAGGTGCTCGCCCGGCTCGAACACGAACGGTGGTGCCGGGAACGGCGGGGGGACGGCTGGGCGTACGGCGAGTCCCGCGACGACGTCCAGCAGCGGCATCCCGCCCTGCGGCCGTGGGACGAACTTCCCGCCGAGGTCCAGGAACGCAACCGCGAGGAGATCCGGGCGCTGCCCGAGGTGCTGTCCGACAGCGGCTTCGAACTGATCCGGCTGGTGCCCGGGGTGCCCGCGCCGCGGAGAGGACCGGCGGATGTCGGCTGATGCCGGACCGGAGCGCATCGGCGTGACCGGGCACATTCACCTGACCCGCGACACGGAGGTGCTTGTCGCCGACGCGATCCGGGCCGAACTGCGCCGGATCGGCGACCGGCCGGTACGTGGCGTCACCTGCCTGGCCGGCGGCACGGACCAGATCTTCGCGCGCACGGTCCTGCAGCTGGGCGGCACGTACGAGGTGATACTGCCGGCCCGGGACTACCGGGACGCGGTCATCGCCCCCGGGCAGCGGGCCAGCTTCGACGAGTTGCTCGACCGGGCGGTGGCGGTCGTGCACACCGGTCACGACCGGTCGGGCACCGCCGCTTTCGTCGCCGCCAACCGGGAACTGGTCCGACGGGTGCAGCGGCTGGTGGCGGTCTGGGACGGCGAGCCGGGTTGCCACGCGGCGTCGACGGACCGGACCATCGAGCGGGCCCGGCGTCGGGGCATCCCGGTCTCGGTCCTCTGGCCCGCCGGTGCCCGTCGGACGCAGCCCGGGGCGCACTGAACCGTGGGTTCACTGTCTGTCCAGTGCGGCGACCTATCCTCGCCGGCATGACATCGAAGCTGTTCGAATCGCGGCGGCTGCTGGCCTCGGCCGTCGCCGCGGTCGGCGCGGTCGCCCTGGTCGTGGCGCCGACCACGCCCGCGGCGGCCTCCACCATCCGCGACGGGTGGGTGCAGCTCTGCCCGTGGGGCAACTACCGGGTGCACCTCGAGTACGTGGACCTCAACAACCACACCGTGCAGCTGGGCCCGGTCCTCGACCCGGGGGCCGACTGCTGGTGGGGGCCGGTGCCGACCGGCAGCGAGAGCACCCTGTTCTGGGTCATCGGCCACTTCAACACCAGCTCCGGAACCTTCGAGGTGATCGGCCCGAGCCGGCAGTACGAGACGTTCTACAACGGCGTCGACGGGATCGGTTTCGCCGCCGAGGGCACCACCGCCTCCGGTGGCCGCAAGGACGCGCACTACTACCGGTACTGATCCACCCGGAACGGGGGAGACATCCATGGTCCGCGCTGTCCGCGTACTGCTGGGGTTGGTGCTCGTCGCTACGGTCGCGGTGCCTCCGCCGTCCGCGGCGCAGGCGGTGGCGGCACCGCCGGTCGGGGCGGCGTCGCTTTCGGCGGGGGTCGCCGGGGACGCGGACCTGACCGCCGGCAACCGGATCGGCGGGGTCGCCGGGCTGCCCGACTGGTCCCGGGTCGGCTATCTCGGCGGCCAGTCGTTGCCGTCGGACGCGGACCTGGCGGGCGGGTCCTGCACGATCGACGCGGCACGACTGGCCACCGAGTTCGGGGTCCGCGCCGACGACGCGGTGGACGACAGCGTCGGCCTCCAGTCGGCCATCGACCGGATCAAGGCGAACTGTTCGCCGTCGGGCAACCCGCACCGGCTCTCGCTGATCGGGTTGCCGGCCGGGCGGATCGACATCTCCCGGCAGATCTACGTCGACGCGAACTTCCTGGTGCTGCGGGGGCAGGGCGCCGGCAGCGGCGGCACCCGGGTGGTGTTCCGGCCGGACGTCAACACCCGATACGACACGCTGACCGCCGACGGCAGCCGGTGGAACCAGGACACGATGACCTTCGGTTCGCCGCCGGACACCGGCACCGGGGGGTGGATCTGGCCCGGTCGCGCCCTGTTCAAGGTGCAGACCCGCGAGGTCGCCGACCGGTACGCCGACGAGTGGGCCGCCGCCCCCGCCAACCGCAAGGACCTGTTCGAGGGATCGATCAACCAGCACTGGGCCTCCGGCCAGAAACTGGGTTCCGCGTCGACCGACCCGGGGTTCTCGGCCCGTGCCGGGCAGAACGTGATCCGCCTGGACGCCAAGGCGAAGATGGACGGCTTCCGCGTCGGCGGCTACGTCTGGGTCGGGGTCGCCAACAGCCTGCGCTTCTACGAACAGCAGGGGCTCGCGCCCGACGATCCGGGCACCCGCGAGAACCTGCACATGCGTCAGCAGATGTTCCGGGCGATCGCCGTGAACACCTCGGCGAAGACCGTCACGCTGGACCGCCCGCTGGAGTACGACGCACCCGTCGACTCCACCTCGGACGGCTCCGCGCCGATCGCCGGCAACGTCTACCCCAGCAAGATCACCCCGCTGCGGGCGGTGGAGGGGGTCGGCTTCGAGAATTTCGCCTTCTCCCAGGAGCTGGAGGGTCTGCCGAAGCTGCTCGGCGGCGTCTACCACCCCAGCCCGACCGACGCGGTGCACAACTACGGCAACCTGGCCCCCGAGTACGCCATGCACGGCATCGCGTTCAAGTGGGCCGCGAACAGCTGGGCGCGCGGGCTGGCCGGGTCGATGACCGGCTCGCACCCGATCGTCACCGAGGTCGCCCGTAACCTCCAGATCGAGCACAACACGTTCGACGGGGCGTGGAACAAGGGCAAGGGCGGCAACGGTTACCTGCGCGGCAGCCGGGTCTGGGACTCGCTGTGGGCGTACAACACCAGCCGGAACCTGCGGCACTTCACGTTCCAGTGGTCGGCCAGCGGCAACGTGGCGTTCGGCAACGACCTGGACTCCGACCTCAATCTGCACGGCGGCTGGGAACGCTACAACCTGTTCGAGGGCAACACCGTCCGCGTCCCGTACGAGCACCGGTCGGGAAGTTGCACCGCCAACTGCGGCGGCGAGGGCGGTGAGCTGGAGGACGGCACCTGGTTCCCGATCTGGTGGGCGGCGGCGGCAAAGGCGATCAAGTGGTCCGGGGCGTCCGGCCCACAGAACGTCTTCCACCGCAACACGATGATCAAACAGTCCGTCCCGGGCGGCCCCTACCTGCCCTACGAGCCGTATTCCAGCGACAGCGGCGAGACGGAGGCGATCTACCAGTTCGGCTCCGACGCGGCGAACCCACGCGCGTTCACCCCGTTGAGCCAGGGCGGCGCGCCGATCAAGGACTGGTCCGGCCGGGAGACCGTGAACTACGCCGGCCAGGGCGTCGCGGTACGCACCGGCGAGCGGTGGCCGTCGCTGTTCCTGCGTGACGTCGGCCAGCTCGAACCCCGCGACGGCAACCGGCGGACCGTCGTGACCTGGAACATGCAGGGGGCGGGTTCCAGCGCGGGCGGCACCTACGAGAACAAGTACGCGACAGTGCTGGGGTTCCTCAGCGCGGGGACGCTGGCGGTGGCGCTCCAGGAGGCCGGGTCGCCGCCCGCCGGCAGTGCGCACGAGATGGCGCGGCACGCCCAGCAGGTGTTCGCCAACAACGGCGTCTTCCCCCCGGTGTACGAGTACTACCTGGGCACCCTGCTCGGTGAACCCACCCGGCACCTGTACTGGCTGAACACGGACACCTCGACGCAGGGCCCGAACCGGGTCAACCTCGCCATCGCCACCGCGCAGCGCGCCGACCAGGTCGCCGTGGTCGCCGGGCAGGCGGGCGCCCGGCCGGCGCTCGGCGTACGGATCGGCGAGACGTTCTTCTTCACCGTGCACGGCTGGGCGGGCAACGGCAACGACATGCCGACCACGCTGGCGAACATCCGCACGTTCATCCAGAACAACCCCGGCGCCAACGGCACCTACGAGTGGGTCGTGCTCGGCGACTTCAACCGGGAGCCGCAGAACCTGCGCAACGCGCTACCGGTCAACCAGTTCGCCGTGATGGCCCCGGACGCCAACACCCATCCGACGACGGGCCCGACGAACACCCTGGACTACGCGGTGACCGACTTCGGCAACGGCGCGCCGACGCTCTTCCGGGCGCACACCGAGAACACGATCACCAACTCCGACCACCACCCGGTGACCTACGGCTTCGACCTGCGCGCCGCCGCGGAGGTGCCGCCGCTGGCCACCCCGACGATGCCCGGCCGGGCGCTGCTGCGCAACGCCGCCACCACCCGCGTCGCCGACGCCGAACCCAACGGCGGGCCACTGGTCGTGGACACCGCCTACGCCCCGTCGCGGGCCCAACAGTGGCGGCTGGACTGGGACAACGAGGTCCCCGGCTACCTGCGCCTGCAACGGGTCCGGGAGGGTAACTCGACCGACGACCGTTACCTGGGCCTGGCCGATGCCGCCCCGGACGCCCGCGCCGCGCTGGGCTGGTCACCGTCGCTGGCCCAGCTGTGGCGGCCGGTGTCCAACGGCGACGGCACGTACACCCTGCTCAACTACCTGACCGGGCAGGCGCTCACGGTGCTGCCGGGCGACTTCGTGCTGGCCGCCCGGGACGCCACCGACTCGCCGTACCAACGCTGGTTCCTCGCGTCCTCGACGGACCTCGAACTGCGGCGGGACATCCTGCCCGTCGTCGCGCCCGCCGGCACGGCGGCCGAGCTGGGGGTGGCCGGCCCGGACGGCGTCGAGGGCCGGCCGGTGCAACTGCTGCCCGCCACCACCGGCAGCCGGGAGTGGCAGCCGGTGCCGGCCGGGCAGCGCGGCGCCGACCGGTGCTTCTACCTGCTGTACGACGACGAGTACCTGACGTCCACCCCGGACGGTGGCCTTCCCCTGCCCGGCGCGCACGTGGTGCTGGACGGCTACGACCCGTACAGCCAGGGGCAGGTCTGGTGCGTGCACCAGGACACCGCCTCGATGACCATCTACAACAACACCGTCGTGCAGGGTCAACTCGTCCAGACCTACCTGACCGACCACGGCCTGCACGCGCACCTGAGCGTGGAGTCCGTGCCGGACACCGGGCGGGAGGGCTGGCGCTGGTGAGGTGACGCGGGGCGACGACCCCGCCCCGGGCGTCCCGCGGGCCGGTCGGCACGACGTTCCCCGGCGTAAGCTGAAGGGCGTCGATGTCACCGACGGTCGGGGGTTACCGGGGCGTGGTGGGGCTGTCGTCGGGAGATGGCGTCGAGGGTGGGCACCGGAGCCGGCCACAGGGCGCGCTGCGACTACAGATCCTCGGCCCGCTGCGGGTCCGGCGGGGCGGCGTCGAGCTGGACCCGGGCCCCCGCCAGCGGGCCTACCTGCTGCTCCTGCTGCTGGCCCGCGCCGGGGAACCGGTCAGCACCGGTGAGCTGATCGACCTGGTCTGGGGTGACGACGCCCCGGCGACCGCGGTCAACGTCATCCACAAGTACGTCGGTGCGCTGCGCCGCCTGCTGGAACCCGGGCTGCCACCCCGCGCGGTCGGCTCCCACCTGCACCGGCACGCGACCGGCTACCGCCTGTCCGCCACGGCGGAACTGCTCGACCTGGTGGCGTTCCGGGGGCACGTCGGGGCCGCCGCCGCCCACCGGGCCCGAGGTCGGGACGCCGACGCCCTCGACGCGTACTCCCGGGCACTCGCACTGTGGCGGGGACCGGCCGGCGACGGGTACGCGCACCGGTCCGGCGCGGTGGCCCTCTTCGCCGCCCTGGACGGGGAGTTCTTCGCCGCCGCCGTCGCCGCCGCCGACCTGGCCGTCGCGGCGGGGCAGCCCCACCAGGTGCTGGCCCCCCTGCGGCTGGCGGCGAGGATGACGCCCCTGCACGAGCCGGTGCAGGCGGGACTGGTCACCGCGTTGGGCGCCGCCGGCCAGCAGGCGCAGGCGCTGGCAGTGTTCCGGGCCGTCCGCGCCGACCTCGCCGAGCATCTGGGGGTCGACCCCGGCCCGGTGCTGGCCCAGGCGTACCACCGCGCGCTCGACCGGGCGTCACCGCCGGCACCCGCCGGGCCGTCCGCGCTGCCGGCACCCGCCGGGCCGTCCGCGCTGCCGGCACCCGCCGGTGACGGCCTGGTGGGCCGGGACGGCGAGTTGGCGACCCTGCGGGACGCGACCACGGTGGCCTTCACCGGCGGCACCGCGCTGGTGCTCGTCCAGGGTGAACCCGGGGTGGGCAAGACCCGGCTGCTGCGGGAGGCCACCGCCGAGGCGGCGCGGCGCGGCGCGCTCGTCGTCCGGGGGCAGTGCCTCGACGGCGGGGGCGCGCCTTCGATGTGGCCGTGGGTCCAGGTCATCCGCGCCGTCCTCGACGCGACGCCCGGGGACACCCCGGTCGGCCGGGAACTGGGCAGCCTGCTGGAGCCGCGCCGGGACATCGCCGCGCCGGTGCTGCCCGACAACGGATTCCCGTTCCGGCTCTTCGAACAGGTCGTCGCGATCGTCGCCGCGGCCTCGGCGCGGCGGCCGACGGTGCTCGCCCTCGACGACCTGCAGTGGGGTGACGACGCGTCCCTGCGCCTGATCAGCCACCTGGCGGCCCGGCTGCCCGGCGGCACCCTGATGGTCGGCGCGCTGCGCGACCACGCCCCCACCCCCGGCTCCGCGCTGTCCCGAATGCTCGCCACGGTCAGCCGGCTCCCCGGTCACCAGCGGGTCCGGCTGGGCAACCTCAACGAGACCGAGGTGGCCGAACTCGTCCGCCGGGAGACCGGCTCGACGCCCACCCCGGAGTCGACCCGTGGCATCCTCACCCGCACCGCCGGGAACCCGTTCTTCGTCCGGGAGTTGTCCCGGCTGCTCACCGACCGGCCCCGGGGGTGCGCCGGTGTCCCGGCCACCGTCCGGGACGTGGTCATCGACCGGATGTCCGGGCTGGACGCCGACAGCCGCGACCTGCTCCGGATCGCCGCGTCGATCGGCCGGGACGTGGAACTCGGGCTGCTCGCCCGCGTGGCCGGACTCGACCTCGACCGCTGCCTGGAACGGCTGGAACCGGTGCGGGCGCTCGGGATGCTCCAGAGCCGCCCGGACGACCCGTTCTCGCTGCGGTTCTCCCATGACCTGGTCCGCGAGGCGGTGACCGCGACGACCCGGCCGGCCCAGGCGGGACAGCTGCACCTGCGGATCGCGGACGCGCTCGAACGGGGCGGTCCGGACGCCGAGACGGTGGTCGAGCGCCTCGCCCACCACCTGTGGTCCGCCGGCCTGCTCGCCGAACCGGCCCGTACGGCGCAGGCGTTGATCCGCGCGGGCCGGCACGCGGCGGGCAAGTCGGCGCTCGACGTCGCCGAGCGGTGGCTGCGCTCGGCGGTGCAGGTGGCGCGCGGTGCGGGACTGGCCGGGTGGGAGCTGTCCGCCCTCGCCCAGCTCACCGCCGTCCTCGGCATGCGGTCGATGTACGGCTCCTCGGTGACCGACCTGCTGGAACGGGCCGAACACCTGGCCCGGGACCTCGGCCGGGAGCGGGAGGCGGCCGGTTTCCTCTACTCCCGCTGGGCCGCCCTGGTCCAGGCGGTCGAACTCGACCGCAGCGCCCCGCTGGCCCGCCGGCTGCTGGAGTGGGGGCGGGAGTCCGCCGACCCGTGGGTGCTCGCCTGCGGCCTGCACGCCTGGGGCCTGCAACAGTGGGACTACGGGGAGATCGGTGAGGCGGTCCGCTGGCTGGAGCGGTCCCGGGGCATGATCTTCGACGTTCCGCGCCGGGACGAGGACCCCGTCCGGCACGACCTCCAGCTGCTGATGGCCGCGATGCTGGCCGAGGTCACCACCCTGCACGGCGCGGTGGCCGACGGCCGGGCCGTGCTCGACGGGCTGGAGGACCTGGCCGGCGACGACCCGTACACGCTCACGGTGTGGGCGTGCGCCGCCGCCCGGATAGCGGTGATCGTCGGTGATCCGGTGCTGGCGTTGCGCGCGTCCGGCCGGGGGATCGCCGTCGATCCCGGGTTCTCGTTCGTCTTCCTCGGCACCTACCAGCGGCTGGCCCGCTGCTGGGCGCTGGCGGTGACCGGTCGGGACCCGCTCGGCAACGCGGACCGGGCCCGGCGGCTCATCGCCGCGCACCTGCTCGACCCGCCCCGCTCGGACGTCGCCGCCTGGCACGGGCTCCTCGGCGAGATGCTCCTCGCCGGTGGCGCGGTCGACGCTGCCGCGACCGCGCTCGACCAGGCCGACCACTATCTGGAGTCGTGCGGTCAGCGTCACCCGGAGGGACTGCTGCTCCTGCTGCGGGCCCGGCTGCTGCGGGCGCGGGGCGAGCCGGTCGCGGTCGTCCGGGCCGCCGCCGAGCGGGCCCGGACGGCGTCCGCCGAGCGGGGTGCGTTCCTGCACACCCGCCGGGCCGAGCGGTTCCTCGCCGAACTGGCGACCTGATCCACCGGGCCGGTGGCCGCCGACGGTGGCGGCGACCGGAGTGCGTGGCTTGACAATCGGCCCGGTCCGCAGTGGACGATGAGACGTGAGAATCCTCGTGGTGGGTGGTAGCGGTCTGATCGGCGCGCACGTCGTCGAGGTGCTGCGCGGGCGGGGACACCGGGTGACCACGGTGGCCCGTACCGCCCGGCCGGGTGTCGACCACCTGCTCGACGTCGAGTCCGCCTCGGCCGACGACCTGCGGCCGCTGCTCGCCGGCCACGACGGTGTCGTCCTCGCCACCCGGGCCGACGAACAGCGGGTGCTGCCCCGGCCGATCCACCCGCTGCTGCGCCGCGAACTCGTCGACCCGGTGGTACGCCTGCTCACCGCCGCCCGCGCCGAGGGCCTCACCCGGGCGGTACTGACCGGGTCGTACTACACCTTCTTCGACCGGCGGCATCCGCAGTGGCGGCTGGCGGACCGGCACGTCTACATCAAGTGCCGGCGGGAACAGGCCGCCGAGGGACGCGCCGCCGCCGGTCCGCAGTTGCCGGTCGCCGTGCTGGAGTTGCCGTTCGTCTTCGGCCGGGCCGGCGACCGGCTGCCCAACTGGGCCGGTCCGCTCGACCGGTGGGCGCGGTCCCGGGTGCCGCTGGCGGTCCCCGTCGGTGGAACGGCCACCGCCTCGGCGCGCAGCGTGGCCGAGGTCGCCGCCGACGCGCTCGAACAGGCCCGGGGCGAGGACGTCCCGGTCGCCGACGAGAACCTCACCTGGGCGGCCATGATGACCCGCATCGCCCACGCCGTCGGCCGGCCGCGCCGGGTCGGCCGCCTGCCCGCCCCCGCCGTCCGTGCCGCGTTGGGCTGCGGCGGACTGCTGCACGCTCTCGCGCGCCGGGAGGCGGGTCTCAACCCCACCCACCTCGCCGACCTGCTGCTGACCGAGTTGTTCGTCGAACCCACCACCGGCCGGTCGCTGGAACCGGCGTTGCGCGACACCTTCGCCCCCACCGGCTGACACCGCCGCCGGCGGGTGCCCCGGGACGCGACAGCCGGACGCAAGGTTCGCGTTAGGTCCGCCCGCGACGATCGGGCGTATGAGTGAGATCGGTCGCACGCTTCGGGTTCCGGACGCCAACCTGTACTACCAGATCTGCGGTTCCGGACCGGTGCTGCTGATACTCCAGGGCGGGGACGGGGACGCCGACCGGGCGGCCGGTCTGGTCGCGCAGCTCGCCGAGGCGTACACCGTGGTCACCTACGACCGGCGTGGCCTGTCGCGCAGCGTCATCGACCCCGACGACGGCCGCCCGGTGCCCGTGGAGACCCACGCCGACGACGTGCACCGGCTGCTGGCCGAGGTGACCTCGGAGCCGGCGGTGGTGTTCGGTTCGAGCATCGGTGGTCTCACCGGGCTGCACCTGGCCACCCGGCACCCGGAACAGGTCCGGGTGCTGGTCACGCACGAGCCGCCGATCCTCGACCTGCTGGCCGACGACCTGTGCCGCACGGTCAACGCCGGCCTCGACGAGGCGGAGGAGCTGCACCGGGGTGCCGGCGGCCTGCCGGCACTGCTGCGCCTGGGCGCGCTCAACGGCGTGGACTTCCGCCGGCTGGCGACCGAGCCGGGGGTCGCCATGCCCCCGCCGCCCGACGAACGGCGGACCGCGAACATCGAGTTCTTCCTGTCCCGGGACCTGCCCGCGTTCCGGGAGTACCGGCTCGACATGGACGACCTGGACGCGATGAAGACCGGGCCGACGCGGGTCGTCCCGGCCGCCGGGCAGGACTCGCGCGGCGTGTGGGGATACGTCGCCGCCGAACGCCTCGCGGCCCACCTCGGGGTGGCGACCTCGGAGTTCCCCGGCGGGCACGCCGGCCTGACCACCCACCCCCGCGCCTTCGCCGCCCGGCTGCGCGAGGTGCTCTCCAGTTTCGGCGTGTGACGCTCGGGAGGCGGAACCATGACGACGATGGTGCACGACACGACGACGACCGGTGCTGCTCCGGTGCAGACGCCGGTCCGGCGGCTCGACCGGGTGGTCATCCGCTTCGCGGGCGACTCGGGCGACGGGATGCAGCTCACCGGGGACCGGTTCACCTCGGAGACCGCCCAGCTCGGCAACGACATCGCGACACTGCCCAACTTCCCGGCCGAGATCCGGGCACCGGCCGGCACCCTGCCCGGCGTGTCGAGCTTCCAGCTCCACTTCTCCGCCGTCGACGCCCTCACCCCCGGCGACGCGCCCGACGTCCTGGTCGCGATGAATCCGGCCGCGCTGCGGGCGAACCTCGCCGACCTGCGGCGCGGTGCGGCGATCATCGTCGACACCGACGAGTTCACCGGACGCCAGCTGACGAAGGTCGGCTACCGGGCCAACCCGCTGGAGGACGGCTCGCTCGACGGGTACGAGGTCCATCCGGTGGCGCTGACCACGCTGACCCTCGGCGCGCTCGCCGAGACGGGGGTGTCGAAGCGGGACGCCGCACGGGCCAGGAACATGTTCGCGCTCGGCCTGCTGAGCTGGATCTACGCCCGCCCGTTCGCGTCGACCCTGCGGTTCCTGGAACGCAAGTTCGCCACCCGCCCGGAGTTGGCCGCCGCGAACGTCACCGCCTTCCGGGCCGGCTGGAACTACGGCGAGACCACCGAGGACTTCACCGTCCGGTACGAGGTCGCGCCGGCCCCGATGCCGCCCGGCAGGTACCGCAACATCACCGGCAACGCGGCGCTGGCGCTGGGGCTGGTGGCGGCCGGCGTCCGGTCGGAGCTGCCGGTGTTCCTCGGCGCGTACCCGATCACGCCCGCCTCGGACATCCTGCACGAGCTGTCGAAGCACAAGCGGTTCGGGGTGACCACCATGCAGGCCGAGGACGAGATCGCCGCGGTCGGGGCGGCCCTGGGCGCCTCCTACGGCGGGGCGTTGGGGGTGACCACCACCTCCGGGCCGGGGGTGGCGCTCAAGGGCGAGACGATCTCCCTGGCGGTCGCGCTGGAACTGCCGCTGGTCGTCATCGACGTGCAGCGGGCCGGTCCGTCGACCGGCATGCCGACCAAGACCGAGCAGGCCGACCTGGACATGGCGCTGTTCGGCCGCCACGGTGAGGCGCCGCTGGCGGTGATCGCCCCGGCGACGCCGGCGGACTGCTTCGCCGCGGCGATCGAGGCGGCCCGGATCGCCCTGACCTACCGCACCCCCGTCATCCTGCTGTCGGACAACTACGTGGCGAACGGCTCCGAGCCGTGGCTGCTGCCCGACGTGTCCCGGCTGCCCGACCTGCGGGTCAGCTTCGCCCGGGAGCCCAACGGCCCGGACGGCCGGTTCCTGCCGTACCTGCGGGACCCGCAGACGTTGGCCCGGCCGTGGGCGGTGCCGGGTACGCCGGGACTGGCGCACCGGATCGGCGGTCTGGAGAAGGCCGACGGCACCGGCGACATCTCGTACGACCCGGCCAACCACGACCTCATGGTGCGTACCCGGGCGGCCCGGATCGCCTCGATCCCGGTGCCCGACGTCGAGGTGGAGGACCCGGACCCGGACACCCGGGTGCTGGTGCTCGGCTGGGGCTCGACGTACGGGCCGGTCACGGCCGCGTGCCGGGCGCTGCGCCGGCGCGGCCACGCCGTGGCGCAGGCCCACCTGCGGCACCTGAACCCCCTGCCGGCGAACCTCGGCGACGTCCTGGCCCGCTACGACCGGGTGGTCGTCCCCGAGATGAACCTGGGGCAGCTCGCCCGGGTGCTGCGCGCCCGGTACCTGGTCGACGTGGTGTCCCACACCAAGGTCGAGGGTTCGCCGTTCACCACCGGCGAACTGGAGAACGCCTTCGAGAGGGTGATCGGTGATGCCTGAGGTCGCCCTGTCGTTGACCGCCCGGGACTTCCGGTCCGACCAGGAGGTCCGCTGGTGCCCCGGCTGCGGTGACTACGCCATCCTCGCCGCGGTGCAGGGGTTCCTGCCGGAGCTGGGCATCCCGCGCGAGAACATCGTCTTCATCTCGGGCATCGGCTGCTCGTCGCGCTTCCCGTACTACCTGGACACCTACGGGATGCACTCGATCCACGGACGCGCGCCGGCCATCGCCACCGGCCTGTGCGTCAGCCGGCCCGACCTGTCGGTCTGGGTGGTCACCGGCGACGGCGACGCGCTGTCGATCGGCGGCAACCACCTGATCCACGCCCTGCGCCGCAACGTCAACCTCAAGATCCTGATGTTCAACAACCGGATCTACGGGCTGACCAAGGGGCAGTACTCGCCGACGTCCGAACTGGGCAAGACCACCAAGTCGACGCCGGTCGGTTCACCCGACACGCCCTTCAACCCGCTCTCGCTCGCGCTCGGCGCCGAGGCGAGCTTCGTCGCCCGTACCCTGGACGCCGACCGTCAGCACCTGCAGTCGGTGCTGCGGGCCGCCGCGGCCCACCGTGGCTCGGCGTTCGTCGAGATCTACCAGAACTGCAACATCTTCAACGACGGCGCCTTCGCGCCACTGAAGGACCCGGACGTCCGTGACGACCACTTGATCCGGCTCACCCACGGCGGGCCGATCCGGTTCGGCACGGACGGCCGGTTCTGCGTCACGCATCCGCCGGGCGGGTTCGGCCTCGCCGTCCGCCCCACCGCGCAGGTGCCGCCCGGCGAGATCGTGGTGCACGACGAGTCGGTCACCGACCCGGCGTACGCGTTCGCGCTGTCCCGGCTCTCCGGATCCGACCTGCGTACCACCCCGGTCGGCGTGTTCCGCGCCGTCGACCGGCCCTGCTACGACGACACCGTGCGCGCGCAGGTCGCGCACGCCACCCCGACCGGGCCCGGCGACCCGACGCGGATGCTCACCGATCTGCTCGACAGCGGCGACACCTGGACGATCGGCTGATCGCCGTGCACCGCAGACGACACGGACGGGGCCGAGGACGTTCCCGGCCCGTGCGGGCCGGTGACCGGCCCGGCGTCGTCACCGGCCGGGGCGTCGGCACCGGCGCTCCCCGACCCCACCGTTTCGCACAGCCCGTCGACAGCACAGAGCCGGAGGTATGGCCATGACCACGTCGCAGGTGAGGGTTCGTCTCGAGGGCGGCCCGAACGGTTTCCCCGACGACTTTCGGGCCCGGTTGGTCAACAGCCTGGAGCCGAAGATCAAAGTCCAGTACGGCTGCGGCTACGAGCACTTCGAGCGCACCGACGAGTCGCTGACGGCGGTCGACGGTGACGTCGTCATCTACCGCTGGACGGCGCAGACCCGTATCGCCGAGTGACCTTCCCCCACCCGCGGTGGCCGCCATCATCCCCCGGATGGCGGCCACCGCGCTGTTCGCGCCCGAGCCGCCGGCCGGGCCCGGCGAGCCGCCGGCCGGCCGGGTGAGCCGCTGCACGACGGGGGCAGGTGGGGGAGTGGGGTTCCGTATGGGCCGGGGTCCGCATGGGCCGGCGGCCGCCTCCCCGGGGTTCCGCGCGTCCCGGTGACGTGCCCCGGACGCGACACTGGCACCGCCGGCGGGACGTGGCCGGCGGTGCCAGTGGGTTCCGCGCGTTCAGCTCACCAGGTGACGGGAAGGGAAGTTACGCCACCGGTGAGGGTGAAATCGCGGAACTCCAGCTCGGCTGGGGGGACAGCGAGCTGGAGATTGGGGAAGCGGACGAGCAGCGTCGCGAACAGGCACTGCAACTCGGCCCGCGCGAGGCTCGACCCGATGCAGAACCGGGGCCCGTGCCCGAACGCGATGTGCCGGTCGGAGTCGCGGGTGATGTCGAAGCGGTCCGGGTCGACGAAGACGTCCGGGTCCCGGTTGGTGGCGGTGAAGGCGAGCAGGATGAGGTCACCGGCCGGCACGTCGGTGCCGCAGACCGTGATGTCCTGGTGTGCGTAGCGGGGCAGCACGTCCTGGGTGGACGGGGCGACCATGCGCAGCATCTCCTCGACCGCGGACGGCACCAGGCTCAGGTCGTTCTGCAGCTTCTCCCGCTGGTCGGGGTGGGTGAGCAGCAGCAGGGTGCCGAGGTCCAGCCGGGTGACCGTGGTCTCGTGGCCGGCGAACAGCAGGCCGGCACCCATCCGGGCGATCTCGTCGTCGCTGAGGTTCTCCTGCTCGGCGACCGCGAGCAGGTCGGAGAAGACGTCCTCGCCCGGCTCGGCGCGCTTGATGTCGATCAGCCGGTACATGTAGGCGACGAGCCGTTCCCAGGCGGCCTTCGCCGCGGCGGGGTCGTCGAGCGCGGTGGCGCCGGCCGAGTAGTGCCGGAACTCGGCGCGGTCCTCCGTCGGCACGCCCAGCAACTGGCAGATGACCAGCACCGGCAGCGGGAACGAGAGCGCCTCGTGGAAGTCGGCCGGCTGCGGGCTCGCCGCGAGATCGTCGAGCAGCTGGTCGACGATCTCCTGTACCTGGCCGCGCAGCTTCTCCACCCGGCGGGCGGCGAACGACGGCCCGATCAGCCGCCGGAACCGCTGCCGGGCGGCGACCTCCTTGTCCGGGGTGCCCAGCGGCCCGGTCAGCACGGCCGCGTTGGCGACCCGGGCCGCCTTCTCCGGCTCGGGGTGGGAGCGGCCCAGGCGCGGGTCGTTGAGCAGCGTCTTGACCTCCTCGTACCGGGTGACCAGCCACGCCTCGTCACCGGCCGAGGTACGCACCCGGACGATCGGTTGGGTGTCCCGCAGCTCGCGGAACAGCGGTGCGATGCCGTTGACGTCGAACTGGTCGCGCTCGAACGGCAACGCGGGCAGGTCGACGACGGGCAGGTCGCTGGTGATTGTCATGGTGGATGCTCCTTAGTTGAGTGAGACCCGGTCGAGGCGCTGCCGCTGGGCCGCCCGTACGCCCTCGGCGAGCGCGATCGGCGTGGGGTTGGCGAAGATGTCGGACAGCGCGAGCCGGACCCGCAGCCGGGCCTCGACCTGCTGGACGAGCCGGGCGGCGAGCAACGAGTGCCCCCCGGCGGTGAAGAAGTTGGACCCGGCGTGCACGTCGGCATGGCCGAGCAGGTCCTGCCACAGGGTGATCAGCTCGTCGAGCACCGGGTCGCCGCTGGCCGCCGTCGGGCGTGCGGCCTCGCGCGCCCGCCGCCTGCGGTCCTCGGCGAGCCGGCCCAGCGCGGGATAGTCGACCTTGTCGTTGCCGGTGGTGGGGAAGCCCGCCACGACGATGAACTCCTGCGGCACCGCGGCGTGCGGCAGCACCCCGATGGCGTGCCGCCAGAGGTCGTCGTGGACGGCGTCGTCCGGGTCGGGGCCGACGACGAACGCGACGAGCGTGCCGTCGGCGCCGCCGTGCACCAGCACCGCCGCCGCGTCGACCGCCGGATGCTCGCCGAGCACCGACTCGATCTCGCCCAGCTCGATCCGGTTGCCCCGCAGCTTCACCTGACGGTCCATCCGGCCGAGCACCTCGATGGTGCCGTCCGGCCGCCAGCGGGCCAGGTCCCCGGTGCGGTAGAACGGCCCGTACCGCTCGTGCCCGCCGAACCGTTCGGCGGTCAGCTCCGGGCGGCGGTGGTAGCCGATCGCCACCCCCTCACCGGCGATGCAGAGTTCGCCGTGCAGGCCCACCGGCAGCTCGCGGCCCTCCGGGTCGGCGATGAAGACCTGCGTGTTCGCGATCGGCGCACCGACGTGGACGGGCCCGGTGAACGGGGCGGCGAGCAGCGCCGCGGTGGACCAGATGGTCGTCTCCGTGGGGCCGTAGACGTTGTGCAGTTCCCGACCGGCCCCGCCGAGCTGACGGGCCAGCCCGGCCGGCAGCGCCTCGCCGCCGCTGAGCAGCCGGACGTCGCGCAGGACGTCCCCCGCCTGCTCGGCCACCAGCCGCCAGGTCGTCGGCGTCGCCTGCACGATGTCGACCGGGTGCCGCCGCAGCACGTCCAGCAGCACCTGCCCGTCGGTGCGGGCGGCGTCCGGGGCGACCACCGTCGACCCGCCGGAGACCAGGGGCAGGAAGAGTTCCAGCGCCGAGATGTCGAAGCTGAACGTGGTCAGCCAGAGCGTCGCGGTGCGGGCGTCGGCGCGGAGCAGGTCGACGAAGTGCTCGATCAGGTTGGCCAGCGCCCGGTGGGTGATCCAGGTGCCCTTCGGGCGTCCGGTCGACCCGGAGGTGTAGATGAGGTAGGCCGGGTCCTCGCCGGCGGCGAACCCGTCGGCGGTCGGGCCGACCGGTGCCGGGTCGACGTCGGCGACCTCCACCGGGTGCAGCACCACCCGGCCGGGCGCCTCCGGCACCGGCGTGCCCGGATCGGCGATCACCACCCCCGCGCCCGAGTCGTCGAGCTGGTAGACGATCCGCTGGTACGGGTGGGCCGGGTCGACCGGCAGGTAGGCGGCCCCGGCCAGCCAGGTGCCCAGGACCGCGCCGAGCAGTTCCGGACCCCGCCGGCCCAGCAGGGCGACCACCCCGCCCGGACCCACACCGGCCGCGCGCAGGGCCGCGCGGGTGCGGTCCGCCGCCGCCCAGATCTGGGCGTACGACACCGCACGGTCGCCGTCGCGGACCGCGACCGCCGTCGGGGCCGCCGCGACCCGGTCGGCGATGGCCGCCAGCACCGAGGGGCTTCGCGCCGGACGGGTGGTCGCGTTCGCCGTGTCGATGGTGGCGAGGTCCGTCGGGGCGTGCAGCGGCAGCGCGTCGACCGGCTCCCCGCTGCGCCGACCGAGCGTCACCAGCAGTGCGTCGAACCGGGCCAGCATCGCGGTCACGTCCGCCCGCCCGAGGACCTCGGTGTAGAAGACCGCCCGCACGTCCAGCGCGCCGGCCGTCGAGACGACGAAGAACTCCAGGTCGAACTTGCTGAAACCGTTCTCCACGATGCGTCGCTCGGCCCGCAGCCCACCGAGGTCGTAGCTGGCCTGCCCCTCGTCCGGGACGTAGTTGAACAGGTGCTTGAAGACCGGGTTACGCCAGGAGCCGGCGGCCGGACGGAACTGTGCCATCAGCGCCTCGACGGGCACCTCGCGGTGGATGATCGAGGCGAGGAACACCCCCCGGGCCTCCCCGACCAGGTCGGCGAAGGTGACGCCCGGCGGGATGCGCAGCCGCAGCGGCAACGTGTTGATGTGGTAGCCGACGGCCCGGCTGCTCTCGGCGGTCCGCAGCGAGGCGGGCGCGCCCACGACGACGTCCCGGCCCGCACCGTGCCGGGACAGCAGCAGGCTGTACGCCGCGTACAGGATGACCGCCTCCGGTGCCCGCAGTTGGCGGGCGAGGGCACGTACCGCGTCGTACGCGGCGGCCGATAGGCGGGCGCTGACCCGGTCTCCGGTGAGGGTCGGCTGGGCCACGTCCGGCCCCTCGCACCACAGGGCGAGCCCGGACGGGTCGAACCCGTGCAGCTGGTCGCGCCAGTAGGTGAGGCTGCGTTGGCTCGGTGCCGTCTCCACGCAGACCGGTGCCGGCTGCGCCAGTTCGGCGGGCGGCTCGGTGTCCTCCGAGACCGCGGTGTAGAGGGCCACCAGTTCCTCGGTCAGCACCACCGAGGACAGGGCGTCGAAGTTGAGGTGGTGCACGGCGAGGCAGAGCACGTCCCCGTCGGGGGTACGGAACCGTCCGGCGCGCAGCAGCGGGCTGCCGTCCATCGCGAACGGCCTGCCCACGTAGGCGGTGAGCAGCTCCTCCAGGTCGGCCCGCGCGACCTCGTGCTGGTCGAGCGCGACGGTGATCTCGGTCGACCCGAGGACGTGCCGTAGCAGCCCCGCCGGGGTGTCGCGGAAGACCGTCCGCAGGGTGGCGTGCCGGGCCAGCAGTCGGGCGAGGGTCTCCTCCAGCTCCCAGTCGCCGAGTTCACCCTCGACGTCGAGGGCCACCGCCAGGTTGTTGACGCCGGAACCCGGGACGAGCTGGTCGAGCATCCACAGTGCCTCCTCCTTGCGGGTGGCGGCGGCCGGCCCGGTCACGACCGCGCTCCCCCGAGGACCCGGGTCCGGGCCAGCAGCTCCCGGGTGGTCGCGGCGACCGTGGCGTCGGCGAGCATGCCGGCGTGCCCGACCGAGAAGGTGATCTCGTCGCCGGCGAGGTTCGTCGGGGCCTGCGGGTTGATCGTCCGGTAGCCGTTGAGACCGCTGGTGGGGCTCGCCGAGGTGAGCACCGTGGCCCGGGACCACGCCGGCAGCGGGTCGAACTGGCCGGCGGCGCACAGGTAGCTGATGAAGGAGCGGAACAGGGTGACCACCTCGGCGGCGCTGGTGGCGTCCAGGCCGAGCCGGGGGAAGGCCACCGCGCCGACCTGTCCGAAGATCTCGCTGAGCCGGTCCGCCAGCGGCTCCAGGTCACCCAGGTCGCGCTGGGCCTGCCGGCCCGCCTCGCGCGCCTCGTCCAGCTCGGCCGGCGTCAGCGACGAGGTGGCCACCTCGATGATCTTCGCAAACTGCCAGTACATGGTCAGCGGCGTGACGGTCTCGG
Source organism: Micromonospora humida (assembly GCF_016901255.1). Lineage (NCBI taxonomy): Bacteria > Bacillati > Actinomycetota > Actinomycetes > Micromonosporales > Micromonosporaceae > Micromonospora > Micromonospora humida. Next base: position 714,008 of record NZ_JAFEUC010000002.1, read on the forward strand.
GGTCGAACAGGATCAGCGGGGGCTCCGGCTGCCACTGGCCGACCTGCGCCGCCAGGGCCGGGGCCAGTGCGCCACCGGCGCAGAACCCCATGACCGCCGTCACCGTACGGCCGCTGGCGCGGACCTCGTCGGCCCAGCGCTTGACGTATCCCTCGCCAGTGGGTCCGGCCAGCGCGTCCATCCCGAGTGGCACGGTCTCCCACACGGTGGAATCCGGTCCCAGGTGCGGTGCCAGGTCGGCGAACCGCGCCTCCGGGCGGCCGGTGGCGTCGAAGTCGATGGCCAGGACGACCTCGTCGGTGCTGCCTGTCGTCAATGCTCGCCAGGTGGTCGATTCGTTCATCGTGTGTCGGTCCCCTCGCTCCATTGTCCGTCCGGCGAACGCTATGGCGGGTCGCTGAAACCGTTCTAAAGCCCGTCATGCATCGATCGGTGTCGATCTTTGTCGCCCGGGACAATAGGAGGGAACGCGATTCGACCGGCCCCGCTGCCTTTTCGCACCGGGGCCGGTCCGTGTCGAGGAGGGTCAGCCCAGCCGCAGATCCGTTCGGATCGCCCGGGCCACCGGAGTCCACTGCCGCAGCAGGAAGAAATGGTCACCGGGGAACGGTTGCAGCCGGAACCCGCCGTCGGTGTGGCCCGCCCACGCGCGCGCGTCGGCGAGGTCCACCCGGGGATCGGAAGTGCCGTGCAGCGCCGTCACCGGGCAGCGCAGCCGGGGCACCCCGGGCCGGGGCGCGTACGTCTCGATCGCCCGGTAGTCGGCCCGGATGGCCGGCAGCACCATCGCGGTCAGTTCCTCGTCGGCGAAGACGTCGTCCTCGGTTCCGCTGAGTTCCGCGACGTCGGCCAGCAGCCCACGGTCGTCGCGCAGGTGGACCGTCTCGTGCCGGGACACCCCGGGCGCCCGGCGACCCGAGGCGAACAGCCGCAGCGGGGCGACCCCGAGCTGTTCCAGGCGCAGGACCACCTCGAAACCGAGGATCGCGCCCATGCTGTGCCCGAAGAACGCCACCGGCCCGCGCACGGTCGGCAGGATCACCTCGGTCAGCAGGTCGGCCAGGGCGTCGATGGTGTCGACAGGTGGCTCGCCGCGGCGGTCCTGGCGGCCGGGGTACTGCACGCACGTCACGTCCACCTCGGCGGCGAGCAGCCCGACGAGCGGCCGGAAGAAGGTCGCCGCGCCGCCGGCGTGCGGCAGGCAGATCAGGGTGGGGCCGCCGCTGCTGCGGGTGCCGAACCGGCGCAGCCAGAGGTCGGGTTCGTCGGTGCGGTACGGCACGTTCGCCGCGGTCGTGGTCACGACGCCGCCGCGAGCGGGCTGACCAGCATCGACGACCCGAGGTCGCGGTCCTGCAGGATGTGCTGGTGCAGGTCGCGCAGGGCCTGGCACGGTTCGATGCCGATCTCCATGTCGAGCCGCTGGCGGGCGGTGTGGAAGACGGCCAGCGCCTCGGCCCGGCGGTCCGAACGGTGCAGGGCGAGCATCAGGTACTGGTAGAGCTTCTCGCGCAGGGGCTGTTCGGTGATGAGCGCGGAGAGTTGGCCGACGATCTCGCGGTGACCGCCGAGGGTCAGCTCGATCTCCATGAGCTGTTCCAGGCACTCGATGCGCAGCTCGTTGAGCAGGGTGGCGTACGCGTACACGACCGGGCTGTCGATCAGCCCGCTGAAGGCGGGCCCACCCCAGAGCCGGAGCGCCCGGCGCAGCGTCTGGGCCGCCGGGAAGAACTGGCCGGCGCGACGGAGTTGCTGGCCGAGGTGGGCGAGTCGACGGAACTCGTCGGCGTCGAGGTCGCCCGCGTCGGTCAGGATGGTGTACCCCCGGGGTCGGGTGACGATGGCGGCGTGGTGGCCGCTGCCGCGCAGCACCTTGCGGAGCTGCGAGATGTAGACGTAGAGCGCGTCGTTGGCCCGGCTGGGGGGATCCTCGCCCCAGATCTCGTTCAGCAACTGGTCGGAGGTGACCATCTGGTTGGTCTTCGCCAGCAGCACCGCCAGCAGGGTCTCGGTCTTGCGGGTACGGGGTGTGACGACACCGCTGACGCCATGGACCCGGATCTCGCCAAGGATCTCGTACTTCACGGATGTTCCCCCCGTCGAGTCGTCCGCCGGCTCGGTGTCGGCGGTACGTGGCATCGGGTGGAGTGCCGGCGCTGTGGTGGCGAGTCAGTCCGCCGTCGGGTCAACCGAAGTCACCACACCACTGTGGCGCAGGCCGATACCGAATCGGTCCCGATCCGTTCCCGCCTGCCGGGTTGCCGCACTTCGCGGTGGGTATGCCGGTGCGGTCGACGCGCGGGAGGCGACGGGACGCCCGTCACCGGTCGGCATCGGCCGCGGGGGAGAGGGCGGCGCCGGCCGTGGCGGGCACACCATGTCTACCGCATCGGCCGGAGTCGCCACAACCGATGGGTTTGAATGCGTTTTGCGTCATGCGCCCATAAGTGCGGCAGTGTTGTCGTCCTCGCGATCCGGGATCACAATGGTATTCGCCGGGACCGATGTGGGATCGTTCCGGTAGCGACGGTTGTGACAGTGGCATTGTCAAAACGACCGACGAGCACCGGGGGAATGTCATGTTCAAGATCCGCGTTCTGGGTCGGGCCGCTGTCGCATTGTGCCTGGCCGTCGGGGCCTTCGCCGCCACCGGATCCGCCGCCGACCCCGGTCGTGTGGTGGCCGGTCCGGAGGGTCATGCCGTTGTCGCGGTCGCCGACGGGCCGCTGCTCGACAATGGTGGCCCGCGCTGAGGCGCTCGCCGCCCGAATTACGTCAACGAGTCGTGGCAAATCACCACGACGCTCCCCTATGGTAATTACCTTGATCGATGTAATCGGGCGGCGCTGTTGCGGGGTGCGGACGCGCCCCGGGTACGGCGACCGCCCGGCACCGCATCCGCCGGTCAGTGCGACACGGCCGACCGGGACTGCTCCAGACACCCGAGGCGCTGCTCCAGATCGTCGCCGGTGGTGCCCATGACCTGGTAGAGGCTCAGCGCGGCCCGCCAGTCCGTCACCGCCCGGTCGAAGTCACCCAGGCCGGCGTGGGCGCGTCCCATCCCGTCGAGCGCGCGCGCCTGTTCGAGGCGCAGCCCGATCCGGTCGGCGTTCTCGTGGGCCCTGCGGTGTCGGGCCAGGGCGCCGGTGAAGTCGCCCCGTTCCGTGTGGACCCGACCGAGGACGTTCTCCACCTCCGCGCGCAGCGCCGGGTTCTCCAGGCCGCCCAGCAGGCTCAGCGCGGCCAGGCCGTGCCGTTCCGCCTCCGCGAGCCGGCCCAGCCGCATCAGGACCTCGGCGTACCGCGTTTCGAGCATGGCGCGGGCCCGGCGGCTGTTCGTGGTCTGCACCGGGACGGTCGCCAGGGTCAGTGTGGCCAGCGCGGCCGACCCCTCACCCAGGTTGCTCTGCGCCGAGGCGAGCCGGGTCAGCGCCGAGGCGAGATCGGCCGGCTGGTCGCGGCCGTCGAGCAGGCGCACCGCCTCCCGGGCGCTCGTCACCGCCTCGGCGTGCATCCCGAGGACGTTCTGCAACTGGCTGATGTTGCTCAGCGCGTTGCCCTGCTCGGCCTGGCTGCCCATCGTGCGGTGGATGGCCAGCGCCCGCTGCTGGTAGCTCAGCGCCTCCTCGAAGCGACCCATGCTGGCGCAGACGATGCCGATCCGCCCCAGGCAGGTGCCCTCGCCGACGGTGTCGTTGGTGTCCTGGGCGATGGCCAGCGCGTCGGCGTAGCACTCCAGGGCCTCGGTGAACTCCCCGAGATACCAGTGCGCGATCGCCACGTTGATCAGGTTGAGTCCCTCGTGGACCGGCTCGTCGATCCGGCGGGCGGCGGCGGCGGCCTTGCGGAAGGTGGCGACGTGCTCGTGCATCTCGCCCCGGACGTAGAGGTAGAAGGCCATCGTGCGGGGCAGGTGGCACAGGTGGAAGTCGTGTCCCCGGTCAGCCGCCAGGTCGATCGCGGCCAGCAGGTTGCGCCGCTCGGCCTCGAACCACTCCAGCGACTCCGCCTGGTCGGCCAGCGGCGCCACGTCCTGCGGTGGGTACCGCACCCGGGCCTCGGTCACGAACCGGCCGGGTTGGACCCGGTTCGCCGCCGTCTCCGCGGTGACGACGTAGTAGTCGAGCAGCCGGTGGATGGCGGTGGTGTTCTCGTCCTCGTCCTGGGCGAGGACGGTACGGACGAAGTTGCGGACCAGGTCGTGCATCTCGTACCGGTCGACCTGCCGCTGGATGAGCAGCTGCGAGTCGAGCAGGTCCTCCAGGATCTGCTCGGCCCGCTCCTGCGGGACGCCCGCGAGGGCCGCCGCCGTGTACGCGTCGCAGCTCTCCCCGGGGAACAGCCCGATCAGGCGGAACATCTGCTGGTGGTCGGGGCCGACCCCGTGGTAGGACAGGCCGATGCTGGCCGCGACGCTGCGGTCATCGAGGACCAGTTCCCGCATGAGCCGCCCCTCGCGGCGCAGCCGGCCGATCAGGTAGCTGAGCGTCCACTTCGGGCGGTTGTGCAGCCGGGCCACGGCGATCCGCAGGGCCAGCGGCAGCCGGCCGCACGCCTCGACCAGGGCCTGCACCTCGGCCTCGGTCGCCGGGTGCCGGTCGCCGAGCAGGCGGTGGACGATCGCGCTGGCCTCGTCGTCGAGCGGCGGATCGAGGGTGACCGAGTGGGTCCCGTCCAATCCGTTGAGCCGCGACCGGGTGGTGATCAGCACCAGGCTGGTGGCCGAACTGGGCAGCAACGGGATGACCTGCTGGGCGCTACTGGCGTTGTCCAGCAGGATCAGCAGCGACCGGTCGGCGGTCGTGGCCCGCCAGAGCGCCGACCTGCCGACCTGGTCGGTGGGGAGCTGCTCGCCCGGGGTGCCCACCGCACGCAGCAGGACGCCCAGCGCCTCGACCGGGTCGACCGGGTCCCGGCCGTAGGTGAAGCCGTGCAGGTCCAGGAAGAGCTGCCCGTCGGGGAACTCCCTGCCCAGCCGGTGCGCGGCGTGGATCGCCAGGGTGGTCTTGCCGACGCCGCCCATCCCGTTGATCGACACGAGGGTCAGCGCCGTGGCGTCCGGCCGGGCGAAGCCGACGAGCGTCTCCAGGGTCTCGTCGTGCCCGGTGAAGTCGACCAGGTCCCGGGGGATCGTCATCGGGCGGCTCGACGAGGTCACGACCCGGACGGTGGGCACCGACGCGCGGGTGGCGGCACGCGGGTCGAGGGCCGGGTCGTTGCGCAGGATCTGCTCGTGCCGCCGGCTCAGCTCCGGCCCGGGATCGATGCCCAACTGGTCGGCCAGCGACTGCCGGGCGTCGGCGTAGACCTGGAGGGCCTCGGCCTGCCGCCCGCTCTGGTAGAGCGCGGTCATCAGCAGGACCAGCAACCGTTCCCGCATCGGGTGCTCGGCCGCCAGCGCCCGGAGCTGGCCGACCAGGTCGCCCTCCTCGCCGATCTCCAGTTGCAGGGTGATCAGACGTTCGACGGTCATCAGACGACGTTCGTCGGCGCGGGCCGCCGCGGTGCGTACGGTGAGGCCGTTCATGCCGCTCAGCGCGTCGCCGCGCCACAGGGACAGGCCGGTGGTCAGGGCGTCGATGGCCTCGGTCGGGCGGCCGTCGTCCTCGGCGGCCCGGGCCCGGACGAGTTGTTTCTCGAAGATCTGCAGGTCGACCGCCGTGTCGTGGATGACCATCCGGTAGCCGGGCCCGTCGGTGACGATCAGCCCGGCGGGCAGCCGCCGACGCAGGTCCGCCACGATCTTCCGGATCTGGTGCGCCGCCGTCGACGGCGGGTGCGTCTCCCAGACGACCTGAACGAGCTGTTGCAGGGTGACGACGCATCCGGTGGCCAGCAGCAGGGCCGCGAGCACCAGTTCCTGCCGGGTGCCGCCGAGCGGGACGCGGGTGCTGTCCACCCACACTTCCAGGGGACCGAGGAGTTTGAAGACAATTGGTTGATCGGCGGTGATCAACGCCTCCCGATCATCACCGGATGCCAACGTATCCCTCCCCAAGAGATGTGACGAATCGCAATTAATCATGTTTCAGCGAGGGTGTCAACCTGCTTTATCCCGTGTTGTCGATATGGTCGTTAAGACCGTTCCGAGAATTTTGCCGAAGGGCTTCGGGGCCCGGAACCGTCCAGCGGTGCAGGGGTACCGCTAACGATGTGCACGGAAGTGTTTCGGCCGGGTGTCTTCTGTCGGCGATGCGACTCGCCCGTTCGGTGACTCTCCCTCACGAAAAGCCTCCCCGCAAGCACCGACGCCTGCATGTCAGCCACAAATGCGGGCCCCGGGACGACGGGCGGGCCGGGGGAGGGGTGGCGGCGTCGCCGTCGATCCGCTGCCCGGCGGTGCGGCTGCGGCGGTACGGGCCCCTACCAAGATCCTCTTTAGGTCGCCGTTAGGCAGGTCGAGGACCGTTGGGGATGTTGGCCGCACCATTTCCCGAAAGCGGGTGGCAATGAAAGTCCGGAACGTCTTTGTCGCTGGTGTCGGCACGTATCTGCCGGACCGGATCACCACCGAAGAAGCCGTGAAACGCGGTTGGTACGACGAGGGGAACCGCATCCACAGCGACCTGCACTCGATCGCGGTGTCAGCGGACACGCCCGCCCCCGACATGGCGTTCCAGGCCGCCGCGGAGGCGATGAAGCGCTCGGCCCACCGCCCCGAGGACGTCGCGGCGCTGATGCACTGCCCGGTCCACTACCAGGGGCCCGACACCTGGTCCGCCCCGCACTACATCCTGCACGAGACACTCGGCGTCCGGGCGGTGCCGGCGCTGGAGATCCACCACGGCTGCAACGGGATGCTGTCGGCGTTGCGGCTGGCGGCCGCGCAGCTGATGGCCGACCCCGGGTCGACCGCCGTCCTGCTCACCGCCGCCGACAACTTCTCCACCCCGGTCGTCGACCGCTGGCGGATCAGCTCGCACTACGTGCTGGCCGACGGCGCGAGCGCAGCCCTGCTGTCCACCCGGGGCGGCTTCGCCGAACTCCTCGCGGTCGGCTCGGCGTCCAACCCGGCGGCCGAGGTCCTGCACCGCGGCGGCGAACCGCTCTTCCCGCCCAGTATCACCACCGGGCGGCAGGTCGACCTCGAATCGCGCTCCCGCTACTGGGCCGAGCAGTGGGCCAACGGCGTCACCCCGCCGGTGTTCCACCTCGGCGACCTGGTCACCGAGACGGTCGACCGGGTGCTCGACGAGGCCGGTGTGACGATGGCCGGCATCGCCCGGATCGCACACAGCGGGGTCGCCCTCGACCAGCTCCAGAACGGCATCTTCGACCCCCTCGGGATCACCGACGCGCAGACCGTGTGGGACTTCAGCCGTACGGTCGGACACTGCGGCGCCAGCGACCAGATCCTGGCGCTGGACCACCTGGTGACCACCGGAGCCGTCGGCCCGGGTGACCACGTCCTGCTGCTCGCCGTCGGCGTCGGCATCGAGGTCGGCTGCGCCGTAATCAAGATCATCGAAGAGTATCGCTGAGTCGACGGAAAGGACCCATCGTGCAGCAGGACACCGCGGGCACCACACGTGAGGAGATCCGACAGGCGATCGCCGTCGTGATCGGCCTGGACGCCGCAGCCATCGGCGACGACGCCAACCTGGTCCAGCTCGGACTCACCTCCCTGCAACTGATGCGGCTGGTCAACGGCTGGCGTCGCGCCGGGATGAGCGTGCGCTTCGGTGACCTCGCCGCCGCGCCCACCGTGACCGCCTGGTCACAGCAGCTCGCCGGCACCGTCACCGCGCCCTGACCCGACCGCCGTACGAGCGGCGCCCCCGGCCACCGGCCGGGGGCGCCGCTCGTACGGCACGACCGGTCACCCGGCCGGCTCACCGAACCACGACTTGAGCGCGCCGGACAGCCCCTCGGCATCCGAGACCGGATCCCCGGCCCAGGCGACGTGACCGTCCGGACGCACCAGGACGGCATCCGCCAGGATCTCCCCGGTGGGCTCCGCGCGAACCGCGTCGACCCGGTCGCCCAGCGCCGCCAGGGTGCGCCGGGTCGGCACCGGCGTCCGGCCGCCGAGGTCCAGGTAGACGCCGCGCCCGGCATGGTGCAGGTCGGCCACGCAGGTCGATGTCGCCGAGCCCCCCGCCGTACCGGCCAGCGGTCGGACGCCGGCCAGCGGCACGTGCGGCAGGCGGCGGCCCACCGGAACCGGGCCGCACGGCTCCACCCCGACGTCGTACCGGACGTCGAGCCCGGTCGACAGCTCCAGCAGGTAGGTGTTCACCTGCGGCAGCCGCAGCAGCTCGACGAACAGGCCGCGCAGCGGCGTCACCCGGTCGATCGGATGGATCAGGGCGAGCTGCGCGTCGGTGGCATCCGCCGCGCGTACCGCCTGCGGGTGACGCTCCTCGTGATAGGTGTCCAGCAGGCCGGGCCGACCCCAGCCGGACAGCTCCGCGGCGAGCTTCCAGCCCAGGTTGACGGCGTCCTGCAGACACAGGTTGAGCCGGAGACCGGCCAACGGATAGAAGGTGTGCGCCGAGTCGCCGGCCAGGAAGACCCGGCCGCTGCGCATCCGGTCCGCCGTCCGGGTCTGCCCGCCGTACCGGCGTACCCAGCGCACCGGCGCGTCCGGCAACTCCGCGCCGGTGAGCCGGGCGACCGCCGCGCGCAGCTCGGCTGTCGTCGGCGCGGTGTCGGCGGGGGACGCGACGTCGAACTCCGCCGTGATGACCCGCAGCAGCTCCGGCCCGACCGGCACCGCCGAGTAGACGCCCCCACCGGGGCAGAACCGTGACCCACGGTGTTCCGGGGCCAGCTCCGCGACGGCGATCTCGACGTCGGCCACCAGACCGCAGTTCGCCGGACCCGCGCCCGGGAAGGCGATGCCGGCGGCCGCGCGCACCGTGCTGTCCTCACCGTCGGCCGCCACCAGGAAGCTGCCGTGCAGGTGGTACTCGCCGTCGGCGGTGCCGACCCGGACCCGTACGCCGTCGTCGTCCTGGGTGAAGGCCGTCACCCGGTGGCCCCGGCGCACATCGGCCCCACGGGCCACGGCGGCCTCGTCGAGCCGCCGCGCGATGAACTGGTGCCCGAGCAGCATGGCCGGCAGATGCCGGCCGGAAAGCGCCGACATGTCCAGCCACATCAGCGAGAAGTGCGTGCCCTGCACGGGGGAGACGTGCCCGCGCAGCCCGGCGAGCAGGCCCCGCTGGTCGAGCAGTTCGGCGGTGGTGGTGTTGATCGCCTGCCCGGGTGACTCGTCGGTCAGGTCGGGGCTGCGCTCCAGCACGACGACGTCGATCCCCCACAGGGCCAGCTCGTGCGCCAGCATGAGCCCGGTCAGGCTCCCGCCGGCGATGATCACTGGTGCGGTCATGTGCGACTCCTTCAGCCGATGCCGAGTTCGTTGTCGATCAGGTCGAAGATCTCGTCGTCGGTCGCCGTCGAGATCGCGGTCACCTCGTCACCGGTCTCCGCCACCAGGGCGGACCGCTGCTCCTCCACCCGGTCGAGGAAACCGGCCAGCCGGCCGGACAGCCGGCCCATCGCCGCGGCGGACGGTGCCGCCGCCGACAGGTCGGAGGTCAACCGGTCCAACTCGGCGAACAGCACCGCGAACGGGTCCCGCTCCTGCGGTGTCAACCGGTCGCCGAGGTGCCGGGCCAGCTGTGCCGGGCTCGGGTGGTCGAAGATCAGGCTGGCCGAGAGCCGCAGCTGGGTCGCCGTGGCGAGCCGGTTACGCAGTTCCACCGCCGTGAGCGAGTCGATGCCGAGGTCCCGGAACTGCCGCTCCGGGGCGATGCCCGCCGCCCCGGCATGCCCCAGGGTGATCGCCGCGTTCTCACAGACCAGGGTCAGGAGCAGGTCGTGCCGGTCGGCGTCGGTGAGCCCGGCGAGCCGTTCGGGCAGCGGCCGGACCGCCGCCGGCGCGTCCTGCGGCGACGCGTCCACGCCGACCGGCCCGGTCAACGCCCGGAACAGCGGCGCGAGCAGCCCGTCGCGGGCCCGCGCGGTGAGGGTGGGCAGGTACAGCCCCATCGCGACGGTCACCGGTTGGCCCAGGGTGACGGCCGCGTCGAGCGCCGCCAGGCCGTCGGCGACGTCCATCGGCCGTACGCCGATCCGGCTGAGCCGTTGCAGGTCCTGTTCCTGCAGGCCGGCCCCCATCCCCGACTCGGTGTGCCACAGGCCCCACGCGATCGTCGTGCCGGCCAGCCCCATGGTGTGCCGGTGGTGCGTCAGCGCGTCCTGGAACGTGTTGGCGGCGGCGTAGTTGGCCTGGCCGGCGTTGCCGAGGGTCCCGGTGGCGCTGCCGAAGACGACGAGATTCACCTCGGGGTGGTGTTGGAGTGCGGTGTGGAGGGTGTGGGTGGTGTCGATTTTGGCGGTGAGGGTGGTGTGGAGGGTGTGGGGGGTTTGGGTGGTGAGGGGGGTGTCGTGGAGGGTGCCGGCGGTG